>CBIHOW010000027.1:0-77043 GCA_966211695.1 uncultured Massilia sp. | reverse complement strand
TTGCGTCCTTACATCTATTGCGGGTTAGCACAATTGACAACGATAACAAGCACGCTCCACTATCAGGACGAGCTTGCCGTTGTATCCACGTAGATCAAGAATAAGGACCAGAGAATGCAACAACGATTTGTGCCGGAAAAAACCGTACTCGCCCTTTCCATCGCCACCCTGTTCGCCGGCAGCCCCCTGCTGGCCCAGGCCCAGGACAACACCGGCACCGCGACCGTCGTCGTGACCGGCACCCGTGTCGCCAACCGCACTGCCCTCGACACGGCCTCCCCCGTCGACATCATCTCGGCCGACACCCTCAAGACGACGGGTTCGACCGAACTGAACCAGGCCCTGTCGGTGGCGCTGCCGTCGCTGAACTTCCCGCGTCCCACGCTGACGGACGGCACGGACACGGTCCGCCCGGCCACCCTGCGCGGCATGGCGCCGGACCAGAGCCTCGTGCTGGTGAACTCCAAGCGCCGCCACACGTCGTCGCTCGTGAACCTGAACGGCTCGATCGGCCGCGGCTCGGCCGCCGTCGACCTGAACACGGTACCGTCCGCCATCGTGAAAAGCATCGAGGTGCTGCGCGACGGCGCGGCCGCGCAATACGGTTCCGACGCGATCTCGGGCGTCGTCAACGTCCGCCTGCGCACGGACCGCGCGGGCGGCGAAGGCACGATCACGTACGGCGCCCACATCTCGGAATACGACCTGCTGAACGCCGCTCCGCCGGCCGGCGCCACGTGGACCGCGCCCAACTCGCGCAAGCGCACGGACGGCCAGACCACGACCGTCAGCGCCTGGAAAGGCCTGCCGCTGGGCGAGACGGGCTACATCACCATCGCGGCCGAATACAAGGACCAGAACCACACGGAGCGCAGCGGCTACGACATGCGCCAGCTGTATTCGAAAGTGAACGGCGCCTACGATCCGCGCGAACTGACCATCAACCGCTTCGACGCGTGGTACGGCGATCCGGAGATGCAGCAGAAGACGGTGTTCGTCAACGTGGGCAATAACCTGAGCCCCGACGTGAAAGTCTACGGCTGGAGCAGCTACCAGCTGCGCGACGCGCGCTCGGCCGGCTACTTCCGCATGCCGCAGGATGCGCGCAACGTGCAATCCATCTACCCGAACGGCTTCCTGCCGATCATCGCCCCGACCGTCGAAGACTTCAGCGCGGCCGCCGGCATGAGCTGGAGCCTGGGCGAGTGGGACCTGGACACGTCGCTCGTGTACGGCCAGAACGGCATGAACTACGACATGCAGAACACGCTGAACGCGTCGATCGGCCCGACCAGCAAGACGAACTTCGACGCGGGCGGCTTCTCGTACAACCAGCTCGTGTACAACCTCACCGGCGTGCGCAAGTTCGACGTGGGCGGCCTCGCCTCGCCGCTGAACGTGGCGGTCGGCACCGAGGCGCGCCGCGAAGGCTACGAGCTGCACGCGGGCGAGCCGGATTCCTGGCGCAACGGCGGCGTGATCCTGCCGAGCGGCGTCCCGGCCGCATCGGGCGCGCAGGTGTTCCCGGGCTTCCGTCCGGCCAACGCGTCGAACACGTCGCGCACGGCGATCGGCGTGTTCGTCGACGTCGAAGCGAACGTCACCGACAAGCTGTTGGCGTCGGCCGCCATCCGCGAAGAGCATTACAACGACTTCGGCAGCAACCTGTCCGGCAAGCTGGCGGGCCGCTACGACTTCACGAAGAACTTCGCGCTGCGCGGCGCGGTGCAGAACGGCTTCCGCGCGCCGTCGCTGCAGCAGCAGAGCTTCACGTCGACGTCGACTAACTTCGTCAACGGCATCCCGTACGAGATCACGACGTTCACGCCGAGCGACCCGGTCGCCGTCGCGCTGGGCGCCAAGCCGCTGAAGGCCGAGAAGTCGACCAACTTCTCGCTGGGCGCCGTCATGCGTTTCGCCCCCGTCAGCCTGACGGTGGACGCCTACCGCATCAACGTGCGCGACCGCATCGTGCTGTCGGAAAACCTGTTGTCGGCGGCCGTGCGCAACTACATCGTGTCGCAGGGCTTCACGGGCGTCGGCGGCGGCCGCTTCTTCATCAACGGCGTCGACACGAAGACGGAAGGTGTGGACATCGTGGCGAGCATGCCGTGGAACGCGGGCGCCGCCGGCCGTTTCGACTTCACGCTGGCCGGCAACTTCAACCACACGGACGTGACCAAGGTCCCGACCACCGCCCAGCTGGCCGCGCTGAATCCGGCGCCCGTGCTGTTCGACCGCGTGAACGTGCTGACGCTCGAGAAGGGCCAGCCGAAGAACAAGATCACGGCCAGCGCCAACTGGAAGCTGAACCAGTGGGGCGTGACGGCCCGCGCCACCCGCTACGGCGAAGTGCTGTCGCCGGGCACGACGCAAGCGTTCGACTTCACGCTGAAGGCGAAGACGATCGTCGACCTGGAAGCCCGCTACGCCTTCAGCCGCCAGTTCAGCCTGGCGGTCGGCGCGGACAACCTGTTCGACCAGTACTCGGAAACCCTGCCGCCGGCGCTGAACACGACCAGCAACACGCCGTTCTCGAACTACACGCCGTTCGGCAACAATGGCCGGTACGTGTATGCGCGCGCGACCTACAGCTTCTGATTAGCGCGGCGTCTCGACAGAAGCCCCTGAGCAGGGGCTTCTTTTTTTAAAAGCCGGACTATTGCCCGGTAAAGCTTCCTGTCGTGGCGATCAACGCGGCGCCACAAGTGGTCTTGTGTCCCTCGTAAGCGACGGCGATGCCATCGATTAGATGATGTGGATCGCCCTCGGCAATCGTGCAATGTTCGTGTCCTTTGATGGGACAACTGCATGGATCGCCGACGCGCGCGACTGCAATGCCGTCCACTGTGAAATGCGTCGCGCCGACGCTCTCAACCTTACCGCCATGGTTTGTGGCGTCACCGAGGCGAATTACATTGCGCATGGCTCAGCCCTTTTGCGGAGGTGGGATGTCTTCCTTCCGCTCGCCAGTGGTGCCGCCTGCGGGCGTTTGTGTCGCAACATTGGCATGCGCGGGCGCATTGTCGTAGCCGACCAGCTTCCACACGGTCGCCGTGCGATAGATTGGGCGCTCGCCTTTGAGCTTTTGCCATAAGGACGGTTCGCCTGATGTGATGGCATGGGGCATGATGTCGCCTGCCTTGATGTGCTGGCTTTCGCCCTTCGCGTCATCGGATGTCCACCACCCCGTCTGCGGACAAGTACGTCCGGTCGCGGCAAGTTCTCCCAAAGGACGGCGCGGCCCAGGCTCGGCTTCGGCGGCCTTCGACGCGGTGCTCGTCGGGCGTACGCGGATGGTGCTGGTGATCCGGTCCCAGACCGCGATGGCTTCTTCATCGGTCAGGCTGGCCTTGGTCGCTCCGGCGACATTGTCGGCGACGCCGGTTTGCATTCGTATGTCCGCATACGGCTTATAAGGGTCCGACGGCACACCTCTGAAATCCATGCCGAAGTCATGGAAGGGTTGAGCTTCCGGCAGCTCGGGCGTATGCGACAGTGCCTCGAAGCCGGCCACCCAGTCATGGATCTGGCGGTCTCCCCTGCGCAGGTATCTGGTCTTCAGGTTGGGGTGGTTGGGGTCTTCGGCTTTCAGCCTTTTCTCAAGCCGTTCGAGCTGCCATTTCAGGGAGTCACTGTCTTCGTAATGCGGATTCGACGGCCCGACGAAAATCGAGAGGTGCGTGTCCGGGAATTCCTTCAGGCGGAAACCGACGCGGATCAGTTCGCCCAGGTGTGCCTTGTCCGCAGTCGGGTCGTCCGGAAGGAAGGCGTATTCGATGCAGTTGCCTGGCTCGGTGGGAATTTCGTTTTCGGGCAGTCGCCGCAGGCGACGGGCGATGCTTTTTATATCCGCGATGGTTTCGTCCTTAATGTCTTCCAAAGGCCGCGATTCGATGACCACGCCATCCTTGTTCATCCTGAAATACCCGTTGATCTTAAGGTCATCAAGCGACTCGAAATCCTGATAACCGGTAATTATCTTGCCTTCAGGATGGCTCATGTCTTCGATCGCTATCAGCAACGGCACGTGGTTTTTGTTGATGTTCTTTTCACTCTTCAGCTTATCGATGAAGTCTTGCGCGAGTGTTTTAACCTCGTCCACGCCATCAGGATAAACGCTGACACCAAGAGGAACATCGACTTCACCCCATGCAACTGTCGCCGACGCCGGCACGTCGACCAAGAATCGACCGAAGCAAACGGTTTTGGTTTTCTCGAACATCGTTTGTAGGCGCGGCGTCAGTTTGGTCATATTCGGTGTCCTCCATTCTCGCGGATTCGGGTCACAGGCGGTCAGCGCCAGCATGGCGGCACAAAGCAAAAAAGAGCGAATGCGCTGGAATATATTCATATGAAAGATTTTCGTTAACATGTCCACGTTGCGCTCTGGGCGTTTCGTCCCGGACCAGCCATCGAAAGTCTCCGCCAAAACCCTGAAGTCCACGCCAGCCTCCTTGTAGAAAACTCACGCCGACAAACTCGAACGTCAGCAGCGCCCGCAAATCGGACACGCATCGATCCATGATAAGGACGAGGGCACGACGAAACTTGAGATTGAGCAAGTTACAAATTGGGATGAGTTCGACGCTGCCGCGCGGGAAAGTCAATGCTAATATCGAGATGAAGACATCCTCGGTCCAACGCGATCCGTCGCCATCCTTTAGGTTAGGCAAACATGACCATCACGATCACCGCCTTCGAACGTTCGCCCGACGGCGGCAAGGGCCTCGCGCGCGACACGCGCGTGCGCTGGGCACTGGAAGAAGCGGGCCTGCCGTACGACGTGCGCCTTGTGTCGTTCCGCGCCATGAAGGAACCGGCGCACCTGGCCCTGCACCCGTTCGGCCAGATCCCGACCTATGAAGAAGACGGCCTCGTCCTGTTCGAGACGGGCGCCATCGTCTTTCATATCGCCACGCACCATGGCGCCCTGCTGCCGGCGGATGACCACGCGCGGGCCCGCGCCATCACGTGGATGTTTGCCGCGCTCAACACCGTGGAACCGCCCATCCTGGAACTGGTCACGGCCCGGATCTTCGAAGGCGACAAGCCCTGGGCCAGGGAACGCGTCCCGCTCGTCGAGGAGCGCGTGCGCGACCGCATGAAGCCCCTGGTGGCGCGCCTGGGCGATGCCGACTGGCTCGACGGCGACTTCAGCGCGGGCGACCTCATGATGGTGTCGGTGCTGTTGCGGCTGCGGCCGTCCGGCATCCTCGACGAATTCCCGACCCTGGCGGCCTACGTCGCCCGCGGCGAGGCGCGGCCCGCGTACCAGCGCGCGTTCGCGGCGCAACTGGCCGTCAACGCGCCCTCCTCCCATCCCTGACGCCACGATTTCGCCGGCTCGCTTACACTCGAAGGGGATCAGGAACGGCGGCACAGCATCGCACCGAGCGCCAGCCCGACGCCGAACGCGCCGTAGACGACGGCCAGCGACGGCTTCGACAAGTGGGCCTCGTAGCCGGGCTGGAAGCGCCTGGGCGTCAGCTGGTAATCGGCGAAGCAGTCCGGCATCCTCGACGAATTCCCGACCCTGGCGGCCTACGTCGCCCGCGGCGAGGCGCGGCCCGCGTACCAGCGCGCGTTCGCGGCGCAACTGGCCGTCAACGCGCCCTCCTCCCATCCCTGACGCCACGATTTCGCCGGCTCGCTTACACTCGAAGGGGATCAGGAACGGCGGCACAGCATCGCACCGAGCGCCAGCCCGACGCCGAACGCGCCGTAGACGACGGCCAGCGACGGCTTCGACAAGTGGGCCTCGTAGCCGGGCTGGAAGCGCCTGGGCGTCAGCTGGTAATCGGCGAAGCAGGCCACGGCCGACGCGGCGGTCGCCACGCCGAGCGTCGTCGCGGGCTCCTTGCGGTCGAGCAGGTGGCCGCACAGGCGCTCGAACAGCACCGACCAGAATGTCGCGCTGCCGTGATGGATCAGGTAGCCGGGGATGGTGTGGCGCACGGTCGGCGTGTGTTCATGCAGCGCCTCGTCGCCATGGATCCAGTGGCTGACCGCGTTGGTGGGCGCGTAGGCGCTGCCGGCTTCGCGCCGGCCGAGCAGGGCCAGCGCCGCGGTCGACAGCAGGCTGGACGTGGCGCCACCGACGAGGCCGCGCTTGAGTGCCGTGTTCCATGATTCCATGTCACCCTCCTGGATAGTGGAGAAAGGAAAAGCATGCGGATCCTGCTCACGGGGGCAACGGGATTCATCGGGCAACACCTGCTGCACGCGCTGCTGGCGGAAGGCCATGACGTCGTGTGCGCGGTGCGGCAGCCGGAACGGTTGCCCGCTCATCCGCACCTGTCCGGGATCCGCGCCGACTTCGCCAACGATACCGACAAATCGACCTGGCTGGCGCGCCTTTCCGGGGTGGAAGCCGTGATCAATACCGTCGGCATTTTCCGCGAGCGTGGCACGCAGACGTTCGAGACCCTGCACACGCGCACCCCGCGCGCCCTGTTCGCCGCCTGCGCGGAGTCCGACGCCGTGCACATGGTCGTGCAACTGTCCGCGCTGGGCGCCGACGAGCAGGCCGACACCGCCTACCACCTGTCGAAGAAGGCCGCCGACGACTACCTCGCGACACTCCCGATCCGCGCCGCCATCGTGCAGCCGTCGCTCGTCTACGGCGCGGACGGCGCCAGCGCGCGCGTATTCAAGGCGATGGCGTCGCTGCCGTTCGCCGTGCGCCTGGGCGACGCCCCGCAACTGGTGCAGCCGATCCACGTGGACGACGTCGTCGCCGCCATCGTGACCCTGCTGCGCCAGCGGCTGTATGCGGACAAGGCCGAGGATGGGCCGGTGCGCCGCATCGCCCTCGTCGGTCCGCAGGCGCTGCCCTTCGTCGACTACCTGGCCACCCTGCGCCGCGCGATGGGGATGGGCAGGCTGCGCGTGCTGCCGCTGCCGGGCGGCGCGGCAAAGCTGCTCGCGCGGATCGGCGCACGGCTGCCCGGCGCCCTGCTCGACCCGGACGCGCTGCGCATGCTCGACCGCGGCAACGCGGCCGACCCCGGCCCCACGCTGCGCCTGCTGGGACGCCCGCCGCGCGACATCGCCTCGTTCATCGTCGACCCCGGCGCCGAGCGGGCGCGCGCGAAGCTGGACTGGCTGCTGCCCGTGCTGCGGCTGGCCATCGCCATCGTGTGGATCGCCACCGCCATCGTCTCGGCATTCCTGTACCCGGCCGCCGCCAGCTACGAACTGCTGGCCAGGAGCGGCATCCCCGAACCGCTGCGCCCGCTGATGCTGTACGGCGCGTCCGTGTTCGACGTGGTGCTGGGCTTCGCCACGCTGTTCTTGCGCCGACGCCGCTGGTTGTGGCTGGTGCAGCTGGCGCTGATCGGCTTTTATTCGATCGTGATCGCCGTCCGGCTGCCGGAATTCCTGATCCACCCCTACGGTCCACTGACGAAGAACCTGCCGATGCTGGCCGCGATCTGGCTGCTCTACGAACTGGAAAAAGAGGAAAAGTAATGGACTACGTCGTCGTGAAATGGCTGCACATCCTGTCGTCGACCTTTTTGTTCGGCACGGGCATCGGGTCGGCCTGGTACATGCTGTTCGCGAACGTGAGCCGCGACGTGCGCGCGATCGCCGTCGTCAGCAAATACGTCGTGATCGCGGACTGGCTGTTCACGGCCACCACGGCCGTCGTGCAGCCGGCGACGGGGTTCTACATGATCCACCTGGCCGGCTATCCGATGAGCAGCCGGTGGATCATGTGGTCGCTGATGCTGTACGTGCTGGCAGGCGCCTGCTGGCTGCCCGTCGTGTGGCTGCAGATGCGCCTGCGCGACATGGCGGCGGATGCCGCGCGCGACGGCACGCCGCTGCCCCCGCTGTACTGGAAGTACTTCCGCACGTGGGTGGCGCTCGGCATCCCGGCCTTCATTGCGTTCGTCTTCATCTTCTGGTTCATGGTGTCCAAGCCGATCTAGAATGGCTGCTTTACCACGACAAGGCAGCATCATGATCCGTCTCGGCCTCGCCCTCCTGTTCGCATCCGGCGCCGCCTGCGCAGCAGCACCCGCATGGGTCGCGCGCAGCGACGCCTACACCCAGCCGGTCCTGAAGGACACGGGTAAATACGTGCCGGAGGAATCCACGGAACTGGGCGACGAACACTACGACACGCAGGTCGCCGACCTGAAACCGCGCGTCTGGGAGCGCGAACTGGCCGACACGGAAAAGCGCCTCGCCGAACTGCGTCGCCAGCGCGCACAGGAGAAGGACGCCAAGGTGCGCCAGGACCTCGACATCCTGATCGACTCGCGCGAAAAGAAGATCGCCACGATGAAGCTGGAGCACCAGTACCTGCTCGAATACGTCAACGTGGGCGAAGTCGTGTACGGCGGCCTGCGCGCCCTGCTCGACCCGCGCAACAAGCCGGAACGCCAGAAGCTCGCGCTCGTGCGCCTGAAACGCTACGCCGGCAAGGAAGCGGACTACTCCCCGATCGCCGTGCTGGCGCGCGCCCGCGGCGAGGAACGCCTGGCCGACAAGGCGCTGATCGGCCCGTACGTGGGCGAGGTCGAGGAAGGCCTGAACAACAACGCGACCTACATGGACGGCATCGCGGAGCTGTTCAAGAAGGCGAACATCGCCGGCTGGGAAAGCGACTTCGCGGCGCTGAAGGCCCAGGTGAAGGACTACGACGATTGGGTGAAAGCGCGCCTCATGCCGCGCACACGCAAGGAAGTGCGTCTGCCGGAAGTCATCTACGTGAATCGCCTCGCCAACGTCGGCGTCGACATCGCGCCGGAACAGATGATCGAGCGCGCCGGCTTCGACTTCCAGGAAGTGCGCGACGAGATGCAGGTCGTGGCGGGCGTCATCGCGGCGCGCAACCACCTGCCGTCGTCCGACTACCGCGACGTGATCCGCGAGCTGAAAAAGTCGTCGATCGCGCCCGACCAGCTGATGCCGTACTACCGCGAGCGGTTGAAGGATATCGAAGGGATGGTGCGCGCCCACGACCTCGTGACCTTGCCCGCGCGAGGCGAACATCCGCACCGCGACGCCGGCCGAAGCGGCCCGCTCGCCGGCGCCGTTCATGAACCCGCCGCGCATGATCGGCAACACGGGAGAATACGGCGAGTTCGTGATCCCGCTGGCGAACCCGAACGCGAAGTCGAAAGAGAAGATGAACGACTTCGACTTCGCCGCGATGGCCTGGACCCTGACGGCGCACGAGGCGCGTCCGGGCCACGAGCTGCAGTTCGCGTCGATGGTGGAGCAGGGCATGTCGGTGGCGCGCGCCCGCTTTGCCTTCAACAGCACGAACGTCGAAGGCTGGGGATTGTATTCGGAAGCGATGATCCTGCCGTACATGCCGCCGGAAGGCCAGCTCGTCTCGCTGCAGGCCCGTTTGCTGCGCATGGCGCGCGCCCTGCTCGACCCGCAGATCAACCTGGGCCGCATGACGCCCGCGCAGGCCAAGGACTTCCTGATGCGTGAAGTCGTGTTGTCCGAACCGTTCGCGCAATCGGAAGTCGACCGCTATGCGTACCGCATGCCGGGCCAGGTGACCGCTTACTACTACGGCTATGTAAAACTGCGGGCGCTGAAGACGCAGGCCGAGATCGCGCTCGGCGACCGCTTCAGCCTGAAGGCCTTCAACGACTTCATCATCGCCCAGGGCATCCTGCCGCCGGCGCTGATGAAGCAGGCCGTGCTCGAGGACTTCATCCCGGGCCAGCGGGGCAAGGTGGCGGCGCAATGAGATCGCGCGGCGCGCCGATCGAACATACCCTGGTGCTCGCCGGCGTAGTGCTGGCCGCCTGCATCGTGCTCTGGGTGGTGGAGCGCCGTGTCGAACGGTACCGGGCACGCAACGCCGCCGGCCTGTGTGCGCACTGCCTGACCGGGCTCGAAGGCCAGCGCACGCGCGCCATCACCTACCGCCTGTCGAAGACGGGAGAAGGCACCGACATCGACGTCTGCCTGCCCTGCTTCGACCGCCACCGCGGCGGACGGGTCATGTTCTGGAGTCTCTTCCTGTCCTGTGCCGCGGTGCTGTTCTGGTGGCTGAAGCGGTAACGCGACGCCGGAGCGTGCGCCGTTCCTGCGGGCCTTGCGGCGACAATATGCTCCCGCCCGAGGTGGGCGGCCGACCAACCGATGGAGGACAGCGATGCGGGCTTACCAGATCTTACCCGGCGATGGCATCGACGGGCTGCAGTGCGTGGATTTTCCTCACCGTGAACTGGGCAATGGCGAAGTGCGCATCCGCGTGCACGCCGTCTCGCTGAACTACCGCGACCTGATGGTCGCCAGCGGCAACTACCTCGTCACCGTCGACGACCCCATCATCCCCTGCTCGGACGGGGCCGGCGAAGTCGTCGCCACCGGCCCCGGCGTCACGCGCGTCCAGCCCGGCGACCGCGTCACCGCGTCGTTCTTCCCGCACTGGCACGACGGCCCCACCAGCCCCGATAAAATCCGCCATGCGCTCGGCGGCGATATCGACGGCATGCTGGCGGAAGAAGTGGTATTGGACGAGAACGCGCTGGTCAGGATCCCGGACGGGATGAGCTTCGTCGACGCGGCGACCTTGCCCTGCGCGGGCGTGACGGCGTGGAATGCCATTTTCGAATCCAGCAATCAGGTCCGCCCCGGCGACACCGTGCTGCTGCTGGGGACGGGCGGCGTCAGCATCCTCGGCCTGCAGCTGGCCCGGGCGGCCGGGCTGAACGCAGTCATCACGTCGTCCAGCGACACCAAGCTGCAGCGGGCGAAGGAGCTCGGCGCGCGCCACGTCATCAATTACCGCACGACGCCGGAATGGCAGGAAGAGGTGTTGCGCGCGACGGGCGGCGCCGGTGCGCAGGTGGTGCTGGAAGTGGGCGGCCAGGGGACGGTCAACCGCTCGATCGCGTCCGCCGCGATGGGCGGCAGCGTCGCCATCATCGGCGGCGTCAGCGGCTTCGGCGGCGAAGTCAACCCGGCCACCCTGCTGGCGACCGCCAAGCGCCTCGTGGGCGTCTACGTCGGCAGCCGCGCGATGCTGGAAAAGGTCGTGCGCTTCGCCGATACCACCGGGCTGCAGCCCGTCGTCGACCGCGTGTTCACGTTCGACCAGGCGCGCGAAGCATACCGGCACATGGAATCCGGGTCGCACTTCGGCAAGGTCGTGATCGCGGTCACTGGCGCTTGATCGGTACGAGCTCGATCTCGAACAGCTTCGGCCACAGCTTGCCGGTCACGTAAAGACGGTGCTGCTTCGGCTCGTACGCGATGCCGTTCAGGACCGCATCCGGATTCGTCGTCCCGCGCTGCTCCGGCGGCAGCAGGCCCGTGCAGTCGATCCAGCCGACGACGTTGCCGGTCTCCGGATCGATGCGGGCGATGACGTCGGTTCCCCACACGTTGGCGAAGATCTGGCCGTCGACGATTTCCAGTTCGTTGAGCTGCGTGATCGGCTTGCCCTCGGCCGTCACGCGGATGCGGCGCTGCTCGTCCAGCGTCTTCGGGTCGAGGATGCGGATCTCGTTCGTGCCGTCGCTCATGTAGACGTGCTTCGCGTCGCTCGCCAGGCCCCAGCCTTCGCCCTTGTAGTTGAAGCGGCCCTTCAGGGCGAAGGTCTTCGCGTCGAACAGGAAGCCCACGTTGGACTGCCACGTCAGGCCGACGATGGTGTCGCCGACGGCCGTCGAGCCTTCGCCGAAATACTCGTCCGCCAGGTCCTTCTTCTGCAGCACCTTGCCCGTCTTGAGGTCGACCTTGCGCAGCGACGACTGTCCCTTCTGGCCCGTGGACTCGTACAGCTGGCCGTCCTTGAAGAACAGGCCCTGCGTGAACGCCTTCGGGTCGTGCGGATAGGTGTTCTTGACGAAGAAACCATACACGGGGATGGCGGCGTGGGCGGACGTGACGGAAGCGGCGGCGAGCGCAAGGGAAGCAAGGATTTTCATGGGACTCCACGGATCGGGCCGGACGGTCCCGGCGCGAGCAAGATAGTAACGCAGGATGGTAAGCTAGTGCCATGCAACGAAAGACTCTTACATATCTGCACCTGCCGCCCGACGCCGACCTGCCCGACCTGGGCGCGCGCCCGCCCTTCCTCGCCATCGTGCTGGCCGAGGACGAGGTCGCGGAAATGTGGCTGTGGGACGTCGCGCGGTGGCTCGTCGCGTCCGGCGCGCGCTATGTGCAGGCCTGGGGGAAGGATGCCGAGGCCTGGCATGATGCCGTCGACGATGCGGCGCTGGAAGCCGTCGACTACGAGGACGCGCCCGACGACCGCTTCGTCATGACGACCTGGCACGAGCCCGAGGACGAGGACATGGACGAAGTGTTCTGGTTCGCCAAGCACCGCGCCGCGCACCCTGCCCTGCCGCTCGACGCCGTCCTGGTCGTGCACATCGCGTCCACGCCGCGCAAGGAAGCCATCGAGACGGCTTACGCGGACGCCTGAGCCAGTTCCTCGCCGAGCAGGCGCACCAGTTCCGCCGCCGGCAGCGCGCGCGCGAGCGCAAATCCCTGGCCGGCCCAGTTGACCGTGAAATCATTGTTGCCGGCCTTCGTGGCCGCCGCGTTCAGCGCCTTCACGGCATCGTAGGCGATCGGGTAATCCGGCAGCGGCGGGTGGCCGGGCGCGCCGATCTCGCTGAACAGCCGATTCACGAGACCGCGTGCGGGGCGGCCCGAGACGACGTCCGTCACGGCCGTGATCACGCCCTCCCCCGCCTGCATCAGCGCGCGGTGGTGCGGCGTGGCGGACGACTCCGGGCACAGGATGAACGCGGTGCCCATCTGGGCGGCGCTGGCGCCGAGGCGCAGCGCGGCGGCGATGCCGTTCCCGTCCATGATGCCGCCGGCCGCGATCACCGGAATGCGGACCGCGTGCGCCACGAGTTGCGTGAGCGCGAACGTGCCGATGGCGGGGTCGCCCCGCTCCGGGTCGAACAGCCCGCGGTGGCCGCCCGCTTCATAGCCCTGGGCGACGACGGCGTCGATGCCGGCCGCCTCCACCTGGCGCGCTTCGTCCACCGACGTCGCGCTGGCCAGCAGCACGATGCCCGCATCCTTCAGCGCCTGGATACGGCGCGCGTCCGGCAGGCCGAAGTGGAAGCTGACGACGGCGGGACGCGTCTCCAGCAGCACGTCCAGCATCGGGTCGTCGTCGAGGAAGCTTTTGTAGATTTCGCGTAAAGACGCCGGGGGCTGCGCGCCGCTGGCGGCGAAATGCGGAGACAGGTAATCGAGCCAGGCCGCTTCGCGCGCGGCATCGGCCTGCGCGGGGCGGTGGCAGAACACGTTGACGTTGAACGGCCGGTCGGTCAGGCGGCGCACGTCGGCGATGGCCGCGCGGCCCTGCGCGGCGTCGCCCGCGCCGACGGAGATCGAACCCAGCGCTCCCGCCTGGGACACGGCCGCCGCCAGCGCCGCCGTCGAGACGCCGGCCATCGGCGCCTGGATGATGGGAAGATCGATGCGCAGCAGGGACAGCAGGTCTGGTTTCATGGTGGTTTCCGACACGGTCGCGATCCGGCGAGTATAGCGCCGTCGTGCGCAAAAACGATATAAACCATTTTTTCCCCTGCACTCTTGCCGGGTACTGCAGCCCGTCGCGGTTCGTGTTTTTGCGTTAGGATTCACATGCCCTGTGGGCTTGAGAATTATCGATTGGCAACAAAAGGAAGGCAATGGACAGTATCGACCTCGAAGTGCTGCACGCCTGCGACCAGTGGCTGCGCGCCGGCTGGCGCTGCGAGTACGTGACCGTCGTCAGGACGTGGGGATCGAGCCCGCGGCCGGAAGGCGCCACGATGGCGATCCGCGCCGATGGCGTGGTCGTCGGCTCGGTGTCGGGCGGCTGCATCGAGGACGACCTGATCGCCGCGGTGCGCGAAAAAGGCATCGTACGGACGGCCCCGGAAGTCATCACGTACGGCATCTCGGCCGACGAGGCACACCGCTTCGGCCTGCCCTGCGGCGGCACGATCCAGCTCGTCGTGGAACCGCTCGGCGCACACAGCCGCATGGACGAACTCCTCGCGCTGGCCCAGCGCCGCGTGCTGACCCGGCGCACGCTCGACCTGGCCACGGGCGCGGTCGAACTGGCGCAGGGCAAGGCCGACGAGCAGCTGCGCATGGACGGCGACACGCTCGTCACGATCCACGGCCCGCGCCTGCGCATGCTGATCATCGGCGCCGGCCAGCTGTCGCAATTCCTCGCCCAGATCGCCGTCGGCCTGGAATACCAGGTGACCGTGTGCGATCCTCGCGAGGAATACCGCGCCAGCTGGAGCCTGCCGGGCGTGGACGTCGTGCACGCGATGCCGGACGACCTCGTGCTGGAGATGAAGCTGGACAGCCGCAGCGCCGTCATCGCCCTCACCCATGACCCGAAGCTGGACGACCTCGCGCTGATGGAGGCGCTCAAGACGGACGCCTTCTACGTCGGCGCCATCGGCTCGCGCGCCAACAATGCGCGGCGGCGCGAGCGCCTGCGCGAATTCGACCTCGCCGAGGACCAGATCGCGAAGCTGCACGGCCCCATCGGCCTGTACATCGGCAGCAAGACGCCGTACGAGATCGCCGTCTCCATCCTCGCCGAACTGACCGCGGTGAAGAACGGCGTCGCGCTGCCGGCGCAGATGTCGGTCGAACACGGGAAGGCGCTCGCGGCCTAGTTGTCGAGCACCAGCAGCGCCGCCAGCACGAGCATCGTCGTCCCCGTAAAAGCTTCGACGGCGCGCCAGACGGCGGGCCGCGCCAGCACGAACGCGCAGCGGCGCGCGCCCAGGCCCAGCGCCGAAAACCACAGCAGCGACGCCGTCATCGCCCCGGCCGCGAACGACACGCGGTGGTTCGCCGCGAGACTGCTGCCGACGGCGCCCAGCAGCACCACGGTGTCCAGGTACACGTGGGGGTTCAGC
Organism: uncultured Massilia sp.; assembly: GCA_966211695.1. Classification (GTDB taxonomy): domain Bacteria; phylum Pseudomonadota; class Gammaproteobacteria; order Burkholderiales; family Burkholderiaceae_D; genus Telluria. The sequence goes on along the minus strand of CBIHOW010000027.1, from coordinate 62,161 downwards.
AGCGACATCGCCAGCACGATGCCCAGCGCGCGCGATGCGGAGACGCCCACCTGCCCGTCGCCCGTCGCATTCGGCGCCGCCGCCCCGCGCCAGCAGCTTTTCAGGCACCGTACGCCGTACCACAGCAGGAAGGCGGCGCCGCCCCAGCGGGCCGCCAGCAGCAGCGCGGGAGAATGCTCGATCAGCGCGCCGAAGCCGGACATGCCCAGCGCGATCAGGGTGACGTCGATCAGCACGCATGTGAGCACCGTCAGGACGACGTGGCGGCCGGCGACGCCCGTGCGGATCACGTGCGCGTTCTGGGCCCCGATCGGCATGATCAGGCTGGCGCCCATGCCGAGGCCTTGCAAGAAGATTGGTTGTGAAAACATCGTGCTCTCCGTTGTTATTGCGGAGCAGCATGCCTTTTGTGCACGGTCACATCAATTATATTTATGATTTCTAAAGTTTATTAAGCTGGGCTAATCCAAATGAAACTCGATCCGCGCCGCAGCGAGGCGTTCGTCGCCGCCGTCGACAGCGGCAGCCTGGAGCAGGCAGCGGCGCTGCTGAAGGTGACGCCGTCCGCCATCTCCCAGCGCATCGCCGCGCTGGAACACGACCTGGGCACGCCGCTGCTCGTGCGCGCCCGCCCCTGCCGGCCGACGGCGCCCGGCATGCGCCTGCTGCAATTCCTCCGCCGCCGCGCGCTGCTGGAAGACGAATTCTTCGCCGAGCAGCAGGCCGATCCCGGCCCGGTGCGCGTCGCGCTGGCCGTCAACAACGACACCCTGGCGACGTGGCTGCTGCCCGTGCTGGCGCCCGTGCTGATCGAGGAAGGGCTGCTCGTCGAATTCGTCACGGGCGACCAGCGACACACGTTCGCGCTGCTGGAACAGGGGCTCGCCCTCGCCTGCGTGTCGGGCGAATCGGAGCCGATGCGCGGCTGCACCGTCAGTCCGCTCGGCGCGATGCGCTACCGGATGGTGGCCGCGCCCTCCTTCGCGTCGCGCTGGTTCCCCGGCGGGATCACGCGCGACGCCGCGCGGCGCGCGCCGGTGATGGTCTTCGACCGCAACGACCGGCTGCAGACCGCGTTCCTGCTGCAGCACTTCGGCCTGCCGGAAGGTTCGTATCCGTTCCACTACGTGCCGTCCAGCGATCCGTACGTGCAGGCGATCCGGCTCGGGCTCGGCTACGGCCTGCTGCCGCTGGAACAGTGCGCGGACATGCTCGCGAGCGGCGCCCTCGTCGACCTGACGCCGGACCTGTTCGTCGACGTGGCGCTGTACTGGCACGCCTGGCGCATTCAGCCGCCGCGGCTGGAGCGCATGGGCGCGGCGCTGGTGAAGGGTGCGCGCGCCGCGCTGCTGCCGCCGCCTTCACGCTCACCCTGAGCGACCGGCAGCCACTGCGCCACGCCCCAGCAGAATTCCGGCACGAGGAACAGCCATAACAGGGGTGCGCCGCTGGTGGCGAGCGCCCATGCCATCCATGCGGAGAACAGGAAGCGGCCGGCGCCGTCGTAGCGGCCCAAGGTGACGCTGGCGGCGCGCAGGCGCAGCACGGACCACACGAGCACGATGCTGCCCATCAGGCAGGCGAACAGCACGTGGAACGGGCCGAAGTCCGGCAGGGCATCGCCGCCGAGGTGCTGGTTGATTGCGGACAGCTGCGCGTGGGCGAAGGCGAAGGTCCACGGCGTGGCGAACGGCGCCGTGAGCAGCAGGTCGTACGCGGCGCTGGCGCGCACGAGGGTCAGGAAAGCGGATCGGCTGAGTTGCATGGAAATCTCCCGGAATGAAGGTTCCGGGATCATGGACCCTGGAGTAAACTCCAAGGTCAAGCCCTTTATCGCATCCACCGCCATGCAGATCGGAGAACTCGCCGCCGCCACCGGTCTCACCCGGGACACCCTGCGCTTCTACGAGAAACGCGGGCTGCTGCTGTCGCGCCGCCTCGCCAACGGCTACCGCGACTATCCGCCCGAAGCCGTGCAATGGCTGTGCTACCTGCGCGCCGCCCAGGCGCTCGGTTTTACGCTGGCCGAGATCGAGACCGGCCTGCCGCTGCTGGACGATCCGGGCGCCGCCGCGCCGGCCGCCGCCGCGCCGCTGCTGCGTGACGCGTTGCTGCGCAAGCTGGAGGACATCGACGCGCGCATCGCCGGCCTGTCCGCGCTGCGTGCCGATTTGACGCGCGAACTGGCGCGGCCGGGATTCGGCTGCCCCGTGCTGGAGGAGCAAGCCGCCGCGTGAGGAGGTCTTGATGACCTGGGGTATCGAATTCTCGTCCGCCCGTTTCCTGCCGACCTTGCCCGAAGATTGTCAGCCCAATCCCGGCGTCTACGGCTTCGAACTGGCCCTGTGGCTGGCGCAGGCGCTGAACCGCGCGGGCATCGTCACCGGGTACCCGAGCGCGGAGGACTGGGGCTGGTGCCTCGACTACGCGCCGACCGAGGGCCTGCGCCTGACCATCGCCTGCGCCAGCCGGTGCGCGGCCGACGCGGGCTACGACGGCCGGCCGATCGGCTGGGTGGTGTCGATCCGCGAACAGCGCAGCCTGGAGCAGCGCCTGCACAACCTGTCGAACCATACGGCGCTGGAAGACCTGGGCCGGCAGATCATCGACCTGCTGCGGGCCGAACACATCGACGCCGTACACGTGCCGCCGGTCGCGTAAAGTTTTGTTACAAGGAAACTGTCAGCCGGCCGTACGGACCCCGCGTTAACAGCACAGGCGCCGACGGATGGCGCACACCCCATGGAGAGATCATGAAACGCCTGCTTGCCGCCGCCGCCGTGCTGGCCACCTTCACCCACGCCGCCTTTGCCGGGGAACTGACGCTGTTCTCGGACAGCAATTTCCGTGGCCAACGCGTGACCATCGACCGCGATGCCGCCAGCCTGGGCGATTTCAATTTCAACGACCGCGCATCGAGCGCCGTCATCCGCTCGGGCACGTGGCTGCTGTGCGAGCACGCCAACTTCGGCGGCCGTTGCGAAGAGTTCGGTCCGGGCGAATACCGCGAGCTTCCCGGTTTCAATGATGCCATCTCGTCGGCGCGCCAGATCGACCGGGGCCGCGGCCGCTGGCGCGACGACGACCGGGGCGGCTGGCGTGGTGACGACCGTGGCGACCGTGGCGACCGCGGAGGCTGGGGCGGCTGGCGCGGCGACCGTGGCGGTCCCGAGGTCGTGATGTTCGCCGGCCCGCGCTTCGAAGGTCCGCAAGTGGAACTGTCGCAGGACGTGCGCGCGCTGAGCGACGTCGGCTTCAACGACCGCGCCACCTCGCTCATCATCCGCGAAGGCCGCTGGGAATTCTGCGAACACGCCGACTTCCGCGGCGAATGCGTCGTCCTGGGCCCGGGCCGCTACGACATGCTCGACCGCATGAACAACCGCATCTCGTCGATGCGCCGCGTGCGCTGAAAATTCGGGGTCAGAGCACATTTCACTGCAAATTCGGGGTCAGAGCACATTTTGGAGCAATGACCCCCTAGCATTTCTCGTACACAGAGCACAGGTGCAGACACGGGGGACACGATGAATGGCGGGTGCCATCGTGTCCCAAGAACCATTGATCGGAAATTTGCTCTGACCCCGAATTTCTCGAAAAATGTGCTCTGACCCCGAATTAGAGAATTAACTCTGAATTAACTTAGCAACGCCACGCCCTTGATCTGGACCCACAGCCGCAGCCCGGGCGCGATGCCCAGCTCGCGGCGCGAGCGTTCGGTGATGCGGGCCAGCAGCGGCGAGTCTCCCATCCGCAGTTGCACGAGCACGTGGCCCGGCGTGTCGGTGGCGGCCACCGCCGTCACCACGGCCGGCAGGCGGTTGACGATGCTCGTGCCTTGCGGGCGGTCCAGCGCCAGGCTGACGTCGCGCGCGTGGATGCGGCAGCGCAGGTGCGTGCCGACCGCTTCCCGGCGCCGGCCCACGAACAGCGCGCCGCCCGCGAATTCCAGGCGGGATAACGCGTCTTCCTCGTGACCGGCCAGGACCGTGTCCAGCACGACGCCGGCATCGTCGGCAAAGCTGGGCGGCAGGTCCACGCGCGCCAGCGTCTCCGTCAGCGGTCCGCTGGCAACTGCCTTGCCGGCGTCCAGCAGCACGAGGTGATCCGCAAGCCGCGCGACCTCGTCCGGCGCGTGGCTCACGTAGACGATCGGGATCGCCAGTTCCCCGTGCATCCGTTCCAGGTAGGGCAGGATCTCCTGCTTGCGGCGCAGGTCGAGCGCGGCCAGCGGTTCGTCCATCAGCAGCAGCCGCGGCGACGCGAGCAGGGCGCGCGCGATCGCCACGCGCTGGCGCTCGCCGCCCGACAGACCGTCCGGCCGGCGCTCGAGCAGGCGTTCGATCCCCAGCAGGGCGGTCACGGGCTCCAGCGCGAAGCGGCGTTCGTGCACGGGGACGCGCTTGCGGCCGAACTCCAGGTTGGCGCGCACGGACAGGTGCGGAAACAGGCTCGCTTCCTGGAACACGTAGCCGATGGCCCGTTTGTGCACGGGGACGAACACGCCGCGCGCATCGTCCTGCCACACGTCGTCGCCAAGCGCGACGACACCGCCGGGTGCGCGTTCCAGGCCGGCGATGGCGCGCAGGACAGTCGTCTTGCCCGAGCCGGAATGGCCGAACAGGGCGCTGATGCCGTGCAGCGGCAGGTCGAGGTCGACGTCCAGGCAAAATGCGCCGCGGTCCATGCGCAGGCGTACGCGCAATCCGTCCGTCATCAGCGCCGTCCTTTCATCGCTTGCGGGTAGAAGGTGTACAGCGCCAGCAGCACGATGAAGCTGAATGCCAGCATGCCGCCCGCGAGCCAGTGCGCCTGCGCGTATTCGAGCGCCTCGACGTGGTCGTAGATCTGCACGGAGACGACGCGCGTCTTGTCCGGGATGTTCCCGCCGATCATGAGCACGACACCGAATTCGCCCACCGTGTGCGCGAACCCGAGCACGGCGCCGGACAGGAAGCCGGGCTTTGCCAGCGGCACCGCCACCGACCAGAACGTGTCCCACGGACTCGCGCGCAAGGTGGCCGCCACTTCCAGCGGCCGCGTGCCGATCGCTTCGAACGCATTCTGCAGCGGCTGCACGACGAACGGCAGCGAATAGCACACGGACGCCAGCACCAGGCCGCCGAACGAGAATGGCAACAAGCCGATGCCCAGCGCCTCCGTCAGCTTGCCGACCGGGCCGTTCGGTCCCAGCAGCAGCAACAGGTAAAAGCCGATCACGGTGGGCGGCAGCACGAGAGGTAACGCCACGACGGCCCCGACCACGTGGCGCAGGCGCGAACGCGTGCGCGCGAGCCACCAGGCGATCGGCGTGCCGATCGCCAGCAGCAGCAGGGTCACGACGGTCGCCAGTTCCAGCGTCAGGCGGACGGCCGCGAGGTCGGCGGCGTCCAGTGTCACAATGCGTAGCCGTAGGAGCGGATGATCTCCCTGGCCTTGTTCGATTTCAGGTAACTTGCCAAAGCCTTCGCGACCGGATTGGCGCCGCCCCTGGCGAGGATGACGGCGTCCTGGCGAATCGGCCCGTGCAGGTTGTCCGGCACGATCCAGCCCGAGCCGGACGTGAACCTGCCGTCGCGGTACACCTGCGACAGCGCGACGAAGCCGAGCGGCGCATTGCCCGTGCTGACGAACTGGTGCGTCTGCGCGATGTTCTCGCCCTGCACGAGCTTGCCCTGCACGCGGTCGTAGACGCCCAGTTTATTCAGCGTCTCGATGGCGGCCGCGCCGTACGGGGCCGTCTTCGGATTGGCGATGGCGAGATGGGCATAATTGGCCGTTTTGAGGACCTGGCCCTGGCCGTCGACATAACCGTCCTGCGCGGACCACAGCGCCAGCTTGCCGGTCGCATACGTGAAGCGCGTGCCGGGCACGGTGCGGCGTTCCGCTTCCAGTTTCGCGGGCGTCTCGTCGTCGGCCGCGAGCAGCACCTCGAACGGCGCGCCGTTGACGATCTGGGCGTAGAACTTGCCGGTGGCGCCGAAAGCCAGCACGGCCTTGTGGCCGGTGTCCTGTTCGAATGCCGCCGCGATTTTCTGCATCGGCGCGGTGAAATTGGCGGCCACGGCCACTTGCACCTCGTCCGCCTGGGCGGCGTGGCACGCGATCAGGGCCAGCAGGCCGGCAAGTTGCTTCATGGTCGACTCCAGTTCTTCATCGCTATATAGTAGAGTATATAACGAAACGGAACAGGACAGATCGTGGAAAGCGACAACACAGGCTTCGCGCTGCAGGGCGCCGTCTGGATGACGGTGGGGGGCGAGAAATTCGGCGGCCAGGGACGGGTCGAGCTGCTGGCCGCGATTGCCCGGACGGGATCGATCAGCCAGGCCGCGAAAGCGGTCGGCATGAGCTACAAGGGTGCCTGGGACGCGATCGACGCGATGAACAACCTGGCCGGCGAAGCGCTCGTGGAACGCGTCGCCGGCGGCAAGGGCGGCGGCGGTACGCGGCTGACGGCGCGCGGCGAACAACTCGTCAGGAATTTCCGGGCGCTCGAGCAAGTCCATCGACAATTCGTGGAACAACTCAACGGGCAGGCCGGCAACCTGTCCGCCGACCTCACGCTGATCAGCAGGCTGAACATGAAAACGAGCGCACGCAACCAGTTCTTCGGCACCGTTTTCCGGGTCCGGCCCGGCGCCGTCAACGACGAGATCGAACTCGACATCGCCGGTGGCCACAGGATCGTCGCCATCGTCACGCACGAGAGCACCGCCAGCCTCGGCCTCGCGCCGGGCGCGCAGGCGTTCGCGCTGGTGAAGGCATCGTCGATCATCCTCATGACGGAAGGCGAGGGCGCGCGCTTCTCGGCCCGCAACCAGCTCGCGGGCACCGTGTCCCGCCTGACGCCGGGCGCCGTCAACACGGAAGTCGTCCTCGACCTGACGGGCGGCGGCAGCATCGCCGCCATCGTCACCAACGAGAGCGCGCGGTCGCTCGAACTGGCCGAAGGTCGGACGGCCACGGCGATGTTCAAGGCGTCCAGCGTGATCGTGGGTGTGCCGGCCTAGGCTTTGATCGCGCATAATCGACGCATCAATGCACGGGCGTCGAGAGCGATGAACGATTTTTTACCGAAAGAATGCGATATCGTGATGGAAGGCGGGGTGACCTCCGGCGTGGTCTACCCCGCGTTCGTTGCACGGCTGGCCGAACGGTTTACGTTGCGCTCGATCGGCGGGACGAGCGTCGGCGCCGTGGCGGCGATCGCGGCCGCGGCGGCCCAGTTCAAGCGCAACCGCGTGCGCAAGGGCGGGGAGGGTGAGGACGACGGTTTCCATCTCCTGGCCCGGCTGCCGGGCAGCCTGCAGGAGGCCGTCGGCAGGCACACCCGGTTGTTTTCCCTGTTCCAGCCTTGTGCCGCGCTGCGCCCGCACTTCCGCGTGATCGCGGCGGCGCTCAACGAATCGAGCAAGACGAAGGCGTGCGGCTATCTATCCTTTGCCATGCTGTGGAATTTCCCGCTCGGCGCCGTGGTGGGCGGCGGCATGTGGCTGCTGGGCTTTCTGATCAGCAGCAGCCTGCTCGGCGGACACTGGCCAAGCGTGCCCCTGGTCGGCATCGCCAGCATCCTCTGGTTCGGCCTGTGCATGTTCGTGGGCGCGCTGGCCGGGGCGCTGCTGCAGGCCACGTGGTCGGCCTGGCGCGGACTGCGCGCCAACCGCTGCGGCATCTGCTCCGGCCTGCGCACGTCTGCGGACAATCCGCCCGCCCTGACGGAATGGCTGCACGGCCTCGTGCAGGACATCGCCGGCCTCCCGCTCGACGCGCCGCTGACGTTCGGCCAGCTGCGCACGTCCGAGCCGCCGATCGAACTGGCCCTGATGACGACGGGCCTGTCCGAACTGCGCGCGCACCGCCTGCCGCATTCGAGCGCCGACCTCGTGTTCCGCGCCTCGGAAATGGCCGCGCTGTTCCCGCCCGCGATCGTCGACTGGATGAAGACGCACTCGCGCCACACGCGCCACGGCGCACGCACGGTGACCGTCCTGGAGCGCATGAACGCGGGCGGCGAGGATTACTACTTCATGCCCGATCCGGACGACCTGCCGCTCGTGGTGGCCGCACGCATGAGCCTCAGCTTTCCCGTGCTGCTGCAAGCCGTGCCCCTGTACCGCCTGCGCGCGCTACCGGTGCATGGGGACGGCGTCGACCTGCTGCGCGTCTGGTTCTCGGACGGCGGCCTGACCAGCAATTTTCCCATTCACTTTTTCGACGCCATCCTGCCGACCCGCCCGACCTTCGGCGTCACCCTGCAGGCCGACCTGGCCGAGGACGCCCCGTTCGCCGCGCGCGTGTCGCTCCCGACGAACAACAACTCCGGCGTGACGGCAGCCTACATGCCGGTCGACGAGACCGACGGCCGGCCGTCGCTGCCGCGCTTCGCGGGCGCCATCCTGCGCACGATCCGCACGTGGCGCGACGAAGCCCTCAAACGCACGCCGGGTTACCGCGACCGGGTCGTGCAAATCCGCCATACGAAAAAGGAAGGTGGCCTGAACCTGAACATGACGTGCACCGCCATCGACGTGATGAGCCGCAGCGGAGAAGAAGCGGCACGCCAGGTGATCGACCGTTTCCTGAACCCCGTCGAGAAGGAAAACGGCTGGCTGAATCATCGCTGGGTGCGCATGCGCAGCACGGCCGCCGTCCTCCAGGAAACCTTCGCGCCCCTGTCCGAAGCCTGGCACGACGCGCGCCTGAAACCGTCGTACGAAGCGCTGTGGATGGCGCACGGCATGGACGCCTTGCCCGCCTACCAGCTCAGCAAGGCGAACCGCACGGCCGGCTTCGCGCTGTGGGAACGCATCGTCGCGCTGCCGCAGGAAGTGGCGCCGGCGGAGTTGTCCGCCCACGCACCGCGGCCGCAGCCGGAACTCGTGATCGCGCCGCGCCTGAACTGACGGTCAGGCGTCGCGGCCGTCGTAGTGCTGCACGGGGATCGCGTCGAGGTCGATGCCCTCGAGGCAGCGCAGGTTGATGGCCGCCATCGGATTCCCCTTCGGATCGACCCCTTCCGCATACGGATGGATGCCGCACGTCGGACAGAAGCGGTGCTGGATGACGTGCTTGTTGAACGTGTAGGTGGCGGCCGCGTCCTCGGGCGTGCGCAGGCGGAACTGCGCGCGCGGCACGAACCAGAGCAGGGAGCCCTTGCGCTGGCACATCGAACAATTGCAGGCGAGGGCGCCCTGGATGTCTCCCTCCACTTCGTACGCAACCTGGCCGCAGTGGCAGCTGCCTTGATAAATCATGTGTCGTCTCCTCCGTGTGTTGAGCCAAGACGCTCATGGTAGCGCAGGATTTTTGCAAGCGGATGTGTCGGAACGGGCGCCCGACACAATCGGACATCAACCGGTGCGCGTGCGGCGCTACAGTGGCCGCATCGCCATCGAACGAAAGCACGCCATGACATCTGATCTGATCAGGAAGCTCGTGCCTCTGGCCACCGCTCTCCTGACACCACTGTCCGCATCGGCACAGCACGTGAACGTCTGCGCACTCGTCTCCTGCAGCGCCAGCGGCCAGCGTCCCGCGGTGCTCGACGAACCGCTGCAGACGCGCCCCGCCGCACGGACGGCCAGCGTGACGCAACGACCCGCGCAGGCTGAGACCACGCGCGATCCGTGGGCCCGCCGCTTCCAGGGACGGGACAACGAGGACGAGGATGTGTGCCTGCTGAATTTCGGCATCGGCGGCCAGCTGGCCAGGAAGGGATCGATCGACAGCCACGTGCTGGGCCGCACGCAGGCATGGCGCGCGCCGGCCCGCTGAGCGTTCAATCCACGGGGCGTACGACCGTGGCGATGCGCCGGCCCGGCACCTCGTTGGCGAGGCACAGCACCGGCGACCGGCGCACGCCCGCATAGTGCGCCCCCAGCGCGAGCGCCGTCACGAACGGCACCACGCCGCAATCGCCACTGACCGCGCCCACGCGCACGATGTCCGCGCTGCCGTCGAGCTGCCGCATCGTCGTGGCCGCATATTCCAGCAGCTCGTACACGGGGCGCGACCGGTGGCCGGTATCGGCGACGATCATCGCCACTCCGCCGGCATCGACGCGCGCGTCGGCCAGCGTGCGGTCAACGAGTCCCGCGACCACGCGATCGGCACCGCGCCTGCGGCCGTCGGCCGGCGCCTCGACCTGCAGTTCCACGAGCGGTGCCAGGAGCGCGCCGGCCTGGCCATCGGACATCCCGGCCGGCGCCGCACCGCCCAGCAACAGGCCGGCAGCGCCTTCGCCCGGCATCCTCCCCTGCGGCTGCGCGGACGTGAACAGGACCTGTTCCGCCGCCCAGCGCGCGACCGTTGCCCCGCCCACATGGGACGCTGCCGCGACCACCAGCGTGACGCCGGGCGCCGCGCCGGCAGCAGCGATGCCGGCCACGGGATCGGTGTGGCACACGGCCGCGCCGATCTCGCCGCGCCATCCCGCCTGGGCCGCCGCATGCCGCAGCCACGCCGCGGCCGCATCGCGCTGCCCCGCGGACCAATCCGCCGGCAGCAGCGGCAATACCTGGAGCCCGGGCATGGCATCGTCACGCACGGTCCACTCGATCGCGGCACGTCCCGCGAGTTCGGCGACCACGCTGCTCGCCAGCGTCAGCGCGCGCCATTGCTCGTCGCTGAAATCGGCCTCGATGCCGCCGTGCGCCGCCAGCCAGTCGGTGACGTCTTCGCGCAGCGCGTCGTCGCCTGCATCTTCGCAGCGGGCGCACAGCACGGGGAAACCATCGTCGTCGACGAGTTCCCGGTCCAGGTCCGGCCGTGCCTTGTTGTCCGCGATGGCGGCCGCCAGTTCCTCGGGCGATGCACCGTGCGGGGAACGCAATGCCGTCGCGAGGATCGCCAGGTGCTGCGCCTGCGCCGGGCTCGTGGCGGCGCTGGCCGGACGCACGGGCGTGGCGGGCAGCGCGCTGGCCTGGACGGCGGTGCGCTGCGCGATCCATTTGTGCCCGATAAAGCCCGCCAGCAGCACGGCTACGGGCAGGCCGAACAGCAACAGCATCCACTCCGACGTGGCGGGCACGCGCGCACTCGCGCGCCACCAGACGAGTGCGCCGCCCCAGCAGGCGACGAACACGACGGCGGCAATCAGGGCCTGTTTGATCCAGCCGGGCACGGTATGAGAGGTGGGGAGCGGCTCGGCGGCAAGAGGTGTCGACATGGTGAGATGGCGTCAAAGGTTGTCGAAGGTGTGTCGTCGCCCGCTCAAGCAGCGACGGCCAGCAGTTCGAGCTTCAGGCCCTTCATCCCCGACGGCACATAGATCGCCATCGATTGCGCCTGCAGCATGCGCTCGTACATCTGGCCTTTGGCATCGAGGACGAAATAACACGTGTCGGGCCGCACCGGCACGGCGGCGGGCAGTTGCGGCGCATATTGCAGGCGCACGCCGGGCAGGGCGGACAGCACGCATTTCTCGACGTCGTCCGGCGCGCCGACCTTGAAACGCAGCGGCACGGTGTCGACGAGTTCCAGGGTCGGGATGTCGGCCGAGACGGCGATGTAGAAGGTGGTTTTGTCGTCGATCTTGCCGGAGTCGAGCATGCCGTGGTGGTACGACGGCCGCACTTCGTTCAGGACGATGGCGAAGTACTTCGACGAAATCACGGTGTCGAGCAATTCGCGGATGATCTGGAACAGCTTGGCGAAGCCGGGGCCGGGATCGGCATGTTGATAAACCGGCAGGTCGGTCAGCGTCCAGCTTTTCGAAAACGTCATCAGCGCGCCGGCCACGCCGAGCAATTGTTCGTGCAAGCGTTCCGGGTGCAGGTCGGGATGGTGCAGGTAGTGGGAGAGTGATGCGCAGGCGGAACTGGCTGTGTGTAATAGCCAGAACGACGACATGTCGCCGGAGCGGAATTCGATCACGTTGCGGCTCGGCTCGCGGTGGTGGCCGTACAGCGACCCCACCTTGGCCTGCAGCGCCTCGAGCAGGCGACGCAGTTGCTGGAACAAGGCGGGGGCGGCCCCCACCGACAGGCTCGGCGGCAGGAAGGACGGGTCCAGCTCGAAGCCGCCGGACGGGGCGCGGCGCAGGCGCAGCACCGGAAAGCTGAGGTACGCGTCACGCGGCTCGAATTCGGCGACCAGGCGCACGGTTTTCCTGAGGTAAGACACGGACGCCGGTGCCGCCTGCGTGTAGAGGTCGGGCGTTTCCTCGTTGGTTTGCACGAAGCGGACCGTCTTGGTCGGCTGGCCCGGCTGGGCGAAATTGCCGCTGAAGGGTTTGAGGCCGGGCAGGGCGGCGTAATACGTGACGACTTGCTGGGCTTGCGGCAGTTGGCTGAGGTCGACGGTGTCGGGGAGCTCGTCGGCACCCGGCGCATCGACCAGTTCGCCGTCCTGGAAGCGCAGCGCGAGTTCGAGGATGCGCAATACGTTGCTGGACAGCGCGTCGCGGTCGATCTGCAGCGCTTCGATGCCCCAGGCATACGGGTGTACGGCCCGGATGCTCTTGTACAGGCGGTGTTCATGGTACTGGTCCTGGCGCTGGAAATGCTGCGGACGCAGGAGCAGGCCTTCGCCCCACAATACCTTGCTGGCCATGTTGCCGATCATCGTGCTCGTCATGCATGTCCTCCAGTCATTGACTTGTCCCAAGTCGATCACCTTAGTCCTTCGCGACGGTTTTTTTTCTGCAATGACCTGCAGTTTTGCTACTGCTCAAAGTAACCGTGGGTCATTCCCAACTGAACTATTTTTTCGCGCCCGACTGTGTGAAGATGCCGCCTTGCGCTGCCGGCATGGAGGAGTTCGATGGAAGGATTCACGCCTGGTTTTTTCGACCGTCTGCTGGGCACACCGGTGCGCGGCGCCGCCAACGCCACCGTCTCGCGCATGACCGCCGAGGATCTCAAGGATGCCGTCGCGCGCGACCTGGAGGCATTGTTGAACACGCGCTCTGTCATCCCGGAAAACTCACTGCAGGGTTTTCCCGAGTGCAGCGAATCACTCGTGACCTATGGCCTGACGGATTTCGCCGACCGCTCGCTGTCGAGCCCGAGCGACCGCGCCTACATCTGCGAGTGCCTCGAAAAGACCATCGCCCGCCATGAGCCGCGCCTGCGCAACGTGAAAGCGGTGCTGGAGGTGCGTGACGAGAGCCTCGTGAACCGCCTGAAGTTTTCGATCACGGCGGTGCTCGTCGCCAGCGCGTCGGAAGAACCCGTCAATTTCGATGCGCTGCTGCAGCCGTCGACCCTGCAGTACAGCATCAGCAAGGCGGGCAGGGCGTCGATGGCCGCGTCCGCGGGAGCCTGAGCTTGGAACAATTGCTACCGTATTACGAGCGCGAGCTCGGCTACCTGCGCCGCCACGTGCGCGAATTCGCCGAGCGCTATCCGAAGATCGCGGGCCGCCTGCTCATCAGCGGCGAAGTGTGCGAAGACCCGCATACCGAACGCATGATCGAGTCGTTCGCGCTGCTGAATGCGCGCATCGCCAAACGGCTCGACGACGACTATCCCGAATTCACGGAAGCGCTGTTCGACGTCCTGTACCCGCACTACCTGCGCCCCTTTCCCTCCTGTTCGATCGCGCACATGGATGTCGGCGACACCGCCAACCAGCAGACGGGCGTCAGCGTCATCCCGCGCGGCACCGCGCTCAGTACGCGGCCCGTGCTCGGCGCGGCCTGCACGTTCCGCACCGTGTATCCCGTCACCGTGGCGCCGCTCGCGCTGACCGGCGCCGCGTTCTCCGCCATCATCGACCATCCGGCGGCCGTGCGCCTGCCGGACGGCGCGGGCTCCGGCCTGAGCCTGACGCTCACCGCCACGGCCGACCAACTGCGCCTCGGCCGGCTGGGCCTGCCGCGCCTGCGCGTGTTCATCGACGGCGAACCGTCGTTCTGCGCGGCGTTGCGCGACACCTTGTTCATGCGCGCGGTGGGCGCGTACGTCGAAGCGGACAGGGGTGGCCACAACGGCGGCCGCTGGTTCCCGCTGGCCAAGGTTCCGATCGAGCCCGCCGGCTTTGCCGACGACGAAGCCCTGATCGATTTCCCGGCCCGCTCGCATGCGGCTTACCGCCTGCTGACCGAATACTTCTGCTTCCCCGACAAGTTCAACTTCTTCGACATCGACCTGGCCGCGCTCATGGCCGCGCTGCCGTCCGCGCTGGCGGCCGGGACGACCACCGTCACCTTGCACCTGGCACTGTCGGGCCTGCGCGCCGATTCGAACACGGCGCGCATGCTCGGCACGCTGTCGACGAACAACCTGCTGCTGGGCTGCACGCCCGTCATCAACCTGTTCCGGCAGCGCGGCGAGCCGATCCGACTGACCCACGCCAGCGCCACCTACCCCGTGCTGGCCGACGCGCGCCGTGCCTTCGCCTACGAAGTGCAATCCATCGAATCCGTCAACCTCGTGCGCCAGACGCCGCAGGGAGAAACCGTCGTCGAATTCCACCCGTTTTACTCGCTCAAGCACGCCCAGACGCCCGAGCAGAACGGCCATTACTGGGTACTGCGGCGCGACGAGACGCTGGCCGAGCGCAGCCCCGGCTACGAGACGCAAATCGCCATCGTCGACATCGATTTCGACCCGGCCGCCGTCGAGACGCAAACGCTGAACATCGAACTCACCTGCAGCAACCGCGACCTGCCGGCCTCTCTGTCCTACGGCCAGCCCGGCGGCGATTTGTTCCTCGAAGGCGGCTCGAGCGTGAAGACGATCAACTTCCTGCGCAAGCCCACGATCACGTACCGCTTCGAGAGCGCCCGCAGCGCCCACTGGCGGCTAATCTCGCACCTGACGCTGAACCATTTGTCGCTGGCGAATGGCGGCGTCGACGCCTTCCGCGAAATGCTCGCCCTGTACGACCTGCCCCGTTCGCCGTCGTCGCAGCGCCAGATCGGCGGCATCGCCGGCATCGAACAGCGCACCGCCAGCGCCTGGATGGCGGGCAATCCGTTCACCTGCCTCGTGCGCGGCGTGGAGGTGCGCATCCTCATCGACGAGGAAGCCTTCGTCGGCAGCGGCATTTATGCATTCGCCCACATCATCGAACGGTTTCTCGCCCTGTACGTGCACGCCAACAGCTTCACGCAACTGGTGGTGGTGTCCAATAAAACCGGAGAGGAATTATTGACATGCTTACCGAGAAGCGGCGATTTGAGCCTGCTGTAATCGAGCGCCTGTTCAGGGAACCCTATCGTTTCGAGTACTTCCAGGCCGTGCGCATGCTCGAGCTCTGGCTCAAGCGGCACGGCGGGGCCCAGCACGACGTTATCGCCCATCATGTGCGCTTCCAGAACTCGACGTCGCTAAGCTTCCCGGCCAGCCAGCTGGAAGCCATCCAGCCCGAGCCGCGCGACCTCGAACGCGGCGCGCACGCGCTCGGCAAGGCGTTGCAGGAAGCCCGACTCACGTACATCCGCGTCACCCCATCCTTCATGGGCCTGCTGAGCGCCACCGGCGTGCTGCCTGCCCATTACACGGAACGCATCGCCGAACACCAGCAGCGCCAGTCCGACGAGGGACCGCGCGCCCTGCTGGACACGTTCTCGAACCGCTCGCTGGCCCTGTTCTACGGAGCCTGGCGCAAGTACCGGCTGCACTTCAAATACCAGCTCGACGGCCAGGACACGTTCCTGCCGCTGCTGCTGGCACTGGCGGGGCTCGGCCACACCGCGCTGCGCCGGCGCCTGGCGCACGACAGGGACGGCGCCCTGCTCGACGAAACGATCGGCTACTTCGCCGCGTCGATCCGCCAGCGCCCGCCATCGGCCGTGCAGATGGGGCGCGTGCTGTCCGAGTATTTCGGCCACCCGGTGCGGATCGAGCAATTCGTCGGCGCCTGGTACGACGTGCCGTCCGCCCAGCAGACCGTCCTCGGCCATGCCACGGCCGTGCTGGGGACGAGCGCGATGGCCGGCGACCGCGTGTGGCAGCGCGACCTGCGCCTGCGCGTCATCGTCGGTCCGCTTGACCACGCCGGCTTCACGTCGTTCCTGCCGGGCGGCCTCGCGGCGCGTGCCCTCAGGAGCATGCTGGGCCTGCTGGCCGGCGTCACGCTCGAATACGAGGTCGAACTGATCCTGCGCGGCGAAGCGGTCCGCAGCACCGTCCTCGGCCCCACGCCGAGCGGGCGCCTGGGGTGGGATGCCTACCTCGTCGACGGCCCCCAGGCGGATGACCGCGGCGACGTCCGCTATAGCCTGGCGCCCATCGATCAGCCGGCCTGACTGGCATTCCTACGGCACCACCTCGGCGGAAAACAACCGCTCGGCCGGCGCGGGATCGAACAACCCGTGCCCATCCCAGCGCGGCAGGGCGATATCCGATTGCGAGGGCACGGCCTTGCCCGCATAGCGCGGCCCGAGCCGGGCGATCATGCCCGGGAAGGCGCGGCAATAGCTCGACGCGACGCCGGCCAGCTGGGCCAGCCGTTTATACGTGATCACGCTGGCCGGCGGCAGGGTATCGAGCACGTGGACGATGCGCTCGCGCCAGTCATCGGACCACGCGGGCAGCGGTGCGCCCGCCGTGCGGATCCGGTCGCCCGTGTGGATCCCGCCGCCGCGCAGCACACGCGCCAGCATGCCGCGCCGCGTGCCGATGCGGGTCGCCAGGCCGGGACGGTGCGCATCCAGGTGCCCGCACGCTTCGCACTGGAACATCAGCCGCAGCAGGACGCTGTCGCCGACCTGCAGCACGGTGCCGGAGACGAGCCGCGACGTGTCGACGTCCACGAGCAGGTTCTCGCGCAACGTGTGCGGCGGCAGCGCGAACGCGTCGTACGCGTCCGTGCCGGCGATAAGCAGCTGGCGCGGCGACAGCGGGTCGGCGTGCACGTCGCCTTCCAGCCCCTGGAACGCGATCGCGCGCACACGCTCCACGCGCTCTGGTGGGGCGGCCAGGCTGGAGCGCAGGGCCAGGGCTTCGATCCGTCCGATGTCCATGTGCGTGTCCGTGTGGGTAAGCGATAAGCGATGACCAAGTCTGCCACAGGTGCGGCCGGTCCGGATGGCGTACCGGACGGCCGCACCATGGCGCTCAACGATAGGCCGGATCGCGGGAACTTCGGTGCGCCCACGTGTACAAGGCCGGCAGGATCAGCAAGGTCAGCGCCGTCGACGACAGGATGCCGCCGATGACGACCGTCGCCAGCGGCCGCTGCACCTCGGCCCCGGTACTCGTCGCCAGCGCCATCGGCAGGAACCCCAGCGACGCGACGAGCGCCGTCATCAGGACGGCTCGCAATCTCACCTGCGCGCCTTCGCGCATGGCTTCTTCGGCCGAGTGGCCCTGGTCGCGCAGCGAGCGCACGAACGCCAGCATCACGAGCCCGTTCAGCACGGCCACGCCGGACAGCGCGATGAAGCCGACGGCCGCCGAAATCGACAGCGGCAGCCCGCGCAACCACAGCGCCAGCACGCCGCCCGTCATGGCGAACGGGATGCCGCTGAACACGAGCAGGCCATCCTTCACGCTGCCGAACATCAGGTACAGGAGCGCGAACACGAGCGCCAGCGCGGCCGGCACGACGAGCGCCAGGCGCTGGGCCGCGGCCTGCAGGTTCTCGAACTGGCCACCGAGACTCAGCCACACGCCCGCCGGGAGCTTCAGCTTGCCCAGATCGGATTGCAGCGCGGCGACGAACGACCCGAGATCGCGCCCGCGCACGTTGGCCGTGACGACGATGCGGCGCTTGCCGTTCTCGCGGCTGACCTGGTTCGCTTCCGGCACGAAGTCCAGGGTGGCAATCTCGGACAGCGGGATGCTGCTGCTACGGCCATCGCGCGCGGGCAGCGAAATCGGCAGGCGGCGCAAGGTCTCGACGTCGTTGCGCGCGCCTTCCGGCAAGCGCACGGTGATGGCGAAGCGGCGGTCGCCCTCGAACACGGTGCCCACGTCGCGGCCGCCGACGAGCGTACCGAACGCTTCCTGCACGTCCGCCACGTTCAGGCCGTAGCGGGCGGCCTTGATGCGGTCGACGGCCAGCGTCAACGCGGGCAAACCTTCCGTCTGCTCGATTTTCACTTCGGCCGCGCCCGGCAGCCGGTCGAGCACCTGGGCGATGCGCTGGGCCGTCGTCAGCATGGTCGCCGTGTCGTCGCCGAACACTTTGACGGCCACGTCGCTGCGCACGCCCGAGATCAGCTCATTGAAGCGCAGCTGGATCGGTTGCGAGAACTCGTAGTTGTTGCCGGGGATGCGGTCGGCCGCTTCCGCGATCGCGGCCACGAGTTGCGCATGCGTTCGTCGTGGCTTCGGCCACTGGCTTTCCGGGCACAGGATCAGATAGCTGTCCGCCGCGTTCGGCGGCATCGGGTCGGTTGCCACCTCGGCCGTGCCGATGCGCGCGAACACGCGCTCGATCTCGGGGAATTCGCGCAGCAGCGCAGCCTCCAGCTTCTGCTGCATCGCCACCGACTGCTGCAGGCTCGTGCCGGGGATGCGCATTGTCAGCACGGCCAGGTCGCCCTCGTTTAGGTTCGGCGCGAATTCCGTGCCGAGCCGTGTCGCCAGCAAGCCCGTCAACAGCACGGAGAGCGCGGCGAACGTCAGGGCGACGGGACGGTTGCGCAAGGTCCAGTCCAGCAGCGGCCGGTACCAATCGCGCGCCTTGTGCATCAGGCGGTTGTCGTGCTCGGCCACGTTGCCGCTGACGAACAGGGCGACGGCGGCCGGCACGAACGTCACGGACAGGATCATCGCGCCGAGCAGCGCCATCACGACCGTGAGCGCCATCGGATGAAACATCTTGCCCTCGATGCCGGACAGCGCGAGGAGCGGCAGGTAGACCGTCATGATGATCAGCTGGCCGAACAGCAGCGGCCGGCGCGCTTCCGCCGCCGCGAGCGCGACTTCCGTGCGGCGTTCCGCGCCGGTCAGCGGCCGTCCGACCTCGGCCTGGGCAATGCCGAGCCGGCGGATGCAGTTCTCGACGATGACGACGGCGCCGTCGATGATGATGCCGAAGTCGAGCGCGCCGAGGCTCATCAGGTTGGCGCTGACGCCCGCCTGCACCATGCCCGTGAACACGAGCAGCATCGTGAGCGGAATGACGAGCGCCGTGACGAGCGCGGCGCGCAGGTTGCCCAGGAAGGCGAACAGGATCGCGATGACGAGCAGCGCCCCTTCGACGAGGTTGTTGCGGACGGTATGGATCGCCTTGTTCACCAGCACGGCGCGGTCGTACACGGGCAGCGCCTGCACGCCGGGCGGCAGCGAGCGGTTGACCTCGTCCAGCTTGCGGCGCGCGCCGTCCGCGACGGCACGGCTGTTCTGGCCGATCAGCATGAAGACCGCGCCCAGCACCACCTCACGACCGTTTTCCGTGGCGGCGCCGGTGCGCAATTCGCGGCCCGGTTCGACGTCGGCCACGTCGCGCACGCGCACCGGTGCGCCGTCGACGACGTCCAGCACGATGTTGCGGATCTCCTCCAGCGTTTTCACTTGTCCCGGCGTGCGCACGACGAACTGCTCGCCACCGCGCTCGATGTAACCGGCGCCCGCGTTGACGTTGTTGCGGTCGATGGCGTTCACCAGGGTCGCCAGCGACAACCCGTGCGCGGTCAGCTTCGCCATGTCCGGCGCGACCTGGTATTCCTTCAGGTAGCCACCGATCGTGTTCACTTCCGTCACGCCCGCGACGCCCCGCAGCTGCGGCGCCACGATCCAGTCCTGGATCTCGCGCAGGTCGGCCGGGGAGTAAGGTGTGCCGTCCGGTTTCAACGCGTCGGGGCGCGCTTCGACGGTCCAATAGAAAATTTCGCCGAGGCCCGTCGCGATCGGGCCCAGTGCCGGCTCGGTCTTGTCCGGCAACCGGCTCTTCGCCTGCTGCAGCCGCTCGCTCACGAGCTGGCGGGCAAAATAGATGTCGGTGCCTTCCTTGAAGACGACGGTCACCTGCGACAGGCCATACCTCGACAGCGACCGCGTCTGCTCGAGCCGGGGCAGGCCGCTCATCGCCGATTCGATGGGGAAGGTGATGCGCTGCTCGACTTCCAGCGGAGAATAGCCCTGCGCGGCCGTGTTGATCTGCACCTGCACGTTCGTGATGTCGGGCACGGCGTCGATCGGCAGGCGCTGGTAGCTATGGACGCCCAGTCCCGCGAGGGCGAGGACGGCGAGGACGACCAGCCAGCGGCGCGCGATGGCGAATGCGATAAGTTGTTCGAACATGGGCGCCTCGTCAGTCGTCGTGCCCGGCTTCGTTCTTGCCGAGGTCCGCCTTCAGCAGGAAGCTGCCGCCGGCCGCGACGACGTCTCCCGCCGCCAGGCCGTGCACGATCTCGGTCCGCTTGCCGTCCGAGCGTCCCGGTACGACGTCGCGCACCGTGAAACCGGCCTTGGTGCGGACGAAGACGACGCTGTGCTCGTGGATCGTCTGGATGGCGTCGCCGGACACCGTCACCGGCACCTGCGCCTGCGGCCCCATCAGGTCGACGCTGGCCAGCATGCCCGGCCGCAGGTGCGCGTCGCGGTTCGGCAGGACGATGCGTGCCGTCGCCATGCGCGTCGACTCGCCGAGGACGGGACCGACGAATGCGACGGTGCCGTCGATCTCGCCCGGCTGCGTGCCCACGCTGATCTTCGCCGCCATGCCCGTGCCGACCTGGCCCAGGCTGTCGGCGGGCACGGCCGCTTCGATCCACACGCGCGACAGGTCGGCGATCGTGAGCAAGGGCTTCGTCTCGTCGACGGCCTGGCCCGCCACGGCCGGCTTCTCGACGACGACGCCATCCAACGGCGCACGCATCGTCACGCTTCCCGATACGCTGCCCGCTTCGATGCCGAGCGCGGCCAGATGCTGCGCCGCGGCCTGCGCGGCGATCTCCGCTTCGTGCATCGCCGTCGCGGCGGCGTCGAGGTCCTGGCGGGCCGAGATGCGTTCGTCCCACAGCGTCTTTTCGCGCTGGTACGTCGTGCGGGCAAGCTGCAGGCGCTGGCGTGTGGCGGCGGCCTCTGCACGCCACTGCGCGACGGCCGGGCTCCGGATCGTCACGAGCGCCTGGCCCTTGCGCACCAGGGCGCCCGGCGATACGAGCACGGCCTGCACGATGCCCGGCGCCGGCGCGGCCAGCGCGACGGTGCGTTCCGCGTCGGTTTTCACCTGCGCGGGCAGGTGCAGCCGCTGCCGCAAGGTGGCCGGGCCGGCCGTGTCGAGGGCGATGCCGTTGGCCTTGATCTGCGCTGCCGTCATCGCGATGCCGCGTGCTCCCGCATCTGCGGTCGTGCCGGTTTCCGCGCCACGGTCATCGTGGCCGTGCGCGTCCTTCGTGGGTACCGTGTCCTGGCGCGTAAACAGCATCAGGCCGGCAAGGAGGAGGGCGAGCGCGCACATCAGCGCGATCGCCAGGGTCTGTTTCTTGGTCATGATGGTCTTTCAGTCTTGATCGGTGCCGGCGAGGCGTTCGAGGTCGGCCCAGGCGCGCCACGCGCTTTCCAGGCTGTCCCACTGGCGTGTCTGCGCCTGGAACCACGTGCGCTGCGCATCGAGCACGTCCAGGAAGGAAAACTTCCCGTACTCGAAGCCTTTCAGCGTCTGCTCGTACGCGGTCCTTGCGCCCGGTACCACGTCGTCGCGCAGCAGCCGGACTTCCTGTTTCGCCGTCTCGTAGCGCGTGTGCGCGGCCGTCAGCGCGGCCGCCGTCTCGACCCGGGCGGCGGCAAGGGCATCGTTCGCCGCGTCGCTGCGCCGCAAGGCCGCGTGCAAGGCATCCTCGTTGCGGTTGAACAGGGGCAGAGGTACGGACAGGCCGACGACGGCCTGGCGCCGGCCCGCCTGGTCATCCTGTTGCGTGCCCACGGACAGGGTCACGTCCGGCACGCGCGCGGCCCGCTCGACCTCTGCCCGGGCCTGCCGCGCCGCGAGCTGGCCTTGTGCGCGCCTGACGGCGGCGGATTCACGGGTCAGCATCGTGGCGATGGGCACGCTTTCCGGCAGCCGGTCGCTGTCGTCGTCCAGCATGAGGGTGTCCGCAGGACGGCCGATCAGCGCGCCCAGCCTCGTGCGGGCGATGGCCAGCGCGGCCGTCGCCTGGGTCAGCGCGCTCGACGCGTCGACGGCGGCGAGGCGGGCCCGCGTTTCGTCGATGGGCGAGATTTTTCCGGCCGCCACGCGCTTGCCGGCCACGTCGACCGTCCGGCGCGCGAGGTCCGTCAATGCCTGGGCGAGTGCCAGCCGGTGTCCGGCGATCAGGACGTCGTGGTAGGCGGCGATGACGTCGGCCCGGATGGCCAGCCGCTGCGCGAGCCGGTCGCCGCGCGCCACGTCAGCCTCCCCCTGCGCAAGGGCGACGCGGGCCCTGCGTTTGCCGCCAAGCTCGATCGGCTGGTTGATCTGCACGGTGGTCGTGCGCGTGCCCGCCTGCTGGCCTTCGCGCAGCCAGGACAGCTCGGGATTCGGCAGGCGCTCGGCCTGGCCGACGAGGGCGTCGCTCGCCGCCACCTCGTGCGCGGCCGCGCGCGCGGCGGGCTGGTCGAGGGCGAGCCGGATCGCTGTGGATAAGTCGATGGCGGCGGTGTCCGCCGTAACGCGCAAGGGCGCGGCGCCGCAGCGCCATGCCAATGCGGATGCGAGGACGAGCACCGCCAGCTTTTGTCTGGATATGTTCATGCGTGCTCCTGAAAATGGTCGATTCAGGCGCGCGGAGATTGTGGGGTATCAAGCCGCGCGCGGGTCAGGCGGCGGCAGGCCATTGCGGCCGGTCGGGACGGCTTGCGGGAGGCGCTTTGAGGTAGGGCGGGAAGAAGGCGATGCTTGATGCGTGCCGGCGCTCGGCCGGGATGACGATGAACGGGGCCGGCAGGCAGGCCGTGTGCCCGAACGTGCAGGCCGCGCAGTGCGGATCGGCAACGGATGCGCCGTCGTCGTCGGCCACGAATATGGGGCCGGCGTCGGCGGCGACGCTGTGGTGGCTCACGCCGGCCGGCGTCATCGCGCAGCACTTGTCCGCCACGGCCAGGGCGACCTGGAATGGATAGACGACCAGCAGCAGGATGAGGATCAGGCGGCGCATGGATCGAATGATAGCACCGGGCTCAGTCGCGCACGCTACGCCGCCCGACGAGCACGTGCACGACGAACAGCGCGGCCACCGCAAAGCCTACGCTCCAGTGCAACAGCGACCAGGCCGGACGATCGGCCTCGCCGGCCACGTAGTACAGGCCGTAGCCGGTCAATGTCAGGAAGGCCAAGGTCGCGATCATCGCCCACCCCGTCACCGCATTCCGTCCGGCCCGCAGCGCCCGGCGCACGTGCAGGTGCAGCAGGCTGCCGACGAAGAACAGGGACGCCATCGCCGCCGCGCCATGCAGCTTCATCGCCCAGGGTTCGAGCGGATTGACGGTGTCGCCGAACTCGGTCTGCGGACGCAGGAAATAGTGCAGCACGAGCCACGCCGCGCCCGACAGCAGCAGCACGACGCCGGTCGCGTAGATGCTGCGGCGATGCCAGCGTTCGAGCTTGAACGAGAGAAGGCGGCCGGTGGTCGGGCTGGGCATGCGGGTCATGAGTCTCGAAGCAGAAAAGCGGTGGCGCCGTACGCGGCCAATGCCGGGTGGCCGCAATCGCCCGTCGCCAGCACGACTTTCGTCAGCGCGTCCGCGACGGCGCAGTGGGGCGCGTGCACGGAAGCGCTGGCCGTGGCGACCAGCGGCCGGCCGTCGCGCCCGTCGAGCAGGGCGCTGACGACGCCGTCCCGGTGCGTGCGCGCAGAAAAATAACTGCCCGACGTCGCCAGGGCTGCGTCGCACAGCATTATATGACGGGCGGCGCGGCCCGGCGCAGCGGGCGCGCGCACGGCGACCGGGACGTGCATCGTGCCGAAGGCGCGCAGGTCTCCGCCGGCATTCACGCAGCCGCCCGGCACGCCCGCCGCCTCGAGCACGGCCACGGCCGCATCGACGATATGGCCCTTGGCGATGCCGCCGACGTCGATCCAGCCCGCGCCGCGCTTGTGCACCCGGCCGTCGTCGTCGAGCGCGAACACATCGGACGATCGGCGCGCGGACGGACAGTCCTGCCCCGGGGCGGGTGACGGCAGGATCCGACGGTCGACCAGCCAGGGCGCGCAGGCGATGTCGAACGCCCCGCCGGACAGGTCCGCGATCTCGCCGGCCAGCCGCAGGACGTGCCATGTGGCCGCGTCGACCGCTACCACGTCGCCCGGCTGGGCGCGGTTGATGCGCGCGATGTCGCTGGTATCGTCATGAAAACTCATCAGCCGGTGCAGGCGCGCGATCTCGGCGAAGGCCGCCGTGACCGCGTCCTGGCTGGACGTGCCCTCGACCGCGATGTCGACGAGGGTGCCGAGCCAGGGCTGCGCGCGGCGGATCATCGCACCAGCGCGACCTGCGCCACGGCGGCGATGCGGCGCACGCCGTCGGTGACGTGCGTGCAGGACAGGGTGGCACCGCTGATATTGCTGATGCCGGCACCGAGGCGCAGGTCGCCGCTTTTCGCGCTCTTGCCGACGAACTGCCGGCGCCATGCGGGCAACCGGATCTCGCTGCCGTGGCTTTCGCGGTACGCCAGGATTTCCACCTGGCGCACGCTGGCGTCCGGATTGACGCCCACGGCGTAGGAGATCAACTCGAATTTGCCGATGACGTCGTCGAGCACCATATAACCCAGCAACGCCCCGCCCTTGTAGGCGCCGACGACACGCCACTGCGCCGACCGCGCCGGCAGTCCCCCGGCCTGCTCGACCTGGCGCATCTGCCCCGCGTCGAGCGACAGCGGCTGGGCGCGGAAGGTGTCGGCCTCCGGGAACATCAGCTTCTGCGCCTGATCCGGGCTGAGGTATTGCGTCGCGAAGACCGGCGCCGTGACGGCACAGGCGCCGAGAACGACCAGGGGAACATAACGCATGGCGATGCCTCCGGATACCCGATCAATAGGAGAAGCCGACGCCCAGGTTCACGCGGTCGAGCGACTTGTCCTGGCGGAATTTCTGGTAATCGGCCTTGAGCACGACACCCTGTGCCACCATCAGGTTGGCGCCGACGGTCGCGACGCGTTCGTACGGGCCGGTGGGCACGCCCAAGCCTGCGGGAAGCCGGGCATATGTGCGGGCCGTGTCGAAGCTCTCGAAGCGGGCGAACGGGCTGAACGCATAGTCGCCGCCCTCCCAGAGTTTATATGCGGCCTGCAGGTACCAGCCGGCGAAGCTGCTCGGGACCGGCGTCGGGTTGCCGACGAAGGTCGCATTGAGCGCGTCCGTGTTCGAGATGCGGCCGTAGGCCCACAGCGCCGACAGGTCCCACGCGCCCGGCGTATAGCGGGTGTGCAGTTCTGCCAGGGTCACGCGCGCGTCGTTGGCGGCGAAATCGGTCGTGGCATGGCCGGCCTTGCCCGTGAAGACGGAGCCGCCGACGAGCAGGCCCGGATAACCGCGCCAGTTGAGGGCACCGTGCAGCGACAGGTCGCGCGACTTGGCCAGTTGCCCTTCCTGGTGGATGGCGCCCAGCGGCGATTCGCGGCCCTCGTCGGACGCCGGGTCCCATTTGGTCAGGTCGAAGCCGGTGGTGAGGCCCGCATCCCACGCGAAGCCGTCGCCGAATTCGCCCGACAGGCCGACGCCCGCTTCGCGCCAGGTCGTCGGGATGATCGCCGTTTCGACGAAATTGCGCTCGACGCCGTAGTAGGCGGTCGGTTCGTGGCTCTGGTTCAACAGGCCGACCGGCATCAGGAACAGGCCCGCCTTGCCGCGCAGGCCGCCGTTGAACTCGCGTTCGACGTACATCTGCTCGATGGCGGCCTCGCCACTGTCCTCGGCGGAGGCGATCGCGTGCTCCCACTCGTATTCCGCGACCACTTTCGTCTTGTCGTCGAAGCGGTGCTGGATGCCGATCACGGCGCGGCGCAGATCGGTCTGCGCGCCGCGGGCATTGCGCACGGGGTGGTTGTAGTTCACTTCGCCATAGCCGGTGAAGACGGTGCTCGCGGCCAGCGCCGCCGCCGGCGCGGCGGTCGCCGGCTGGACCGGAGCGGCTGCCGTCGTCGGCGCGGAGGCATCGGCGCGCGGGGCGGCGGCAGCGGCGGCGGACTGCGCGCGCTGCGCCGCGAGCTCGGCCTTCACTTTCTCCAGTTCGGCAGCAAGCTGCTCGACGCGTTTCGCCAGGTCGGTCTCCTGGGCCAGGCCGGCCACCGGGACGGCAAGGAATGCGGCCGCCAATGCCGCGCTGATGACACGTTGCTTCATGGTTGTTCTCGAATGGTGGTTAAGGTTGGTAGCCGTCGGTGAGCGCGCCGAGGAACTGGACCAGGTCGGCAATCTCGGTCTCGTTCAATGCCGGCGCCATGCCCGGCTGGCGGTTGTAGGGCCCTTCCGTCGTGTTCACGTTCTTGCGCATTGCGAACGGCACGTCGTTGAACTTGTCCACGGTGCCGTCGGCATTCACCGGATACCAGCGCTCCGGATTCGTATCGCGCGTGACATAGAAGCGCACGACGTCGGTCAGGTTCGTGAACGCGCCGTTGTGGAAGAAGGTCTTGCGCGTCGCCACGTTGCGCAGGGTCGGCACCTTGAACGCCCCGCACAGGTCCGACCGGTCGGCGAGGTCGGTACGGTCGGGGCCGCACAAGCCGAGGTCGAAATAGGCCGGATCGCGCGTGGCCGGGATGCGCGCGTTGCGCGGCACGCCCAGGTTGTCGTAGCTAAAGTCGGTGAACAGGGGCGCGCTGCCGTCCGCGCCGCGGGCGCTCGGGTGGCAGGCCGCGCAATTGCCCTTTTGCGGATCATTAAACAGCGCCAGGCCGCGCAGCTCCGCGTCCGACAACTTGGCCTTGCCGGCCAGGAACAGGTCATATTTCGAGTCGAACGGGTGGAAGCGCGGATCCTCGTTCTCGAATTGTTGCAGGGCGAACTGGGCGCGGCTGAACGCCTGGTCGACGTTGTCGAAGATGTTGTCGCCGAACGTGGCCCGGAACTGCGCCGCGTAGGCCGCGCGCCGCAGCCGCGCGACGACGTCCGCCTTGCTGGCGTTGGCCATCTCGTGCGCTGCCAGGAAAGGACGTTCCGCCTGGTCCTGCAGCGTGCGTGCGCGGCCGTCGCGGTCGAAGCCGCCGACGGGCGTGCCGTCCGCCTCGAAATGGAACGCCGGCGTCTGCTGCATGTAGCGCAGCGACGGCGAGGCGCGAAAGCCCGCCACGTCGCCGTTGGGGCCGCCGAGCTGTACGGCCAGGTCATTGGTGGGCCCGTGCGCGTTGGCGGGATCGTGGCACGTTGCGCACGACTGGCGGCCGGATGCCGAGAGCGAGACGTCGTTGTAGATGCGTTCTCCCAGGGCGGCGCTGGGGCTGAACGACGTCACGGCCGCGGCCGTCGATGTCGATGGCGCCGGGTCGCCGCCGCCGCCGCAAGCCGTGACGGCGCCGCCAACAAGGAGAGACAGCAACAGGCCGGCAGGGCGGGAAGTCAGGCGACGCATGTTCGAACGGTCCGTAATCTAAATGAGAATTATTCTAATTTACCGTTAAAGTGATGGCAACGTAATTACAATGTAAATGCCATACGAGAACTTTTTTGTATCCAAATCGCAACGTTTGCGGCGGCGACGTCGGGCTGACGTGACGGGTCCTACATGACTTCCTGCATCAATGAGCGGCCTCAAGCAATCACGGGAATCAGGTTGGGTTCGCCATCGATCTGCATATACCTTTAGCAGGAGGGTTTATCCAGGCCTGGAAGATTCCCGAAATAAACGATTGAACTCGCTGGAGGGTCGCCGTAATGAAAAGCGCACATATTCTTGGCGGAATTTTTTTATTGGGAACTTTATCCGCCTGTTGTAATCCACCATTGGTGTCGACGATCGACGTGCCGAAATTGCCGCAGCAGGCGTCGAACTGGTGCTGGGCAGCGAGCGGCCAGATGACCATGCGTTTCCTGGGCCATGACGTCGCCCAATGCGTCGAAGCCAATAACCGTTTCGGTCTCACGACGTGCTGCGAAAATAATTCCGGCAGCTGCAATAACGGCGGCTGGCCCGAATACGAGAAATACGGATTTACGGCCGACCAGACGTCCGATACCGCACTCACATTCAGCCAGATCAAATCGCAGATTTATTGCAAAAAGAAACCCATCGCATTCAGCTGGCATTGGCCCGGCGGCGGCGGCCACATGATGGTCGTGAAAGGCTATTTCACCGTAAATGGCGTGCAATACGTGGACGTCAACGATCCCGAGCCTTATACGGATCTGAATACGCTGGTCGGCGGCACCGAAACGATCATGACGTATGCCGATTACGTCAGCCGCGCGGGTGACCACACCCACTGGAACGACTATTACAACATCACGTACAAAGGTGACTGACATGCGCAAACTTCCTTTCGCGTTGATCGTTGCGGTGGTCCTCTTCCTCGGCGGCTGCCAGACGAGCCAACCCCGCCCCAACCACAGCCAGGACACCGCCGCCCAGCACGGCCTCGCCACGCTCAGGCAGGTCGTCAATGCCGGCAACTATGCGTCGCTCGGCTTCGAGTCGGAGGGCGAGGTACGCCAGGCCACGCTCGGCGAACCGCTGCAGGTCTACCGGGTCCAGCTCGACGCCCTGCGTGCCTTTACGGAAAACACCGATCCGGAAACGCTGCTCGTCGACATCCGGCGCAGCCTGTACCCCGTCAAGGTCGGCGATCGCGTGGCCACGTCGATCTTCGTCACCGGGTCGCGCGAAGGCTGGCGGGCGTCGGAACTGGGCAACGCGGCCGTCGCACGGCTCGTCAGCCGGTATCGTCACGGCGCCGGCGATTTCGTCGTGCACGTGCCCGCGATGAAATCCTGGTTCGTCGCCGACCGGGTCGAAGGCAAGCTCATGCTGACGCCCGTGATGGACGACCCGCGCACCAAGCTCCGGGCAGGCGAGACGGTGCCGGCGGACGTCGCCTTCCTGCAGCTCAAGGAGGCGTCCGAAGGCTACAACGGCTTGCCCCAGTAGCCTGCAGTAGAAGCTCTCACCCGCCGATCTGGCGGAACGGATCGAACGCCAGGTCGATCAGGCGGCGCTTGCGCACGACGATTTCCGCGCTCGCCGTCATGCCGTAGCGCAGCGGGTACGACGTGTCGCCCACGGTGTAGTGATCGCGTTCGAGGGCGACGCGGCCTTCGTACACGGGCAGCCGCGTCTGCGGCGAGGCGCGGGTCGCGGGCGCGATGGTCTGCAGGGTGCCGGCGATGATGCCGTAGCGCTGGTAGGGAAAGGCGTTGAATTTCACCTGCACCGGCAAGCCCTCGCGCAGGAACGCGCGGTCCTGTTCGGGGATCTCGATCTTGAGCAGGGGCCGCGTGTTCTTCGGCACGATGCCGCCCAGCGGCGTATTCGCCTGGATCTTGTCGCCGGGCTGCGTGGACGTCACGTCCGTGATCACGCCATCCACGGGCGCCAAGATGCGCAGGAAATTGTCCTTGTCGATGTTCTCGAACTGGATGCGCGATGCCGCATCCGCCACCAGCCGCGCCGTCTGCACCTGCAGCCGCAGCTTTTCCTCGACATTGGTCGCCTCGCGCGTCGCCGCTTCGTACTGCAGGCGCAGGCTGGCGAGCTGCTGGCCGCTCGTCTCCAGCTGCGACCGGGCCTCGGTGGTTTCCAGGCTCTGGCGCGCCGACAGTTCGCTCACGCGCGATTCCGCCACGCGCACCGCATTCTCGGCCGCCTGCAACGCGTTCTTCTTGCCCTCCACCTGCAGTTGCGAGACCCCGCCGCCGCCGGGCAGCGCGAACAGGCGCTCGTACTTGGCCGCCTCGTCGCGTGCCGCATCGCGGGCGCGGCGCGCGTCTTCCAGGTTCGTGCGCGCTTCCTGCGCCTGCGCGCGCTGCCCGGCGGCGAGGCGGCTCGTGCCCTCGGCCAGGCGGCGCTCGTGCTGGCGTTCCTCCGTGTCCATCGCTTCCTTGAGCGCCGCCACCCGCTCGTCCAGCAGCGCTTTCTTTTGCGGGAATTCCTTCCATTCGCGTTCCGCGTCTTCCAGTTTCAGGCGCGCTTCCAGCGCATTGCGCGCCGCTTCGATGGCGCCGCGCGCGTACAGCCGTGCCACCACGTCGCCCTTGAGCACGGGCTGGCCTTCCGCGATGTAGATATTGGCCAGTTCGCCGTCGATCGGCGCATACAGCCGGCGCACCTCGGACGCCGGCACCAGCGTGCCCGGCGCCATCACGAGCACGTCCGCGCGGCCGAAGAACGACCACGCCAGGCCGGCCAGAACCAGCGCCACCATCACGTAGATGGCCAGGTGCGTCAGGCGCGCCGGCGTGGCCGTCAGGATGCCGATGCCCTCGTCGCTGTGGTCTTCCAGCGCGCCGATCAAGGGTTTCATGGACTTATTGCTCGTTGCCATCGTCGCCTCCCGCCAGGGCCAGCTTGCGCAGGTCGCTCGCCGCCTGCGCATACGTGTCGCGGAATGCCGGCACCCAGGCCGAGATCGTTGCGAACGCGCGCTGGTGCGCCGGCTGCTCGTCCTGCCATTGCCGCACCATCCGGCGCACGCGCGCCCCGTCGGCCGCGTCGCGCACGGGGGCCGCCGCACCGCCGCGCGCATGGACGAACCGTTCCACGTCGCCGGCCCAGGCGATTTCCGCCACGAGCGGCTTCGCATCCGCATTGTGGGTGCTCAGGCGCCGCATGCGCGCCTCGGCCTGGACAGTGCGGTCGAACCGGCCCGCCTTCAGGTCCGCCATCCACTGCGGCAGTTCGGCCTTCAGCAGGGCTTCCGTGCCCAGCGCCTTCACGTCCGCATTGTCCGGGTCGCTGGCGAGGCGATCGTCGGCGAGGCGGGCGGCCGTCGCGAAGTCGCCGTCGTCGACGAGGCCCTGCAACGCCCGCTCCGGGGCACCGGCCAGCTGGAGCAGGAGGATGACAGCGATCACCAGCGCGCTCAGCGTCATCAACCAGCGGCGCAGGCGCGCGGGGTCGGTGTCGCCGGCGGCGCCCAGCGCGTCCAGCAGGGCGGCCGTCATCAACGCCGCCTTGCCGCGCGTTTCCCTGGCCGGTTCCGCGCCGGCGGCGGGGTTCACTTCGTCTTCCTGCGCGCCGGGCGGCTCGTCGGCACAAAAGATGTCGAGGAAGGAGCCGGCGGACGCGACGAACGTCGTATGGTCAGCGTCCTGCGCCGCGGCGGACGCGGCCGGTGGGGACGATACGCGCGTGACGGTCGGCTCCGGCCCCGCCTGCTCCCATTGCAGACGCACGCGATAGACGAAATGGTGGCCGCCGAACGCGAGCACGTCGCCGTCCTCGAGCGCGTGTGCGTGTTCGTCGAGCCGCACCGCGCCGATGAAGGTGCCGTTCGTGCTGCCCAGGTCCTCCACGTACGGCACACCTCCCTTGAGGAAGATGTGCGCGTGGCGGCGCGACAGGTAGCCCACCTGGTGCGGCTCCTTCTCCTTGTAGCGCGCGAACGTGTCGTCGACCTTGCTGATCAGGAACGGGAAGCTGGTGATGACGATCGCTTCCAGCCCGAGATCGGCACGGTCCGGTTCCAGCGTCAGACTGGCGAGCCGCGCCACCGGCGCCGCCGGGGGCGCAGACGCCTGCAGCCGCACCCGGTACGCGAGCACGCGCGCCAGGCCGACCTCGTCCCCGTCATGCAGCCGCACGATGCCGTGGCGCACAGCCACGCCGTTGACGGTGGTGCCGTTCTTGCTGCCCAGGTCGGCAATATACGCATCGCCGCCCTCGACGAAGATGCGCGCATGCCGGCGCGACAGGTCGGCCACGATCCCGGGCGGATACGCGGAGAACGGCTGCTCGGTGCGACCGATGGCGAACAGGCCGTCGTCGATGGCGACCGGGCCGAGCTCGGGATGGTTCAGCGGTTCGAGCACGATGCCGACGCGTTGCACGGGCGGCGCCTGCATCTTGCCGACCAGGACTTCGTCAGGCGCCATCGGAGCGCCTTTCAATGCCGCGCCGCATCGGCCACCTCCACCGGCGGCCAGCCGCCGCCCAGCGCCTTGTACAGCGTCACCGTGTCGGACAGGATCTGCTGCTGGTTGGCGAGCAGCGCCAGCTGGGCCCCCAGCAGGGAGCGCTCGGTCTCGAACACTTCCAGCTGCGACGCCACGCCCTCCTTGCGCTGCGCATCCGTCGTGCTGGCCACGAGCCGCAACTGGTCGACCTGCTGCTGTAATTCTCCCCGCTGCTTCTTGTGCGCTTCGAGGTTGACGAGTGCGTTTTCGACGTCCTCGAACGCGGCCATGACGGTCTGGCGATACGCCTGCTCGGCCACCTTCGTCTGCGCCTCGCTCGTGCGCACGCGCGCCTTCACGCCCGGGTCGAGGATCGGGAAGTTAATGCTGGGCAGCAGCCCGAACGTGAACGATTTCAGCAGTGTCGACAGCGCGAAGCTGGACGTCCCGCCGCGCCCCGTCAGGCTGATCGACGGCAGTTGCGCCAGCTTGGCCTGCCCCGCCAGGTCGTACGCTTCCAGCACGCGGTACTCGGCCGCGACGACGTCGGGCCGGCGTTTCAACAATTGCGACGGCAGGCCGCCCGGCACGTCGGGCACGCGCACCCGCTCCTGCAGGCGGCCGGCGGGCATCTGGAAGTCGCCGGCCGGCACCCCGATCAACGTCGCCAGCGCATTGCCGGCCAGCGCGCGCAGGCGCTGCAATTCGATCAGCTCCGTGCCCAGGCGGTTGACCTCGGCCGATTGCTGCAGCACGCGCGTGTGCGGGATGAGGCCGTTCTGCTCCATCGCCTGGTACGTCGTCAGAATGTCGCGGTTGCGGGCCAGCGTCTGCTGCTGCTGGGCGATCTGCTCGTCGAACTGCAGGATCTGGAAATACGTCGTCGACACATCCGACACGAGTTTCAGATAGCCGGCGCGCCAGTCGGCCTCGGTGGCGGAAAACTCCGCCTTCTGCGCCTGCACGCCCTTCTCGACCTTGCCCCAGATGTCGATGTCCCAGTTGGTCTGCGTGGCCAGGTTGAACTGCTTCGTGAACGGTTGACCGGTGACCTTTTCGAAGCTCGCGCCCGCACCCGCGTCGAGCGTGGGCAGCGCGCCGGCGCGCGCCTCTCCGATCTGCGCATTGGCCACGCCGATGCGTGCGGCGAGCACGGCCAGGTCGAAATTGCCGGCGAGCGCGCGGCCTACGAGCTGGTCGAGGTAGGGATCGCGGAACTCGTGCCACCAGTCCGGGACGATCAGCTCCGTCCTGGACAGCGGCAGGCTGGCCGAGTTCGCCCATGCGGTCTTGGCCGGCACGGACGGCCGCGCGTACGGGCGCATGCCGACGTCCGCGCACGCGGCGAGCAGCAGGGCGGCGACCAGGCAAACGAGACGGCCGATCATGGCGCCATCCATGCACGAGCGTCGACGAACACCTGGAACAGCCGCGCATCGATATGCCCCGCATCGCATTCCTCGTGCATCAGGTCCAGCGCCTGCTCCACGGGCACGGCCTTCTTGTACGGCCGGTCGCCCGCCGTCAGCGCGTCGTAGATGTCGCAGATCGTCAGGATGCGCGTCTGGATGCTGATCTGCGGCCCGCGCAGGCCCGACGGGTAGCCGGACCCGTCCAGCTTTTCGTGGTGGCCATGCGCGATCGCGGGCACGCCGGCCAGATCCCGCGTCCATGGGATCAGGACGAGGAACGAATACGAATCCACCACGTGTTCCTCGATCTGGCGCCGCTCGTCCGCCGTCAGGCAGCCTTTCGCCAGGCTCAGCGCGGCCACCTCGTGGTCTTCCAGCAGCGCGAGCGGCCGGCCGTCCGGATCGTGGCAGCCGTAGTGGACGATGTCGCGCAAATCGGGCAGGGTGCTGCTGCGCGAGATGGCGGGCTCGTTGGCGCTACGGATCGTGGCGAGGAAGCCGTCGAGCCGGGCCGCTTCCTCGGCCAGGCGCGCGTCGGCGGATGCCTTCTCGGCCCGGAACGTCGCCGCGCTCCAGCCTTCGTCGATGTGGCGCTGCGCGAGCGTGTGATAGGCCTGGCGCTCCAGGCAGGCGCGCGCGTACAGGAAGCGCTGCTCCAGCAGGCGCATGTCGGCGTGGTGCAGTTTTTTCTCCTTGCGCAGCACGTGCTCGCGCACGCCGACCTTGCCGAAGTCGTGCAGCAGGGCGGCGTAGCGGATCTCGCGCAGCTGCTCGCGCGTAAAGGCGATGCGGCGCACGTCCGGATCCTGCGCGCGGTCGAGTGCCGTGGCGAGGCGCTCGGCGTAGCCCGCCACGCGGAACGAGTGGCCGGCCGTGACGGGGTCGCGCTCCTCGATCGCCTGCACGGACGCGCGCACGAAGCCGTCGAGCAGGCGTTCGATGTCGGAGTACAGCTGGAAATTCTTCAGCGCGACGGCCGTTTCCGCGCATACGCCCGTGAGCAGTTCGAGGTCGGCCTCCTGGAACGCGCGCGGGTCGGACGAGCTGTCGACCTGGATCAGTCCCAGCACTTCCTCACCCACGATCAGCGGCGCGCACATGACGCTGCGGATCGCCTGGGCGACGATCGAATCCTGGGCCGCGAAATGGCGGTCGGCCAGCGTATCGACGGACAGGATCGCGCGCTTCCTGCCCAGCACTTCATCGACGATCGTGTGCGACAGGCGCGCCTGCCTGGGGTCCTCGACCATGCCGTTGCGGTGCCGCGCCGCCACCGGGACAGGTGGATCGCGTTCGTTCTGGCGCAGCAGGATGAACGCGCGCTCGGCCAACGGGAACAGGTCGAAGATGAAATTCATGATCTTTTCCGTCAACGTCGCGCGGTCGGTGACGGCGCCCAGCGCAATGCTGACCTGGGCCATCGCATGCAGTTTCAGCACCGATTTCTCGAGCTCGCCGCGGGGCGCATCGCGCGGACCGGCCGCCGGCACATACTGGGTGGCGTCGACGGACTTCCTGATCACCGTGGGCAGGCTGGCCGTACCCGGCGCGACCAGCGAGCGGAACACGAGTTGGGTCGAAGCGAGCGCCAGCTCGTCGCCGTCGCCCAGCACGTGCCACGACCCGGGCTGCAGCCGCTCGCCATTGACGAAGGTGCCGTTCGACGAGTGCAGGTCCTCGACCGACCAGGCCTCGCCGCGGCGCCGCACGCGCGCATGGCGGCGGCTGATCGTGTGCAGCGGGATGCAGATGAACTGGTCGGAAGCGAGCGCGTCCTGGCGGTCGCGGCCGATCACGACCTCGTCGTGCAGCGGAAACAGCCGCGGCCTGGCGTCGCGCCCGCCCAGCAGCTCGAGGTACGCGCTGACGCCGCCGTCGGTGGACGGTGCTGCAGGTGCTTCCTGTGCCGGTTCCATCGCCATGTCGTCCTCGCCATAAGCCCGTAAGACAATGACACCGCGCTACAGTTCGCGATCATTTCACGGTGATTGTGATTTTTTTGGACTGGACAGGCGGATCGAACGACACGTGCTGGTCGTCGCCCATGACGAGCTGCAGCGTGTGCCTGCCGGGCGGCAGCTCGATCGTCGTCTCCGTCTCGCCGGCGCCGAAGTGCAGGTGGTTGCGGTCGTTCGGGATCTCGACGCCCGGCCCGGGGGCATCCGTGTCGATCAGCAGGTGGTGATGTCCCGTATTCGGAAATTTCACGCCTTTCGGCGCCACGCCCATGTTGCGCAGGCCGAACCAGACGCGGATCGGTTTGCCGGATGCGACCACCTGGCCGTCGTTGGGCCAGCCGATGTACAGGTAGGCGTTGGGCGGCGCGGGCGTCGGTGCGGCGGCGACACCGGGGACGGCGATCGCAAGGAGAATGGCTGCCAGTCGCGTGCGCATCGAAGACTCCTGTCTCACTTGACCGTGACCGTGATCTTTTTCGAATAGACCGGCGGATCGTGCGGAATATGATCCTTGTCGGCCAGCAGCAGTTGCAGCGTATGGGGCCCCGGCGGCAGTTCTATTCGCGCCTCCGTCTCGCCGGCGCCGAAGTGCAGGTGGTTGCGGTCGTTCGGCACGGCCTGGTCCATGTTCTCGGGCAGCCCGGTGTCGATCAGCAGGTGGTGGTGGCCCGTCTTCGCGATGTCCGTGCCCTTGGGCGCAACGCCCATGTTGCGCAAGCCCATGCGGACCCAGAACGCGTGGCGGACGGTCATGCCGTCGCTGGGCCAGATGAAATACACCTGCGCGCTCTCGGGCGACGGCGTGCGCGCGAGCACCGGCACGGCTTGCAGCACCACCGCGCCTAGTATCAAGACAATCAAGACAATTGATTTGCGCATCGTCCTCTCCTGGCCGCCGTGCGGGCCGCTGTTCCGGCAGCATCCGCCAACCACGTTGCATCGCACCTGTGCCAGCACAAACGTGCGGACGGCACAATCGCGGCGGCCGGTGGTCTAAGCGGTTTCCTGACACTTGTGGAGGCGGCCTGTGTGGATGAGGCTCTTGATCCTGTGCAGCCTGATGGCGCTGGCGGCCGTCGCGCCCGCGCGCGCGCACGGGTTGCCCCCGACGTTCCAGGTGGCGGGCGTCCTGCCCAAGAACAGCGCCGAGCAGTTCGAGCTGGCGTTCTGGAATTCCATCAAGGACAGCAAACAGGTCGGCGACTACGAAGCGTATTTGCAGGCCTATCCCAAGGGACGCTTCGCCAGCCTGGCGCGCACGCGCATCCAGCAGCTGAAGGCGGCCGCACCGCAGGCGCCCGCACCTGTGCCCGCCCCCGCGCCTGCGAAGCCGGCCGAGGGCAAGCCCGCGGGCAACCAGGCACAGACGAAAACCGCGCCGAAGCCGCAACCGGCCAGGCCGCCCGACAACAAGATCCGGCCCATACCACCACCCGCCGACGGCGCCCGGGAAGAGACGCCCGCGGCGGGGCCGGCCGGTTCCGTCGCCACGATCAAGGATTGCGACGTCTGCCCGGTGATGGTGGCGCTGTCGCCGCGGCCGTTCACGATGGGCAGCAACAACAGCGATCCGTCCGAGCGCCCCGCGCACAAGGTGGCGCTGCACACGCCGTTCGCGATCGGCAAGTACGAGGTCACGGTGGGCCAGTGGAACCAGTGCGTCCGGGCCAGCGTGTGTCCGACCATGCCGTCGCTGGGCAACGTGCCCGACAACCTGCCGATGCGCGACGTCAGCTGGGACGAGGCGCAGCTCTACCTCAAATGGCTGGGCACGGCAAGCGGCAAGCCGTACCGCCTGCCGACCGAGGCCGAGTGGGAATACGCGGCGCGCGGCGGCACCACGACCCGCTACTGGTGGGGCAACGACATGAAAGGCGGGAACTCCAGCTGCGAAGGCTGCGGCGAGCCCTGGAGCGAGGAACGCCCGCCGCCGGCCGGCAGCTTCCCCGCCAACCCGTTCGGCCTGAACGACATGAACGGCAGCGTGTGGGAATGGGTGCAGGATTGCTGGCACAGCACCTACAAGGGCGCGCCCGCCGACGGCAGCGCGTGGGTCGACGGGAACTGCCAGGCACGGGTCATCCGCGGCGGCTCGTGGCGCGAGAACGGCAGCTACATGCTGTCCAGCACGCGTTTCAAATACGACGCCAGCGTGCGCCAGTCGCAGAACGGCTTCCGGGTCGCGCGTTCGCTCGATTGACCGGCAGCGATCCGCTAGCGGCGCGCGTGCGTCGTGATCTGCAGGAAGTCCACGGCGACCGCCCCGTGCGACTTCGCGATCGCGGCGAGGCGCTCGTCCAGGGCGCGCAGGTATGCCTGCCCCGGTTCGGCATCCGGACGCAGGCTGTCGAACAGGGGCACGGACGTGGTCACCAGCACGAGCATCTCGGTACCGAACGGCGGACCGATCACCCAGTTGCCGAGGCTGCCGATGGTGGCCGTGTAGCGCGGCGGCGCCAGGTTTTCGCGGGCGGCGGCATTGGGCAGCAGGTGGACGACGTTGCCGTCGAGGACGAAATAATCCACCGACACGTATGACTGGTAATCCGGCGTGGACACGTCGACCATCAGCGTATCGCCCGCCGCCAGGTTGCCACCCCGGCCGCTGCCCGGGTTCAGGCGGAGCGATACACCGGCTGGGCGGGAAGCGACCCAGTACCGGCCGAGGACGCGCATCAACGGACAAGTTGCATCGTCGACGTCGTGCACGGTCAGCTCGACCCGCGTCACACCGGGCAGTGCCGCCAGCATCGTCTTGAGGCGCGCCGGACCGACGCTGTGCGCGAGGTAGCCTTGCACGCGCACCACACGTCCTTCGATGGCGGGAGCGAGCGCCGAGCACGGCACGCCGGCCAGGACGGTGGAGACGGCCGCCAGGGTCGGCGGCGGCGCCGGCGCGGACGGCGGCGGCGCCGGCGCGGACGGCGTGCCCACGACGGCGGCGGGCGTGTGCGGCGCCTGCGCACCGGGCGCCGTGCCATGCCGCGGCAACAGGAGGCGCAGTGCGACGAACACGGCCAGTGCCGCGGCGGCGGCGGCCAGCGCGGTTCCCGCCCCGATCAGCAGCGGCTGGCGGCGCCGCATGTCGCGCGCACCGATCTCCTTCAAAAAGCCGTTGACGGTGGCCGTGCGGAGCTCGCGCCGCAACGCGAGCGTATTGCGCAATGCGCGCCATTGCCTGTGGCCGAGGCCCGGCGGACGCTGCGGACGCAGGCCCGCATCGCGCGCCTGGAGCGCGGACAGGCGGTTGAACGGGTGGCGGCCCGTCAGCAATTCATATGTGATGCAGCCGAGCGCGTAGATGTCGTCGCGCGGATCGGGCTCGCGGTTTTCCAGCATTTCGGGGCTCGCATAGGCGGGCGTCAGGGCGCCGAGGCTGCCGGGATCGAAGACGGTCACGTCCGCATCCTCTTCCGCCTTCTGGAACACGCGCGCGATGCCGAAGTCGATGACCTTGACGCCGCCGTTCTCCGTCAGGATCACGTTGGCCGGCTTGAAGTCGCAGTGGACGAAGCCGCGCTCGTGCGCATAGGCGAGCGCACGGCCCATGCCGCTCACGATCTTCATCGCCTCGTCGAACGGCAGGACGTGGAAGTCGGGCGCGCGCAGCATCTGGCTCAGCGATTTACCTTGCAGGTATTCCATCGTGATGTAGACCATAGAGCCGTCGCGGTCGAAGTCGTACACGGCCACGATGTTCGGATGGGCCAGCGTCTGCGCCTTGCGCGCTTCCCGCTGCAGGGCGATCAGCGATTTCGGATGGCCCTGGAACTGCACGTTCAGCACCTTGATCGCGATATAGGGATGGCGGTCCGACGCCTCCAGCTTGCGCAGGTCGAGCGCCTTGTAGACGGTGCCCATGCCGCCGAAGCCGACGCATTCCTCGAGCACGAAGCGGCCGTTGAGCGTGTCGCCGACGCCTTTCATGCGCTCGACGGCCGCGCCTGGCGGGCCCGCGATGCCGGCGGGCTGCGTCGGCGGCTGCAGGGGCTTGGTCTGGACATAGGTCTCTTCTTCGCCGACACGCTGGCGCTGGCGCGCCTCGATCGCCTGCGCGATGCGGCGCTCGACTTCGCCGTAGACCTCGGCCGGCAGCGGCGCGCGGCGGTGCGCGTCGTTGAGCGTCTTGAGCAGACTGGAAACGCTCTCGGACGTACTCGCCAGCAGGCGGTCGACGCGCGCCAGCATCTCGGCTTGCCCGAGGGTGCCGCCCTGGAACAGGCGAAGGATATCGGCGAGGTTGTCCATTCTTCCTCTGACAGGTACGCCGTGTGCAAATTCACCGCACAGGCGATGTGTTGTTCCCGGCCAAACGGCGTGGAGGCAGGTGTTGGCACGAACCCACCGGATACCCGATAAATGGCCGCAAAACGGCCACAAAACAGGCTGGCACGGTTCTCGCAAAGAGTAGGGTGAGCACGACGAAAACGGCTCACCAACCAATCCATTTACTCAAGGAGAAACACAATGAACACTCTGTCGATCAAAGACCTGGCATTGACCTGCGAACTGGACCGCGGCGCGATGGCGCGCGTGCGTGGCGGTCACGGCAAGATGCAGCAACAGTCGCATGGGCTGTCGCCGATGCCGGTCTACTTCCCGGGCCACAACACGACCGTCGACGTCAACCAGAACCTGCAGCAATTCCAGAACGTGACGAACGCGACCGCCAACGGCTCGGCCTTCATCGACGGCGTCACCGCAAACAACAACACGAGCCAGTTCGGCCAGAACAACGTGCTGGTCTCCCACTGAGCGGAACCAAACCACTTTTAAGCTGTCACTCATGCCGGCCCGGCCATCTCGCGATGGCCGGGCCGGCCTTCCTCATTCAGGAGAACGACATGGCAACCATCACCATCAAGGATTTATCCGCGAACACCGACCTGGACCGCAAGGCGATGCAAGCGATCTCGGGCGGTTCGCGCGCGCGTTCCCACGCGGGGGTGCTGCGGACGACGCAACCGCAGCGGATCGTCGATTTCCGCACAGGGGCCAGGACAAGCCGTCCCCCTTCCAGATAAACAATATAAACCGTTTAGTACGATCACCAAGCCGCCCGGCCCGCCAGCCGGGCGGTTTTTTTTGTACCTGCGAGCCCGGTGTTCGGATGAATCCAACAGGTGCGGCGCGATGTTGGTCCGTGCCCGTCACATTCGCCTCCCAAACAGCAAGAACGCCTGTTTTTACGGGCTTTTTGGCCTGGCACGCATTCTGCTCATACCCTGGTGAGCGCGAATCAAACGCTCTTCCAACCAAATCACCGATTCAAGGAGAACCGACATGAAAACCCTGATCATCAAAGACCTGGCCCGGCGCTGCGAACTGGATCACCAACAAATGGCACGCGTGCGCGGCGGTTACGGCATGAGCAGCCCGTCGTACTCGCTGTACCCGATGCCGTCGTATTCGAAAACCGTCAACGCGACGCAGAACCTGGCGCAGATCCAGAACGTCCTCAACGAGACGGCCGACGGCTCGGCCTTCGTGAACGGCGTGACCGCGAACAACAACACGTCGCAATTCGGCCAGAACAACCTGCTGGTCATCTGAGGAGAACACCATGTCGTCGATCGTCATCCAGGATCTCGCCCGCAGCCGCGCACTGGACACGCATGCCATGTCCGCGATCCGCGGCGGCCAGGCCTTCGCGCCGAACGTGAACGTCAACCTGAACCTCGACCAGCGCATCGCCCAGGTCCAGGACATCAAGGTCAACGTCCTCAACAACAGTGTGGTCGGCGACGGCTTTACCGCCCCCGCTTTGACTTTGAACCCGCTGCAATTTGCTACCAACAACGCTGTCATCCCGCTGTAATTTTTTAAGGAGAAACATCATGAAAACCCTGATCATCAAAGACCTGCTCGTCACCAACGAACTCGATCGCGACGCCATGGTGGCCGTGCGCGGCGGTTACAAGATGACCCAGACGTCCTGGTATCCGCTGCCGTCGCCGCCGTCTTACGGTACGTCGGTGGATGCGACGCAGAACCTGACCCAGTTCCAGAACGTCGTCAACGCGACCGCGAACGGATCGGCCTTCGTGAACGGCGTGACCGCGAACAACAACACGAGCCAGTTCGGCCAGAACAACATCGCGGTGATCTGATCCCGGAATGGCGGGGATCCGCCGAGGTCCCCGCCAAACGAATGAACCAAAACGAAGATCGGCTGTCTTTCAACCAGGAGGCTTATATGGCGCACATCAGGATCGATGACCTTCGCGTCGAACGCACCCTCGACGCCCGCGCGATGGCGCGTGTCCGCGGCGGCGATGGCGCGGCGTGGTGCTTCGGCTGGATCCAGGCCTATCTGCCGGCGGCATCGCGGCCCATGCCTGTCATCAATTTTTACCAGATCAACAATTACGCGGACCAGATGATCAACCAGTTCCAGACGGTCAGCGTGAGCAATGCGGCGCCGAACTCGGTGGTCACCGTCGGCGTGGATGAACGGAGCATCAACAACGGACACGTCTGATGGGCGAGGCGCTGCAACTCCGCTGGACCTCGGCGGCGCGCACCGACACGGGACTGGTGCGCAGCAATAACGAGGATGCCGTGCTGGACCGGCCGGCGCGGCGTCTGTGGGCCGTCGCCGACGGCATGGGCGGACATGCGTTCGGCGAAATCGCGAGCCGGATGACGGTGGAGGCGCTGGACACACTGCCGCCGGAAAACGATCTGCAGCAGGCCGTCGCCGCAGCGCGCGTGTGTCTGCTGGAAGTGAACGGCGCACTGGTGGCGGAAGCCGCCGCGCGCCACGTGCCCGTCATCGGCACGACACTCGTCCTGCTGCTGGCCTCCGGGCGCACGGGCGTCTGCATCTGGGCCGGCGACAGCCGCATTTATCTCTGCCGCGGCGGCAGCCTGCATCAACTCACGCGCGACCACAACCAGTTCGAGGAACTGCAGGCGAGGAACCACCTGTCGTCCGCCGACGCCGCGACTTACCCGGGCGCGACCATGATCACGCGCGCCCTTGGCGCAGCCGCGACCCTCCAGCTGGACGAGGTGCAGGTGCAGGTCAGCGACGGCGACATCTTCCTGCTCTGCAGCGATGGCCTCAGCAATGCGGTCAGCCCGGAATCCATGTTCGGCGCGCTGGCCGGCGGCGACTGCGCGCAGGCGGCCGACACGCTCGTCAGGCTGGCGCTGGCTGCGGGCGGGCGCGACAACATCTCCGTGATCGTCGTGCGCGCGGACGACGTCGAGCCCGACCAGACCATCCTCAATCCGTCCTTGTGATCCCCGTCTAATGCCGGCGAAAGTCCTTCGAATGTAGGCCGTGCTTCTTCAGCAGGATCTGCAGATGGGAGCGGTTCATGTCCCAGCGCCGCGCCAGTTCGGCCACGGTACCGCCGACATCCTTCAGGCCGCGCTCCAGGCAGGCACGCTCGGCTTCGTCGCTGGCCGCGCGCTTGGCCTCGGCCAGCGATGCCGGCGCGCCGGATGACGCCGCCTGCGCGCGCACAGGCACCGGCGCGACCGGCCGGATATCCTCGGGCAGGTGCGCGATGTCCGCCGTGTCCCCAGCCAGGCAGGCCAGGCGATACATCAGGTTGCGCAATTCGCGGATGTTGCCGGGGTAGGCGTAGTCGAGCAGGAAGGCGCGCAATGCCGGCGTCATCGCGACCGGCCGCCGCTTCAGCGCTTCGGCCGCCTCGTCACCGTAATACGCCAGCAGCAGCGGGATCTCGTCCTTTCGCTCGCGTAGCGGCGGCAAGGTCACGTGGATCACGCTGAGCCGGTAAAACAGGTCTTCGCGGAACTGGCCCAGTTCGATCAGCTTGCGCAGGTTCTTGTTCGTGGCCGCGACGATGCGGGCGTCGACGGCGATCGTCTCGTCCGAGCCCACGCGCTGGATCTCGTGCGACTGCAGCACGCGCAGCAATTTCACTTGTCCCTGCAGGGGCAATTCTCCGATCTCGTCCAGGAAAATCGTGCCCTTGTGCGCGCTTTCGAACTTGCCCTTGCGGTCCGTCGCCGCACCGGTGAATGCGCCGCGCTTGTGGCCGAACAGTTCCGATTCGATCAGGCTCTCGGGAATCGCGCCGCAGTTGACGGAGATATACGCCTTGTCGGCCCGGGCGCCGTTCGCGTGGATCACCTTGGCCATCAATTCCTTGCCCGTGCCGCTTTCGCCGTCGACGAGGACGGGCAGGTCGGTCGGCGCGGCCTTTTCCGCGATCTCGAGCGCGTCCAGGAGACGCGGGTTGTCGCCGAACGTGCCTTCGAACACGAAGCTGCGCGCAAGCAGGGCCTGGCGGCGCTCGCCAGATGTCTGTTCCGGCTGCGGCGCCGCCTGGCTGCCGACCGCCTGCACGAAGCGCTCGGTGTGCGACAGCTGCATCACCTCGTCGCGTACGGCGTTCGCCTGGCGCAGCAGCTTTTCGATGTCGGGCCGGTCCAGGCGGCTGGCCCAGCGCAAGGTGGAACGCAGGATTTCCAGGCGCTCCAGCAGGCCCGCGTACGACATCGACGATGCGCCACGCGGCAGATCCTGATTAAACAGTTTCATGCTGCGGCCAATTGCTTCTGCACGAGCTCGTAATACATGCCGCGCCCCGCCAGCAGCTCGTCGTGCCGGCCCTGCTCGACGATGCCGCCCTCGTACAGCACGACGATCTTGTCGGCCCGCATGATCGTGCTGAGCCGGTGCGCGATGATCACGGCCGTGCGTCCCGCGAGGATCTCGTGCATGTTCGCGATGATATTGCTTTCGGACTGCGTGTCGAGCGCCGAC
Organism: uncultured Massilia sp.; assembly: GCA_966211695.1. Classification (GTDB taxonomy): domain Bacteria; phylum Pseudomonadota; class Gammaproteobacteria; order Burkholderiales; family Burkholderiaceae_D; genus Telluria. The sequence goes on along the minus strand of CBIHOW010000027.1, from coordinate 18,172 downwards.
GTCGCCTCGTCGAACACGAGTAATCGCGGGTCCTGGTACAGGGCGCGGGCGATGCACAGGCGCTGCACCTGGCCGCCGGACAGCCCGACGCCGCGCTCGCCCACCACCTGCTCGTACCCGAGCGGCATCTTGCTGATGAAGGCGTGCGCATCCGCCATCTTCGCGACTTGTTCGATGCGGCGCCGGTCCGGGCTCTCGTCGCCGCTCGCGATGTTTTCCGCGATGGTGCCGGAGAACAGCAGATTGCTCTGCATGACGTAGCCGACCTGGGCACGATAGTAATCCTTGTCGATCACGCTCATGTCATAGCCGTCGACGAGAATCTTGCCGTCCGTGGGCGCATAGAAGCCCACCAGCAGTTTGGCCAGCGTCGTCTTGCCCGAGCCGCTGCGGCCGACGATGGCGACGAGCTCGCCGCGGCGGATGTCGATGCTGATGTTTTCCAGCACGTACGACGTGTCGTTGCCGCCATAGCGGAAGTACACGTTCTCCAGTTTCACGTCGCCGCGCAGGTCGGGCAGCACGACGCGGCTCGCCGCCTCGCTGGGCTTTTGTTCCGGTTCGATGTCGAGCACGTCGCCGAGGCGTTCCATCGCGACACCGGCATCCGCCAGCCGGCTCCACAGCGCCACCAGCCCCATCAGCGGCGCCAGCACGCTGCCCATCAAGGCGTTGAAGGCGATCAGCTGGCCGATCGTCAATTCATGGTCGAGGACGAGGCTGGCGCCGGCCCACAGGATCGCGATCGTCGTGCCCGCATTCAGTAGCTGGCTCGCGAGGCCGACGAGGATGTTGAATTGCTGCGCGCGGTACTGCGTGTCGAGCGCCTTCACGTATTTCTTTTCCCACTTCAGGCGCACGGGACGCTCGCTGCCCATGCCCTTGATCGTCTCCACGCCGCCCAGCGCCTCCATCAGGAACGCGTGCGCGTCGGTGGAGGCATTGAACACGTCGCGCGCGTACTGCTTGATGTGCGGCGTCGTCAGGATCGTCAGCGCCATGATCGGGATGACGAACGCGATCAACAGCAGGGTCAGCTTGACGTTGTAGACGAACAGGATGGAAAAATAGATGAACACCATCAGCAGGTTCAGCATCGTCGTGACGGTGGACTCGGTCAGGAAGGCGCGGATCGTCTGGTTTTCCTGGAAGCGCGCGACGATGTCGCCCGTCTTGCGCTTGGCGAAAAACGAGAACGGCAGCGACATCGTGTGCTTGAAAAAGCCGGCCATCATCGAGAAGTCGAGGTTGCGCACCATGTAGTTCGCAAGGTAGGCGCGCACCGTCGCCATCAGTTGCGAGAACACGTTCGCGACGACGAGCCCGGCAATCAGCACATGCAGCAGGCTGACGTTCTGGTGCACGACGACACCGTCCAGGATGTTCTGGATGATGAGGGGCGGCACGATGCCGAGCATCTGGATCACGAACGTGGCCAGGAACAGGTGCAGCAGAATCGTCCGGTACGGCTTCAGATAGCCGACGAAGCGCAGCCAGGGCGAGCGCAGGGCGGCCTGCGCCGCCATGTCCTGGCCGGGCGTGAAGACGAGGCAGGTGCCGCTCCAGCCCCGCTCGAATTCCTCGACGGACATCTTGCGGAACCCCACCGCCGGATCCGCGACCCAGATGGTGCGCGGCGAGATACCGTACACGATCACGTAGTGGTAACCCTCCCAGTGCACGATGAAGGGCAGTTCGAAACCCTGCAATGCGTCGAACGTGCACTGCACGCCGCGGCTCGAGAAGCCGAGCGTCTCGCCCGCGCGCGCGAGGCTGTCCAGGGTGGCGCCCTGCGTGGTGACGTTGGCCAGTTCGCGCAGCTTGCCGAGCGTGATCTGCAGGCCGTAGTGGCGGCACAGCATGGCCAGGCAGGCCGCGCCGCAATCCATTTCCTCGGCTTGCTCGACCAGGGCGAAGCGGCGGATCACGCGCTCGCCGGACTCGGGCTCGGCGAGGTCGAGCCGCAGCGGCCGCTTGCGCCGTTCGGCCAGCTTCTTTTGCCGCTCCAGTTCCCGTTCGACGAAGCGGATGCGGTCTTCCAGCACCTCGCGCAGGCCGGCGTTGCGCTCGAGGATCATGTGCGCCGTCTTTTCCGGGATGACGAGCAGGGTGGCGGGCGATACCGCCACGGCCGACGCCATCTGCTCCTGCCGCATCAGGCATGCCTTTTCGCCGAACGTATCGCCCGCCTGCAGCGTGGCCAACGTCAACTCGTCGGTGCCGTCGTGGTAGACCAGTTTTACTTGTCCCTGGCGCAGCACGTACAGGCGGCGGTCGTCGCGTCCGTCCTGCCTGAGGATTTCCTTGCCGGCCGGGACGCGCTTGACGCCCACGCTGCGCACCATCTCTTCCAGTTCTTCCTTGCCGACCTTGCCGCGCAAATCGAACAGGCGCGCCACGAGGCCGCCGGCGGAGCCGATCGCGACATAGCTGGTGACGAAGTCGAGCGCCTGCGGATTGCGCGCCAGCACGGGCTCGATCGCCGCGCGCGGGATCAGCCACAGCTCCGTCTTGAGCGACGCGCGCGCCGACACCTCGTGGTGGGCGTCGCGCAGCATGGCGATGTCGCCGAACGTCTCGCCGGTTTTACGGACGCCGATGCTCAGTTCCTTGCCGTGCTCCTCGGAGAACACGCGCACGGATCCGGATTTCACGACATACAGTCCCTCGGCCGGGTCGCCCGCCTTGCAGATCGTTTCGCCGAACGCGTAATGGCGCACCTGCACCGCCTCCGCCAGCTGTTCCAGCGCCTCGCGCCCGAGCGGCGACAGGATCTCCACGGATGCCAGGAAATCCGTGGACGGCGGCGCTCTGGACGGTGTTTCCATGATGCGCGGGGCTCAGCGCGTGGGACACGCTTCGATCACGTGCTCCTGCGCGCGCGCCATCAGCCATTCTTCGCGCAGCAGGCGCCGCACCTCGGCGACCGTATCGGCATCGAGAGTGGCCGGGTGTTTCGCGTTGACGCAGAAGATTTCGTAGCATGCGCCATCGGGCGAAGGGAACGGCCCGAGCAGTTCGCCCTCGCGTGCATTGAAGACGCGCGCCTCGATGTCGCCCTTGAGCGAGCCGCGCAACACCTTGCCGATGACGCCGCCCTGCTGGCGGGTGCCCTCGTCGATGGAGTGTTCGCGCGCCATCTCGGCGAATGCCTCCGGCTCCTCCTGCAGGACGGACAGCATCTCCCTGGCCGCGCCTTCGGAATCGAGCACGACGTGGCTGACCTCCACGCTGTCGAAGCGCGGCGAATTGAGCTTGAAATACTGCGCGACGGCCGCCTCGCTGCACACCTGGTCCAGCATCTTTTCCTGGTACAGGCTGTCGGTGATGTACGCCTCGAACTCGTCCAGCGAGACGCCGAGCGCATCGAGATAGTGGTTGGTGTCGGCCGCGCGATGCAGGCCCAGCGCGCGGCGGAATGCGTCGGCGCGCTCCTGGATCTGTTCGGGCGCGAGCACGAGGCCGGCCTGCCGCGCCGCGCGCGCCGTGAGGCGGTCGCGCACCATCTGCTCGACCAATCCTTCGAACTGTCCGTTCAACTTCAGCGTACGGATGAAGTCATCCGTCGTGATCACTTCGTCGTCGATGCGCACGATGCCTGCCATGGTCACGCTCCTGCGGCCGGTTGATGTCCGGGGCAGGTGTTAGAGCATGCGGCGGACCTTAGGTTCGCATTTGTTCGAGCGTTGCTGAACAACAACACATCTTGGTGTGCCGCTGGCCTTGTTTCTCCGGGCTTAATCGGCAAAACCGCAACGGCTGGTGAATTTCATGTCTTAACTTAAAGGTTATTGTAATTGTGGCCATGCCGTCTCCAATGGCATCATAAATCATGAGAATGTCCGTTATATATAAAGAACAATAACATCGGACATCACGGACGTCCCGTCCTGTCACCAATCCTGTGCATCCCTTCGGAAGCATCCGCCCGACGCGTGTCTGCGCGCGGCATGGTGTCACGGGCCATGAATAACGCGTTAACACAACAGAGAGGAACACCATGAGGAGATTAGCAATGAAGTTCGAGGTTTCTGCGATTGCACTCGGCTGCATCGCACTGCTGAGCGGTTGCGGCGGCGGCGGGGGCGGCAGCGGCGATGGCACGCTGGAACAAACGATTTCGTTCAACTTCCCGGGCGGACAGGCCGTGGCCGTGCCGCCCGACGTCGCGACCGTCAAGCTGGTGGCGACGGCGTCGTCCGGCGGCGCCCTGACCTACGCGTCGAATACGCCGGATATCTGCACCGTCAGCGGCGACAAGCTGACGCTGGTGAAAGCGGGCGAATGCTCGGTGACCGCCAGCCAGGCGGGCGGCAACGGCTATGCGCCGGCCTCGAACCGCCAGCTGTTCGTGATTCCCAAGCAGCCGCAGATGGTCATCTTCCGCAATCCCGGCGCGCAGCCGCTGGATTCGAAGCCGCTGACGCTGGTGGCGGCCAGCACCGTCGCGGGCCGGACCATCACCTACTCGACCACCACGCCCTCGGTGTGCTCGGTCAGCGGCACCTCGCTGCAGAAACTCGCCGACGGCATCTGCACCGTCACCGCCACGCAGGAAGGCGACGACATCTATGCGAAGGCATCGACGGTCAAGAACATTCCGATCGGTAACGCACAAGGGCCCACGCTGACGTTCCTGAGCGGCTTCAAGGACACCTCGATCACCAAGGAATCCGGCCCCATCGGCACGTTCTCCGGCAGCAGCGCCGACGGCTGGTGGTGCGGCACGAACTGGTGCGGCAGTTCCGTGTCCAGCGACGGCAGCAGCTTCACGTATCACTACGACATCCAGCCGAAGTCCGCCGACGGGCTCGGCGCGTACTGGGGCTTCAGCTTCCTCGCCCCCAACCTGGCGAAGCTCCCCGACAACGGCAACCCGCCTGGCGTGCAGATCGATTCCCAGTCGGCGATGAAGCTCACTGCCTCGCCGAACGCCGAATGGTTCAGCACGAGCAATAACGCGATCGCGATCGACCTGAAGCTCGGCCACTTCGCCGTCAAGGACAGCAAGGCCTGCTTCGTGACGCTGCATGCGGAAGTGAAGCCGACCGCCGCGGCCGCCACGACGTACACCGTCGGCCTCAAGGACAAATTCAAGATTTCCGAGTCCTGCGGCCTCACCGGACTCGACGTGTGGAACGAGCTGCAGGACTACCCGATCTCCCAGATCCAGTTCGGCGCAGCGAGCGTGAACACCTCGGTGGCAACCCCGGGCGCAGCCAAGCTGACCTTCTCGACCAGGCTCACGGTGACCGGCCCCATCACCTTCCAATGATCCGGACAGCAATCAAGGCATTTACAAAAGGACATAGAGAATGACAAGAATTGAGACGAAGAGCGCGCGGAAAACGATCCAGATGACCGCGCTGGCGTTTGCGGCGGCGCAGGTCGCGCTGTTGTGCGGCAACGCTTACGCGCAAACGGAAGCGTCCACATCGGAACAGGGTGCCAAGGACGGCGCCACCACTACCGTCGTGGTGACCGGCCAACGCAGGCAGTTGGAGACTGCAACGGCGATCAAGCGCAATTCCGACCTGATCGTTGACTCGGTCGTGGCCGACGAGGCCGGCAAGTTGCCGGACAAGTCGATCACCGAAGTGCTGCAGCGCGTGGTCGGGGTCACCATGGACCGTAACCGCTCGCGCCAGGGCGCCAGCCTGGCCGCGACCGGCCTGGAATTCAACGTCGAAGGTTCGGGCATCCAGGTGCGCGGCCTGTCCTGGGGTTCGTCCACGCTGAACGGACGTGAAACCTTCTCGGCCGGCTGGCCTGGACGTGAATTGAGCTGGGGTGACGTGCCGCCGGAACTGATGGCGGGCGTGGACGTGTACAAGAACCCTTCCGCCGAACTGATCGAAGGCGGCATCAGCGGCCAGGTCGACCTGCGCACGCGGCTGCCGTTCGATTCCAAGGGCCAGTATGGCGCGCTGACCGCCTCGGGCAATTATGCCGAGCTGGGCAAGACCAAATCGCCGGGCTTCTCGGGCCTGTATTCCAACCGCTGGAAAACGTCCATGGGCGAATTCGGCGCGCTGATCGATTTGTCTGTCAATAAAAACAAGAACCGCTCCGATTCGATCGGCCAATCCGTCTATTACCCGAGAAGCGATCTCATCGCGGGCAAGACGGCGTGGGTGCCGGTTGGCGTCAACTACGGCACCACCACCGGCGACAACCAGCGTACGGGCTTCTATGGTGCGTTGCAGTGGAAGAACAACGGCATGGAATCGGCGCTGACGTACTTCGATTCCGCTTTCCACCAAACGAACTCCCAAAGCAGTATCGGCATCACCGCCGGCTCCAATTTCGGCGACTCCGAAGATCCCTACACGCTCAAGTTCAGCAACGCCAAGTTCGACAACAACGGCGTCTTCCAATCGGGCATACTCAGCCACCCGATCGGCGGCCAGGGCGCGAACCAGTTCGTGGACGGCGGCATCGGCACGAACATCACGCGGAATTTCAGCGAAGTCCGTGGACGCACGCGCGAGCTGGCCTGGAACTTCAAGTGGCGGGTCAACGAGAGCTGGTCGTTCCAGAACGATCTGCAATGGGTGCATTCCACCAACTCCGGCAATTACGGCATGATCAACCTCGGCACCTTCGTGCCGAGCATGGGCATCGACGAAACCGGCTCGCGCCCCTCGTTCTTCTTCGACGACAAGGCCCGCGCTTTCCTGGCCGATCCGCGCAACTACTACTGGGGTATTTCTCAGCCTGATGTCAACAAGGCCAAGGCGGACCTGTATGCCTGGAAAGTGGACGGCAAATACACCTTCGATCATCCGGTCCTGCGCGATTTCCGCTTTGGCGTGCGCATTACGGAACGCTCGTCGCGTAAGGACAAGAATGCCGGGACGGGCTGGAAATCCTACTCCGAGGGTTGGGGCGTGCGTCCGACCGACGTGGCGGGGCAGTTGCCGAAAGTCACCGATCTGGGCTGGCAGCGCAGTAACTTCGGCTATCTGAGCGATCCGCGGTATGCGGCCCTGGGCAACGTCGAACCGTACACGTTCCCCGACTTCTTCAACGGCAGGATGTCGGCACCGCCAACGATCATCGCGCCCACCGATGCGTTGATCCATGATCACCCGAACGCGTACCGGAATCTGCTGACCGCGCTGAAATACAACTGCGAGGACGCCAACAGGATCAAGGGCGAAAATACCAACTGTTCGACGATCGGCAATGACTGGAAGCCGGCCGGCTACGACAACGATCCGGCCCACGTCAGCAAGCACAGCGAAGGCAGCCAGGCCCTGCACGGCACCTTGCGCTTCGGCTTCGACGACTGGAAGTATCCGGTGGACGGCAATGTGGGCGTCCGCGTGGTCAGGACCAGCACGACGGCCAATGGCTACACCGTGTTCAAGCCCGACTATAGCCCGACCACCAATCCGGCCGTCCCCCGGTTTGGCACGGTCAACGACCCGCTCGACCTGAAGGCCAACCATATCGACGTGATCCCCAGCCTGAACCTGAAGATGAACCTGACGGACAAGCTGCAGTCGCGCCTGGCGCTGTCCAAAGGCATTTCCCGTCCTGGCTTCGATCAGATGCAGGAATACATCACCCTGCATCAGAACGTGACGAACGACCCCAAGGATCCGAAGAAGATCAGCATGATCACGTACACCGGCGATAACGACGGCAACGTGAAGCTGAAACCGCTCAAGTCGAACAACTTCGACCTGTCGCTGGAATGGTATCCGCATCCTGGGCAATCGCTGACCGGCGCGGTGTTCTACAAGCAGGTCAAGGACATCATCCTGAAGGAAACCTATACCAGGACCTATAAGGATCTGGCCGGCAATGACATGGAGTTCCCGATCACCGGGCCGGCCAACGCAGCCAAGGGCCGGGTGCGCGGCTTCGAACTGGCCGGTATGACCTACCTCGATAACCTGCCTGGCGTGAGCAACCTGCCGGACTGGGCAAAGGGTTTCGGCGTGTCCTCGAACTTCACGTACATCGACGGCAAGCAGCAACTGTATCACCCGTTCACGGGGAAATATTGCCCGGCCGGCAAGCTGTCGGGTACCGTTCTGCTGTTCGGTTGCGACACCAATGGCTTGCCGTACAAGGATTTGCCGATACCGTACATGTCGAAGCGCGCATTCAACCTGGCGTTCATGTACGACCGCGGTCCGGTGTCGGCGCGCCTGGCATACAGCTGGCGTGACCGCATGCTGCTGGCGACGGGTATCTATGCCGCCAACAGCACCAACGCCACCAGCGCCGATCCGGCCCGCAAGGATGCCAACGGCGTCGAGCCGCGTGACGTGGGCTTTGCAACGCCGATCTGGCAGGAAGCCGTGGGCCAGTGGGATGCGGGTATCAGCTACCGCTTCACCGACCACTTCTCGGGCAGCTTCAATGCGACCAACCTGACCCGTACCGTGACGCGGCAGACGACCCAGCAGACGCCAGGCAACATGGGCAGCTCCTGGTTCGATCCGGGCCGCAGCTTCCGGATGCAGGCAACCTACGTGTTCTAACCTGACGTAACCACGGCCCCGGCATCGGGGCCGTTTCTTTTTGGAAGAGGCATGCAATGAAATCGATGCTCGTCACGGCCGCCGCATTGGCGGCCGTTTTCGTCGTACCGGCCAAGGCCGCCGATCAATCCTGGTGCTTTTACCAGGACCAGAAGTTTTCCGAAGGTGCCGTCCTGAATGGCCGCGTGTGCACGCGCGGCAATGCGACCGGCAAGACCGCGGAATGGACCTGGGCACCGCAAGAGAAAGCCGAACTCGCCGGCATGCAGCAGGAAGTGGAGCGCATTCGGATGCAGACCCAGCTTGTCCAGGCCCGTATTGGTCTGGCCGAGATGGAAGCCCGGTATCGCGAAGCGGCGGGCAAACTGTCCGGCAAGAACTAACAGTCCCTGCGGTTCGTTGGTCCCGAACCAACACAAAACACCGGCCTGCCCTCTACGCCGCCGCTGGCATGCTCCCTGCATAGTCTGAAGTGGGCGCGTGACATACGTGCCCTCCATTCCAACGATGCGAGGAGAACCATCATGAAGACATTGATTATCGAAGACCAGGCCTTCGACGACACGACGGCAGCCGGCGCACGCGTGCGCTCGTTGTCGAGCGAAGAGATGAAGCGTGTGTGCGGCGGCCGGGCGATCAGCGTGCTGGTCGACGGCCGGACCGCCGGCACCGTGGACGATTTCTCGCTGAATATGGAAATATTCAAAGGGAACATCGGGGGGCCGATGGTGCTGTGACCGTGGCGGATCGCCCGGCCTTCGGCCTGGTCAAGGCTGCAAGTATTTTGCGAGGAAGGCGTCGAGCCGCCGCGCAAAGTCGAGCATGTCTTCGGGCTTGCTGAAGCCATGGCCCTCGTCGGGGTAGGTGATCCACTCGACTGGATGACCGGCGGCCACCAGCGCCTCGCGCATGCGCGTGGCGTGTGCGATCGGCACGCGGCGGTCCGCCTCGCCATGGGCCAGCAGCAGCGGAGCCTTGATGCGCGCGGCGAGATTCACCGGTGAGTTGGCGGCAATCATGGCTGCGTCGTGCTTGGCATCGCCGACCAACTCGGGCAGTGTCAGGCGCCGGGCCAGGCCACCGTCGTCGTTCACCCACCAGGAACCTTCCACCATCAACGCCAGGTCCGACACGGCCATCCATGCGGCACCGCAGCGGTACATGTCGGGATCCTTGGCCAGTCCCATCAGCGTACTGTAGCCGCCGTAACTGCCGCCGACGATGCAGGCCTTGTCGCTTGCCAGGCCCTGTTTTTGTGCCCAGCGCAGTGCGTCGGTCACGTCGTCCTGCATCGCCAGGCCCCACTGCTTGAGTCCTGCGCGGAAATGCTCCTCGCCGTAGCCGGTGCTGCCCCGGAATTCGGGCTCGATGACGACATAGCCGCGCGAAGCCAGGAACTGTCCCCATTCATGCCAGCGCCAGTTGTTGCCGCGCATCCAAGGGCCACCGTGCACCATCACGACGGCCGGACGCGGACCTTTGGCCTCGCCGGCACGTGTGATCCAGACCGGCAGGTCGCGTCCATCCCGGGCCTTGATGGTCTGAAAGTCCATCGCGGCCATCCGGTCCGGCACGACCGCCTCGCGAATTCGGCCGATGGACTGCCAGTGGGGCTCGCCCGCGGGCGGCTGGGCCTGGAAAATCCGGAGCGTTCCGGGGTCATGGTCGTTGAAGGAATTCACGAGGGCCACCATGTCGGCCTCCCCGCAGCGACGGCAGGAGATACGGTTGATCAGACCCGGTATGCGCTTGTCCACCTCTTGCTGGAACTTGGCCATGCGCGGGTCCAGCCAGACCGTGGTCTCGCCATCCGGGTCCACGCGCACGCCCAGCGTGACGTCCCCCTCCTTGATGAAATCACCGGCGAAATCGAAGCCCGGCGTTGCCACCACCGCGGACGCGGCGGGGGCCTTGGCTGCGGCGTCGTAGCGCGTCAGAACATACTGGGCGCCGCCCTTGGGCACGTGGGTGACATACAGCGCGCCGCTGCTGTCGACGCCCGCCAACCGGAAAGGCTGCTTCAGGACCGGCGTGTCATACAGTTGTTCCCACTCCGTGCCGCCGGGCTTGAGCCAGTAAGCCTGTACGCGGTCGTTCTTGAACGTTACCGTGGCGCGCGGTTCGCCGTGCGCGTCGAGCAGCCACTGGATATTGTCGCCCGGCGCCTTGGTGGCGACGCGCCGTGTCATGTTGGTGCGGGTGTCGACCCACGTCAGCGTCTGGGCGCCATGGTCGTAGTCGGCCAGCAGCACCTCCTCGGCCGCTTCACCGGGTCGCACGGCAGGCACGTGACGCAGGCGATAGGTCCAGTCCAGCAAGCTGTAGTCGGGCGCACCCTTGTTGATCCCGAAACGGCTCTGGCGTCCGACGATCTGCTTGAAAGCGCTCCCATCCGCGTTGATGGCGAACAGGCCGGGCGCCTGATAGTGCTCTCCATTGAGATCCGCATAGCTGAAGATCAGCCGGTCGTCGTTGACCCAGTGAACGTCGACCACGTCCTCCTTCGGTGCTTGCACCAGCCGCGTGATCTTCCCTCCCGCCCCCAGGTCGAGCACGATAAGACCGACGCGCTTGGCGCCCTTGGCCGACGTGATGGCCAGTCGCTTGCCCGAAGGCGAGAGCTCGGCCTCTTTGATGTCGGGCGCGCCGAAGAACACCTCCGGCGGAAGCGGCGGGGCGGCGTGCGCGGAGGCTGTTGCCAACAGGCCGGCGACGGTGACGGCTGACGCCATCCGGGTCATTCGCAAAGGACCTGGCTTGCCGCGGGACGGGCGCGAGCGAAGATCCGTCAGTACGGTTGCGAAGAGGTGTGGGAGGTGGCGCATGTGTGCCTGTACATATGTGATAAACGTTGGGATCGAGCATAGCATTTTGCTAAGCTGCAATGTTCACGCAATATCACGACAGGCAATATCCGGTACCAAAGCGGACGCTGCAGGGTGAAGGGCCGGTTCTTCTGACTTGTTGTGGCAGACTTTTTTAGTTGTGGCGAACTTTATGAGTTCGCCACACCTGTGCCGTTGGCTCGAGCCCCTTATTCAACGGTAACGGACTTCGCCAGGTTACGCGGCTTGTCCACGTCCGTCCCGCGCGCCAGCGCCGTGTGATACGCCAGCAGCTGCAGCGCCGCCACGTGCAGGATCGGCGACAGCAGGCCGTAGTGCTCCGGCAGGCGGATCACGTGCAGGCCTTCGCTCGACGTGATCTGGGTGTCGACGTCGGCGAACACGTACAGCTGGCCGCCGCGGGCGCGCACTTCCTGCATGTTCGACTTCAGCTTTTCCAGCAGGGCATCGTTCGGGGCGATCGTCACCACCGGCATCTCTTCCGTCACCAGCGCCAGCGGGCCGTGCTTCAGCTCGCCGGCCGGGTAGGCTTCGGCGTGGATGTACGAGATTTCCTTCAGCTTCAGCGCGCCTTCCAGGGCGATCGGGTAGTGGATGCCGCGGCCCAGGAACAGGGCGTTTTCCTTGCGGGCGAATTCCTCGGCCCACGCGATCACCTGCGGCTCCAGCGCCAGCACGGACGACAGCGCGACCGGCAGGTGGCGCATCTGCTTCAGGTAGTTCGCTTCCTGCTCGTCGGTCAGGCGGCCGTTGACCTGGGCCAGCGTCAAGGTCAGCAGGAACAGCGCTGCCAGCTGGGTGGTGAAGGCCTTCGTCGACGCGACGCCCACTTCGACGCCGGCGCGGGTGATGTACGCCAGCTTGCACTCGCGCACCATCGCGCTGGTGGAGACGTTGCAGATCGTCAGCGTGTTCGTCATGCCGAGGCTGCGCGCATGCTTCAGCGCGGCCAGCGTGTCGGCCGTTTCGCCGGACTGCGAGATCGTCACGACGAGGGTGTTCGGGTGCGGGACGCTGTCGCGGTAGCGGTATTCGCTGGCGATCTCGACGTTCACCGGCAGCTTGGCCACCGACTCGATCCAGTACTTGGCCGTCAGGCCCGCGTAGTAGCTGGTGCCGCAGGCCAGGATCAGCACGCGGTCGATTTCCTTGAACACGCGGAAGGCCTGGTCGCCGAACAGTTCCGGCATGATGCCCGTCACGCCTTCGAGCGTGTCGCCCACGACGCGCGGTTGTTCGAAGATTTCCTTCTGCATGTAGTGGCGGTACGGGCCCAGCTCGGCGGCGCCGGTATGCGCGTGCACCGTCTTGACTTCGCGCTCGGCCGGACGGCCTTCCGCATCGACGATCCAGTAGCGGGCCAGTTGCAGGTCGACGACGTCGCCTTCCTCCAGGTAGATGATCTGGTCGGTGGTGCCGGCCAGCGCCATCGCGTCGGAGGCGACGAAGTTTTCGCCCTTGCCCAGGCCGACGATCAGCGGCGAGCCCTGGCGGGCGGCCACGACGCGGTGCGGCTCTTCGCGGCAGAACACGGCGATCGCGTACGCGCCGTGCAGGCGCTTGACGGCCTGCTGCACGGTGTCGAACAGGTCGCCGTTGTACATGTGGTCGACCAGGTGCGCGATCACCTCGGTGTCGGTCTGGCTCTGGAACACGTAGCCCAGGCCGGTCAGTTCGGCGCGCAGCTCGTCGTGGTTCTCGATGATGCCGTTGTGGACGAGGGCAATGCGCGCGTCGTCGCCGTTCGGCGAAAAGTGCGGGTGGGCATTCTTGGTGGCCGGTGCGCCGTGCGTCGCCCAGCGGGTGTGGGCGATGCCCGTAAAACCTTGCAGGTGGGTTTCCTGGATTTGCGTTTCCAGATCGGCCACGCGCGACGTGCTGCGCGAGCGCGCCAGCCGGCCGTCCACGTGCAGCGCCACGCCGCAGGAATCATAGCCGCGGTATTCGAGACGCTTCAGACCTTCGATGAGCACTGGGGTGATGTTGCGCTGCGCGACTGCGCCGACGATGCCACACATGGAAAACCTCCGAAATCGATGAATGCATGCACTGTAGAGGAGAGGAAACGAAATATGCTTTCTAAGTGCACGCCATTTTGATAGATAATTTCACGACACATTCGACATGAAATATCCTTTCATTTTTCTCGAAATATTTTGCTTATATGGCGCATGAAGACCCAATCCTCGACGATTTGGATCGTCGCATCCTGAACATCCTGCAGGTTGATGCCTCGCAGACCAATGCGGAATTGGCGGAATTGGTACACATCTCGCCGCCGACTTGCCTGCGCCGTGTCAAACAGCTCAGGCAAAACGGTGTTATCGAACGGCAAGTCGCGATCGTCGCGCCGGACAAGGTCGGCGCGCGCCTGTCCGCCATCGTCGAGATCACGCTGGACGTGCAGGCCGCCGACCGCATGGCGGAGTTCGAGAGGGTGGTGGCGGACGAGGCGGCCGTGCTGCAGTGCTACCGCGTGTCGCCCGGGCCGGATTTCGTGCTCGTCGTGCAGGTGGCCGACATGCCGGCGTATCACGCCCTGGCGCATCGCCTGTTCACCACGCACAGCAATGTGCGCAACGTCAAAGCCTACTTTTCCACATTCCGCAGCAAATTCGAAACGCGTATCGCCATCTGAGAGCCTGTGGATAACTCTGTGCGCTTGACCCTGGCGCATCGGCACGCCTGAGGCGCCATCTCCCGCCAGATGCGTATTTCACCGGGTTTCTGAAACGATCAGGCCCGCCGGGAGAACGCGGCGGGCCTGTGGATGACTCTGTGGATGATGTTGTGGACGGTCGGTTGACATCCCTGTGCACAGGCAGTGGACCAGGCTGTGATTACCCTGTGACTATGCCGTGGACTACCTGTGCGTAGGCGGTGGACAGCTTATTTCTTGACCTTGACCGGACGCTTCCAGTTTTCGATCGTCAACTGCTTCGGACGCGAGATCGTCAGCTTGCCGGCCGGTGCATCCTTGGTCAGCGTGGTGCCGGCACCGATCGTCGCGCCCTTGCCGACCGTGACCGGCGCCACCAGCTGGCTGTCGCTGCCGATGAAGGCTTCGTCTTCGATGATGGTGCGGAACTTGTTGGCGCCATCGTAATTGCACGTGATGGCGCCCGCGCCAATGTTCACACGTGAACCGACATCGGCATCGCCCACATAGGCCAGGTGGTTTGCCTTGCTGTGTGCGGCGACCTTGCTGTTCTTGATCTCGACGAAATTGCCCACGTGGACGTCTTCGCCCAGTTCCGTGCCCGGACGCAGGCGCGCATACGGGCCGATGACGGATTTTTCGCCCACGACGGCGTCTTCCAGGTGGCAGAACGGCTTGATCTGGGCGCCTGCGGCGACGGTCGCGTTCACGAGCACGCTGTGGGCGCCGATCGTCACGCCGTCGCCGATGACCACGCGGCCTTCGAACACGCAACCGACGTCGATGGTGACGTCGCGTCCGCAGACGAGTTCGCCGCGCACGTCGATGCGCGCCGGATCCATCAGGGTCACGCCCTTTTCGAGGAGGGCGGTGGCGATGTTCAGCTGGTGACGGCGCTCGAGCTCGGCCAGTTGCACCTTGCTGTTCACGCCGGCCACTTCCCATTCGGCGGACGGCTGGGCCGACACGACCGGTACGCCGGCCGCGACGGCTTGCGCGACGATGTCGGTCAGGTAGTATTCGCCCTGGGCGTTGTTGTTCTTCAACGAGCCGAGCCAGGTCGTCAGGTGACGGGTCGGAATCACCATGATGCCGCTGTTGATTTCCTTGATCGCACGTTCGGCCTCGTTCGCATCCTTCTCTTCGACGATGCGCACGATGTTGCCGTTCTCGCGGACGATGCGGCCCAGGCCGAACGGGTTCGCCTGTTCGACGGTGAGGATGGCCAGCTTGTCGTCGCCGGCGGCTTCGACGAGGCGACGCAGCGAGGCGGCCGTCGTCAGCGGCACATCGCCGTACAGGACGAGCGTCGGCGCGTTCTCGTCGATCTGCGGCAGGGCCTGCATCACGGCGTGGCCGGTGCCCAGTTGCGGTTCCTGCAGGGCCGTGTCGATCGCGACGCCGCCCTGGGTCGACCAGGCTTGAACCGCACTCGGCACCGCTGCGCCGCCGTGCCCGTAAATCACGCATAATTTACTCGGGTTCAGGCTGCGCGCCGTATCGATAACATGTTGCAACAACGGCTTGCCGGCCAGTGGATGCAAGACTTTCGGCAGTGCGGATTGCATGCGCTTTCCCATGCCGGCGGCGAGGATGACTACGTTCATAGGCCGTTCTCAAAACGAGTTAAAAAAGATGAAAAAGTTTAACACGCCCCCTACCGTGTTCCTCCGGGCACGCATGCTGTTCCTGATCGCCTTCGTGGCGCTGCTGAGCGCCTGCAGCACGATCCGGTTCACCTATAACCACGGTGACACGCTGCTGTACTGGTGGTTGAACGCGTATCTCGACCTCGACAGCGACCAGACCGACTGGGTCAAGAAAGATATCGACAACCTGTTCCAGTGGCACCGCACGACGCAGCTGCGCGATTACGCCGGCCTGCTGACCAAGATGCAGCGCCAGCTCGGCGACGGCAATGTCACGCAGGACGAACTGCTGTCCGACTACCGCGACATCAAGGCGCGAACGGAATTGCTGGCCTTTAAGGCGCTGCCGGATCTGGCCGACCTGGCGATGTCGATCAAGCCGGACCAGATCGCGCGCATAGAAAAGAAATTCGCAAAGAATAACGAAGACTTCCGCAAGAAATTCATGAGCGGCAGTGTCGAGGACCAGCACAAGGCCCGCTATAAAAAGGCGATGGAACAGCTGGAATTGTGGTTCGGCAGTTTCAGCCGCGACCAGGAAGCGGCATTG
Source organism: uncultured Massilia sp. (assembly GCA_966211695.1). Taxonomy (GTDB): domain Bacteria; phylum Pseudomonadota; class Gammaproteobacteria; order Burkholderiales; family Burkholderiaceae_D; genus Telluria. The sequence continues at coordinate 1,970 of CBIHOW010000027.1, read as the reverse complement.
CGCAAAGCGTCCGACGCACGCCCGCTCGACAACGAGATCTGGCTGCAGGAACGCATGCTGCGCCAGAAAAAAATCATCGCGCTGCTGCAGCGTATCCAAAAGGATAAGCTGAACAAGGAACAGACGATGTCGGCGATCCACGACCTGCTGCGCGACTTCTTCGACCGCATGGAAGCGCCGGAGCGCAAGGCCTTCTTCGACGCCTATGTCGACAACACGTCGAAGTTCATTTTGACGGCGATCCGCCTGACCACGCCGGACCAGAAAGCCCATGCGCAGAAACGCATGCAAGGGTGGATCAACGATTTCAATGCACTGGCTAGCGGGAGATAAGATGCTATATTCCCGCCCATGCAAAAAAAGAAGTCCGCCCCTACCTACGCCCGCCGTCCGGGCCCGCCGCAGCAAGTCCGTATCATCGGCGGCGCCTGGAAGCGCACGCCGCTTCCCGTCCTCGATGCGCTAGGCCTGCGTCCCACGCCCGACCGCGTCCGCGAAACCGTCTTCAACTGGATCAACCACCAGATGACGGGCGACTGGGACCACGCCGACTGCCTCGACCTGTTCGCCGGCAGCGGCGCCCTCGGCTTCGAGGCGGCCAGCCGCGGCGCGCGGTCCGTCACGATGATCGACACGGTCGGCCCCGTCGTGCGCCAGCTCGAACTGATCAAGGACAAGCTCAAGGCGGACAACGTGCGCGTGCTGCGCGCCGATGCCCTGGCCGTGGCGCGCGACTGCATCCAGCGCGGCCAGCGCTTCGACGTGATCTTCCTCGATCCGCCATACCAGCAGGATTTCCTGATCCAGGCCCTGCCGCTCTGCGCGCAACTGCTGAACGAAGGCGGTCTCGTGTATGCCGAATCGGGCGAACGCCTGCCGTTCCCGGAGACGGAGGAAGCGGACGATGACACGCCCGAGTGGCTGCAGCCCTGGCAACTGGTCCGCGCCGACAAGGCCGGCATGGTGCACTACCACCTGCTAAAGTTGCATTAAAACACCGCTTTTCTGGGTAAAACTGCCTAATCGATAAGCAAAGAGCGCCCCACCCCGGGGCGGCTGCCGAAATTTCAGGCATAATGCGCGTCTATTCAGGTGCATTCTCCAGGGAGCCGCAATGGTTGTAGCCGTTTATCCAGGAACTTTCGATCCGCTTACGCGCGGCCACGAGGATTTGGTGCGTCGCGCATCGGGTCTGTTCGACACCCTGGTGGTCGGGGTCGCCGACAGCAAGAACAAGCGCCCCTTCTTCTCGCTCGCCGAGCGCCTGGAAATCGCCAACGAAGTGCTGGGCCATTATCCGAACGTGAAGGTCGAAAGCTTTTCCGGCCTGCTCAAGGATTTCGTCCGCCAGCACGATGCACGGGTGATCGTGCGCGGCCTGCGCGCCGTGTCCGACTTCGAATACGAGTTCCAGATGGCGGGCATGAACCGCTACCTGCTGCCCGACGTCGAAACCCTGTTCCTGACGCCGTCCGACCAGTACCAGTTCATCTCCGGCACCATCGTGCGCGAGATCGCGATGCTGGGCGGCGACGTATCCAAATTCGTGTTCCCCTCGGTCGACCGCTGGCTGCAAAAGAAAATCGCCGACATGGCGGCCGCACCGAAAGCCTGAGGTCATATCCAGTCATGGCATTACTGATTACCGACGACTGCATCAATTGCGACGTGTGCGAGCCCGAGTGCCCGAACGAAGCGATTTCGATGGGCGCGGAGTTCTACCAGATCGATCCGCACAAATGCACGGAATGCGTCGGCCATTTCGATGAGCCGCAATGCCAGCAGGTGTGCCCGGTCGCCTGCATTCCGTTCAATCCCGAATGGCGCGAAACGCGCGAACAACTCCAGGCGAAATACGAACGCCTGATTGCGGACAAGGCCAAGGTGGCTTGAATCGCAAAGCCGGCCCCAAGCCGGCTTTTTTTTGGTTCTACGCGGTTACTGGGGGAAGATGGGATTGACGATCTGAG
>CBIHOW010000026.1:0-77212 GCA_966211695.1 uncultured Massilia sp. | reverse complement strand
CTTCCCGATACCGCCCCGGCGACTTGCCCACGAGCCGCCGGAAATCCGACGTGAAATGCGCCTGGTCGAAATAACCGAGTCCCTGCGCCAACGCGGCCAGATCCACGTCGGCACCCTGTGCGAGACGGTCCGCCGCCTCATGCAGCCGGAAGCGTCGGATCACCCATTTCGGGCTCACGCCGACGTACTCGCTGAACAGCTGCTGCAGGCTGCGCACGCTGATGCGCGCCATCGCGGCCAGTTCCTCCACCTGCGTCAGCCCGGGCGTCGATTCCACCGCGCGCAGGATGGCCGCGATGCGCTCGACCTGCGGATCGGGCGCGGGCAGCACCGTGCGCAGCAGCGCCCCCGCCGCCTCGATCATCGCGGTATCGTCCGGCGTACCCAGCACGGCATCCTGAGCGGCCGCCTCGTCCCACGGGAACACGTCGGACAGGGACAGTACCTTGTCCGTGATCGTGTGCAGCGGCCGGCCCAGAAAACCGCGGAAGGCGCCGGCCCGGAAGCGCAGGCCGCACACCTTGCCCGCGTCCTTCAACTCGTAATCGAACGAGCCCGTCGTCAGGCCCCAGATGCCCGTGCGGGCGCGGTCGAACACGACGTGCACGCACGGGTAAGGCAAGGTGCGCTGCGTGTACGGCGGGCGTCCCTGCAAGTCCCACTCGACGATCCAGTAGTGATCGAGGAACGGCGCCAGATCGGGTGGCGGCAGGTAGCGGCCGAGCCGGAACATCTTGCCGGCGAGGGCCGGTGCGACCACGCCCTTGGCGCGGTCCGTGACAGTGGGTGGTGTGTTCATCGCGTCATTCTAGCGCGCGTTTTTACAATACCGCGGCAGGCGCGACGCCTAAGCTGTCGGCTCATCGTCATCACGAGGCCCCCATGAACCTGACCCTGTTCCACGCCCCGAATTCGCGCTCCGGCGCGGCCCGCATCCTGCTCGAAGAACTCGGCGCACCGTACGACCTGCACGTGCTGGATCTCAAGAAGAACGAGCAGCGCGCGCCCGACTACCTTGCCATCAACCCGATGGGCAAGGTCCCGGCCATCCGCCACGGCGACGCCCTCGTCACGGAGCAGCCGGCCGTCTTCATCTACCTGGCCGACCTGTTCCCGCAAGCCGGTCTCGCGCCCGCGCTCGGCGATCCGCTGCGCGGTCCTTACCTGCGCTGGCTCGCGTTCTACGGATCGTCGTTCGAGCCGGCGATCACCGACCTGGCCATGAAGCGCGAGCCCACGCCGCCGATGATGTGCCCGTACGGCGACTTCGACACGATGCTCGCCACGTTGACGGCCCGGCTGCGCGCGGGCCCGTACCTGCTGGGCGAACGCTTCTCGGCCGCCGACGTCCTGTGGGGCATCTCGCTCGGCTGGGCCACGATGTTCAAGCTGGTGCCGGAGCTGCCCGAGATCATGGCCTACATCGACCGCGTCAGTTCGCGTCCGGCCGCGCGCCGGGCTGCGGAAGCGGATGCGCTGCTGGCGGCCGCGCAGGGTTGACGACGCCGGTCGCCAGCGCCGTCCCCAGCACGATCAGGGCGCTGCCGGCCGCCATCGCCGCCGTAAAGGTCTCGCCGAGGAACAGCACGCCCCACAGCACACCGAACGCGGGCACGAGGAACGGCACGGCCATCGTCTTCGCCGCGCCGACGCGGGCGATCAAGCGGAAGAACAGCACGTATGCGAGTGCCGTGCAGAGCGCGCCAAGGCACAGCAGCCCACCCCACGCCCGCAGCGAAGGGAGTGTCTGCGGATGCAGGGCCATTGCTGCCGGCGCCAGCATGAGCGCCGCGGCCAGCTGGCTGCCGGCGGCGACGGCCAGCGGCGGCACGGCGGCGAGATAACGCTTGCTGAAGTGGGCGGAAAACGCGTACAGCATCGTGGCCGCCACGCAGGCCAGCACCGCCCATCCGGTATCGGCGCCGCCTGCGCCCGGCTTGAAACCGGCGCCGTCCGCCGCGAGCCACACGACGCCGCAAAAGCCGAGCGCCAGCCCGGCGGCGCGCAAGCGGGCGATCGGCTCGCCCAGCCACACGCGCCCAATGACTGCGGCGTACAGCGGCGTGGCCGCGTTGAAGATGGCGGACAGGCTCGCGTTGATGCCCAGCGCCGCCAGCGCGAACAGCGCGAACGGCAGCGCGGAATTCGTCAGGCCCACGACCAGCACCGGCTTCCAGTGCCGGCGCAGCGCGCTCCAGTTCCCGCCAAGCAGCGGCAACAGCAACACGGCGGCGATGGCGGCGCGGGCGCCGGCCAGGGTCATCGCGCCGAACTCGCCGGCGCAGATGCGCATGAACAGGTAGGAGGCGCCCCACAATGCGGCCAGCGCCGTCAGGCACGCGAGATCGCTCTTCTTCATCATCGCCCCTCCCCTTGCTGCAGCGCGCGCAGCGCCGCGTCGAGCCCGCGTTCTTCCGGTCCCAGCACACGCGCCACGCGGCCCTCCGCATCGAGCAGCACGACGCTCGGGATGGCGCGGATGCCGAAGGCCGCGAACGCGGCGCCGTCGCGATCGAGCGCGACCGGCGGCGTGCCGGGATGCGCCCTGGCATAGGCCGCCAGTTCAGGGCTCGACGTCCACAGCGGCGCCGCGACGGCCAGCCAGTCCACGCCGCCCCGCTTCATCAGGCGCGTCGCCTCTTCCCGAACGCGCCGGCACGCCTGCGCGGTGGCGGGACGGGTCTCGCGCAGATACGTCTCGCACCACGGTGAAAAGAACACGAGCGCGCGCGGCTTGCCGGCCGCGCCGGCCGGAAGGTCGACGCCGTCGACCTTGTCGCCGACACGGAACACGCGCGCCGCCTGCGCGTGCGGCGCCAGCACGGCCGGTTGCGCGGGCGTCGCCGCGACCTTGCCTTGCGCGGCCCGGTCGAGCGCCGCATGCAGGGCCGCGTCGTCGAGATGGCCCACGTACGCGATGCGGCCATCGGCGCCGATCAGCACGTGCTGCGGCGTCACGCGCAGATTCAGGCGGCGTCCCAGGCTGCCGTCGTCGAGCGCGATCGGCATCGTGAGGCCGTTGCGGGCGCGGTAGGCGCGCACCTCGGCTTCGGTGTCGCTGTAGCCCGCATTGACGCCAATGACGTCGATGCGCTTGCCGTACTGCCGGTAAATGCGTTCGAAGCCCGGCATCTGTTGCAGGCACGGCGCACACCACGTGGCCCAGAACTTCAGGTAGACGGGCTTCCTGCCGTAGCGGGTGGCGAGGTCGATGGTGCCGCCGTCGAGCGTGCGCAGGATGGCGGCCGGTGCCGGCTGGCCGATCAACGCTTGACCGGCTTGCGCGGCGCGGCCGGCGCCGTCGTCGGCGGCGCCACAGGTCGCACAGGCGAACAGCGCGGTCGCGAAGGCGGTGATGAGGTGGATGAGTGTCATGGGATCCTTCAGGGTGACGGTGGATGAGGCTTTCATCGTAGCCACCGCTTGGATCAGGTAAAAGACGCAAGAATTGCATGAATCCATGTACCATTCAGCGCATGGACCTTTCGATACGCATCGACCGCGGCGCACGCACGCCGCTCGCCGGCCAGATCGCCGCCGCGATCGGCGCCGCCATCCACGACGGCCGCCTGGCTCCCGGCGCCCGGCTGCCGTCCTGGCACGACCTGGCCGTGCAGCTGGGCGTCGCGCGCGGCACGGTGCGCGCCGCATACGACAGCCTGCGCGACCAGCAGCTCGTCGTCACCGCCGGCGCGGCCGGCACGCGCGTGGCGAAGCAGGCGGTGCGTGCGGGCACCGCGCCCAAACGTCCGGCGGCGCCACCGGCGCGCCTCGCCGCCCCCGTCCCGTTCCAGGTCGGCGTGCCGGGCCAGGACGTGTTCCCGTTCAAGACGTGGTCGCGCATCATGGGCCGTGCGGCACGCGCCGCGGCCGCGCAGCCGCTGGGCTATCCCGATCCGCGCGGCGAACCGGTGCTGCGCGCGGCCATCGCGGCCTACCTCGGCATCGCGCGCGGCATCGCCTGTCATCCATCGCAGGTGTTCATCGCGAGCGGCCACGCCGCCGCGCTCGGCCTCGCGCTGCGCGCGCTGCGCCTGGACGGATGCACCGCGTGGGTCGAGGATCCCGGCTATGCATCGGCGCGCGCCGTGCTCGCGCAGTTCGGCGTGACGCCCTCTCCGGTGCCCGTCGATGCCGAAGGGCTCGACGTGGCGGCGGGCATCGCGTCCTCTCCCGACGCGGCGCTGGCCGTCGTCACGCCGGGACAGCAGGCGCCCCTGGGGATGACCCTGTCGCTGGCACGCCGGCATGCGCTGCTCGACTGGGCCGCGGCACGTGGCGCCTGGATCGTCGAGGACGACTACCTGGGCGAACTCCAGCTGCAGGCGCGCGCCACGCCGGCGCTGGCGGCGCGCGACCGTTCCGGCCGAGTGCTGCACATCGGCACCTTCAGCAAGACGATCGTCCCGGCGCTGCGCGTCGCCTTCCTCGTCGTGCCGCCCGCGCTGGCGCCCGCCGTCGCCGACGTGGCCGATGTCGCCGCGGCCGCGCCCGCGCCCGCGATCCAGTTCGCCATCGAGGAATTCCTGCGCGATGGCCACTACCTGCGCCACCTGCGCCACATGAAGCGCGTCTACGCCGAGCGCCGCGCCGCGTTGTGCGCCTGCCTGCGCGCACTCGGCCTGGCGCATGCGGAGGCCGGCCTGTCCGTGCTGCTGCCGCTGGCGGACGGCGTCGACGATGCCGCGCTCGCCGCGCGGGCACGCACGGCGGGCCTCGCGCCGTCGGCCCTGTCGTGGTGGCGCGCACGGAAGGACAATGCGCCCGGCGGCCTGCTGCTGGGCGTGACCAACGTGCCGCCCGAGCGCGCGCAGGCCGCATGCGCGGCGCTCGCCAGGCTGCTGGCCTGAGGCGCAGCGCTGGGTGCCGTCGACGCGGCAGCGCGTGCGTACGGGCGACGGCTGGAAAATCTTCGCCATGCTGTATTCCGTCCATCGTTGAGGCGGGCTAGAATGATCGATCCGTCGACACGTCGCTCCTCGGCCTGCCGGCGCTTACCCTTCATACGCATCCATGACCCAACCTGCTTCGACCGCACGCCTGCGCGGCCTGGACCTGCTGCGCGCCGCCGCGATCCTCCTCGTCCTGATGAGCCATTACATGGGCTTCGTCAGCCGCGCGCCCACGTTCGGCGTCGTCGGCCAGGTCGGCTGGGCCGGCGTCGACCTGTTCTTCGTGCTGAGCGGCTACCTGATCGGCAACCAGCTGCTGGCGCCCGCCGCGCGGGGAGAAGCACTGGCGCTGAAGACCTTCTTCGTGCGCCGCCTGCTGCGCACGCTGCCCAATTACTACGTCGTGCTGGCCGTGTACTGGTTGTTCCCCGGCCCGCCGCTCGGCGGTTCCGGCATGGCGGCGCCGTGGCGCTTCCTGACGTTCACGCAGAACTTCGGCCTCGCGTACGGCCAGACGTTCACGCATTCCTGGTCGCTGTGCATCGAGGAGCAGTTTTATTTGCTGCTGCCCCTCGTCGTGCTGGCGCTCGCGCGCCTCGGCTTTCCCGTGCGGCTGGCGTGGGGCCTGCTGGTGGGCGGCATCGCGGCGGGCATGGCCACGCGCGCCGCGGCATACGCGCTGCAGGGGCACGATGCCTTCGCGGCCGAGGTCTATTATTCGAGCTTCTGCCGCGCCGACGAGCTGCTGCCCGGCGTCGCCATCGCCCTGCTGCGCAACTTCCATCCGCACGCATTCGCGCACCTGCTGCGCCGCGCGAACGCACTGTGCGCGGCGGGCCTCGCGCTCAGCATCGGCGTCCTGACGTGCATCCACCTCGACTGGCCGGCGACGTCCGTGACGTCCACGCTCGGCTTCTCGCTGCTGGCGATCGGCTTCGCCCTGCTGACGTGCGCGGCGCTGTCCTCCGCCTGCATCCTGAACCGCATCGGCATCCCCGGCGCGTCGCAGCTGGCGCTGTGGTCGTACGCCGTCTACCTCGTGCACAAGCCCGTGTTCATGGCGCTGCGGCCGCACCTGGAGCGGCTGCACGTCGACGCGGGCGCACCGGTCACCGTCTTGGCGGTCATGGCCGCGGGCATCGCCGGCGGCTGGGTGTTGTACCGCTGCGTGGAAACGCCGTTCATGCGGCTGCGGGCACGCTGGACGACCGCTCATACCGTGAATAAAGCATTCCATCGCACGGCCGGCGCACGCTGATCCGGGCAGGTCTACAGTGGCAGCATCGCCACTATAGAAAGCCCGCCATGCTGGAACTGCACAACGTCACCAAGACCTTCGGCAAGCACGTCACGGCCGTCGCCGACGTCTCGCTGCGCCTCGAACCGGGCGTCGTCGGCCTGATCGGCCACAACGGCGCGGGCAAGACGACGCTGATGCAGATGATCGCCACGCTGACGAAGCCGAGCGGCGGCCGCATCCTGTTCGACGGCACCGACGTCGTCGCGAAGCCCGACGCGATCCGCAACCGGCTGGGCTACCTGCCGCAGGACTTCGGCGTCTACCGCAACGTGACGGCGCTCGAATTCATGCGCTACTTCGCGGCGCTGAAGGGCGTGCGTGACCCGGCGCGCATCCGCCGCCTGCTGGAACTCGTCAACCTGCACGACCAGGCCCACCGCATGGCCAGCACGTTCTCGGGCGGCATGCTGCGCCGCCTGGGCATCGCGCAGGCGCTGCTGAACGATCCGGACATCCTCGTCGTCGACGAACCGACGGCCGGCCTCGATCCGGAAGAGCGCCTGCGCTTCCGCAACCTGCTGGCCGACCTGGGTTTCAATAAACTCGTCATCATCTCCACGCACATCGTGTCCGACGTCGAGAGCATCGCGGGCCGGTTGGCGATCATGCGCAGCGGCCGCCTGGTCGCGTGCGATACGCCGGACGCCATCCTCGGCCGCGCGCGCGGCCAGGTGTGGTCGGCCAGCGTGGCGGCCGACGAATACGAGCTGCTGCGGACAACGACGCACGTGCTGCAGGCCCTGCGCCAGGGCGAGCGGGTCAGCTTGCGCATCGCCCATCCGACCCCGCCCTGCGCCGGCGCGCAGCCGTGCGAACCGAGCCTGGAAGAAGCGCTGATGGCGCAGCGCTATGCCGTGAAGGAAGCGGCATGAACGCGACGCTCCACACCGTCCGCACGCTGGCGCTGCTGGAAGCGCGCGTGCGGCTGCGCCGGCTGTCCACGCTCGTCACGCTGCTCGCCGTCGTGGCGCTCAGCTGGATGATGATCTCCGACCCGGCCGACGGCCAGACCCTGATCGCGGTCCGCGGCGCGCGCGTGCTGTACACGAGTTCCGCCATGGCGCTGGGCAGCGCGGCGCTGGCGACCTTGCTGCTGACGCTGGCCGGCTTCTACCTGCTGCGCGGACGCGTGGCGGACGACCTGCGCAGCGGCACCGGCGCCGTGATCGGCGCGAGCGGCAACGGCGGCGCGCTGTTCGTCCTCGGACGCTGGTGCGGAGACGTGCTGTACCTGGCGGCGCTCGTCGCTGCCTTCATGGCCACCGTGCTGCTGTGCCACGCCGTGCGCGGCGACGGGCCCATCGAACCGCTCGTCTACCTGCAGACCCATGCACTCGTGCTGGGTCCGATGATCCTGTTCACGGCCAGCTGCGCGACCCTGTTCGACGCCTGGGCGCCGCTGATGGGAAAGAAGGGAGACCTGCTGTACGTCTTCGTCTGGGTCGGCCAGATGGCGCTGCTGCCCGTCGTCACGGAAGGTCATGCCCCGGCCGTCATCCCGTTCGATTTCACGGGGATGAGCGCCATCGTCACGGCCCTCGGGACCCACGTCGACATCAACGACAGCCTGATGATCGGCATCGCCGATTTCGATCCGCACAAGGCGCCGCTGACGCTCCCGACGTGGGTGTGGACGGCATCCATCGCCGGCGCGCGCTGCCTGGCGGCGCTGCTGGCCCTCGTCCCGCTGCTGCTCGCGCTGCCGCTGTTCCATCGCTTTTCCCCGGACCGCGTCAAGCCCGGCAAGGCGCGCGCCCGCCGCTCGCCGCTGGCCGTCGTCGACGGCTGGCTGCGTCCCCTCGCCCGCCTCGCCGCGCCGCTGTTCGGGCTCGCCGCGCGCGTGCCCGGCATCGGGGGCCAGGCACTGGCCGACGTGGCACTGACCCTGGCCGCATCCCCATCCGCGATCGCGCTGCTGCTGGCGGTCCAGGTGCCTGCGCTGGTACTCGGCGTGGAGGCGCTGGCGTCGTTCGCGCTCGCCTGCGTCGCGTACTGGGGCATCCTCGTGAGCGACTTGTCCACGCGCGACGGCGATGCCGCGCTGGCGGGCATGGGCGCGGCCGTCCCCGGCGGCGCCGCGCGCCGCTACTGGCGCCAGTTCCTCGCGAGCCTCGTGCTCGGGCTGATGTTCACGGGCGGCGCCATGCTGCACCTGGCCGTGGCGGACCCGCTGCGCGCCGCTGCCCTGTTGTCCGGCGTGTTCGCGCTGGCCGCGTTCGCGAGCTTCTCGGGCCGCACGAGCGGCACGTCGCGTACGTTCCTCGCACTGTTCCTGTTCGGGCTGTACGTGAGCGTCAACGTGAGCCGCGGCGCGTGGGCGGACATCGTGGGCTTCCACGGCAATGCGACGATAGCGTCGAGCCTCGCGTGGGCGGGGCTCGGCGCGCTCGCCGTGCTGGGCGGGCATCTATGGAACCGGCACGCCGTGCCGGCCTGACGATTCAATGACGGACGTGACGTGCACGCCCCAGGATCAGGGCGAACGCGCCCAGGCCGAGCACCAGCGGGCTGGCCGGCTCGGGCACCGTGCCGCTGGGGGGAGCGGAAGCGACGGTGGTGAAGTCGTCCATGACGAACCAGCCGGTATCGCGCGTGATGGTCAGCGACGACACGTTGTCGAATGCCGCGGCCGCCCACACGTAGCTGCTGCCGATCGCGACCGGACCCGTCGTGCCGATCAGGTTGTTGCCGGCGTCGTAGGCGGAGATCGCGATCCACGACGCCTTGTCCGCGGCACCATCCGGCGCCGCGAACCACGCGCCGGCAAAATTGAACGGCGTGGCACTGCCGATGGTGACGCCATCGGTGCCGAAGCCGTTCACGGCGAAATGCGTGCCGCCGTGGGCGCCGTTGCCGTAGCCGTCGATGCCGGTGTCGCCGGCATACCAGTCGTCGCTGAAGGTCAGGCCGGCGTACGGATTGATGTCGCTCAGGCCGGCGAAATCGCCGTCCGTGGCCACGTTCTCGAAGCCGACGACGCCGGCGTGGGCGGCGCCGGCCAGCATCAGGCTGGCGCTGGCGATCAGTGCGAACAGAGTCTTTTTCATGGGATGGTCCTTTGCTGTGTCAGGGTGCGTTATTTGCAGATGTCGCCGGTCACTTTCGGGATATTCGCGTTCAGCGCGTCCTGGCCCGCGATGACGAAGCCGAGCGAGGCCGTCCCGCCAGGACCGATGTCCTTGTTCCAGCCACCGCCGTCCGAAGCGGTGAACGTCGGCGCGCTGCCCGTCACGACCCCGTTCCACGCGCTGCCCGACACGAACGTGCCGTCGCTGTAGGTCCAGGACACTTCCCAGCCATGCAGCGTCTCCGTGCCCTGGTTGGTGATCGAGACAGTGGCGATGCCGCCGCCCCACCAGGTGTTGGAGAGTTGGTACGTGCACACGGCAGTGGGCGCCGGCTTGACCGGAACTTGCGGCACCACTTGCACGTCGCCGCTCGCGTCGATCTTGCCGTAGGCGATGCCGCGGCCGTTGGTGCTCATGTAGACCAGGCCATACGTGTTCATGTCGCCGGTGACCCAGCGTCCCAGCGTGCCGCCGTATTGATGGGCGTCGTCATTGACGCGGTCCCAGTGGGCGCCCTTGTCGATCGAGCGCAACAGGCCGCGCGACGTGCCCACCGTACCCCACATATAGAGGGTCGGATAGCTGGCGCCAGGCGCTTCCTTGCCCAGACCCATGGTGCCGCAGGAGCTGATCCCGCCGACGCTGGTGAACGTAGCGCCCGAATCGGTCGAATGGGAGATGCCCTTCGAACCCACGCAGACCCACACATCGCCCTCGATGCCGGGCGTGGCACGCACAAGGCTGTTGCCGCCGGCCGGCAGGGTGGCCATGGCGTTGAACGACACGCCGCCGTCGGTGCTGACCAGCATCTTGCCCGTGCTGATGTCGTAAACATAGAACTTGGCCGGGTTGACCCGGTCGGCGACCGGATAGGCGTCCTTTACGGACAAGCCGGCCACCGGCGTCCAGTTGGCGCCGAAGTCGGTCGAGCGATACGTGGTGGTCGAGCCTTCCGGGCTGTGCAGCAGCACGGCGCCGTCGGCCGACAGCGCCAGGTTGCCGAACTTGCCGTTCATGGTCGGCGCCTTTTGCCAGCTTGCGCCCGTATTGGTCGAGATGTACATGGCGTTCGAGCCGACCCGCGCCATCACCTGCGTCGCCAGCGGGGCAACGGCCAGGCCGGTCGTCGTGCCGACGCCCGGGGAATGGCGCAGGGTGTACTGGGACGGATCGGGCTGGGTGAAGCCGTCGTAGTCGCCGATGACGGACACGAACGGGCCGCCCGGGATGGCCTCGGCGGCGAACGAACCGGTCTCTTCCATGCCTTTCACGTCGAACTTCCAGACGCTCGTCGTTGCGTCGAGATCGGTGGTCCGGAACACGCCGTTACCCGAGATCACCCACGCGGTCTTCGGATCGAACGGGTCGAACTCGACGTCACCGGCCCAGTGGATCGACGATTCCTTGACCCAGTCGATGCCGTTCGGGTCGATCTCCATCCCGCGTTGCATCAGGTCGACCCAGGAGCGGCCGGCGTCGTAGGAGGTGAAGATGTGGTCGCCGTACCCGTCCGGGTTCCTGTGCTGCAGCCAGTACATGTTGGTGGTCGACGCGATCAGGTGCTTCGGATTGGTCGGGTCGACGCTGATGCCGGCGAACGCATTGGTCATGCCGGCCGGCGTGATGTTGGTCCAGGCGCCGCCAACCATGTTGTATTCCCAGACCTGGCCCGTGGTCATCGGCTCGCTGTCGCTCTGGCCGTGCGGTCCGGCGCCGTTGGCGTAGGTCAGGTACAGGCGGCCCTTGTTCGTCAATGCCGCGCGCTGCGGCATCAGGTTCGCCGGCGCACCCGCGACCGGGGCGAAGGTGACGCCGCCGTCCTTGCTCATGTACAGGTTGGGTCCGACCGAGCCGTAACGCGACACGCCGACGAAGATGCGCTTGGCCGTCCCGCCACTGACGCTGGTCGGGTCGAGCAGCACGAAGCTGATGCCGTTGCCGTTGGGCGTCGAGGCCACGTTCAGCCCGTTCACGTGAGTCCAGGTCGCGCCCGAATCGACACTCTTGAACAGGCCATTGTCGCGCGTACCGACGAACAGGACGTTGCTCGAACCCGGGTCGACCTGCAGTCGTTCGCCATTCGAACGGCCCATGCCATTGCCGTGGGCCTTGAACTGGGCCGTCACGTCGACCAGGTCGAAATGCTCGCCGTAGTCGGTGGAGCGCATGATCACGGTCTTGCCGTTGCTGAAGTAGCTCGTGCCCGCCAGCATGTAGACGGTACCCGCGTTGCGCGGGTCGACCGCGATCGACTCGACGCCCATCAGGCCGGTATTTGCTTCGCTGATCCAGTCCGTCAGCGGGATCCAGCGTTCATTCTGGACATCCCAGCGGTAGGAACCGCCCACGTCGGTGCGGGCGTAGATCACGCCGCGCTCGAGTTTACTCGGGATGATACCGCTGACAAAACCGCCACTGCCCATTGCAACGTTATCCCAGCGGTATGTCTCAGCGTTCGCGCCCAGCGAGAACAGCAGGCCCAGCGTCAGGGCCAGCGTCTTTTTCAGTTGCATCGTCGTCTCCGTTTTTGTTCGAGAAGGTCCCGGTGGCCCGGTAACCGTAGTGGATCGAACAATTGTGTATGTACGAGACGAGCGTTAATAGTCCATTAATCAACAGCGTGACTAACGAAATATCGTATCATTTCCACAAGGAAATCTGATGCAAGGATTCCGCTCCCGCTAGACGCCGTTGCCGTTCTGCCTGACGATCGGATCCTTCGTATGGGTCCACCCGCTCATCAGCGAGTAGCCCACCGCGAGCAGCGTGGGCCCGATGAACATGCCGACGAAGCCGAACGCGATCACGCCGCCCAGCACGCCGAGGAGCGTGAGCAGGAACGGCAGGCTGGAGCCGCGGCTGATCAGCATCGGGCGCACGACGTTGTCGACGCCGCTGATCAGGAAGAAGCCCCACACGAGCATGAAGATGGCCCACCCCGTCTCGCCCTGCGCGAACAGCCACACGGCCGCCCCGCCCCACACGATGGGCGGCCCGACGGGAATCAGGGAGGACACGAACACGAGCACCGACAGCAGCGGCACCGCGGGCACGCCCGCGATGAAAAAGCCCAGCGCCGCGACGAGCGCCTGCGCCAGCGCCGTGCCGAGCAGGCCGTACATCACGCCGCGCACGGTCTGGCTGACGATGTCCGCGACGGCTTCCGCCTCCTCGTCCATGATGCGGCGCATGGCCGTGCCGATGACGGCCATCAGCGCTTCGCCGTCGCGATAGAAGAAGAAGCTGACGAACGCGGCAAGGCTCATCTGCGCGACACCGGCACCCAGCATGATCCCGCCGGACAGCAGCGCGTGCCGCGCCGGTTCGACCATGCGCCGCGCCAGTTCCATCATGCGGTCGCGGCTGGCGACCAGTTGGCGCAGGTAGTTATCCAGCTGGTCGCCGACGAGCGGGATGTCGCGGATCCACGCGGGCGGCAGCAGTTCACCGTGGTTCAGCGCGGCGCGGATCTGGTCGAACGACGACGCGACGTTGTCCGCGAGGTTGTACGCGACGAGCGCCAGCGGGATGATCACGAGCAGCGTCAGGCTCAGGGTCATCGTCAGCGCGGCAAGCGTGCGCCGGCCGCGCAGGCGCAGCAGCAGGCGCTGGTACAGGGGCCAGGACGAGATGACGACGGCGGCCGCGAACAGGATCGCGGCCAGGAAGGGTTGCAGGACGTAGAGACAGCCGAGCGTCAGCAGGATGACGGCGCCGGCGCGCGTGTAGTTCCGACCCGGTCGCTTGTCCATCAGGAGAGCAACTGACGGAGATCGTGCACGATGGGATCGGGACCCTGGCCATGGCGGATGAACAGGCGCAGGCGGCCGTCGCGGTCGAAGACGTAGCTGCCGGCCGTGTGGTCGATCGTGTAGCTGCCCGGGTCCGTGCCCGGCACCTTCGAATAGAACACCTTGAATTCCTTGGCCGTCTTCGCCGTCTGGTCAAGCGTGCCGCGCAGGCCGATGAAGCGCTTGTCGAACGCGGGCACGTAGTTGGCCAGCAGTTCCTGCGTGTCGCGCTCGGGGTCGAGGGTGATGAACAGCACCTGCACCTGGTCGGCGAGCGGTCCCAGTTTCTGCATCACGGTGGCCATTTCCGCCATCGTGGTCGGGCACACGTCCGGGCATTGCGTGTAGCCGAAGAAGACGACGACGGCCTTGCCCTTGAAGTCCGCCAGCGTGCGCGGCTTGCCGGTGTGGTCGGTCAGCGCGAAGCCTTTCGCGTAATCGAGGCCCGTGACGTCCGTGTTCTGGAAGGATTCCTTCTGCTTGCCCGGCAGTTTGTCGCATGCGGCGAGGGAGACGGTCAGCGCGCAGGCGGCGACAAGCAGGGGCAGCAGTTTTTTCATCATCAGATCGGCAGGTAGTGTTTCACGTAGTGGTCGACGAGCAGCGCGGCGAACAGCAGCGACAGGTAGACGATGGACCAGGCGAACGCCTTGCGCGCGACCTGGTCGCTGTAGTGCTTGTGGATCATCCAGCCGTAGCGCAGGAAGATCGCGTTCAGGACGATGGCGGCCGCGAGGTACACGACGCCGCTCATGCCGACGGCGAACGGGAACAGGGTGCAGGCCGCCAGCGCGACGGAATACAGCCATACCTGCTGGCCCGTGTACTGCATGCCGTGCGTGACGGGCAGCATCGGCAGGCCGGAACGCACGTAGTCGTCGCGGCGGTACATGGCCAATGCCCAGAAATGCGGCGGCGTCCAGACGAAGATGATCAGTACGAGCAGCCAGGCCTGCATCGGCACCTCGCCCGCGACGGCGGCCCAGCCGAGGGCCGGCGGCATCGCGCCGGACAGGCCGCCGATGACGATGTTCTGCGGCGTGTTCGGCTTCAGCAGGACCGTGTAGATCAGCGCATAACCGACGAACGTGACGAACGTGAGCCACATCGTCAGCGGATTGATCATCGTGTACAGGATGCCCATGCCGGCACCGCCGATGATGGCGGAGAAGATCAGGACCTGCGTGGTCGACAGCTCGCCCATCGCGGTGGCGCGGCGCGCCGTGCGGGCCATGCGGGCGTCGACTTCCGCCTCGATCAGGCAGTTGACGGCGAACGCGGCGCCGGCCAGCAGCCAGATGCCGATCGTGCCCCAGACGAGCACGTGCCAGCCCGGAAAACCGTCGGTGGCGAGGAACATGCCGATCACGGCGCAGAAGACGGCCAGCTGCGTGACGCGCGGCTTGGTCAGCGCCCAGTACTGGGCGGCGCGGCTGGGCGGTTTGTGGATGGCGGTTTGGGTAATCATGGGTGGCTCGCGGACGTCGCCGCCTCACGTCGTGGACTGCGCAGCGCCAGCTCGAGTTGATACTGTACCTTGTAGTTTAACATGGTCACCAGAAGGACGAGGCCAGCTGCCCCCGCGTTGTGGAGCACGGCGATCGGCAACGGAAAGTTCAGGAACACCGTCGCGATGCCCGTCGTTGCCTGGGCGACAAGCACCAGCACGAGGTTGCGCGCCGTCCCGTGCAGGCCCGGCAGACGCCACGCGCGCCACGCCGTATAGCCCAGCACGAGCACGACGACGAGCGCGAAGTTGCGGTGCACCCAGTGGATCGCCGTCAGCGCGGAAAACGGCAGGTAATGCCCGGCCGCCGTCTTGCCCAGCTCGCGCCACAAGGTGAAGCCATGTTGCCAATCCATCTCTGGGACAATTTGTCCATTACAAAGCGGGAAATCGCTGCACGCCAGTGTCGCGTAATTGGTACTCACCCACCCGCCCAGCGCCAGCTGGACCAGCAGGACGGCGCCGGACAGCCACGCCAGCGGACGCAGCTTGCGCAGCATGGGCGCCGGCGCGGCCGGCAGCGGGGCCAGCAGGTTGTCCTCGCGCCCGGCCAGCCAGACGGCCAGCGCCAGCAGGGTCAGGCCGAACAGCAGGTGCAAGGTCACGATGACCGGCTGCAGTTTCAGGGTGACGGTCCAGGCGCCGAACGCGCCCTGCACGCACACCCACAGGAACAGCAGGGTCGGCAACGCGGGGCCGTGCGTGGGCCGCGCGCCGCGCGCCCGTGCCTTGCGCCATTCCAGCCACGACGCGACCATCAGCCCGATGATCAGGAAGCCGATGCCCATCGCGAGGAAGCGGTGGATCATCTCGATCCATGCTTTCACTTTCGTCACGGGACCGGTGGGCATCAGCGCCTCGGCCGCGGCGATGTGTTCGTGCGCGAGGAACGGATTCGCTTCGCCGTAGCAGCCGGGCCAGTCCGGGCAGCCGAGGCCGGAATCCGTCAGGCGCGTGAAACCGCCGAACACGATCAGGTCGAACGTGAAGAACGCGATCACCCACGCCAGCTTGCGGTATTTGTGGGTGCCGGTGGCCGTCCACACGAGCGCGAGCGGCACGCTGGCCGCCAGGATGCCGGTCAGGGCCAGCAGGATGAAATTCGAAACTTCCATTGCGCTCTACCCGATTAGCCGACGGACGACGCCTTCAACAGCTTGTTGATGTCCTTGTACACCTTGCGCACTTCCTGCAGCTGCGGATCCTTCGGGAAGCGCATCATCAAATGGCCCAGCGGGTCGATCATGTAGAGGTGGTCGGCCGGCGTCGTGCCGCTATCGGTCGGCAGCCAGGACGCGACCGTCGCCGCGTCGGCGCGCAGCATGTGGGTGCCGTCGTATTCGCGGATGATGATCGTGTCCAGCGGTTCCTTGTCGGTGATGAGCCAGACGCGCTCGATGCGGTCGGCTTCCTTGCCCTGCATCAGGCGCAGCTGGCGCATCGCGAACAACTGCTTCTGGCACACGTCCGGGCAGGCGCCCGACCCGACCATCAACATGACCCACTTGCCCTTGAACTGTTCCAGCGCCTGCGGGCGCCCGTCCAGGGTCGTCGTGGCCATCGCGGGCACCGGATGGGCGCGCTGGTCGATCAGGGTGCCGTAGTTGTTGCGCTTTTCGGGCTTGATGACGTAATAGGTGAAGTACGACGCGATCATCGGCGATGCGCACACGAGCAGCACCAGCCACAGCATCCAGCGGCCGCGCTTGCGGGCGCGCTTGGTGTCGATTGCCGGTTCAGCCAGCTTGTTTGGTTCCACTTCGAAATCCTGTTATCACAAAAAATAGAAAGGCCATCGCCGCCAGCGCATACCACTGGAAGGCATAGCCCTTGTTGCGGTCGACGTCGACGGCCGGGGCCGGCCATTTGCGGATGAGATCCGTACCGTCAGCGTTCGTCTGCTCGACCAGCACGGGCAGCGTGCGCAGGCCGCTGGCCTGGGCGAAGCCGGCCGGGTCGACGTTCTGGACGATGGCGCCGGGCCGGGGCGGCGGCGCCTTGCCGAGCTCCATCACGCGGGCCGGGTGCAGCACGGCCAGGCCTTCGATGGTCGTGCGGCCGCCCGGCGTGGCCACGTGCGGCACGCGGTCGTGCACGGCCGGATCGCGCGGCGCCCAGCCGCGCGCGACGAGGACGACATCATCGACACCCGCTATTTTAAACGGCATCAGCACAATGAATCCGGTGCGGCCTTCGAACGGCCGGTTGTCGAGGAACAGCGGCCAGTTGGGGACGAATTCTCCGGTCACAATGACACGGCGATATTCCACGGCGGGGGGATCGACCGGCTTCCCGTCCAGCACGAGCGGCGGCAACGCCGAACGCTGCGTGAGCCGGGCCTGCAGCGCCGTCTTCTCCGCCGCGCGGCGCACCTGCCAGTTGCCGAGCAGGATACCGAGCGTCACCAGCACGAGCGTCGCAACAAAAGGAATGGTTCGGAAACGGAAGCGCAGTCGCATACAATGATCGTATCACCCAAACAACGCTACCGGCCGCCCATGAAAACCGTCGTCGCCATCGCCTTCGTGCTCATCATCGGCAGCCTCGCCTCCGCCCTGTTCTTCCTGATGCGCGACAAGGGCCGCAGCAACCGCACCGTGCAGGCGCTGGCGATGCGGGTCGGGCTGTCGATCACGCTGTTCTTGCTGGTGCTGTTCTCGTACAAGATGGGGTGGATACAGCCGAAAGGACTGCATTAATCCGTTTGGCCTGCACCTTGTAAACGTCGTCCCCGCGCAGGCGGGGACCCAAGTTTGAGCTGCCGATAACGCTGGCAAAATTGGATCCCCGCCTCCGCGGGGACGACGCCTTACATACGGTTTTGAAGCAAGCGATTACAGCCAGTACACGACCACGTACAGCCCCAGCCACACGACGTCGACGAAGTGCCAGTACCACGCGGCGCCTTCGAACGCGAAGTGATGCTCCGGCGTGAAGTGCCCGCGCAGCACGCGGTACAGCACGACGGACAGCATGATCGCACCCATCGTCACGTGGAAGCCGTGGAAGCCCGTGAGCATGAAGAACGTCGAGCCGTAGATGCCCGAGGTCAGCTTCAGGTTCAGTTCGGTGTACGCATGGTGGTATTCATACGCCTGGAAGCCCATGAAGATCGCGCCCAGCAGGATCGTCGCGAACAGGAACAGCGCCGTGCGGGCGCGGTGGCCGGCGCGCAGCGCGTGGTGGGCGATCGTCAGGGTCACGCCCGACGTCAGCAGCAGTGCCGTGTTGATGGTCGGGATCGGGAACGGGCCCATGGTGCTGAACTGCTCCACGGTGCCGGCCGGGCCGATATTGCCCCAGTGGCCCGAGTAGTCCGGCCAGATGACCTTGTGGTCGAGGTCGGACAGCCACGGCATCGAGATCGCACGGGCGTAGAACAGCGCGCCGAAGAAGGCGCCGAAGAACATCACCTCGGAAAAGATGAACCAGCTCATCGACCAGCGGTAGGACAGGTCGATGCGCTCGCCGTACTTGCCCGATTCCGACTCGCCGATGGCGTCGCCGAACCAGTTATACAGCACGATCAGCATGGCGACGATGCCGGCCGTGCACACGCCGGGTCCCCAGGCGGTGCCGTTGACCCAGCCGGAAGCGCCGGCCATCGTGACCAGCATCGAGATGCCGGCAGCCATCGGCCAGCGCGATGGGCCGGGGATGAAATAGTACGGCGCGGAATGGGGCGAACTCATGTATATCTCCTCAATCAAGCATTGTTTCGAATTTCGGGTACTTCCCTGCTTTCGTAGTGCTTATATGTTTTAACTTTTTGCGACGACCATGCGCACGACGACCACCAGGATGCCGATGAACAGCGCCACCCCGATCAGCCCGCCCACGATCACGTGGATCGGGTTCAGGTTGGCCGCGTCGTGCTCGTAGTCCCGGCGCTTGCGTACGCCGAAGAACGACCAGAACACGGCCTTCATCGTGGCGCCGAACGACGCGGTTTTTACGGGTTCGCGTTGGTCGTCGTTGGCCATTGTTGTTGCGCCGTCACGGCGCCACCGATTTCAAAGAACGTGTACGACAGCGTGATGTTCTTCACTTCGCGCGGCAGCTCCGGGTCGATGAAGAACACGACCGGCATCTGGCGCGCCTCGTGCGGTTTCAGCACCTGCTCCTTGAAACAGAAGCACTCGACCTTTTTAAAATGCGGCGTCGCGGACTGCGGCGCGTAGCTCGGGATGGCTTGCGCCTTCACCGTGCGGCCCTGCGTGTTCACGACTTCGTAGACGACGGTCGCCATCTCGCCCGGGTGCACGTCGATGCTGCGCTGCGTCGGGCGGAAGCGCCACGGGCCCTGGGCGTTGCCGTCCAGTTCCACCGTGATCGTGCGCGCCAGGTCCACCTGGGTGTTCACCGGAGCCGCCACCGTACCGTCCTTCTGCGTGAGCACGTTGATGCCGAGCGCCTCGCACACCTGGCGGTAGATCGGCACCAGCGCATAGCCGAAGCCGAACATGATGCCGGCGACGACGACCAGCTTGACCAGCGTGGTGCGATTCAGGCGCAGCCGGCCACTGTCTTCGTGGCGGCCCGCACTCGTTTCCGCTTGCATGACAACCTCAGTTCAGCCACAGGCGCTTGACGAACAGCAGGACGAAGAAGAACAGCGCGAGCCCGGCCAGCCACAGGGCCGTGCGCCGGTTGTTCTTCCTGATCTGCTGCGAACGGTCGACGTCCATCGCGATCTCACTTCACCAGCGGCGGCGTCTCGAAGGTGTGGAACGGCGCCGGGCTCGGCACGGTCCACTCCAGGCCCTCGGCGCCTTCCCACGGTTTCGCTTCGGCCGGCTTGCCGCCACGGATGGTCGGCAGCACGACGAAGAACAGGAAGTACACCTGCGAGAGGCCGAAGCCGAACGCGCCGATCGACACGATCTGGTTGAAGTCCGTGAACTGCACGGCGTAGTCGGCATAACGACGCGGCATGCCGGCCAGGCCCAGGAAGTGCATCGGGAAGAACGTGATGTTGAAGGTGATCAGCGACAGCCAGAAGTGCGCCTTGCCGCGGCCTTCCGGATACATGTGGCCGGTCCACTTCGGTGCCCAGTAGTAGAAGCCGGCGAACAGGGCGAACAGCGAGCCGGCGACCAGCACGTAGTGGAAGTGGGCGACGACGTAATACGTGTCCTGCACCTGGATGTCGATCGGGGTCACGGCCAGGATCAGGCCCGTGAAGCCGCCCATCGTGAACACGAAGATGAAGCCGACGGCGAACAGCATCGGGGTCTCGAACGTCATCGAGCCCTTCCACATCGTGGCGACCCAGTTAAAGACTTTCACGCCGGTCGGCACCGCGATCAGCATCGTGGCGTACATGAAGAACAGCTGGCTCGTCACCGGCATGCCGGTGGTGAACATGTGGTGCGCCCACACGATGAACGACAGGATCGCGATCGACGCGGTCGCGTACACCATCGACGCGTAGCCGAACAGCGGCTTGCGGGCGAAGGCCGGGATGATCTGCGAGACGATGCCGAAGGCCGGCAGGATCATGATGTAGACCTCGGGGTGGCCGAAGAACCAGAAGATGTGCTGGTACATGACCGGGTCGCCGCCGCCGGCCGCGTTGAAGAACGAGGTGCCGAAGTGACGGTCGGTCAGGGTCATCGTGATGGCGCCGGCGAGGACGGGCATCACGGCGATCAGCAGGTAGGCGGTGATCAGCCAGGTCCAGCAGAACATCGGCATCTTCATCAGGGTCAGGCCCGGCGCGCGCATGTTCAGGATCGTGACGATGATGTTGATGGAACCCATGATCGACGACGCGCCCATGATGTGCAGGGCGAAGATCGCCATGTCCATGCCGGGGCCCATCTGCGTCGACAGCGGCGCGTACAGCGTCCAGCCGGCGGCGGTGGCGCCGCCCGGGACGAAGAACGACGCGGCCAGCAGGATCGCGGCCGGCGGCAGCAGCCAGAACGAGAAGTTGTTCATGCGCGCGAACGCCATGTCGGAGGCGCCGATCTGCAGCGGGATCATCCAGTTGGCGAAGCCGACGAACGCCGGCATGATCGCGCCGAACACCATCACGATGCCGTGCATGGTGGTCAGCTGGTTGAAGAATTCGGGGCGGAAGAACTGCAGGCCGGGCTGGAACAGCTCGGTGCGGATCATCAGCGCCAGCACGCCGCCCGAGAGCAGCATGATGAACGCGAACCACATGTACAGCGTACCGATGTCCTTGTGGTTGGTGGCGAAGAGCCAGCGGCGTGCGCCGACCGGGTGGTCGTGCGCGTGGTCGTGGCCATGATCGTGAGTGTGATCGAGTGTGCTGGAAGTCATGTCAGTATCCTAGTCGTGCGGGACAGCAAGGCCGTGGGTGCGGTGACGCGGTACGGCCCGGTCCCTGTAATCCAAACGCTTGTTGCTTGTCGTTGCCTTATTTGCCGCGGGCAGCCAGGACCTCGGACGGCTGGACGATGTTCTCGTCGGCCTTGTTGGTCCAGTTGTTGCGGGTATAAGTGATGACGGAAGCGATCTCGGAATCCGACAGCTGCTTCCACGCCGGCATCGCCGACGGATACTTACCGCTGTGCTTGCCATTCAGCAGCACGGCGATCTGTTCGGCCTTGGGACCGAGTACGACCGGAGAACCGACCAGCGAGGCAAACGCGCTCGGCACGCCCTGGCCGTTGGCCTGGTGGCAGGCCACGCAGTTGGCCGCATAGACTTTCTCGCCCTTCGTCTTGAGCTCGTCGATGGTCCAGACCTTGTTCGGGTCGTCGGCCAGCGCGGCCATGCGTTTCTTCTCGCCGTTGACCCACGCGGTGTAGTCTTCGCCGGAGACGACTTTCACGACGATCGGCATGAACGCGTGTTCCTTGCCGCACAGCTCGACGCAGTTGCCGCGGTACGTGCCCACCTGTTCGGCCTTGAACCACGTGTCGCGCACGAAGCCGGGGATGGCGTCCTGCTTGACGGCGAAGGCCGGGATGGTCCACGAGTGGATCACGTCATTGGCGGTCAGCACGAGGCGGACCTTCTTGCCGACCGGGACGACGACGGGATTGTCGACCTCGAGCAGGTAGTTCTCGGTGCGCTTCTCGGTCGGTGCGACACCGGGCTCGCCCACCTGCGTGCGCGGCGTGGCCAGGTTCTGCAGGAACGAGATGCCTTCACCCTCGCCCTTCAGGTAGTCATAGCCCCATTTCCACTGCATGCCGGTGACCTTGATGGTCAGGTCCGGGTTGGAAGTGTCCTTCATCTGCACGACGGCGTGCGTGGCCGGCAGGGCCATGCCGATGACGATCAGGAACGGTACGACGGTCCAGGCGATCTCGACCGTGGTGGATTCGTGGAAGGTGGCCGGTTTGTGGCCGAGGGACTTGCGGTGCTTGAACACCGAATAGAACATGACGCCGAACACGCCGATGAAGATGACCAGGCAGACCACCATCATCCAGTTATGCAGGCTATAGATATAGGCCGCAATGCCCGTCACGGGCGCCTGCATGTTGAGCTGATGTTCCACCGGACGACCGGTAATGACGGGCTCGGTAGCCGCCATCGCCGGGATGCTGGCCGCTACTGCGAGACCGAGCATCAACGCTTTGAATCGTTTTGCATATGTCATGTTGTCCCCAACCACCTTTAGAAGAGAAATTTCTAGAACGGAAGCGATCCTCCGATGGATGCCATGGAGGAAGCCACGGAAGACAACTTCCGTTCTGAAATCCTTTTTAAACTAAACGCAACCGCATCCCGTCGCGCCGGCGGACGCTTCGGGGCGGCACCGTCCTCTCGGGACCGATTGGTCCCCTCGATGACGATGCCTTGAAACCTTGCTTGCGGGGGACATCAAAACCTTGTCCAACATCCCCGGGTGATGCTCCAACCTCCAGGTCTCGCAGGCCTGTGCCGGCCTGTTCGAGTTACCCTTCGACCCTACGCCTTTTGCCTAATTTTTTAGCGTTTTTTTGATCCAGTCGAAAAAAGTGTGTTTGATTATACTGAAAGCGGTAATTTTTATTCAAGGAAAATTACCGCGATCGTATACAGGATGCATGGGCGCTTACCGTGGCCTGGGCGGCTGGAACCGGACGATCGCCTCGCCCGCGGCCGTGACCTTCGGCGCCGGCCGGAACGCGTGGCCATAGATGACCTCGAACGTCAGGCCCAGCTTGCCGTCCGTGCGGCGCCCCGCCTCCAGCGCGTCGCGCATGCGCTGCCACGCCGCCCGGCCGACGAGGCCGCGGCGGCGCGTGGCCAGCGGGTTGCCGCCGAACGCGCGTACGTCGGCCAGCAGCTTGTCGGCCGTGTCGTACGTCACCGTGATCTGTTCCATGTCCATGACGGGCGTCGTGAACCCCGCTTCCACGAGCTGGTCGCCGAAGTCGTGCATGTCGACGAACGGCAATGTGTGCGGGGTCTCGTCCATCGCCGCGAACGCGGCACGCAGTTCGCGGAACGTGTCCGGACCGAAATTCGAGAACATCAGGAAACCATCCACGCGCAACACGCGACGCCACTCGGCGAACACGCGATCCGGTTGAGGATGCCAGTGCAACGCGAGGTTCGACCAGACCAGGTCGAGCGAGTTCGGGCCGAACGGCAGGTTACCGAAGTCGGCGCAAACGAGATCGATGCCGGCTTTGGCCGGGAGCAAACGGCTCAACAGGGAGCGAGGAGCAGACGTGGCCGCCGCGGCGGTCGCCAGCATGGCCGGGACGGCGTCCAGGCCCAGCACTTGCGCGGCCGGGTAGCGTTTCTGCAGTTCGGCGATGTCGATACCGGTGCCGCAGCCGGCATCGAGCACCTGGCGCGGCGACGTCTTGACGAGCGCCAGGCGGTCGAACATGCGGCTGGCGATCTCGCGCCGCAGGAAATCGGATGGGGCGACCCGGGCGGGATCGGCGAACAGCTGGCGCACGCGGACCGGGTCGATCGGGGCGCTCATCTTCGAGGGGGCTTGGGGTGAAACCATGATGGGGCTGCGGTGAATGGGATAATGGCGGGAGTGTACATGATGGGTAAAACTTGCGATGACGACCCGTTATTTGTCCCTGCGACATTGGTTGCGCGCGCTGATGCCGTCGCTGTGCGCCCTGTGTGGGGGTGGGTGCGACGATGTCGTGTGTGAAGCGTGCCGGGAAGCGTATGCGGGGGTGCGACGGATGCGTTGCGGACAATGTGCGAATCCGTTAGCGGTCAGACCGTCGCTCCCGCGCAGGCGGGAGCCCAAGTTTGAATTACCGGAAACGCATACGAAATTGGGGGGAGAGTGCCGGGGTGCACTCTCCCGCCTCCGCGGGGACGACGGTGGCATCTGCGGCACTTGCCTGAGCACCCCACCCGCCTTCGACGCCACCGTGGCCGCCGTCGATTACGCAATTCCGCTCGACCAGCTCGTGCTTCAATTAAAATTCGGCGCCCGCCTCGCGCTCGCGCCGTGGTGCGCGCGCCAGATCCGCGACGCCGTGCTGGCCCGCCCCGGCCTGCCGCTGCCCGATTTTCTGTGCCCCGTCCCGCTGGGTCCGGCCCGGCTCGTGGAGCGCGGCTTCAACCAGGCGCTGGAAATCGCGCGGCCCCTCGCGGCGGCGCTCGGGGTAGCATGTCATCCGGCGCTGGCGCTGCGCACGCTCGACACGCCGGCCCAGTCGGGCGTGGCGCCGAGCGCGCGGGCGGGCAACGTGCGCGGCGCGTTCGCCATCGAGGACCCGGGCCTCGTCGAAGGACGCCACGTCGGCCTCGTCGACGACGTCATGACGAGCGGCCACACGCTGGGCGAACTGGCGGCCACTTTTAAACGGTTCGGCGCGGCGCGCGTGACGAATCTGGTATTCGCACGCACGCCGCCCCACCCGTAACTCAAGGAGATTGATTTTGTTTCACGTCGTACTGGTCGAACCCGAGATCCCGCCCAACACGGGCAACGTCATCCGCCTGTGCGCGAACACGGGGGCGCAGCTGCACCTGGTCGAGCCGCTCGGCTTCCCGCTGGACGATGCCAAGATGCGCCGCGCCGGCCTCGACTATCACGATTACGCCACGATGAAGGTCCACAAGAATTGGGACGCATTCCTCGCCGACACGCAGCCGGACCCCACGCGCATGTTCGCCATGACGACGCACGGGTCCTCGCCGTTCTCGGATGCCGCATTCCGTCCGGGCGATGTGTTCGTGTTCGGCGCCGAGTCGCGCGGCCTGGATCCGGCCCTGCGCGAATCATTCCCGCCGGCCCAGCGCATCCGCCTGCCGATGATGCCGGGCAACCGCAGCCTGAACCTGTCGAACACGGTGGCCGTGGTCGTCTACGAGGCGTGGCGGCAGAATGGGTACGCAGGCGGGGGCTGATCGCCCATCATCGAGACATCGGGCACATCTGCTGCATCATCTGCAGATGCCGCTCGCGCTCTTCCCTGGGCATCCCCGGCATGGCCTGTTCCATCATGGCCTGGCGCTCTTCGGGCGTGCGGGCGCTCATCATTTGTTGATGCAGCCTGCACATGTCCTGGTGGCCTTGCATGCCCATGTGCTCACCGCTACCGGCGGCAGTGCCCGACCCCGCGCCGCCGCTCGCCCCCATGCCCATGCCCGCGCCGCGATGGGGCGGCGGGTTCTCCGGCTCACGTGCCTGCCAGGACTGGCAAGCGGTCAACGTCCCTGCTATCAGGATGACGAACATCGTGACGAACATCGGCTTCATGAGTATCTCCGGTCGGAATACTCATCGTTCGACCATGTCGCGCGTGCGCAGGTTCCCGATCAGCCGCCGTATTGGCGGATCTTCGCGACGAGCTTCGTGGTCGAGCGGTCGTGCGCGAAATCGATCGCGACGGCCTTGCCGCCGTAGGCGATCACTTCCTTCCCTTCCGGGATGTCGCTCATGACGTAGTCGCCGCCCTTGGCATAGATGTCGGGGCGGGCTTCCTGGACGACTTCCAGCGCCGTGTCCTCGTCGAATTCCACGACGAGGCTGACGGATTCCAGCGCGGCCAGCACGGCCATGCGGTCGGCCAGCGTGTTCAGCGGGCGGTCGTCGCCTTTGCCCAGGCGTTTCACGGACGCGTCCGTGTTGACGGCAACGACGAGCGACGCGCCCAGTGCGCGGGCCTGGGCGAGATACGTCACGTGGCCGCGGTGCAGGATGTCGAACACGCCGTTCGTCAGCACGACCGGTTTCGGCAGGTCGGCGATGCGTTGCGGCAAGGTGGCGCGGGTGCAGAGTTTTTGTTCGAAGGTAGGCATGGCGTGCATTTTAACTTGCCGCCGGCGGTTCCTCTTCCGGCTCGTCCACCAGCATCGACAGCTCGGCCGGTTTCGCCGCACCGCCTTCGCCCGGCGCCTTCCTCTCGCCCGACAGCTTGATCTGCAGGCGCAGGCCGTTCGCGGAATCGGCGTTGCGGATGGCTTCGTCGTAGCTGATGAAGCCCTTGTTGTAGAGTTCGAACAACGCCTGGTCGAACGTGCACATGCCCAGCTCGCGCGACTTGTGCATGATCTCCTTGATGTTCTGGAAATTGCCTTTCAGGATCATCTCGCCGATCGTCGGCGTGTTCAGCAGGATCTCGATGGCGGCCTTGCGCCCCTTCCCATCTTCCGTGCGGATCAGGCGCTGCGACACGATGGCGCGCAGGTTCGACGACAAGTCCATCAGCAACTGGTTCCTCCGCTCTTCCGGGAAGAAGTTGATGATGCGGTCCATCGTCTGGTTCGCATTGTTCGCGTGCAGCGTCCCCAGGCACAGGTGACCCGTTTCGGCGAACGCGATCGCGTGTTCCATCGTTTCCGTGTCGCGGATCTCACCGATCAGGATCACGTCCGGCGCCTGGCGCAGCGTGTTCTTCAGCGCGTTGTGCCACGACAGCGTGTCCACGCCCACCTCGCGGTGCGTGATGAGGCAGTTCTTGTTCTTGTGGACGTATTCGACGGGGTCTTCGACCGTGATGATGTGGCCGGCCGAGTTGCTGTTGCGGTAATCGATCATCGCCGCCAGCGTCGTCGACTTGCCGGAACCCGTGCCGCCGACGACGAGGACGAGGCCCCGCTTCGTCATCACGACGTCCTTTAAAACCTCGGGCAGGTCGAGCTTTTCGAAGTTCGGGATTTCCGATGCGATCGTGCGCACCACCATGCCCACGCTCTGCTGTTGCACGAACACGTTCACGCGGAACCGGCACACGCCCGGCAGGGAAATGGCGAAATTGCACTCCATCTCGGCCTCGAACTCGGCCCGCTGGCGCTCGTTCATCAGCGACAGCGACAGCGCGCGCGTGATGTCGCCCGTCAGGCGCTGCTGGCTCAGGGGTTTCATGGCGCCCTGGTGCTTCATGCTGGGCGGGAAATCGGCCGAGATGAACAGGTCGGAGCCGCCCTGCTGGTGCATGACCGTGAGCAGCTTGTGCATATAGGCCTGGGCTTCCGCCGGGCCGAAGGTCGAGGACATGGATGTCTTCCTATTAACGCAAGGCAACATCGCCTGCCCGGCCATTATATCCATGGCTTTACCGGTAAAATAGTGACAGACTGCTCAAAAGGCAGGCAAACGTGTCTTAGAGAACACGGCCGGCAAATAACATTCCGATCCCATGACACTGACCGAACTGAAATACATCGTCGCCGTCGCGCGCGCCCGGCACTTCGGGCATGCGGCCGAAGCCTGCTTCGTCGCCCAGCCCACGCTGTCCGTCGCCATCAAGAAACTCGAAGACGAACTCGGCGTAACGCTGTTCGAACGGGGCGGCTCGGAAGTGTCCGTCACGCCGCTCGGCGCGCAGATCGTGGCCCAGGCCGAGCGCGTGCTCGAGCAGACGGCTGCCATCAAGGAATTGGCCAAGCAGAACAAGGACCCGCTGTCCGGCCCGCTGCGCCTCGGCGTGATCTACACGGTGGGCCCTTACCTGCTGCCGCCGCTCGTGAAAAACCTGATCGCGCACGTGCCGCAGATGCCGCTCGTGCTGCAGGAGAATTTCACCGTGAAACTGCTCGACCTGCTGCGCCAGGGCGAGCTGGACGCCGCGATCATGGCCCTGCCGCTGCCGGAACACGGCATGGCCGTGCAGGCGCTGTACGACGAACCGTTCGTCGTCGCGATGCCGAAGAACCACCCGTGGGCGACGCGCGCCGAGATCGCGGCCGAGGACCTCAAGAGCGAGACGATGCTGCTGCTGGGCACCGGCCACTGCTTCCGCGACCAGGTGCTCGAAGTCTGCCCCGAGATGGCACGCTTCTCTTCGTCGCCGGGCAACGGCATGCAGCGCACGTTCGAGGGCTCGTCGCTGGAGACGATCCGCCACATGGTCGCGAGCGGCATCGGCCTGACCGTGCTGCCGCGCGCGTCCGTGCCGGACATGAAGGATCCGAACGGCATGCTGACCTTCGTCCCGTTCAAGGACCCGGCCCCGTCGCGCCGCGTCGTGATCGTGTGGCGCAAGAGTTTTACGCGCCGCGCGGCCATCGATGCCGTCGTCAAGGCCGTGGCCGATTGCGGGTTGCCGGGCGTCGACATGGTCACGCTCCAGGCCGCGGCCTGACGCGCGCGGGCAGGACCGGCGCGGCCACGGTGGGCGCCGCGTCCGCGTCGTCCGTCCGGATGCCGCCGGCGCCGCATGGCCCCGCATGTTTCCCGGACAGGGCGCCGACCAGTTCCGTGCCCCGGAGCGGCACCGTGTCCAGCGGCGCGCACCGCACCGCTTCCCACGTGCTGCCTTCCTGCCGGAATTCGACGGCGCGCACGGCATAGACGCGGCCGCCCTGCTCCAGCGCGACCAGCGCCGTGCCGCCGTTCACGATCCCGAGCACGAAGCGGCGGCGCGGCATGCTGTCGTCGATGGCGTCGGTCTCGTTGAAATCGCCGCCCCGGTCGGCGATGCCCGCGAGACCGAGTCCCACGCCCAGCAACGCCTGGATGCCGGCCGGGAGCTCGCGCAGCGACCGCGCCTCCGTCCATCCGCCCTGCTCCACCTGCCCGACCGCCTGGGCGGGCACACCACTGCCAAGTCCGATGCCAGCTGCCAGCACCATCGTCAAGAACCGCATATGCATTCTCCTTGTCCCGAAGCCGGCATCGTAGAGCGCGCACGCGCACCATGCCTTGTGCATCGTCGACGTGCGATTGACCGCATCGTATCGTCCTGCGCCGTACAGCCGGGCGCGCCCCGACAGGCTACAATCCTGACCTTGCAGATTTTCAATTCGAACGAACCATGAACAAGCTGGCGCTTTATTTCCGCCTGGTCCGGGGCCACAAGCCCATCGGCATCCTGCTGCTGCTGTGGCCCACGCTGTGGGCCCTGTGGATGGCATCGAGCGGCCATCCCGATCCGATGATCCTCGCCATCTTCATCGTGGGCACGGCGCTCATGCGCTCCGGCGGCTGCGCGATCAACGACTACGCGGACCGCGACTTCGACCGCCACGTCAAGCGCACCGTCGACCGTCCGCTGACCAGCGGCCGCATCAAGGGCTGGGAGGCGCTGATGGTGGCGGCCGTGCTCGCGATCGTCTCGTTCCTGCTGATCCTGCCGCTGAACGCGCTGACGAAGCAGCTGTCCGTCGTGGCCGTCATCGTCGCGGGCAGCTATCCGTATTTCAAGCGCTTCTTCGCGCTGCCGCAGGCCTACCTCGGCATCGCGTTCGGCTTCGGCATCCCGATGGCATTCGCGGCCGTGCAGAACCACGTCCCGGCCGTGGCATGGTGGCTGCTGGTCGCCAACGTGTTCTGGTCGCTGGCCTACGACACCGAGTATGCGATGGTCGACCGCGACGACGACCTCAAGATCGGCATCCGCACGTCCGCCATCACGTTCGGCCGCTACGACGTGGCCGCGATCATGGTGTGCTATGCGGCGACGCTCGGCATCGACCTCGTGTGCGGCTGGTCGCTGGGCCTGCGCTGGTGGTTCGTGGCGGGGATCCTCGTCGCGGCCGGGATGGCCGTCTACCACTACACCCTGATCCGCGGGCGCGACCGCATGAAGTGTTTTGCCGCCTTCAACCACAACAACTGGTTGGGTGCGGCCGTGTTTGCTGGCGTCGCGCTAGACTATGCATTAGGATAATATTGTCCCTTGAATAACCCATAACGAGAGGTTCCCCCCATGATGGAAAAAATCCCGACCCAGACCGGCGCCCGCGACCAGCTGCTGTCCGACCTGAAGACCGTCATCCAGGACGCGGAAGCGTGGCTGCGCCACAGCGGCCACCTGACCGGTGAAGAATTCAAGGCCGCCAAGGTCAAGTTCGAGCGCACCCTGGTCAAGGCCAAGGAAGACATCGTCCGCCTGGAAGAAGCCGCGGTCGAAAAAGCCAAGGTCGCCGCCAAGGCCACCGACGAATACGTCAAGGAGAATCCGTGGAAGGCCGTCGGCCTGGGCACCGCCGTCGGTGTCGTGATCGGCATGCTGATCGCCCGTAAGTAATGGTCGCGGGGGTCTTCGCCGCGGCAGGCCGGATCGGTGCGGCGCTCGTCGCGATGGCGGGCACGCGGCTGGAACTGGCCGCGGTCGAATTCCAGGAGGACGCGCGCCGCCTGCTGGGCCACCTCGCGTGGACCCTGCTGGCCGTGTTCCTCGCGGCCGGCGCCTTCCTGCTGGCCGCGCTCTTCGTCATCGCCATCTTCTGGGACACGTACCGCCTGCAGGCCGTCGGCGGCATGGCCATCCTGTTCGGCGCGCTGGCCGGCATCATCCTGATGAAGGTACGCGCCAGCATGAACGCCGAAGCGCCGCTGCTCTCGGCCACGCTGGCCGAACTGCGCAACGATGTCGATTACCTGCGCCACGGCCTGGCGCAACATCATGCGGAGGCGACCGATGAACAAGCCTGACCTCGCCGCCCGGCGCGCGGCCCTGATCGAACAATGCGCCGAGCAGCGCGTGGGTCTCGCCTATGAGCTGAAGGCGCTGCGCCCGTCGAACGCGCTGGCCGGACATCCGGTCGTGGGTTACCTCGCCGCCAACCGCAAGCTCGTGCTGGGTGCGGCCGGTGCCGTGCTGGGACTCGCCCTCATGCGCCGCAAGCGCCTGGCCGGTCTTGCCACGTCGGCGCTGTCGGTCGTGAAGATGGCGCGCGGCGCGCTGGGCATCCTCGCGCAGCTGCGCCGCTGACGGGGCTCACGAACGCATTCTGAACCTCAGTCGAATGGGGTCGTCAGTTCCATCTCGTTCGTGTCCACCACGAATACCGCAAGTAGCCTGGCCGGCTTCGTCTCGCTGGCATTGGCGCTGACACGGTGACGGTCGCCGGGCAGTTCGGAGAAGCTCTGTCCGGCCTTGTAGGTGGTCACTGGTCCATCGTTGACCTGACTGCGGATCGCCCCCTCGAGTACAGTCGCGTAGATGAAGGCGGACTTGGCATGCGTGTGACCAGGCGAGTAGCCGCCCGGTCCGTATTCGACGAGCACGCCCTTCATGCTCTTGCCGGGGACGTTCGGCAGCTCGTGCTGGTAGACGAGGGTCACCTTGGCGTTCTTCGCCTTCGGCGAGTGAAATCAGGCCGCTGCCTTCGAGTGGCGGAGCCATTCGTCGAGACCGATACGGCCGAGGCGCGCCTCACCCAACGGCACGAGCGAATGTTCGTCGACGCGGCCGCCGAAGTACCGGGCCTCGGGGTCGCTGACCACCTCGTGCGAGTCGCCGGTCGCCTTCAGGTAGCGGGCGACGAATTGGTTGAACGGCGCTGGTTCCGGGCCGGCGATCTCGACAATGCCGTTTCGCGGCGCTGCGAGCGCCACCTCGGCAACGATGGCAGCAACATCGTCCGACGCGATGGGCTGGAACAGGCCGGGCGCAAGCCTGACTATGTTCCCATCCGTATTTGAAGCGGCAATGCCGCCGATAAACTCCATGAACTGGGTCGAACGGATAATGGTGTAAGGGGTGCCGGAGGCCTCGATGAGTTTCTCTTGCGCGACCTTGGCGCGGAAATAACCATTGTCGGGCATCCGGTCGGTTCCAACGATGGATAACACGACATGGTGCCGGACCTTGGCCGCGGCTTCCGCCTCGAGAATGTTGCGGCTGGACGTTTGGAAAAATTCCAACACCGCTTGATCGTCCCATGAGGGTGCATTGGCAAGGTCAATCACCACTTGCGCGCCGGCCATGGCCTCCTGGAGCCCCTCGCCCGTGATGCTGTTGATACCGTTTTTGGGAGAGCCTGCGACGACCTCGTGGCCGCCCTGGCGCAGAATGGCGACAGTCTTCGAGCCGATCAACCCGGTACCGCCGATGACGACGATCTTCATGATTTGCCTTTCGATTAGTTAAAGAAACACGCGCTAAAGGTCTTCCTCAACTGTTAGACGGTATGCGAAGGCGATTTGTGACAGATAGCCGGATTCTTTGAGAAGGCGATCGATGTTCCGCTGAGGGACGCGTAGAATTGGCGCCGGCACATGGAATTGCCGGCTACCGGATGCGGCACGCTGAGAGTTGACGCTGGCGAAGCCGACACCGCCAAGGCCGACGTGGGTCTCAGTCGTTCAGGCCCAACGCTTCCCAGCCGTTCGGCGTCAGCTTGACGTACAGCTTTTCCTTCTGGGAGCGCTCGCCGTCGATGTTCCGCCCCAGCTCGGGGAACGCTTCCTTGACCTGCGGCTTCCTGGCCCAGTCGGCCACATTCGCCAGCTTGTACGTGTAGAGCACGCTGGTTTCCTCGTGGTCGCCTACCTTGGCCGGGTCCGCCCAGCGGATTACCTTG
Organism: uncultured Massilia sp.; assembly: GCA_966211695.1. GTDB lineage: Bacteria > Pseudomonadota > Gammaproteobacteria > Burkholderiales > Burkholderiaceae_D > Telluria. The sequence goes on along the minus strand of CBIHOW010000026.1, from coordinate 45,005 downwards.
CTCAGCGACTTGCGGCCCCAGCAGATGCGCGGCTGCTTGCCCGGTGCCGTCTTCAGGTAGGGCTTGGCGGCGTCCGTCATCGTGTAGCGCCTGACCTTCACCGCGTTCGCCTTGCCGTCGACGACGGCGCCGGGCAGCTCCACGTCCTCGCCCCTGGCCAGGCCCACCGCTTCCAGCGCCGACATCTGGCCGGCCGCGTTGTCCGGGTACAGCTTCTGCTGGCGCACGTCGATGTCGTACACGTCGACCGGCCATTTGATGGGATCCAGGCACATCTCGCCCTTCTTGTCGAAGTACCGGGAGACGGCGAGGCCGAAGTTCTCTTCGTTGGCCGAGGTCTTGCTGCTGCAGGCGGACAGCGATGCGACCAGCGTCGCGCCCAGCACGAGGGAGATGGCAGTCTTGTTCATGGTGATGCGATTGTACCAAGGCTGGGCGCGCGCGGAATCTCTTCCAATGCCCTGTACACGCGCTTGCCCAGCTGCTGCGCCGTTGCCACCATCAGGTCGGCCCCTGCCGACGGGCCGCCGATGCGCAACACCGCGTCGCACCGCGCCAGCAGGCGCTGCGCGTGCGGGTGAAAGACGGCGTCGAATACCGCGTCGCCGGGCTCGCGCGAACCCGCCAGCCGCACCGTCGGCAATGCGAGCCATTCGCCCAGCACGGGCAGGTGGCCCGCTTCGTACAGCGGCATCACGCACGCTTCCATCGCCGCGACGTTGGCCGCGATACGATCCGGATCGCCTCCCGTGCCGGACCGGTACGGGCCCGCGACCAGGATCATCATGCCGCGCGGCGCGAACAGCTGCAGCTGCGCATGCTGCAGCAGCATGATCGTCTTGCCGTCGACGATGCCCGTGCCGATCATGGCAAGCGCCGCGTCGATGTCCAGCTCCAGCACGTCCAGCCGCTCGCCTTCCGCCGCCACGCCGCCGCCGGGCCCCACGCGGTCGCGCGCCTCATACTCCGCCACGAAGAAGTGCAGGCGCTCCGTCACGCTGCCGGGGCTCATGAACGCTTCCCACAGGCGGCGCACGGTGCCGACGCGGTAGCCCGTCTCTTCTTCGACTTCGGCGCGGATGCGTTCTTCCGGGCTCGCGCCATCGAGCAGGCCGGCCGCCGCCTCGACGAGGAAGCCGTCGTGGCCATTCACTTAGGCGGGCAGGCGAAACTGGCGCGTCAGCACGACGGTGCGGCGGACACGGTTGTAGAGCAGCAGCGTCGCGCCATTGCCCCGGTCATAGGTTTCCCGGGTCTGCACGTCCCAGCCGCCGTCATCCGTGCGCAGCGCGAACGTCGTCCTTTTCAGGATCCCCCAATCCTCCGACAGCAGCTCGACCTGCCTGATTTCCACACGATCCTGCACGATATTCTCCCGCCATTGAAGTTCGTGTAAACTATCGTGCAGTATCGTGCAAAGTCAAGCACGGCGAAAGGATGGCATGCTGACGAGCCAGCGAAAACAATATCTGATGGACGTGTTGCGGCGCGACGGCCGGATCGTCGCCACGAAGATGAGCGCGGAACTGGGCGTATCGGAAGACACGGTCCGGCGCGACCTGCGCGAGCTGGCGAAGGAAGGGCTGCTGCAGCGCGTCCACGGCGGCGCCCTGCCCGCCAGCCCGGCGCTGGCGGACTTCGCCACGCGCCACGGCATCGCCACCGACGACAAGGCCGCCATCGGCCGCGCCGCCGCCGCGCTCGTGCAACCGGGCCAGGTGGTGTTCGTCGACGGCGGCACCACGTGCGCGCAACTCGTGCGCGCGCTGCCGCGGCGCCTGGGAGCGACGGTCGTCACGCACAGCCCCTCCATCGCGATGGAATTGATGGACCATCCGGACATCGAGGTCATCATGCTCGGCGGCCGCCTGTTCCGCCACTCGGCCGTCGGCGTGGGTGCGGCAACCCTGGAAGCCATCGCCCGGATCCGCGCCGACATCTATTTCATGGGCGTGACGAGCGTGCACCCCGAGAGCGGGCTGTCCACCGGCGATTACGAAGAGGCCTGCATCAAACGCGCGCTATGTCACGCGGCAGCGGAGACCGTCGTGCTGGCGTCGTCGGAAAAGCTGGCGACGGCGTCGCCGTACCGGATCGTCGGGATGTCCGAGGTCAGCGGGCTCGTGGTGCCGGCGGCGACCGGCGAGGAGGTGCTGCGGCCGTATCGCGAGATGGGGATCGTGCTGACGGTGGCGGGTTAGGTGATCCTTGCAGTCATGGGATGGCCAAGTCCAAACCGAGCATCCTGCCAAAGACGAAAGTAACGACCCCCAGGCCCACGACCAGCAGCACGAAGACCGCGGCCACCATGCCGCTCGTGCGCAGCACCGCTCGCGCTTCCTCCGCCTTGCCCTTCTTCCCCTGGTCGTAATGCCATTTGATGGCGAAGAACATGCCCGTGCCTAACACGAGAAACTTGAACACAACGAAGACGAGTGGGATCCAATCCATGATTTTGCGTATTTCCAAAGAGGAGAAACCGCCAGCACCCGCCATGCAACGATGGTGTCGCTGTACGTTCTGAGGCATTCTACTTAAAAGCAATTTCCATACATCGAGACAAAATGTCCCAGTTAAAATCCCTGCAAGATGGAAATGTGCCAACCTGGATGCCGCGCCTGGCCGGGAACAAAGGGCCCCGTTTCCTGCAGATTGCGGATGCGTTGCAGGCGGCGGTGGCGGACGGAGCGCTGAAACCGGGCGACCGCCTGCCCCCGCAGCGCCGGTTGGCGGCACAGCTGGACGTCGACCTGACGACGGTCACGCGCGCCTACGACGAAGCCAGGCGCCGCAACTTGCTGGAGGGCCGCGGCGCGCGAGGCACGTATGTCGCGGCGCCGAAGGTCGAACTGACCTCGATCCTCGACCTGAGCATGAACACCCCGCCACCACCGGATGGCGTGGACTTCGACGACATGTTGCAACAGGGTCTGGCGCAAGTGCTGATGCGGGCAGACAATGAAATGCTGATGACTTACCACCTGGGCGGGGGCAGCGACTCCGACCGCAAGGCCGGCGCCAGATGGCTCGAACCCATGTTCGGACAGCTGGATCCTCGCCAGGTCGTCGTCTGCCCGGGTGCGCAAGCGGCGATCGCCGCATTGATCCTGGCGCTGACGGAACCTGGCGATGTCATCCTGGCGGAGCCAATGAGTTATCCCGGCTTGCGCGCCGCGGCGACCCAGTTCGGCCGGCAGATCATGGCGGTGGAAGCGGACAGCCACGGGATGGTGCCCGGAATGCTCGAGGAAGCGTGCCGCCGGCACAAGCCCCGGCTGGTCTACCTCAATCCGACCTTGCAGAACCCGACCGCCGCCACCATGCCGGAACGCCGGCGCAAGGCGCTCGCCGGCATCGCGCAGCGCTGCCATGTACGCATCGTCGAGGACGATCCCTACTGGCGCCTTGCCGATGCCCCGCCGCCCGTCGCCACGTTTGCCCCGGAACAGGCGGTCTACATCTCGACCCTGTCGAAATGCCTGACGCCGGGCCTGCGTGTCGCCTTCGTGCTGATACGCGACCCGCACGAACGCGAACGTTTCCTCGTTGCGCTACGATCGTTTGCGCTGATGGCCGCGCCGCTGACGGCCGCACTGGCCACCCAGTGGATCCTCGACGGCTCGGCGGACGCCTTGCTGGAAGGCGTACGCAACGAAGCGCGCCTGCGCCACCGAATGGCGCGGGATATCCTGGCGGGGCGGTACGGCGGCAGCGGCGACGGCCTGCATGTATGGCTCGAGTTGCCGGCGTACTGGACCGCCTCGCAGCTTGCGCGCGCGGCCGGCAGCGAGGGCATCGCGGTCACGCCGGCGGAGGCATTCGCCACCGGCAGCGGATCCGTGAATGCCATCCGGATCTCCCTGGGCAGCATCCAGGACCGCGGGCGCTTGCAGGCGGGCCTGCAACGGCTGTCCGACCTGCTTGCGCGGCGGCCGGAACCGTTCAGCGCCGCGGTGGTCTGACGCCGCTTAGCGCCGGCAGCTCAACCGCACCGTCTCGTTCTCGCGCGCGACGACGCGCACCGCCTCGCTGTCGCCGCACCGGTACACGATGCGCAACCGCTTCGGCTCGCCGTGCGCCGGATCGCCGCACAGCTGGTTGTCGGCGCGCACGGCGCCGCGATTGCGTTCGACCTGGTAGCGCACGGCGCGGCGGGCGTCGCAGGACGCGAAATGCGTGCCGTATTCGGCGTCCTCGACGAACACGCGCCAGCCGCGGCCTTCACCGCGGCCGTCGCGGGCTTCGCGCAGGCCGGCGGCATAGCCGTCGTCGTAGCCGCGGCGGTATTCGGCGCTCTGCGCGAGCGCGGACGTGGTGGCGGCGCTCAAGGCAAGAATGGCGGCGATGCGCAGGAGGGGGCGATTATTGAATGTCATTTTGTTCTCCCGATTGAAGTGGATGACTTCATGCTAGCGTGCACGCCCAAAAGGCTCTGTTCGGTCGCTGTAAGAGACGTTTCAGTCTGTAAGGAAGCGGGCGCCCCGCCCCGCGCGGCCGTGCCAGAATGGAGCCATGACACCCGCACCCGTCTGCACCATCGGCCATTCGAACCGCACGATCGAGGACTTCATCGGACTGCTCTGGCAGAACGGCATCGCCTGCCTGCTCGATATCCGGACGGTGCCGAAATCGCGCCACAATCCGCAGTTCGGGCAAGACGAGCTCGCGGCGTCGCTGCGTGACGCCGGCATCGAGTACCGGTACCTGAAAGGCCTTGGCGGCCTGCGCCGCCCGCTCAAGGAATCGCCGAATGCCGGCTGGCGCAACACGTCGTTCCGCGGCTACGCGGACTACATGCAGACCGACGAATTCGCGGCCAACGTCGACGCGGTCATCGAACTCGCGCAAACCCGGCCCTGCGCGCTGATGTGCGCGGAAGCGGTGCCGTGGCGCTGCCACCGCTCGCTCGTCGCCGACGCGTTATTGGTGCGCGGCGTGCCCGTCGACGACATCATCGATGCGCGCCAGCGCAAGCCGCACAAGCTGACGCCCTTCGCCCACGTCGAGGGCTTGCGGATCACGTATCCGCCGGAACAATCGGAACTGGACCTGGGGCCGCCGGGCCAAGCAACCGCCGCAACTGTGCCCGCTGGTACGCGCCGAAGCCCTCGCTGAACAGGCAGCGGATCAGCGGATCCTCGACTACGTCGGCCTGCGCCAGCTCGCGCTCCGTGTCCGCGTCGAAGACCGCGTCGTTGATGCGCATGTACAGCGACGTCAGCGACTCGCCCAGTTCCAGCGCCGCGTACAGCTTCACGCCGGGGATGTCGGTGGTCCAGCCCAGCGGCCCGTCGTCGACAGGGTCCGCACGCCCTGGAGAGAGCCGGTAGCAGAAGCGCGTGACGGCGCCCGCGTGATCGTGGATCGACAACTGCCAGATGCGGGGGCTGTCGAAATACTCGCTCTCGTCATCGAGCGCGGCGTACCGGTCCGCCAGGCCGGTGCGGCAAAAATCGAGTACGCGCGTCCACTGGTCCGGGCTCAAGGAGGGGAAATGGCGCGCGATGTCGGCCGTGGGCGGCGCATCCGCATTGCCTTCGTAGACGTAGTCGACGTCCTGCGCGCCGACGGGGATGACCCAGTCCAGCGGCGGCGCGGGATGCAGCCCGTCGGCATCCAGCACCATCGAGACCGACGGATCCATGCGCACGACACGTGCCCGCGGCAGCGCCGCCTGCACTTCCTGCGCGAAGCGGGCATACGAGATCGGGAAGAAGGCGCGGTTGTACCACGACCAGGGTTCGAGCTGGAACTGGCAGGAGCTCGGCACGACGAAGCGCGGGTCCAGGGCCTGCAGCTGCGCCAGCCATTCCTCCGGCAGCGCCGGGGGCGCGGGTTCGGCGCGCGTCGGGGTCAGCACCTCGATCTCGCGCATGGTCTGGAACGGCCACAGCACGAGGTCCCACGGCTTTTCGGCGACGAGGCGCGCGAGTGCCGCATCGTCGATCCACGAGTCGACCACGTTCAGGACGTTCAGCCCGGCCGCGCGGACCTGGAACATCGAGTCGACCTCGGCATCCATCGCTTCGCGCGGCACGACCTGGAACGGGCCGACGTCCACCGGCACGTTCAGCCGCAGCGCGTGCACGTGCGTGAAACCCAGCTCGCGCACCATGTCGAACAGCTCGTCGAACAGGCAGTAGATGTACAGCGGCGTCGCGCGGTCCAGCAGGTCCAGGCTCTCGAGCGAGCAGTGGTCGTCGTGGAAGTGGGAGATGAACACCGCGTCGAAGCGCTGGCGCCGGATCAGCGCTTCATCGAAGCGCACGTCCGGGAACGCGTGGCAGTTGCGGCTGAACGGGTTTTCGAAGATGGTGTCGAAGGCGATGCGCGTGTCCCCGCATGCGAACACATAGCCCGCATGCAGGATCCGCGAGATCGTCAGGGCGCGCATTCCGTCCAACCGCTCAGTCCAGCCGCTTCAGCCGCTGGCCCAGGATGCCCCAGCGGCAATCGACGCCGTCCAACGTTGCGCACAGCGCCCATCCGGTGCCGATCTTCTCGACCGTGACGGGGGTCTCGATCTCCCTGGCCAGCTTCTCGGCCCAGCCGCGCGCGGCGCCCTGGCCCTTGAACAGCTCCTTGCCTTCGTAGATGACGGTCGCGTCGAATACGGGCATGGCGAATATGGTCATGGATTCCTCGTGATGGTGCGTAAAGCGCTATCCTATCATTCAACAGATTGTAAACCACATGGACGACGACCACACGCCCGCGCGGCGCATCGACAGGGGTGAGCTCTACTGGGTGACACCCGACGGCACGCGCGGCTCGGTGCCCGGCTATCCGCATCCGCACCTCGTGGTGCAGGACGACCTGTTCAACCATTCGCGCATCGACACCGTGATCGTCTGCGCCCTGACGACGAATCTCAGGCGGGCAAGCGAGCCCGGTTGCGTGCCGCTGGAGCCCGGCGAGGGCGGACTCGGGAAACGCAGCGTCGTCCTGCCGTCGCAGATCAGCGCGATCCCGAAAGCACGGCTGGGGGCACGCATCGGCCGGCTGTCCGGCGAGCGCGTGGACCAGGTCCTCGCCGGACTGCGCTTCCTGCAGGCGTCACACTTCCGCGGACGCTGACCGCCTCCCTACTCGCCCTGCTGCTGCATCGCCTTCGTCAGACCGCTCGGCCCGGCTGGCTTCTTCGGCTTCCACACCCACATCAGGCCGCGCACGTAGCCGTCGCCCTTCACGGCCGTGTGGTCGAGCCCCTCCATCGTCCACGTCTGCAGGGCGAGGCCCTGGTAGTTGCGCTTGCCCAGCTGCTTCTGGAACGCGACGATGGGCTGCTGGAACGCCGGGTATTCGATGCTGCCGTGCGAAATGAACATGCGCGCGGGCAGCGCCTTGTGGTCGCGGGCATGGGCGGCATCGAGCTTGCCCAGCGCGCCGTGGTCCCAGCCGGCCGCGGGGCTGATCGCGATGTGGCCCGCAAAGAAGCCCGGCGCCTTGTACGCGGCCGCGATGGCGAACAGGCCGCCCAGCGAGCTGCCGGAGATCACGCGGTCCGTCTTCTCGGCGCGGAAGCGGCTCTCGATCAGCGGCGCCACTTCCTTCGTGATGAAGCCCAGGAAGGCGTCGGCCTTGCCGGAGTCCCCGTCCGTGGCCGTGATGGTGTAGTCGCGGCGGCGCTCGACGTCGTAGTTCGCACCCGCCGGATACGACAGGCCCACCATGATGAACTCCGGGACCTGGTTATCGTAGACCAGGTTGCCGTAGGTGGCGGTCAGCAAAGGCGTGTCCCAGTACGCGTCGAGGTAGTACAGCACCGGATAGCGCTTGTCCGGATGCGCCGCGTAGCCGGACGGCAGCACGACGACCAGCTCGTGCGCCCTGCCCGTCGATTGCGATTGCACGGGGATGATCTGCGTGTTCTCCAGCACGAAATGGCGCTCGCCCGCCTGCGTGGCGGGCTGCTGTGCCCACGCGGGGATGCCGACGCCCAGCGCGACGGCGCATGCTGCCAACAGCTTTTTCATCGGATGTCTCCTCGTTGTTATAGGAATCACCGGATGATAGCGCTATCTCGACGATTCGGGGTACGTACAGGGGTGCTTGCGATACTGTTTTCGTTATCGATATCGTAAAAATTAGTATTATCGCCGAACAAATTATTCTGCTAACGTCGCGCGTTAATCCCAGCCATCCATCGACCAGGAATCTCATGAAAACAACCACCGCGCTGCCGACGCTCACGCTGCTCGCGACCCTCCTCGCGAGCGCGCATGCGGCGCCGCTCGCCGGGCTCGACGCCAACGGCCACCTGCTGCCGGTCGCCGCAGCCACGTCGTCCTTCTCGTATGCGCCGATCGCGCACGGTGTGCAGGTCCGCGTCGCCGGCGTGACCAAGAACGTGATCTTCTACGGCCCGGCGACGGTGCGCGTGAACACGACGCTCGGCGAGAACTTCTGGCGCCATCCGAGCATCGTCGTCACGCACCCGCCCGCGGCGATCCCGTTCACGACGCGCGACGGCGCCGACACGCTCACGCTGCAGAGCAAGCGGCTGCGCATCGTCATCGACAAGTCGACGGGCGCCATCACGTTCCAGGATGCGCAGGGCAAGGTCTATACGCAGGAAAAGCGCAGCGCGCCGCAGACGCTGAAGAAAATCGAACTGGCCGGCGCGCCGACCTATGAAGCGCGCAACACGTTCACGCTCAAGCCCGGCGAAGGCATCTACGGCTTCGGCTTCGTGGGCGAAGGCGACATCAACCGCCGCAACAAGGACCTGCTGCTGGTGCAGACGAACATCGGCATCGTCATCCCCGTCATGATGTCGACGGAACGCTACGGCATCCTGTGGGACACGTATTCGAAGATGCGCTTCACGGATACCGCCGACGGCGCGTCGCTGTGGGCGGAAAGCGCACCGGGCGGCGTCGATTACTACTTCATGGCCGGCGCCACGCTGGACGACGTCGTGGCCGGCTACCGCGACCTCACCGGCGCCGCGCCGATGGTGCCGAAGCAGGCGTTCGGCCTGTTCATGAGCAAGGAACGCTACCAGACACAGGACCGTCTCGTCGAGGTGGCACGTACGTTCCGCAAGGAGCAGTTCCCGCTCGACTACATCGTGCAGGACTGGCAGTACTGGGGCAGCGACAAGGACGGCACCTGGAGCGGCATGACGTGGAACCGCGAGCGCTTCCCCGATCCGAAAGGCATGACGAAGGCCATCCACGACATGCACATGAAGCTGATGGTGTCGATCTGGCCGTCGATCGGCAACGACACCGCGCTGGCGCACGAGCTCGACGAACACAAGCTGCGCTTCGAGCCGCTGCACTGGATCTCGAAGAAGGCGCGCATCTACGACGCCTACAGCCCCGAGGGCCGCAAGATCTACTTCAAGCACGTCAAGAAAGGCCTGCTCGACGTGGGCGTGGACGCGCTGTGGATGGACGGCACCGAAGTCGAAGTCGGCACGGCCGCGCACAGCGCCGCCGACAACGAGCGCGACATCAAGGGACTCGGCAACAACGCCATGGGCGACTTCGCCCGCTACCTGAACCCGTACTCGCTGATGACAACGCTCGGCACGTACGAGGGCCAACGGGCGACCAGCAACAAGCGCGTGTTCACCCTCACCCGCTCGGCCTGGGCGGGAGCGCAACGGACGGCGGCGGCCTCCTGGTCGGGCGACACCCGGGCCAGCTGGCAAACGCTGCTCGAGCAGATCAACGGCGGCGTCAACGTCACCATCACCGGCAACCCGTACTGGACCCAGGATACCGCCGGCTTCTTCATCGGCGGCGAGTTCCCCGGCGGCGACAAGAATGCATCCTACCGCGAGCTGTACGCCCGCTGGCTGCAATACGCCGCCTTCAACCCGCTGATGCGCATCCACGGCACCGACATCGAGCGCGAGCCCTACCTCTTCAAGCAGTCGGATCCCGAGATGTACAAGGCGCTGTACGACGCCGTGCGCCTGCGCTACCGCCTGCTGCCCTATACGTACAGCCTGGCCGGCAAGGTCACCCGTGACGGCTACACGCTGATGCGCGCGCTGCCGATGGACTTCCCGGACGACCCGCGCGTGCGCGACATCAACGACGCCTTCCAGTTCGGCCCGTCCTTCCTGGTCCACCCGGTCACGCGCCAGATGTACCGCTTCCAGCCGCCGCCGCCCGCCACCATCCCGGCGACCGCGCTGCGCACGCCGGACGGCAAGCCCGGATTGGCCGGACAATACTTCACGGGCACCAATTTCGAGACGCCGCAGGGCAAGACGGTGGACGCCGTCATCGACTTCCAGTGGCCCGGTCCGCCGCTGGCCGACATGCCGGCCGGCCTAACGAGCCTGGACAATTTCTCCGCGCGCTGGACGGGCGCCGTCGTGGCACCGGAAGACGGCGAATACGAGCTGGGCGCGGAAGGCGACGACGGCTACCGCCTGTACGTCGACGGCAAGCTCGCCGTCGAAGACTGGCGCAATGGCGGCAAGCGCTACGCCGGCACGAAGATCGTGCTGAAAAAAGGCCAGAGCGTGCCCGTCACCCTCGAGTATTACCAGGCCACGGCGCAGCGCAGCCTGCGCCTGGCATGGCGCACGCCGTCGCAGCTGGCCGCACAGGCGCACACGTCCGTCAAGCCGGACACGACGATGCAAACCTACCTGCCCGCCGGCGCCGACTGGTACGACTTCTGGACGCACGAGCGTTTCAAAGGCGGCACGACCGTCGCGAAGGACGTGCCGCTCGACGTCTTCCCGCTGTACGTGCGTGCCGGCGCCATCGTGCCGATGGGCCCCGTCGTCCAGTACGCCACCGAGCGGCCGGACGCACCCTGGGAGATCCGCGTCTATCCGGGCGCCGACGGCAAGTTCACGGTCTACGAGGACGACAACGAAACCTACGACTACGAAAAGGGCCGGTACGCCGCCTACGACCTGGTGTGGAACGACGCCGCCAGGACTCTCACCGTCGGCGCCCGCAAGGGCACGTTCAAGGGCCTGGTCGGGACGCGCAAGCTGAATGTCGTCGTCGTCGGCTCCGCGAACGCGACCGCCATCGAACCGGCCGCCGCGACGAAGTCGGTCACGTATGCCGGCAAGCCGCTATCGATCAAGTTCTAAGCATTCACTGGAGACCGTATGAAGTCCTTCCTCGCCACCCTGGCCCTTGCGCTGCCGCTGGCGGCCAGCGCCGCCGACGTCGCACCGAAACCGGTATTCCGCGACCCCGTGTACGACGGCGCCGCGGATGTATCGATCGTGTACGACCGCGCCGCCAAACTGTGGAAAATGTTGTATACCAACCGCCGGGCGACGATGAAGCTGCCCGACCCGAAGGACGTCGAATGGGTGCACGGCACGGCCATCGGCATCGCCGCGTCCGATGACGGCGTGCACTGGCGCTACCAGGGCACGGCCGACTTTCCCAAGGCGTGCACGGACGTGACGCTCTGGGCGCCCGAGATCTACTACGAAAACGGCACGTACCACATGTGGCTCACGATCGTGCCGGGCATCTTCCACCGCTGGGGCGGCCCCGGGGCGGATGGCCGCATCGAGCACCTGACCAGCACCGACCTCGCCAGCTGGAAGTGCGAGGGCACCGTGAAGCTGGACACGGGCCGCATGATCGATCCGACCGTCATCAAGCTCGGACAGGGCTACCGCATGTGGTACAAGGACGAGCGCGCCGGCAGCAAGATCCTGGCCGCCGACAGCCAGGACCTGCGCACGTGGAAGAAGGTGAGCGACGAGCCGGTCAATCCGACCACGGGCGAGGGACCGAAGGTGTTCCGCTTCAAGGGCTATTACTGGATGGTCGTCGACGTGTGGAAGGGCCTGATGATCCTGCGGTCCGACGATGCGACCCACTGGACGGAACAGAAAGGCTACATCCTCGGCGAACCGGGCCACAAGGCCACCGACCGGGCCAAGGGCCAGCACGCGGACGTCGTCGTCGACGGCGACCGCGCCTTCATCTACTACTTCGTCCACCAGGTCAACGAGGCGGAAGCGGCGACGGACCCGCGCTGGAACCAGCGCACGGTCATCCAGGTGGCGGAACTGGTGTTCAAGGATGGCCGGCTCGAGGTCGATCGCGACAAGGACGTGTCGTTCCGGCTGAAGGCGCCCTCCCCCTGACGTGACTTTGTGCGTATTTATGCGGTGTGGAAACGGCATACACTGTGCCGGTTTATCAATGGGAACGCCATGGACATCCACACCCGCATCACCGCCGCCCTGCATATCGTCATCGGTGCCCTGGGCGCCAGCATGATGCTGATCTTCGCACTCGGCGCCAACTGGCTCCGGAGCTTCATCAACGGCGCCGGCGGCGACACCGCCGTGACGAATTTCGTCTTCGGGTTCGGCGCGGCGCTGGCCGTGTTCTTTGCGCTGCTGCTCGCGACCGAAATCATCGCCGGCATCGCGCTGCTGAAGGGATCGCAGACGGGGCGCGTGTTCGTGATCGCGTTCGGCGTGCTCCAGCTGCTCAACTTCCCGATCGGTACCGTCATCGGCATCTATACCCTGTGGGCGCTGCTGGGCACGCGGCCGGCGCAACCACCTCACATCGAAGGGCGTCCGTGAAAAAAACCCTCCTCGTCCTGCTGCTGTCGCTCGGCCTGTCGTCCGCCGCACTCGCCGAGCAAACGTCGAAGAAATTCGTGTTCGGGAATACGGACATCGTGTCCGTGAAGTCGGCCCATACGGGCCAGACCCACGAACTGATCATCGTCTACCCGGACAGCTACTGGAAGAATCCGAACAAGAAGTATCCGGTCGTGTATTTCACGGACGGCTACTGGGACACGCCGCTGCTCGCCGGCGCCTACGGCAACCTGGTGTACGACAAGATGGCGCCGGAATTCATCATGGTGGGCCTGTCCTACCCGGACGGCACGGATTACGGCAGCGCCCGCGTGCGCGATTACACGTACACGTCGATGTCGATGGTGCCGGGCTCGGGCAAGGGCGATCAATTCCTGGATTTCCTGGAAAAGGAAGTCGCGCCGCTGATCGAATCGAAGTACCACGGCGACAAGGACAACCGCACGCTGGCCGGCGCCTCGCTGGGCGGCCTGTTCACGCTGGGCGCCGCCATGAAGACGCCGGACTTTTTCACGGGTTACATCGCCCTGAGTCCCGCGGTGATCTGGGACGGCGGCGCCGTGTTCAAGCTCGAAGACGCCCTGGCGAAGCAAAACCGGCCGCTGAACGCGCGCGTGTTCATTTCCGTCGGCTCGCTGGAATCGGCCCCGTTTCGCGACTCGATCGACCAATTCGGCAAACAGCTGGCAGCGCACCAGTACAAGGGCTTGCAGTTGCAGACTTACACGATCCAGGGCATGGGCCATGGCACCAGCAAGGTCGAAGGGTATCTGCGCGGCTTGAAGTGGGTCTGGGAAAACCGCTGACCCATCCCTGACCTCAGGCGTCCCTGCCCATCTCCTCGCCGAGCTCCCGCCCGCGTGCCGCCGCCGCCTTCATGGCGTCGACGATGGCCTGCTTCACGCCGGCCGCTTCCATGCTCGTGATGGCCGCATGCGTGGTGCCGCCTTTCGACGTCACGCGCTGGCGCAGCACGTCGACGGGTTCGTCCGACTGCGCCGCCAGCTGGGCCGCGCCGGTGAACGTCGCCAGCGCGAGCGCCTTGCCCTGCTCCGCCGACAGGCCCATTTCCGCGGCCGCCTGCTGCATCGCTTCGAGGAAGTAGAACACGTAGGCCGGACCGCTGCCCGACACCGCCGTCACCGGATCGATCAGGCTTTCTTCATCGAGCCACACGGTCTGGCCGACGGCGCGCATGATGCTGTCGGCGGCGTCCTTCTGCGCGGCGCTGACGCCGGCCATCGCCACCATGCCCGTGATGCCCTGCCCGATCAGCGCGGGCGTATTCGGCATCGTGCGCACGATGGCGCCGTAGCCGCCCAGCCAGCGCGACAGGTCCGCGCCGCGGATGCCCGCCGCGATCGACAGCAGCAGCGGCTTGTTCGCCAGTTGCGACTGCAGGTGGACCGTCACGTCGCGCATCTGCTGCGGCTTCACCGCGAGCACGATGACGTCGCTGGCGGCGACGGCCGCGCCGATGTCCGGCGACGTCGTCACGCCGTATTGCGTGCGCAGGCGTTCGAGCGCGTCCGCGTTCGGATCGACGACGTGGATGTCCGCCGCCTGGGCGACCTTGCCGGCCAGGCCGGCGATGAGGGCGGTGGCCATGTTGCCGCCGCCGATGAAACTGATCTTCATAAGAACCTTATTCGTAATGGCGCGCGCCGAAGATCGCGCTGCCGATGCGTACGATGGTCGCGCCTTCCAGCACGGCCGATTGCAGGTCGCCGGACATGCCCATCGACAGCGTATCGAGGTGGATGCCGGCGCGGGTGATGTCCTGCGCGAGCGCGCGCAGGCGTGCGAACGGGGCGCGCTGCAGGGCCGGGTCGGCCTGCGGCTCCGGGATCGCCATCAGCCCGCGCAGGCGCAGGTTCGGCAGCTGGACGACGGCCTTGGCCAGGTCGAGCAACTCCTCCGGCTTGGCGCCACTTTTGGTGGCTTCGCCGCTGATGTTCACTTGCAGGCAGATGTCCAGCGGGCCCAGTCCGGCCGGCCTCTGTTCCGACAGGCGCTGCGCGATCTTGAGACGTTCGACCGTGTGCACCCACTGGAAGCTGGTCGCGATGGGCCGCGTCTTGTTGCTCTGGATCGGACCGATGAAATGCCATTCGAGCATCAGGTCCGGTCGCGCTTTTGCCACAGCGGCGATCTTGTCGACGCCTTCCTGCACATAGTTTTCGCCGAACGCGCGCTGCCCCGCCTCGATCGCTTCCAGCACCGCTTCAGGCGGAAACGTCTTCGAAACGGCCAGCAACCGGACCGTCGAACGGGGCCGTTTTGCGGCCTCGCAAGCGGCCTGGATTGTCGCTTCGACAGCTTGCAAGTTGGCTGCGATTGTGGACATAATGGTTTTCTACAGGAAATATTTTTCGGTTACACGGGTGCTTCAAAGCCCAAGGATTATAAATGGACATTTCGGAACTCCTGGCGTTCTCGGTGAAGAACAAAGCCTCGGACTTGCACCTGTCGGCCGGCCTGCCGCCGATGATCCGCGTGCATGGCGACGTACGCCGCATCAACCTGCCGCCGCTGGAGCACAAGGACGTGCACGGCATGATCTATGACATCATGAACGACGGCCAGCGCAAGCAGTACGAAGAGATGCTGGAGTGCGACTTCTCGTTCGCGATCCCCGGCCTCGCGCGCTTCCGCGTCAACGCGTACAACCAGGAACGGGGCGCCGCCGCCGTGATGCGGACGATTCCGTCGAAGATCCTGTCGCTGGAAGAACTGAACGCGCCGAAGATCTTCGCCGACCTCGCGCTCAAGCCCCGCGGCCTCGTGCTCGTCACGGGTCCGACGGGCTCCGGCAAGTCGACGACGCTGGCGGCGATGATCAACCACCTGAACGAGAACGAGTACGGGCACATCCTCACCATCGAGGACCCGATCGAGTTCGTGCACGACTCGAAGAAGTGCCTGATCAACCAGCGCGAAGTCGGTCCGCACACGCTGTCGTTCAACAACGCGCTGCGCTCGGCGCTGCGCGAAGACCCGGACGCGATCCTCGTCGGCGAGCTGCGCGACCTGGAGACGATCCGCCTCGCGCTGTCCGCCGCCGAGACGGGCCACCTCGTGTTCGGCACGTTGCACACGTCGTCGGCCGCGAAGACCATCGACCGTATCGTCGACGTGTTCCCGGCCGAGGAAAAAGAGATGGTGCGTGCGATGCTGTCGGAATCGCTGCAGGCCGTGATCTCGCAGACGCTGCTGAAAACGAAGGACGGCTCCGGCCGCGTGGCCGCGCACGAGATCATGATCGGCACGCCGGCCATCCGCAACCTGATCCGCGAAGCGAAGATCGCGCAGATGTATTCCGCGATCCAGACCGGCTCCAACGTCGGCATGCAGACGCTGGACCAGAACCTGACGGACCTCGTGCGCCGCAACGTGATCTCGTCCGCGGCCGCGCGTGCCGCCGCCAAGATCCCCGAGAACTTCCCTGGCTAAGGAGTGACGATGGAACGCGACCAGGCCTCCAAATTCATGTTCGACCTGCTGCGCCTGATGGTCAGCAAGGGCGGTTCCGACCTGTTCATCACGTCCGGCTTCCCGCCCGCGATGAAGATCGACGGCCGCATGACGCCCGTGTCCAGCCAGGCCCTCACGGCCACGCACACGGCCGACCTGGCGCGCGCCATCATGAACGATAAACAGGCCGCCGGCTTCGAGCTGACGAAGGAAGCCAACTTCGCCATCAGCCCGGGCGACCTGGGACGCTTCCGCGTCTCCGCGTTCATGCAGATGGGCGCCGTGGGCATGGTGCTGCGCGTGATCACGACGACGATCCCGAAGTTCGAGGACCTCGACCTGCCGGAGGTGCTGAAGGACGTGATCATGACCAAGCGCGGTCTCGTGATCATGGTCGGCGCCACGGGCTCCGGTAAATCGACGACGCTCGCGACGATGGTCGGCTACCGCAACGAGAACAGCCACGGCCACATCATCACGATCGAAGACCCGGTCGAATTCGTCCACCCGCACAAGAACTGCGTGATCACGCAACGCGAGGTCGGCGTCGACACCGACAGCTTCGAGGCCGCGCTGAAGAACTCCCTGCGCCAGGCGCCGGACGTGATCCAGATCGGCGAAATCCGCGACCGCGAGACGATGGAACACGCGATCGCGTTCGCCGAGACGGGCCACCTGTGCCTCGCCACCCTGCACGCGAACAGCGCCAACCAGGCGCTGGACCGCATCATCAACTTCTTCCCGGAAGAGCGCCGCCAGCAGCTGCTGATGGACCTGTCGCTGAACCTGAAGGGCCTGATCTCGCAGCGCCTCATTCCGAAGAAGGAAGCGAAGGGGCGCGTGGTCGCGATGGAGATCATGCTGAATTCGCCGCTGATCTCGGACCTGATCTTCAAGGGCGAAGTCCACGAGATCAAGGAGATCATGAAGAAGTCGCGCGAACTGGGCATGCAGACCTTCGACCAGGCCCTGTTCGACCTGTACGAGGCGGACAAGATCACCTACGAGGATGCGCTGCGCAACGCGGACTCCGTGAACGACCTGCGCCTGAACATCAAGCTCAACAGCAAACACGCCAAGAACCGCGATTTCTCCGCGGGCACCGAGACGCTCGGTCTCATCTGATCTGCATACGTGGCGAGCCAACAACAGCTTGCCACGTCATCGTTGTTTACCGCAAACATTCCCTAACATTTATTGAGCATTCTCAATACGCATAAATGCACATATGCGCTGGGGAAAGCAAAAATGTTTGCGCTTTACATACAAAAATCGATATCAAACTCCGGGAAAAAGTCATTGGATTGTTCTGGCCTCTCGTCAATAAGATGAAATCAATGCTCGGCATAACAATAACTTTCTCAGGAGACAACATGCAAAATCGCACTTCACAGGGTCGCCGGAACCCGGCCCTTCCCCAACTGAAACTGAGCGTCCTCGCGCTGGCCGGCGCCGGCCTGCTCGGCAGCACTTCGGTGTGGGCCCAAGCCACCGCCGACCAGACGGCGCCGGTCGAGACCGTGGTCGTCACGGGCGTCAAGGCATCGCTGATCAAGAGCCTGGCGATCAAGCGCACCAACGACCAGGTCGTGGAATCGGTCGTGGCCGACGACATCGGCAAGCTGCCGGATAACAATGTCGTCGAAGCACTGCAGCGCGTGACGGGCATCCAGGTCACCGACCGCGCTGGCGGCGAAGTCGGCACCCTGTCCATCCGTGGCATGCCCGACGTGCAAACCACGTGGAACGGCCGCACCATTTTCACCGCCTCCAACACGCAGGTCTCGCTCCAGGACATTCCGTCGACCCTGGTCCGCCAGATCGACGTCTACAAGACGCGCGACGCCAGCCAGCTGGAGACCGGGATCGCAGGCCAGATCGACGTCAAGTCGCTGCGGCCGTTCGATTTCAAGGGTTCGAAAGTGTCGCTGTCGGCGCGTGAAACCTATCTCGATCCCGCGAAGAAGACGAACCCTCAGCTCAGCGGCATGTTGAGCAACCGCTGGCAAACCGGCTTCGGCGAATTCGGTGCCCTCATCAATCTGTCGGATACCAAGACGAAATACCGGAATGAAAGCGTGGCGCCGGGTGCGATGGTGCCGTTCGTCAGCCCGAATGCCGCCGAAGATCCCGCCGGTTATACGCCCTTGCAGCGCATCTTCGACAACAATATCTGGACGCCTGGTTTGCGTGCCGGCTTGCCGTCCGCGGCGGGTTCGACGCTGAATTTCAACGGCAAAGCGTATCCGTACTACCTGTCGCGTGACGCCATTTTCCAGAACGACCTTCAGGGTGAGCGCGAGCGTCCTTCCGCCAACATCGCCTTGCAGTGGAAACCGAACAGCGATTCGCTCTACACCTTCGAATCGATGTACAACGGTTATCGTAACAAGACCTTCAACAAGTTGCTGTTCAGCTTCGTCGACTGGTGGGGCGATCTCGGCAGCAATCCTGCGGGGTCGATCACGACGTTCCCGGGAACGAACATCATCAAGAGCCGTACCGTCAATAACGTCTATGGCTTCAACAGCGGCGACTACACCACGTCGGCAACCGATTCCTACGTGTATGCCCTGAACGGCAAGTGGGACATCGGCGACCGCCTCAAGCTGGAGGGTGACCTGTCGTACCAGACCAGTACGTATCACTCGGAATTCACGGCCACCCGGATCGATCGCGTTGCACCGTCCATCAACGTCAACTTCAACGACGGCAACAACAACACGGCGTTCCATTTCAATAACGATGCCGACCTGACCGATGCAACCAAGTGGAATGTTGCGCAGTTCTACGATAACGCCAACCGCAACAAGGGCAGCGCAACGACGGCCAGCCTGGCGGGCGTCTTCGATGCCGACTGGGGTGCGCTGCAGACGCTCAACTTCGGCGCGCGCTTCGACGACCGCAAGGCGTCGGAGGCCAACCGGGCGCAATCCGCCTTCCTGGGCCGCAACCTCGCCTCGCTGGGTCCGGAGTATTCCATCGCCAACTCGAACTTCGGCACGGCGATCTCGGACGTGCCGCGCTCATGGTTGGAGCCCAATGCCTACTACATCCGCGACCATATCGACGAATGGCGCAAGCTCTACAACTCGGTCGATGCGAACTTCCTGACGACGGACAAGCTGCGCCTGCAGAAGACCTTCGACGTCGATGAAAAGACGACCAACCTGTTCCTGATGGGGAATACCCAGAACGACCTGTTCGGCCATCGCCTGCGCGGCAATTTCGGTGTGCGCTACGTCAAGGTCAAGACCGACATGAACTTCTATAAGGTGGATGCCACCACCAAGGCGGTCACGGCGTCCAGTGCCAGCAAGTCGACCAGCAAGTTCCTGCCGAGCATGACCCTTATTTACGACCCGTCCAAGGACGTGGTGCTGCGCTTCAACTATGGTGAAACCCTGCGCCGCCCGAGCTTCGGTGACCTGAATCCTGTCTATCAACTCGGTGATGACGTCTCGCGGGTAGGTTATGGCTCGGGCAGCGGCGGCAATCCGGACCTGAAACCGACGCACTCCAAGAACCTCGATCTGACGGCCGAGTGGTATTTCCAGAAGGACAGTGCAGTCTACGGTACCCTGTTCAAGCGCAAGATCGACGGCCTGATCGTGAATACGCGTCGCAAGATTCACGTCGATCCGGCGGACGACCCGTTCCGCAACTCGACCGGAGGCGGCGACCATACGAACGGCTATGACTACGTCATCAGCTCGCCGGCGAACGCCTCCAACGGCACCATGAAGGGCGCCGAGCTCGGCTTCATCTACTTCCCGAAGGGGCTGCCGAGCCTGCTGGACGGTCTTGGCATCCAGGGCAGCTATACGCGACTCACCTCGTCGCAGAACGTGCCCGAGGTCAATGATGCCGGCGTCGTTGTCTCTCAGCTCGAGACACCGTTCTTCGGCGTGTCCAACAAGTCCTACAACCTCACCCTGGCTTACGAAAAGGGCCCGGTCAGCGCGCGCTTGTCCCAGGTGTGGCGCTCCGGCTTCCTGGCCAGCAACGAAGCGGCGCTGTTTGCCAATCCGATCGGTATCTGGCGTCATCCGGAAAAGAGCGTGGACATGCAGATCTCCTACAAGATCAACGACAACATGACGTTCGATATCAGTGGTGTCAACCTGACCAACGAAGTGCAGCAGGCGTACTACCACTTCGGCAATGCCGGTAACGCGCAGCTGACCAATTTCGGTACGCTCCAGATCGGACGTTCGGTCGCGGCTGGCCTGCGCTGGAAGATGTAAGTTTCTCGATCGATGCTCCGGGGCCGCCGCTCCGGACGTCTCCCGGCTCGTGCGGCCCGTCCGTGCGAGTCTTTGCCGCCCTGCCTCGTGCAGGGCGTTTTTCATGGCGCTACAGCGCCGGAATGTTCAAGGTAGTCTGCATCAAGTCCTCCGTTGCCTTACACTGTTGCCTTCGAATCAACGCAAGCTTACAGGAGCCCACGATGAATGTGTTCGACTTCCAGGCCGCTTCCCTCGCCGGCGCACCGGTCGACCTGGCCCGGTACCGCGGCAAGGTCCTCCTCATCGTCAACACCGCCAGCAAGTGCGGCTTCACGCCGCAATACCAGGGCCTCGAGACGCTGTACCGCGAACTGCATCCGCGCGGCCTGGAAGTGCTGGGCTTCCCCTGCAACCAGTTCGGCAGCCAGGAACCGGGCACGGAGTCCGAGATCGGCGCGTTCTGCGAAAAGAACTACGGCGTGTCGTTCCCGATGTTCGCCAAGGTCGACGTCAACGGCGATAGCGCCCACCCGCTGTGGAAATACCTGAAGAACGCGGCGCCGGGCGTGCTGGGCACGGAGGGCATCAAGTGGAACTTCACCAAGTTCCTCGTCGGCCGCGACGGCACCGTGCTGCATCGTTATGCGCCGCAGACCAAGCCGGAAGACATCGCCAGCGATATCGAGAAGGCGTTGCAGCAGTAAGCCTATCTCAGGCGGATCGCCAGCCCGCCGCCCGGCGCCAGCCGCACGTCCAGCTTGTCCTTCGCCGTCACGGTCTTCGTCTCCGTGACGAGATCGAACCGGTGCTCGTTGCGGTAATCGGCCTTCTCGCCGTCGCGGTAGATCTCGGCCACGTATTGCCTGCCCTGGTCGAGGAAGGCCAGCGGCACGGATACCGTGCGCGCGGTGCCGTCCGTGACGGCGCCGACGTACCAGGCATCGGACTTCCGGTCCTTGCGCGCGATGGTCGCGTACTCGCCCACGGCGCCGTTCAGCACGCGCGTGTCGGCCCAGTCGGTCGGCACGTCGCGGATGAACTTGAAGGCGGCCGGGTACTTCGCGTAGTTCTCCGGCAGGTCGGCCGCCATCGCGATCGGCGAATAGATCACGACGTAGTTCGCGAGCTGCTTGGCCTGCGTGGAATTGAAGGTCTTGCCGCCCGCGCCGACGAGGCTCAACACGCCCGGCGTGTAATCCATCGGACCGCTCAGCATGCGCGTGAACACGAGCTTCGCCTCGTGGTCGGCCGCGTTGGGCGGCTCGCCCCATGCGTTGTATTCGACGCCCCGTGCGCCCTCGCGCGCGAGCCAGTTCGGATACGTCCTGCGCAGGCCCGTGTCCTTCACGGGTTCGTGCGTATCGACGGCGATCCGGTAGCGCGCCGCCTCCGCCACGGCCTTCACGAAATGGCGCACGCCTTCCTGCGAATCGTAGTTCGCGTAATGGATCTTGCCTTCCGGGCCGGCGAACTGCATCGTCCCCGCTTCGTGCACATAGCCCGACTTGACGCTGTCCACGCCCAGCTTCGCATACAGCTTGTACGCCGCATCCATCTGCTTTTCGTAGGCCGCGACGTTACCGCCCGTCTCGTGGTGGCCGATCAGGCGTACGCCCTTCTGCTTCGCGTACGCGGCGAGCGCGGGCAGGTCGAAGTCGGGATAAGGCTGGGTGAAACTGAAGTCCGCGCCGCCGCGGCCCCAGTCGCTTTCCCAGCCTTTGTTCCAGCCTTCCACCAGCACGCCGCGGAAGCCGTTGGCGGCGGCGAAGTCGATGTAGCGCTTGACGTTGGCCGTGTTCGCGGCATGCTTCGGGCCCGCGTTCCACGTCCCTTTGTTCAGGTGCATTTCCCACCACACGCCGACGAATTTCGACGGGTGAAGCCACGACACGTCGCCCAGCTTGTTCGGCTCGTTCAGGTTCAATTCGAGGTCCGACATGTACAGGCCGGGCGCGTCGTCGGCGATGCGCAAGGTGCGCCACGGGGTCGTGAACGCACCATGGCGCACGACGGCCGGCCCGGTCGCGGAGGGCGCCAGCTGCGCGCGCAGCTTCTGGCCCGCGACCTTGCGCACCCACATCGTCGCGTAATCGACCAGCGCGGCTTCGTGGAGGGCGATGTGCGTGCCGTCGTCCAGGCGCAGCGTGAGCGGCGTGTTGGCCGTGCCGATCTCCTTCAACGGCGCCTTCTCGACGATCTGCTCCAGCCCGGACAACTCGCCGGCCGGAATCCACCACGCCGTCGCAGGCTGGGCGACGACGAATTCCGTCAGCTCGTCCGTGATGGCGACGTCGCGCAGCTGCGGCTGGTCGGGGAATTCGTAGCGGAAGCCGATGCCGTCGTCGTAGATGCGGAAGACGATGGCGAGCCGGCGGTTCGAGCGGTTCGTCTGCTCGACGTCGACGCGCAGCTCGCGGTAATGGTTGCGCACGTAGCGGCGCTCGCCCCACGGTTGCTCCCACGTGTCGTCATGCTCGCTGACGCGCTTGTCCTTCACCGTGAAACCGTCGTCCAGCTTGGGCGCATTGGCGAGGTTGAAGCCGAGGTGCGACGGCGCGATGATCTCCTTGCCCTTGCGCTTGATGTCGTAGGCCAGCTTGCCCATGTTGTCGAGCTGGACGTCGACGGTCAGGATGCCGCCCGGCGAACTGGCCGTGGCCACGACGGTTTGTGCCCAGGCAGCGGGCGCCGCCATGTAGCTTAGGAACATCGCGGCGAGCGCGAGGGGACGGAGACGCATCTTTACACTCCCTATGGATCAAACGCCGTGCAAGCCCGGCTCGACAATGGAAATGTAATATTACTACAAGGTTATTCGGTTTTGGGGCGTTGATCGAGGCCTAGACCGGAAGCAGCTTCAGGTCGAACAGGCGCTCCCCCAGCCACAGCGCGGCCACCAGCATGATCGCGCCCGACCCGCCCACCAGGACCACGCGTCGGTAGAACCAGGTGCTGCGCATCAGGTAGGCGAGCGGGAGGAAGGCCGCGACGATCGCCAGCTGGCCGATCTCGACGCCGACGTTGAAGCCGACCAGCGATGCCGCCAGTGTCCCCGGTTGCAGGCCGAGGTCGGCCAGCACGCTGGCGAAGCCGAAGCCGTGCACGAGGCCGAACAGGAAGGCCGCGGCCCAGCGCCGCCCGCGCGCGACGGGCAGCACGTTGTTCAGCGCCGCCAGCAACACCGACAGCGCGATCGCCGACTCGACCCAGCGCGACGGCAGCGCCACCACGCGCAGCGCGGCCAGGCCCAGCGTGATCGAATGCGCGACGGTGAACGCCGTCACGATCTTCAGCACGTCGGCCAACGCCGCGCGTAGTCCGCCCACGGCGCGCCACCCGCGCCCGGCGCGCACCAGCACGGCCGGCAGCAGCAGCGACACGAGGAACAGGATGTGGTCGTAGCCGATCCAGATGTGCAGGATGCCGTGGCGGACGTAGGCCAGGAACCCGCCGGCAACACCTTCGTCGACCGTGGCGCGCGGATGGTCGCTGCCGAGCACCAGGGTGCGCACCTTGTCGCCGTCGCGCACGCCGGCGAGGCCCTTGTGCTGGGGGTCGACGTCGGCGAACAGGCGATACTCGACGGCGAGCGGTCCGGCGCGCGGGCAGCGGCCGGCAAAGGCCAGCACCGTGTACGTGCCGTCCGTGTGGGTGTCGACCAGCTGCCTGCCCGGCACGAGTGCGCAGGCGGCGCCGCCGCGCTCGAGGCGCAGGCGCGCCAGCGCATAGGCGGCGATGGCGTCGTGGCGGTTGCGGACTTCGTCCCAGGTCAGCCGGCCGTCGTTGTCGGCATCGAGGCCGATGGCATCGTCCAGGTCGCGCAGCGCGATGTCCCACTCGCCGCGCACGTCGGCACTGCCCTGCTCCAGGATCAGGCGCAGGTACGCATCGCTGGGCTTGTGCGCTTTGGCGGGCAGCGACCACGTCGCGCCGGCGAGCAAAAGCCCGAACAGGATCCACAGGCGTTTCATGCCTTGCCTCCCATTTCGTTGAATTGCGCGGCGAGGCGCGCGAGCTGGACGTCTTCCACGCGCGCGCCGCGCATCCAGTCGAGGACCGGGCGGGCCGCGGCGGCGTCGTGCGCGGCCAGCGCCGCTTCCAGCAGGATGCGCGCGTCCGCCGTCTCTTTTTGCACGTCCCAGTTGCGGCGCGCGATCGCCAGCGCGCGGCGGGCGTCGCCGCGCAGGGCCAGCTCGAAGCGGGCCTGCTCGCGCAGGTGGACGCCGTCGCCGCGCCGCTCGCCCGCGTCGAAGCGCGCCGCCAGCTCCGCCAGTACGGGCGCGAGCTCGCGCGTGCGGCCGCCCTGGCGCAGCGCGAGCGCGTGGCGCAGCAGCAGGCCGTCCACGCGGGCATGCGGCGCCAGCAACGCGGCCGCTTCGCCGTGGCGGCCGGCGTCCAGCAGGGTATCGGCATAGGCGCCCAGCAGATAGGTGTCGCGCGGCGCGCGGCGCAGCGCGGCGCGGAGGCGCGCCTCGGCAACGGCCGCGGCGCCGCGGCGCTGCGCCATTTCGGCCAGCATCGTCAGCACCCAGGCGTCGACGGCCGGGCTGTCCGAGCCGTCTGCGCGCGCGTGTACGGCCGCGAGCAGGCGTTCGCTCGCGGCCAGGCGGCCGTTCATCGCACCCACGTTGGCGATGCAGGCTGCGGTCACCAGTTCGTCGGCGAGGCTGGACAGGCGCGCGCAGCTCCGCGTGGCCGCGGCGTAGTCGGCGCGCACGGTGTCGACGGTGGCGCGGGTCAGCCAGGCCTGGGCATTGTCCGGCTGCTGCGCCGTCAGGGCCGCGAGGTCGGCCAGCGCTTCGGGAAAACGGTGTTCGCTCTGCAGGAGCGTCGCGCGCAGCAGGCGCACCTGCGGTGGCGGCGCGGCCAGGTTCCACCACGGTCCCAGGGCGGCCTGCGCGTAGCCGTAGTAGCGCGGGTCGGCTTCGCGCCGGCCGGCTTCGATGTAGCGGCGCGCGACCTCCACCGCGCGCGGCAGGTCGCGCGGCGCCTCCCGCAAACGCGCCCGCAGCGCGCGCAGTTCGCGCTGCTGCGGATCGGCGCGCCACGGCAGCTCCTCGAGCACCTCGGCGCCGCTGGCCGGCAGGCGCGGGGCGGCGCTCGCCCCGGCGCCGGCGCAGGCCAGCAGCACCGCCGCCAGGGTACGGATGGCGACGCCGGGCTTCATTGCACCGCCTGCGGCTCGGCGTCTTCCGGCATGGTCGCCGCGGTGTCGTCCGCCGTCGCCGGTTCGGCATCGTCCGGCGCGCTCGCGGCCAGGCTGGCGACCTGGATCGGGAACTTGTCCGTCGCCGGCGCGCCGCCGCCCGACGTGGGCGGCGGTGGCGGCGGGGTCATGGCGACGTCGTCGTGGTGGCCGCCGCCGCACGCGGCCAGCAGCGCGCCGAGGAGCAGCATGGATGGCAAGAGTTTCCTCATGATCGTCTCCTTCGCGGGTTCATTGTTGCGGCGAACCCGGCAGCGGGGTCTTCAGGTACGGGAAACCGTTCGTGAAGAAGCTGTCGTCCAGGTAGGCGCCATCCGTGAAATGCAGGCCGCCGGCCGGCGCGTCGGACGGGGCGCAACCCAGGTTCAGCGTGCACAGCTTGCCCATCACGACGCGCAGCGCGATGTCGACCACGTCGTCGCCCGGACGGCGTCCGTTCGGGAAGCCGGCGTTGTCGCCGTCGATCACGCCCAGGCGCTTCTGCGCACCCATCGCCGCTGGGGCGATGGACGTGTTCAGGCGCAGCATCTCGGACGGCGTCACCTTGGCCGGCTGGTTCAGACCCTTCACGCCGGTGAGGAACGCGGTCACGAGGTCGTTGCGCGGGAAGTTGGTCGGGGCCTTCGCGCCGGCGTTCCCGTACAGGATTTCGATCAGGGCCGGCAGGGTCGGATTCGTCACGTAGTCGGCAAACTGGGCATCGTTCATCGGCTTGCTCGCATTGAAGCGGTCCTTGTCCTTCAGGCCGATCACGACTTCGTTCACGAGCGGCATGCCCAGGCGCGACACCTGGGTCCAGGCGCCGCCTTCCTTCGACGCTTTGCCGCCGGCCGGAACGGGATTCAGCAGGCGTGCCTGGCGCATGCTGGCCGTGGTCCAGCCGCCGATCACCGGATCGCCGCCGGCGATGAGGCAGGATGCGGCGACTTCGAGCTCGATGCTGGTCACGTTCTTGCCGGCCAGGTCATCCTGCGCGGCCTTCTCGGCGTTGGCCGCGAACTCGGTGGCCGGCGCCTTGATGTTGATGAGGTCGAAGGTCTCGCCCAGGTTCACGACGAACGGATCCTTGCGCTGGCCGACGAACATGCGCGCCGGCGTCGAGCAGCCCGGGATGCTGACCGCGTAGACGTGCCTGGCCGCGTACGCCGCGTAGTTCGGGATCGATTTGTTGCCGATGTTGTCCAGGGGTTTGTCGAAGGTCGTACCGCCGCCGGTCGCGTTGGCCACCGCACTGCGCCGGCCGCTGCGGCGGTCCCCGCGGACCACGTTGACGGTATAGGTCTCGCGCACGTTGGCCCCCGCCGCGTTCGGGTCGGCGATGGCGCCGCCGTTGATCACGAGCGGGATCGACACCTTCTTGCCGCCGACAATCAGCTGGGCATCCTTGTTCGCGTTCTGGAACCGGAACTGGAAGGTGATGTCTTCCTTGGCGTCGCCATTGTTGTCGATGTGGATCTCGTACAACGCGTCCGGGTCCATCATGAAGTAGTTCGGGCCGCCCTGCGGATCCTGCAGCGGCACGTAGTTCGCGATCAGCGTCACGAAGCCGTCGCGGCCCGGCTCGTAGCTGCGGAACATGTAGAAGTCGGTGGCGTCGACTTTCGGCTGCTTCGTGATGAACGGCGCCTCCCGGTGGCTGGACGCCTGCACGGGCACCTGGATCGCGGCGCCGGCACACAGGGCCGCCACCCATGCACGCAACACGATGCCGCCGGCCGCGTTAGGTTTTTTCTGTTGCAACATGATTCCCCCTCTCTTGCTTGGTCAAGGTTGACGATTGAGCACGAATGCCTTCCTTGTACGCAGGCGCGAAGCGGGTGGATTCACGTTTAAAAAAAAATGTGTGTGCCCTGAGCCGGTGGCCGTGACAGTCCGAGAGTATTAATGATGAGCAACCTGCTATGCTGCCCGAGGCGACATCAAACAAAAAAAGGGATGAGATGAAGAAAGGGCTTCTTTGCATTTTTATGGTTACCCTGGCAGGTTGTGCATCGATGATGCCGGCGCCAGTCGATAAGATCGATTTACTTCCCACCGTAAATTTAGGTGGTGTAACACCGAGCAGCGGCGACTATGTCCTGTACATCCCCGCTCATTCACCCATTCCAGTAACGTTGAGTGTCAAAGGTACGCTGATTGAGCAGGATCAGCCGGCGACAGGCAAAATTTCTTTCTCCCGAGACGTGTACCTGTACAAGTACTGGGCCAGTCATGATCGAAAACATTGGGAAAACTCGCACAAGCTGCTGGACGTAAGCTACGGCGGCGGCGTTGACGTTTCAGGACTTCACGCTAATGTCACTTTGAACACGAAGTGATCGCATCAATCCGCAAACGAGCCGCATCACATCGCCGGACGCCGACGCCATGCAGGAAACGACAGTGTTACCCCCAGATGTACAAACGCCGCCCACGCACGACGGCGTCGGCCGTACGCCGCGCCGCCTGGCCGACCTGCCCGGGCCCCGTGCGCTCCCCCTGCTGGGCAATCTGCACCAGTTCGATTTCAAACGGCTGCACCAGACCATGGAGAAATGGGCCCGTAAGCATGGCCCCCTTTACCGGGTGATGGTGCCAACCGGTGCGTTCATGGTGGTGGCCGACCCCGACGTGGTCGGCAAGGTATTGCGTGAGCGGCCGCACACCTTCCGCCGGCCAGCCGTGCTGTCCGCGGTAACGGCCGAACTGGGCGCCATGCCCGGCGTCTTCGATTCGGAAGGCGCAGCGTGGCGCGACCAGCGGCGCATGGTCATGCAGGCCTTTGCCCCCCATGCCGTGAAATCGTATTTTCCGTCGCTGGTGCAAGTGGCGCAGCGCTTGCTGCGACGGTGGGAGAATGCTGCAGAGGCCGGTCAGGCAATCGACCTGGGGAGCGACCTGCGCCTGTACTCGGTCGACATCATCGCCGGGCTGGCGTTCGGGACCGACGTCAACACGATCGAGACCGGCGACAACGTCATCCAGCGTAACCTGGACGAGATCCTGCCCGGCGTTGCACGCCGGACCCTGATGCCTTTCCCTTACTGGCGTTACGTGAAACTGCCCGCCGACCGCAGGCTGGAACGCAGCATCGCCGTGATCCGCGACGCCGTCGTGGACCTGATCAGGCAAGCCAGGCAACGCATGCTGCTGGACCCGACGCGTGCGGTCGATCCCCCCAACATGCTGGAAGCGATGCTGGCTGCCGCGGACCAGGGTGGCAGCGGCGTTACCGAGGCCGAGGTCGCGGGCAACGTCTTGACCATGCTGCTGGCCGGCGAGGACACGACATCGAACAGCCTGGCCTGGCTGATCTGGCTGCTGTACCGGCACCCGGACGCGCTGCGGCGCGCGCAGGAAGAGGTCCTGCGCCGTGTCCCAAGCTTGCACGCGCTGACGATCGAGCAGGTCGACCAGCTGGATTTCCTGGACGCCTGTACGCAGGAATCCATGCGCCTGAAGCCTGCCGCTCCCTTCATTTCGGTCGAGGCCCTGGAGGACACCGTCGTCGCCGATGTCGCCATCGGCAAGGGAACGATCGTCTTGTGCCTGATGCGTGACACGAACCCGGACAATCCCCGCTTCGAGAATGCGGCGCGGTTCGACCCGGACCGCTGGCTGCAGGACTCGGTCAACCGCAAGGCGTCCATGCCGTTCGGCGCCGGCCCGCGTATCTGCCCCGGGCGCTACCTGGCACTCCTCGAAATCAAGGTGGCCATGGCGATGCTGTTGGCGCACTTCGACATCACGTCGGTCGCCACGGCGCACGGTGGCGAGCCCGACGAACGGGTCTCGTTCGCCATGTCGCCGGAAACGCTGCACATGCGGCTGCAGCTGAATGCCAGTAATGGGTCGACAGTTGCCGCAGACTGAACGGCCGGGATTGGCCAAAGGAGACGATTGAACTCAGGAGACGTGATGCATATTGGTTTAATAGGCGGCATTGGGCCGGCAGCGACCGAATTTTATTACCGGGCCCTTGTAAGGCTCTACGCCCAGGCAAATCGCAGGCTGGAGCTCACCATAGCCAATGCCGACGCAAAAGAAATGGTGAGTAACCTCGAAGCGGGGAATCGACAGGCTCAGGCAGCCGTCTTCGCAAAGTACATCGATCAACTCAAGGGAGCGGGCTGCAAAGCTGTCGCGGTGACTTCGATGGGTGGGCATTTCTGCATGGACGTATTGGAACCCATGTCGAGCCTTCCACTTATCAGCGCGCTGCCCGCGCTGCAAGCTCATTTCTGCTATCGATTACGTGTGCAAATGTGCACAACGTTCTCTTCCTGCCCCGAGCCGTCCTGCTGACCGTGCTCGTGCCTGACAGGCGTCACTTCCCCGCCTCCCGCCGGCGCCAGGCCAGCGGCAGTGCCACGCGTTACCGCCTGGCTCGCCTCGGGTAGCGCCGTGCGCGCCGCGAGGGCGCCGGTGGCGAGCCGTTGCAGGTTGATGGCCGCGTTCACGTCGCGGTCGTGCCGCGCGCCGCAGCCGGCGCAAGTCCACACCCGGTCGCCCAGCGCCAGCATCCCATTGCGGGTGCCGCATCCCGAACACAGTTTGCTGGACGGGTACCAGCGGTCGGCCAGCACGATTTGCGTACCGTAGCGCCTCGACTTATACGTCAGCTGGCGCCGGAATTCGGCCGGAACTTGTCGTTGGCCAAATAGAAGCTATCAGCCGTGCGGCCCTTCTTCTTGAAGCGCGGCGCGTGCGCCGGCTGGCCGGCGCGGCGCTGCTCGAAGTAACGGCTCCACGCCTTCGCGAGGTTGGCGAACGGCTGGGCGTGCGCGTCGCGGTGGATGGCGCGCAGCCACGGCTTGCCGTCGGCGTCGAGCCAATCGGGATCCGAATACTTGATGTGATTGAACGCCTTCTTGAGCGCCATCGCGTTTGGCCGCAGGCCGCAGGCTGCCTGGCGGTTCCACTCGGCGAGCGCCCAGTTCCAGACCCGGCGGGAAGTGCCGGCCGCGCGCGCGAAATAGTCGCGCTGGGTCGATGTCGCGTCAATCCTGATCCGGTGCGCCAGCAGCATGGTCGCGCTCCAGGGCCGCGCGCAGCTGGCGGCGGTAGTTGCGCAGGCCGTACAACCTGCTCGAGAAGCAATGCATTATCGTCATCAAATCCTGCACCATCTCCTGCTCCGGCGACAGGCGCTCCTGATTCAGCACGAGCAACTCGCAACCGTGCAGCGCCGCGTAATGGGCGAACCAGTCATAGCCGAAGCGCGTCAGGCGGTCGGCGTGCGCCAGCACGAGCGTCGCCAGCTCGCCGCGCCCGATCGCGTCCATGAGGGCCAGGAAGCGCTTGCGTCCGAAGTTCAGGCCGCCCCCGACTTCTTCGACGAACTCGACCCCGGCCAGGCCGCGTGCGACGGCAAACTGTTCCAGCACGCGGCGCTGGTTGGCCAGATCCGGGCGCTGGGCTGCGCTGGATACCCTGCAGTAGGCGACGACGCGGCGCGGTTCGGCAGGCGCCAGGCGCAGGAACGTGCGCAGCTGGCTCTCGGTGTAGCGGCGCCGGTTGCTGGTGGTGCGGGCAGCCGGGACAAGCCTTCCCTCGCGCTCCCACCGCTGCAGCGTTTTGACCGTGATCCCCAGCAGCCTGGCGGCCTCGCCTGTGCCCATCGTCTTTTCCATGATCACGATTGGACACGTTCAATCACGTTTAGTTCGACTAGAGTCGTACTCCGCACGAAACATGACAAGGGTCGGCGTCCTCGGTACACGTGCGGTCATGGAGTCCAGGCTATACGGTCTCACAGGCGTGGACGAGGTCACGGTCCCGGTCGAAGAGTTGGGCGCAGCGCACGCAAACTATGTCGCCATGGCTGTCGCCGGACAAGCGACCGAAGGCCAACGGGCCTACTTCGAAGATGCGGCACAGCGCCTCGTCAGCGAACAGGGTGCCCAGGCCATCGTACTGGGCGGGACCGATCTGTTCCTCGCGTTCGATAAACCTGCTTATCCTTTCCCCGTCGTCGATTCCGCCCTGGTTCATGCAGAAGACATTGCACGATTGGGGATGAGCTGAACGCTGCAGCTTCCCCGGCTTATGGCGGAAGGTCCACCCATCCATGAAGATGCCGATGCCGCGGCACGAAGATACGTTTCGTGACGCGCTAAGCCACATTCAACCCCAGGGCCCGCACCAGTTCCGCCGCCTGCCGCGTGGAAATCGTCGCGCCCGCAAACTGCTTTGCATTCGACAGCTTCAGGCCATCCAGATCCGCCTCGCGCAAATCGGCCGCGTCGAAGCGCGTGTCCTTGATGTGGGCGTCGCGCAGGCTGCATCCCTCTTCGAACACGGCATCGCGGAAGTCGCAGCCCGACAGGTCGGCATCGGCGAAATCCAGCCCGCGCAGCACCGCCTTGCGGAAGGACATGCGGCGCAAGTCGGCGCCGACCAGCAGGCAGTCCTCGAACGACAGTCCCAGCTGGCTCACTTCCTCGAAGCGCGCCCCCGTCAGCTTGCAACTGCGGAACGCGACGGACGCCAGCTTGGCGCGGCGCCACCCGGCATTGTTCAAGTCGCAAGCGTCGAATTTCGCGTCGACCAGGTCGGCCGATTCGAAATCCGCGTGGCCGCCGCGGCAGCGCTGCCAGCGCGTGCGCGCCAGGTTCGCGGCATAGAACGACGTCTCGGCCACGGCGCAGCGGATGAACGCGCAATCCTGCAGGTCCAGGCGCGACAGGTCCGCGCCGGCGAGGTCGCAGTCTTCGAGGACGAACTGCGTGTCCTCGGCCAGCAGTGCGTCGATGCGGGCGCGGTCGACGGATTCGCCGCTCAGGGTGATTGGGGGTCGGGACATGGTGCGGCGATGAAGTCGGAAGCCCGCCAGCATACACGCCAGCGCGGCCGGGCGCAGCCCCGTTTGAAGGGGGCCTCTACCCGGCCGCGCGCGACTTACTTGATGAAAGGCCAGCCGTCCGACGTGAAGCCGAGCGTATTGATGCCCAGCGTGGCGCGGCCCCCGTTGTTGCCGTCGTAGTAGTGGTAGACGAAGGTCGGCGCGTTGTTGTTGCCGGCGTCGGTGAACACGCTGCCGCCACCCGGGCCGATGATGTTGCCGTGGGTGCTGAGCAGGATGGTGCCGCCGCCCGCCGTCAGCGCGACGCCGCCCCGGTCCACATAGGGTCCGGTCACGCTGGTGGAACGGCCCACGATGGTGCGGTACGTGCTGGAGGTGCCGTTGCAGCAGAGATTAATCGGCGCGAAGTAATAGTAGTAGCCGTTGTAGTAGTAGATGAACGGCCCTTCCTCGCCCGCCGACGGGTTGCCGCGTTGGGCCAGCGTGTACACGGTGGTGTTCGTCGTCGATTTCAGGCCGGTGGCGGGGTTCAGCTGCATCAGGTGGGTGCCATCGCTCCACGAGCCCCAGGCCATCCACCAGTTGCCGCTGGCGTCCTTGAACGGCGCGGGGTCGATGGCGTTGTCGGTCGTTTTCCAGAAGCCGGACGCCGGCTGCGTGGTGGTGCTGTTCCACGACTTCGTGACGAAGCCCTTGTCCGTCCACGGACCCGCCGGCGACGAGCTGGTGGCCACGCCGATCACGGCCTCCGCGCCGGTGCTGGGCAGGTAGGGAATCGAATAGTACTGGTAGTAAGTGCCGTTCGAGACCATCAGGCTGGGCGCCCAGACGTCCGTGTTGGCGCCGTTGTTCCAGCCCTTCGGCGTCTGCAGGCCGTTCCAGGAACTGAAGTCCGGGCCGATCGACGGGCAGTTCGGCGCATAGCCGCCCATCTGCGCGGTCGTGCAGTTGGTGTACATCGTGAAGTTGGTGCCGTCGGTCGACGTGGCCAGCGTCTGGTGCGAACCGTACAGCCAGTATTTGCCGGCGGTGTCGCGCAGCATGTACGGGTCATGCACGAAGATGCCGTTGCCCGCGACGGCGCGCGGCGCCGGATACGGGCTGACCTGGGTATTCACCAACTGCCACTCCTGGCAGGTGCAGTTGGTCAGGCCCCACTGGTCGATGGTGGCCTGGGTCGACGTACTCGCCATGTACACTTCGAGGTACTTGCCGCTGTTGACGTTCTGGATCAGGAAGTTGCCGTCCGCCGCCTGGGTGACGGTCCACAGGTGATCGCGCGTACCGTTATCGGACCATTGAACGACTTGCGCGCCGTCGGCGGTAGACGCACCGCTTACGCCCAGCACCTGGTGCGTCAGCATGTTCTCGATGTTGTATTGCCCGTTCCCCATCGGCATGAAGTGCCAGAGGTGGTCGGCCGTGCCGTTGTCGGTCCACTGGACCACTTTCGCACCGGCGGCCTGGCTGGCGCCATCGATGCCCAGCACCAGGCCGCTGTTGACGTTCTTGATCTTGTACTGGACGCTCGTGTTGATGGTGATGGCGGCGTGCGCCGGGAAAGCCATGGCGGCCAGGCCGGCCAGCATGGCGAGACACGAAAATAGACGTTTCATGGAGGCTCCGCTGAGGTCAGGCGATTGCCGGGGCAATCGGGAACGTCGGCGGAGGCGTGAAGTCGGACCGGCGCGCGCGTGCACCGGACATTGTAGTCTTATCCATATGTTCTCCGTTGTCGATTGATGATTCCCGCACTTGCGGCGGGTATTTACCGCAATCCCAGTCTACTCAGCGGCAACGGAACGCACTAATCGTTTTTATTACGTGCGTCATATTGAATTCGGTATCGAGTCCTTCAGCGCGTCTCGACACGCGCCGACGCGTGGATCGTGCAACCGCGGTGCACGTTCTCCAGGAAGCGCAGCGCCTCCTCCAGCCGGCATGACGACGGCAGCATGCGGCCCAGCGATTCGTCGTCGGCGATGCGGTCGGCGCCGTACGCGATCGCGCGCGAGATGTCGCGCGCTGCGCGGCCGTCGCTGTTGTACAGGGCGTCGTACACGCCGACCTCTTCCCACAACGGGACGTAGCCGGGGCTGATGCTGTCCTGGAAGGCAACGGACGGCGCCGCATCATCGTCCTGGGAAATCAGCCGAAACACGAAACTCACGGGCAGCTCCATCGATCTTCGAAACAGGGGGCCGATGCTACCACGGCCCGCCTGCCAGCGCCCGGTCCACGAGTTCGATCCAGTGCGTCACCGGCGTCGCCGTCCCCGACTGCAGGTGCGAGATGCAGCCCACGTTGGCCGACACGTATTCCTGCGCGCCCGTCGCGGCCAGGTTCGCGAGCTTGCGGTCGCGCAGCGCGTGCGCGAGCTCGGGATGCAGCACGGAATACGTGCCGGCCGAGCCGCAGCACAGATGGCTTTCCGCGCACAGCACGACGTCGACGCCGGCCGCGCGCAGCACGCCCTCGACCTTGCCGCGGATCTGCTGGCCGTGCTGCAGGGTGCACGGCGGGTGGAACGCGACGCGCTCGTGGATGCGGCCGGACAGCAGTCGCGCGATCTCGCCCTCGAAATCGCACAGGATCTCGGACAGGTCCTTCGTCAGCGCCGAGATGCGCGCCGCCCTCGAAGCATACGCATCGTCGTGCGCAAGGAGGTGGCCGTAGTCCTTGACGGTCACGCCGCAGCCGGACGCCGTCATCACGATGGCCTCGACACCGCCCTGCTCCACGTACGGCCACCAGGCGTCGACGTTGCGGCGCATGTCCGCGAGGCCGCCGTCCTGGTCGTTCATGTGGAAGCGCACGGCGCCGCAGCAGCCCGCGCGTGGCGCGCCCAGGAGCTGGATGCCCAGCACATCGAGCACGCGCGCCGTCGCCGCATTGATGTTGGGCGCCATCGCCGGCTGCACGCACCCTTCCAGCACGAGCATCTTGCGCGCGTGTTCGCGCGTGGGCCGCCGGCCGGGCGCGCGGGCCGGTTGCAGCTTGTCCTGCAGCGTGGGCGGCAGCAGCGGGCGCACCATCTGCCCCGCCTTGAACGCGGGCTTGAACAGGTGGGAACGCGGCAGGAATTCCTTCAACGTCATGCGTTTTATCTTGTCCGCGAACGGACGCGGCACGCGCTCCTCGACGATCTTGCGGCCGATGTCGACGAGGCGCCCGTACTTCACGCCGGACGGGCACGTGGTTTCGCAGTTGCGGCACGTGAGGCAGCGGTCCAGGTGCAGCTGCGTCTTGCGCGTGGGCGTCTCCCCTTCCAGTACCTGCTTGATCAGGTAGATGCGGCCGCGCGGACCATCCAGCTCGTCGCCCAGCAGTTGGTAGGTCGGGCACGTGGCGGTGCAGAAGCCGCAATGCACGCAGGCGCGCAGGATCGCATCGGCTTCGTCGCCCTCGCGCGTGCCCTTGATGAAATCGGCGAGATTCGTTTGCATGGTCTGTCAGTACATCCGGCCGGGGTTGAAGATGCCGGCCGGGTCGAACCCGGCTTTCAGGCGTTCGTGGATGCGGGCGATGGCGGGCGCCAGCGGCTGGAACACGCCGACGCTCTTGTCGCCGCCGCGAAACAGAGTCGCGTGCCCGCCGCACGCGCGCACGGTCGCGCGGATGCGTTCCGCCGCATCGCCCGGCGCGCGCAGCCAGCGCTGCGCCCCGCCCCACTCGATCAGCTGCGGGCTGCCCAGCACGATGGCGCCGACGGTCGACGGCACGGACAGGCGCCACACCGGCATGTCGCCGGCGAAGAACGCATGCTCCTGTTCGCGCAGGCTTGTCCAGAAGCGCGCACAGTCCGGCATCACGTCGCCGCCCAGCGACCGGATTGCGGCATCGACGGCCGCATTCGCGCCGGACAGCCGCAGCGCCAGCACGCCGTCATGCCAGCAGCTCGCGGACACGGGCAGCGGTTGCCCGGCCCATTCGTTCAATCGGCGGATCGCATCCACTTCGGCCACGCCCTCGAACACGAGCGTCGCCTCGCGCGGCGCGCGCGGCAGCACCTTCACGGAGACTTCCAGCAGCAGGCCCAGCGTGCCGAGCGACCCGGCCAGCAGGCGCGACACGTCATAGCCCGCCACGTTCTTCATCACCTGGCCGCCGAACGACAGCACGTCGCCCTTGCCGTCCAGGAGTTTGCAACCGAGGACGAAGTCGCGCACGGCGCCGCTGTTCGCGCGGCGCGGGCCCGACAAACCGCTGGCGATCGCGCCGCCGAGCGTGGCGCCAGGTCCGAAATACGGCGGCTCGAACGCCAGCATCTGCCCGCGCTCCGCAAGCGCCGCTTCGATCTCGGCCAACGGCGTGCCGCAGCGCGCCGTGATCACGAGTTCCGTCGGCTCGTAGTCGACGATGCCCGTGTACTCTCGCGTATCGAGGACGTCGCCTTCGAAGCGCTGGCCATACCAATCCTTCGTGCCGCCGCCGCGGATGCGCAAGGGGCGGCCGTTGCGTACACGTTCCTGGAAATGTTCGACGATGTTCTGCATGGTCAAAAACGCGGCAAGCCGGCAAACGGCAGCACGCCGCCGGACACGCGCATGCGGCCCAGTTCCGCGCAGCGGGAAAGCAGGGGGATGGCCTTGTTGGGATTGAGGAGCATGCCCGGATCGAACGCGCGCTTCACGGTGAAGAACGCCTCGAGTTCCCTGGCGCCGAACTGCACGCACATCGAATCGATCTTCTCGACACCGACACCGTGCTCGCCCGTGATGGTGCCGCCCACTTCCACGCACAGCGCGAGGATGGCGGCGCCGAACGCTTCCGCGCGATCGAGCTCGCCCGGCTGGTTGGCGTCGAACAGGATCAGCGGGTGCATGTTGCCGTCGCCCGCGTGGAAGACGTTCGCGCAGCGCAGGCCGAACGTCGTCTCCATCTCCTCGATGCGCGCCAGCACGTGCGCGAGCTGCTTGCGCGGGATCGTCCCGTCCATGCAGTAGTAGTCCGGCGAGATGCGGCCGGCGGCCGGGAACGCATTCTTGCGGCCGGACCAGAAGCGCAGGCGCTCGGCCTCGCTCTGCGACACCGTGATCGCGCTGGCGCCGGCGTCGCGCAACACCTCCGTCATGCGCGCGATTTCCTCGGCCACTTCGAGCGCCGTGCCGTCCGCCTCGCACAGCAGGATGGCGGCCGCGTCGAGGTCGTAGCCCGCCTTCACGAACGGCTCGACCATGCGCGACGACGTCCTGTCCATCATCTCCAGGCCGGCCGGGATGATGCCGGCCGCGATCACGCTGGCGACCGCGTTGCCGCCCGTCGCCACGTCGTCGAACGACGCCATGATCACCTGCGCCTGCGCCGGTTTCGGCACGAGTTTCACGGTCACTTCCGTGACGATGCCCAGCATGCCTTCCGAGCCGATGAACACGGCCAGCAGGTCGAGACCGGGCGCATCGAGGGATTCGCCGCCGAGTTCGATGACATCGCCTTCGATCGTACAGACGCGCACGCGCAGCACGTTGTGCACGGTGAGGCCGTATTTGAGGCAGTGCACGCCGCCCGAGTTCTCGGCCACGTTGCCGCCGATCGTGCAGGCGATCTGCGACGACGGGTCGGGCGCGTAGTACAGGTTGAACGGCGCAGCCGCTTCCGAAATGGCGAGATTGCGCACGCCCGGCTGCACGACGGCCGTGCGCGCATACGGTTCCACGCGCAGGATGCGATTGAGTCTCGCTGTCGAGATCACGACGCCGTCCGCCAGCGGCTGCGCGCCGCCGGACAGCCCCGTGCCCGCGCCGCGCGGCACGATGGGCACGTTCAGCTCGCGGCAGACTTTCAATATCGCCAGCACCTGCGCCTCGTCGTCCGGGAGCGTCACGATCATCGGCAGCTGGCGGTAGGCGGCCAGGCCATCGCATTCGTAAGGACGGGTGTCCTCGGGGTCGGCGAGGACGGCGCGCGCGGGAAGGACGGCTTGCAGGGCCGCGGCCACCTGCCGCCTGCGCTCGGGGTCGACTGGAATCGAGGGAATCATGGAACGATTGTAAGCACAATCCCAAGGATTTGGCGTATGCTCCGGCTATCTTTTTTCGTGGGCAGGATATAAGCATGGGCAATCGACTTTCGAAGATCGCGACCCGCACGGGCGACGACGGCAGCACCGGCCTCGGCGACGGCAGCCGCACCGGTAAAGACAGCGCGCGCATCGCGGCGCTGGGCGACGTCGACGAATTGAATTCCTTCGTGGGCCTGCTGCTGTGCGAAGCCATGCCTGACGACCTGCGCGAGGAACTCGTGACGATCCAGCACGACCTGTTCGACCTCGGCGGCGAGCTGTGCATCCCCGGCTTCCAGCTGATCAAGGACGAGCAGGTGGCGCGCCTCGACGGCCTGCTCGAGAAATACAATGCCGACCTGCCGGTGCTGAAGGAATTCATCCTGCCGGCCGGCTCGCGCGCCGCGTCGCTCGCGCACGTCTGCCGCACCGTGTGCCGCCGCGCCGAGCGCGCCATCGTCGCGCTGTCGAAGACGGACACGATCAACGCCCAGCCACGCCAGTACGTGAACCGCCTGTCGGACCTGATGTTCGTGCTGGCGCGCGTGCTGAACCGCCATGCGGGCGGCAGCGACGTGCTGTGGCAGCACGAACGCAAGCGCACCTGACGGAGCGCGGATGACGGCAACCTTCGACGTCCGCTTCCGCGCGAATTCGTTCCACTTCCAGGGCCAGGGCCGGGTCGTCGTCGAACCGGATTTCGTGCTCGTGCGCGGCAAAATCCACAGATCGTTCCGCCTGGCCAAGCGCGCGGAGCACCGGCTGCGCATGGTCGACATCGTCAACGTCCAGACGGACGGCGAGTACGTGACGTTCCACGTGCTGGGCGTGCGCGCGAATCTCGTCATCGGCTTTTCCATGAAGGACGCCACGGCTGCGGCGCAGCTCGCCGCCCTGCTGCCGCAGCGTCGCACCGAGGACTTCGCCATCGCCCATGCCGAACGCGAGGAATTCCACGACCGGATCGATTACTGGAGTCCATCGACGCCCGTGATCTGGACCTTGCTGGCGCTGAACATCGGCATCTACTTCCTCATGTGGCTCGTGCGCAGCAGCCTGCCCGGCGGCATGGTGGGATCGGTGCTGGGCTGGGGCTGGAATTCGAATTACGACGCGGTCCTGCGCTCGGCCCAACTCGTCAACTGGGGCTCGAACGTGGGCGCCAGGACACTGCATGGGGAATGGTGGCGCCTGTTCACGTCGCTGTTCCTGCACGGCAGCCTGCTGCACCTGGCCTTCAACATGATCGCGCTGTGGCAGGTGGGCCAGCTGGTCGAGCGGCTGTTCGGCAGCCTGCGCTTCATCGCGCTGTACGTGGTCGCGGGCCTGTGCGGCAGCATCGCCAGCGTGATGTGGAATCCGCACGTGAACAGCGTGGGCGCGTCCGGCGCCATCTTCGGCATCGTCGGCGGCCTGTTCGCGTTCATGCGGCGCGAGAACAGCGGCATGCCGCCCACCGTCGTGAACGACCTGCGCGGCTCGCTGCTGCCGTTCCTGGTGTTCAACCTGGCGGCCGGCTTCCTGTATCCTCACACGGACAACGCGGCCCACATCGGCGGCCTCGTCGGCGGCTGGCTGGCCGGCCACCTGCTGGCCCGCTCGCTGCACGTTCCGGCGGAGACTCCAACATGAACGACGATTTCATCGGCATCTACGACGAGGCCCTCACGCGCGCGCAGTGTGCACAGATACTGGAACGCTTCGAGGCCAGCGACAAGCACCAGCGCGGCCGCACCGGGATGGGCGTGGACGTGGCGAAGAAGGACAGCTGGGACATCACGATCAGCCAGCACAAGGAATGGCACGACGTGTGCAACCTGATGGCGACGGCCGTGCGGCGCCACCTGGTCGAGTACATGGACCGCTACCGCGCGCTGCTGCTGGGCGCCCTCGCGCCGACCGTCGTGCATCCCGCCACGGGGCAGCCGGTGGCGCTCTCCCTGGACAACTTCGACGAATGCGGCCGCCCGCACCTCGATGCGCTCGTCCAGGCGATGTACCGCCCCGGCGCGCTCAACCTGCAGAAATACCTGCGCGGCAGCGGCGGCTACCACCACTGGCATTCCGAGATCTATCCGCAGAACGCCAGCTGCGAGACCCTGCACCGCGTGCTGCTGTTCCAGTTCTACCTGAACGACGTGGCGGACGGCGGCGCGACGGAATTCCTGTACCAGGGCCGCAAGATCGAGGCGCGCGCCGGGCGGCTCATCATCGCGCCGGCCGGTTTCACGCACACGCACAAGGGCCACGTCGCCACCAGCGGCGACAAGTACGTGGCCACGTCGTGGATCCTGTACCGCCGCGCCGAAGACCTCTTCAAGTAGGACGGCTGGCCAGCGCGTCCTGCAGCGCGTCGAGATCGATCGGCTTGACAAGGTGCCGGTCGAAGCCCGCTTCCGTGGCGAGCCGGCGGTCGCTGTCCTGGCCGTAGCCGGTGATGGCAACCAGGAACGCGTGCGCGGTGGCGGGCTGCGCGCGCAGGCGCCGCGCCAGTTCGTAGCCGTCGATGCCGGGCAGGCCGATGTCGAGCAGGCACACCTGCGGCGCTTCCGTGCGGGCCCGCTCCAGCGCGCCGAGCGGATCGTGCTCGACGATCACCTTGTGCCCGGACGCTTCCAGCAACAGGCCGAGCGTCTCGGCCGCGTCGACGTTGTCGTCCACGACCATGATGGACAGGCTGCCTTCCTGCGCAGCCGCGCGCGCATCGGCCGGCGCCTCGGCCGGCACGGCGCCTGT
The DNA here is from genome assembly GCA_966211695.1 of uncultured Massilia sp. Lineage (GTDB taxonomy): Bacteria > Pseudomonadota > Gammaproteobacteria > Burkholderiales > Burkholderiaceae_D > Telluria. The sequence goes on along the minus strand of CBIHOW010000026.1, from coordinate 4,010 downwards.
CGCGAGCAGTGGCAGGTTCACGGTAAAACGGCTGCCCTGCCCAGGCCCTCCGCTCTCGCACGTGACGGTGCCGCCGTGCAGCTCGACGAGGCTGCGCACGAGCGCCAGGCCCAGTCCCAGGCCGCCGGAGGCGCGGTCGGACGTGCGCTCGGCCTGGGCGAACAGGTCGAACGCGCGCGCCACCAGTTCCGGCGCCATGCCGATGCCGTTGTCGACGACATCCACCACCACGGCGCCGTCCCGCACCGCGGCGGCGAGCCGCAGCCGGCCGCCCTCCTGCGTGTACTTGGCGGCGTTATTGAGCAGGTTGGCGAGGATTTGCACGAGGCGCTTCGCGTCGCCCATCACCGGCATGGCACGCGCAGGGACGTCCACGTCCAGTTGCTGGTGCCGCGTGCGCACGAGCGGCATGACCTGCTCCACGGCGTCGGCCACGATGTCGCGCATGTCCAGCGCCGCCTCGTCCAGCTCGACCTGGCCGCGGGTGACGCGCGACACGTCCAGCAGGTCGTCGATCAGCTCCGTCATGTGGCCGACCTGGCGGCCGATGATCTCGCTCGTCTTGCGCACGAGGCCTTCGTCCAGGCGGGCGCGCTGCAGCAGCGCCGCAGCCGCGCCGACGGGCGCCAGCGGGTTCCTCAGTTCGTGCGCCAGCATCGCGAGGAACTCGTCCTTGCGCCGGTCCGACTCCCTCAGCTTTTCCTCGGCCAGCTTGCGTTCCGTGATGTCGCTGGCGGCGCCGATCCACTCTTCGATCTCGCCGCGCGCGTCCAGCAGGGGCACGGCGCGCGAATAGGTCCAGCCCACGCTGCCGTCCAGGCGGCGCACGCGGTGTTCCAGTTCGAACGGAGACTTGGTGCGGATCGCGTCGGCGATCGCCTGGTGGATCCGTTCCTGGTGTTCGGCCGGGATGTACTCGTCGACCCAGTAGCGGCTCGCGTCGGCCGTGTCCTTCAGGAAGCCGCGGCCATCGAGCTGGCGCAGCTGGCTCCAGTCGGGGCTCATGCGGTACACGACGTCCGCCGTCGCATTGGTCAGCGCCCGGTAGCGGGTCTCGCTCTCGCGGAGGGCGGCTTCCGAACGCACCTGCTCCGTCACGTCGTTGGTCGTGTGCGAGATGCACAGGATGCTGCCGTCCGGGCCGAAGATGGGCGTGCTGACGGCGCTCCAGAACCGCTCCTCGAAGCCCGTCTCGCCGTTCGGCAGGACGACGGGGATCGGGTAGCGCTGGGCCGGCAACCGGTCCGGCCGGCCCGTCGCCACGACGCGGGCGAGGGACCGCCGCAAATCGGATTCGCCCGTGTCGGCGGGATCGTCGGGGTTGCGCGGAAAGGCGACGAACAGGCTGACGCCGACGAGCTCCTCGCGCGTGCGCCCCGACGCCTTGAGAAAGCTGTCGTTGACGGCCAGGATGGTCGCCTCCGGCGTGGGCGACAGCAGGTAGTTTCCGATCGGGGAGTGGGTGAAGACGGCTTCGAACAGGGCGGCGGAAAGCATGGCCTGTGCTTTCGTGAGTCGATGACCAGGCATTATAGGGCGCCTTCGACAGACGCGGCGGCCGATTCGCAAAAGTAAAAACGCCACCGCCGGCCGGGCCGGGATGGCGTTTTCGAAAGACGCCGGCGCGCGGCGTCAGGTGTTGTTGACCACCAGGCGCGGCTCGCCGATACCGAAGCGTTCGCGGATCGAGGCGCCGATGCCGTGCGCGTCCAGGCCGACGGACGCCAGCAGCAGTGCCGGGTCGCCGTGGTCGATGAAACGGTCGGGCAGGCCCAGGATCAAGAGCGGCTTGACGATGCCCGCTTCCGCCAGCGCCTCCGCCACGGCGGAACCGGCGCCGCCCATCGTGCAGCCCTCTTCCACCGTCACGAGATAGTCGTGGTCGCGCGCGAGCTGCTTCACGAGGTCCACGTCCAGCGGCTTCACGAAGCGCATGTCGGCGACGGTCGCGTTCAGGCCTTCGGCCGCGCCCAGGCTCGGCGCCACCATCGAGCCGAACGCGAGGATCGCGACGCCCTTGCCTTCGCGCCGCACGACGCCCTTGCCGATCTCGATGACGTCCAGCGCCGGTTCGATGGCCGCGCCCACGCCCGCGCCGCGCGGGTAACGCACGGCGGCCGGGCCTTCGAAGCGGTAGGCCGTCGTCAGCATCTTGCGGCACTCGTTCTCGTCCGACGGCGCCATCACGACCATGTTCGGGATGCAGCGCAGGTAGGCGATGTCGTAGTTGCCCGCGTGCGTGGCGCCGTCCGCGCCGACGAGGCCCGCGCGGTCCAGCGCGAACGTCACGTCCAGGTTCTGCAGCGCCACGTCGTGGATCAGCTGGTCGTAGGCGCGCTGCAGGAACGTCGAGTAGATCGCGACGACGGGCTTCATGCCCTCCGTCGCGAGGCCGCCGGCGAACGTCACGGAATGCTGCTCGGCGATGCCGACGTCGAAGTAGCGATCGGGGTATTCCTGGTTGAAGCGCACCATGCCCGAGCCTTCGCGCATCGCCGGCGTGATGCCGACCAGGCGTTTATCGACGTGCGCCATGTCGCACAGCCAGTTGCCGAACACCTCGGTGTACGTGATCTTGGTCGCCTTGGCGGGCTTGATGCCTTCGCTCGGATTGAATTTGCCGGTGCCGTGGTACAGGATCGGCTCGGCCTCGGCCAGCTTGTAGCCCTGGCCCTTCTTCGTCACGACGTGCAGGAATTGCGGGCCCTTGAGCTTCCTGATGTTTTCCAGCGTCGGGATCAGCGAATCCAGGTCGTGGCCGTCGATGGGGCCGATGTAGTTGAAGCCGAATTCCTCGAACATCGTGGCGGGGACGACCATGCCCTTCGCGTGCTCTTCCAGCTTCTTCGCCAGTTCCAGCATCGGCGCGGGCAGCATCGTCTTGCCGACGTTTTTCGCGGCCGCGTAGAACTGGCCCGACATCAGGCGCGCCAGGTAGCGGTTCAATGCGCCGACCGGCGGCGAGATCGACATGTCGTTGTCGTTCAGGACGACGAGCAGGTCGACGTCGTCCTCGACGCCCGCATTGTTCAGCGCCTCGAACGCCATGCCGGCGGTCATGGAGCCGTCGCCGATGACGGCGATCGCCTTGCGTTTCTCTCCCTTGATCTTCGCGGCCTGCGCCATGCCCAGGGCCGCCGAGATCGACGTCGACGAGTGCGCCGTGCCGAACGTGTCGTACTCGCTTTCGTCGCGCTTGGGGAAGCCGGACAGGCCGTTCAGCTGGCGCAGGGTGGGCATGCGCTCGCGCCGGCCCGTGAGGATCTTGTGCGAATAGGTCTGGTGGCCGACGTCCCACACGATGCGGTCTTCCGGCGTGTTGAACACGTAGTGCAGCGCGATCGTCAGCTCGACGGTGCCGAGGTTGGACGACAGATGGCCGCCCGTCTTCGACACGGAATCGAGCAGGAACTGGCGCAGTTCATGGGCCAGCGGCGTGAGCTGCGTGCGCGGCAGCTTGCGCAGGTCGGCCGGGTCGTTGATGGTATCTAGCAGTTTCATTTATGCCTTCCGCTGCACGATCAGGTCCGCGATCTCGCGCAGCCGCAGTGCTTGTTCTCCGAACGGCGCGAGCGCGTCGTGCGCCTGCTGCCGCAATTGTTCGGCCAGCGCCTTCGACGGCTCCAGCCCAAGAATCGACACATAGGTCGGCTTGTTGTCGGCCGCGTCCTTGCCGGCCGTCTTGCCCAGCGTGGCCGAGTCGGCGGTCGCATCGAGGATGTCGTCCACGACCTGGAACGCGAGGCCGATCGCGCGCGAGTACGCGGCCAGCGCTTCCTGCTCGTGCGACGCGAGGTCGCGGCCGGCCAGCGCGCCGAGCAGCACCGACACGCGCAGCATGGCGCCCGTCTTCAGCTGGTGCATGCGCTCCAGCTGGTCGAGCGTGAGGCTGATGCCGACGCTGTCCAGGTCGATCGCCTGGCCGCCGCACATCCCTTTGCTGCCGGCCGCCTCGGCCAGCAGGCGCAGCATGGTCACGGTGCGCGCGGCCGGGACGGTCGTCGTGCCGG
>CBIHOW010000025.1:0-79719 GCA_966211695.1 uncultured Massilia sp. | reverse complement strand
TACTGCATGAGACTGCGCAGATTTAGCTAAGTTCCGGGCGAACTGAATAAACCCTCGTCGCGCCGAAGACCGTCGAGCCACCGCCCCCATCGCCGCCGCCGCGGCGCAAGAACAAGCTGCGGCCGCCGGCCCGCGAAACCGCCGCACCGCCGCTGCGCGACATCGAGGTCGTGCCGCGCACGGAAGTGGCCGCCACCATCGTCGACATTCCCGTGCAGGTGGAGCCGGCTGGCGGCAAGCCCGACGGCGACAGCACCGCCGGGGCTGGCGACCAGGGCGAGGGAACGGGCGGCGGCGATGGTGGCCGCGTCCCCGTCAGAGTGCGGGCCGTGCTGAATCCGGACAATTGTGCACGCCCGAGACTGCCGTGGTCCGCCGAACAGCGCCAGCTCGCCGGGGACGTCATCCTGGCCGTGCTGATCAACGTCGATGGCTGGGTGACGGATGCGCGCGTCGCCCGCTCGAGCGGCGAACCCATCCTCGATCGGACCGCGCTGGCCAGTGCGCGCAAATGCCATTTTGTGGCGGCGACGGTCGACAGGATCCCCGTCCCATCATGGGAGCCGTTCCGGTTTTCGTGGGTGAACCGGTGACGCCTACGCCTCCTGCAGCACGAAATTCCGCGCCACCGGCTGCGCATCCGCCGGCGGCATCGCCTTCGAAATCAGCCAGCCCTGGATCTCGTCGCAATCGAGCGCGCGCAGCATGTCGACCTGCTCCATCGTCTCGACGCCTTCCGCGACGACCCGCATCGCCAGCGCGCGCGCCATGGTGACGATCGCGCGGACGATCACGATCCCGCCCTCGGTCTTGCCGAGCTGGACGATGAAAGCGCGGTCGATCTTGAGACCGTCGAAATTCAGCTTGTACAGCTGCGACAACGACGAATAGCCGGTGCCGAAATCGTCCAGCAGCACCTTGATCCCGGTCTCGCGGATCGCCTGGATCGCGCTCAGGACCGACGCCGTCTCGTTCATCACGGACGACTCGGTCAGTTCGACCTCGACCAGGCGCGGGTCGACCGCGTGGTGTTCCAGCGCCCGCCGCAGCGTCTGCGCGACGTCCGTGTCGTTGAACTGGCGCGGCGAGATATTGATTGACACGGGCACCAGCTTGTCGCCGTTCTTCGCCCAGCGGGCCAGCTGGGCGCACACCTTGTCGATCACGAGGTCGCCGAGCTTGAGCACCAGGCCCGTTTCCTCGACGAGGGGGACGAATTCGGCGGGCGGGACGACGCCCCGCGTCGGATGCACCCAGCGCACGAGCGCTTCCAGGCTGGTGATCGACCCGTCCGCCAGGTTCACGCGCGGTTCGTAGTACATGACGAACTGGTCGGCCGCCAGCGCGTGGCGCAGTTCGCGGATGCGTTCCAGGCGCGCCTTCAACTGGTCGTGGAACGTGCCGTCGAAGAAGCGGTAGCTGCCCCGCTCGTTCATCTTCGCCGAATACATCGCGACGTCGGCGTTCTGCAGCAGCGCGCGCGGTTCCTTGCCGTCGGCGGGAAACAGGCTGATGCCGATCGAGGTGCCGACCACGTACTCGCCATAGGACAGCCGGATGCTGCGGCGGAAGGCGCGCTGGATGCGTTCGCTCGCCTGGGCCGCGTCGAGGGCGTCGGCGATGTGTTCGAGCACGATCACGAACTCGTCGCCGCCGAAGCGCGTCACGCAATCGTGCGGCCGGACCGCTTCCTTCAGGCGGTGCGCGGCCGTGCACAGCAGCTCGTCGCCGGCGGCATGGCCCCACGTGTCGTTGATGGCCTTGAAGCCGTCCAGGTCGATGAACAGCAGGGCGAACATCTTGTCTTCCTTCTCGGCCCTGGCGATGGCGTCGCGCAGGTGGCCCTCGACCCAGTAGCGGTTGGGCAGGCGCGTGAGCGGGTCTTCGTTGCTGCGCCGGACCAGTTCTTCTTCGTGGGCGCGTTCTTCCGTGACGTCGCGGGCCGAGACCGCGAGGTTGTCGCCGTAGCGGAACATCTTGAGGGTCACCCATTTGGCAGGGAAGCTCTCAAGCGGACGGCCCAGCGTCACCTCGTTGTAGCCGGTCTCCATCGCGCGCCGCAGGCTCTCCATGCGCGTCGCCAGCGCCTCGCCTTCGTACAGATCCGTCACCTTCTTGCCGATCAGGTCCCGGCGTTCGCGCGCGACCAGTTCCGCGGCGCGCCGGTTGCAGTCGATGACCTCGAAGTCGGTCACCGCACCCTGCTCGTCCCATTCCGGACGCAGCATGTAGAAGCCTTCGTTGCTGGCTTCGGTGGCCATCCGATAGGTGTCGCGGATCACGCGCAGGTCGCGGTCGCGGCGCGCCAGGCGCAGCGAATTGCTCATCGCAAGCACCGTGAACAGCAGGACCGTCGCCGTGCCCGCCCACGCGCTGCCGGTCCACGCATCGCGCATCGCGGCCCACGGCGCGAGGGCCGCTTCGACATCGAGTCCCACCACCGCGTTCACGCCGCGCCGGTCCACGTGTTCCCAGCCGACGTAGCGCGGCCGGCCGTCGCCGAACCATGCCGGCCCGTCGACCAGTGCGCTGCCGGACGACAGCCGCAGCGGCGGCGCATGGACGAACTCCGGTCGGCGGACGGTGCCCGCCGGCCCTTCCGACCGCAACGCGCGCGTGCGGCCATCGTCGCCGACGATGGCCAGCAGGCCGTCCTGGCGGAAGACCGCGTCCGCATCGCCCATCGTGAAATAGGCGGGATCGGCCGCGACGACGACCGCGGCCGCGAACCGGCCGTCGTGGTCCGACAATTCCCACGCGAACAGCAAACGGTGCCTGCGGCCGCCGCGCCCCTCGACCGGCACATCGTCCACGAAGAAATTGACCGGCATGCCGCTGCGTACCCGCGGCAGGATGTAGGCGACGGCACCGGGCGACATCGTCGTCGGCGCGGTCGAGGTGAGCACCCGGCCCTCGCCATCGACGATCGCCACGAGCAGGCGCGACGCATCGAGGAACAGCCCGTGCTCGTCCGCATAGCCGAGGTGCACGGCGCCCTGCCTGGCCTCCCAATCGTATTTCACGAACCGGACCGTCTGTTCGATCGTGTCGACGGCGCGCTGGATCTGACCGGCGTAGCCATTGGCGAGCGCGTGGGCGTCTTGCAGCGTCTTGAGTTCGAGCGCGCTGCGCTCGGCTTCCAGGCGCTGGAACAGGAAGAACCAGCCGAGCCCCAGCACGACGGCCGCGCCCAGCGGCCAGGCCAGCAGGCGCCACAGGTGCTCCTTCCAGAACGCGGGGGCGCCGTCTCGCGCGTGGCGCGCTGTCGCGACGCGTGCTCGCAAGTACGTCAACAGTCTGCGATACATTGCTCGCCCCTCCCAGACGACCGTGAGTAGAAAAGTACCCCCGCTATCGAAAAACTTCAACTTGCGTATTTACGCACGAGCCTGGAACGGCTTGCGTTGTGGTTAAACCATGTATACAGTGTATACATGACGACCAAGGAACGCATCCTGGCGATTGCCATCAGTGAACTCGAAGCGAAAGGGCTGGAGGGGTTGAGCCTGCGCGCCGTCGGCCAGAAAGCCGGCATCACGCCGATGGCCGTGTACCGCCATTTCGCGGACAAGGCCGCCCTGCTGCAGGCCGTGGGCGCCCATGCGCTCGACTTGTGGCAACGCCGTGTCCAAGCATACGCCGGCCTGCCGCTGCTGGAAGGATTCGACGCCCTCGCGACAGCGTTCGTCGATTTCGCATTGGACGAGCCGGCGCTGTTCGATGCCGCCTTCGTGCTCAAGACGCGCGCCGAACGCGTTTATCCGGAAGATTTCGAGGCGGGACGTTCTCCCGTCATCGGCGGCTTCGCGCAGCGCCTCGCCGAAGGCCAGGCGGCGGGCCTCGTGCGCGCCGGGCCGCCGCTGGAACTGGCGATGGGCGTGTGGGGCGTGCTGCAGGGACTCGTGGACCTGCACCGCTCCGGAAGGTTCAACCTGTCGCGGACCGCATTCACGGCGCTGTGCCTGCGCTCGGCGGCGCGCATCTACCTGAAGGGAGACGGGCAATGACGCGATCGAACATCCTGACAACGCTGCTGTGCGCGCTGTTGTGCGGCCTGGTGCTGGCCGTCGGCCGCGACACGGGACGGTTCGGATGGCTGGCGGTCGCGGCATACGTGCCGTTGCTGGTGCTGGCCCTGCGCTCGCCGCGGGCACGGGACGCCGCCCTCCCCACGTTCGTGGCCGGATGGATGGCGGAAGCCGGGCCCATGTGGTTCTATGGCCAGCTCCTGCCGATGGTGTACGGCGTCGCGGTGCTCCAGGCGCTCGTGTTCATGCTCGCCGCCCTGTTCATGCGCGCCCTGTATCGGCGCTTTCCGGCAGGCGTGGCCGTGCTCGGGTTCGCCTCGATGATGACGGCCGTGGATTACCTGCACAGTCTCGTGTCGCCGAACGGCAGCTTCTTTGCGCTCGGCTACACGCTGGTCGACGTCGTACCGCTGCTGCAGACGGCGTCGCTGGCCGGCGTGGCGGGTCTCTCCTTCCTCGCGGCCGTGATTCCCGCCGGGGTCGCCGTCCTCTACGTGAAACCGCGCGACGCGACGGGGGCGCTGGCGTGGTCGCTGCCTGTGCTCGCGGCCCTGGCATATGGGTTCTGGCAACTGGCGCAACCGGCAGGTCCGGCCGTGCGCATCGCCCTGCTGAGCGACGACCGCTTCGCGGGCCGCGTGATCGCGCATCCCGAGGCTGGGCCGGACATCGCGGCCGCGTTCGCCCGCCAGATCGCCGCGGCCGCCGCGCACGGGCCGGCGGCGATCGTCGTGCCGGAAAAGATCCTGGCCACCGGCACGGTCCTCGCGGCGCCGGCGGGAAGCAGCGTCGTCGCCGGTCTCGACGGCCCCGCGCCCCAGGGTGGCCGGCTGAACGTCGCCGCGTTGTACCAGCCCGGCGCGCCCGTCCAGACCTACCTGAAAAAGCGCATGGTGCCGGGCTACGAAGCGGACTACGTGCGGGGTACGAGCGAACTGGTGACGCGGCTCGGCGGCCTGCCCGCCGGCATCGCCATCTGCAAGGACATGGATTTCGCCCAGGACCTGCGCCTGTACGGCCGGCGCGACGTCGGCCTGATGCTGGTGCCGGCCTGGGACTTCGACCGCGACGCGTATCTGCACGGCCGCATGGCCATCGTACGCGGCGTCGAAAACGGCTTCGCGGTGGCGCGCTCGGCCTCGCAAGGCCTGATGACGCTGAGCGATGCCCACGGCCGCATCGTCGCCGAACGCCGCACGGCGCACGCCGCCGGCATGCTCGTGGGCGACCTGCCGACGGGACGCGGCGGCACGGTCTACAGCCGCATCGGCGACGTGTTCGCCCGGGTCATCGTCGCCGTGTGGGTGGTGTTGCTGGCGCTGCGGGTCTGGCGGCACAAGCGCGTAACGCCGGGCTGATCCGGCGCCGGCGCGTCAGCGTTGCGCCATCTTCGCCGTCACGACGATCATCTGCGCCAGGCGCGGATCGGCAACGTCGCTCGGCACATAGCTCATCATCATGTCGTCGCGGGTGTCGCCCTTGTTGAATTCCATGATCACGTTGCCGTCGCGCGAAACGAACCGGTCGGGCGATTGCGCGACCAGGCGCATCGGACGCTGTTTGTCGATCTGCGCGACGATGCCGTCGCGCGCCGGCTGCACCTTGAGGCGCCAGCCGTTCGACAACTCGTACGCGCCGCTGACTGCCTCGGCCTGGTAGTCCCAGATGCGGAAGGCCGTGCGCGGCTGCGCGGTCACCTCGACGCGCGAGATAGGCGTGTCGTCATTGATCGGATAATTCACCGATTGCGCGCCGGCACCGGGCGCGAACAACAGCAGGGATGCGGATAGTGCCAGGGAAAGCGGACGCATGATCACTCCTTCAGAACGTGATGGACAGTGCCGCGGTACGGGTCTGGCCGGCGGCGGCAATTCAGTCTAGGGCGCCGGTTGGCGGCCACAAGGGCTGCGGGCGCCGCATCACGAAACAGTCTCGAATCGGAGGAAATCAGATCGATGCGAAATGACACGCATTCGCTGGCGACCGGCCGCTTCCCGTATCGCCATGCGTGGCGCGGTGGTCGGATATGCACATCATCGCGACGTGCCGAATGACGTCACACCGTAGCGCGCGCCCGGCGCATGTAATAGTTGTCCCATTCGGCGGTGTCGACCAGCTCGAATCCATGCCGGACATAGAAACGGTTCGCCTCGCTGCCTTTCAGGGCGCCCACGCGCACACACCGGTTCTCCCCGTCGGCCTCGGCCAGGATCTGCCGCATGATCCGGCTCCCGATGCCCATGCCTTGACAGGCCGGGTGGACGTAAAGGTGGTCCAGCAGCAGGCCGTCGTCGACCGGCTTGACGACGACGAATCCGACCCGCACTCCGTCCTTGACGATGTGCCGGGTATGCCGGGGCTGGAAACCGGACAGGAAGCGTTCGCGCGCCCTGCGCGCATCGAAGCGCCCGATGCGTTCCAGGCTGTCGCGCATGGCGGCAATGCGCAACAGTACGAGCGCCTCGGCGTCCGTCGCTTCAACGGGCAACAGTTCGATGTGCAGGCCGGTCACGGCTTCACGTCGCCGTCTACCACGACCCGATTGCGGCCACCATGCTTTGCCGCATACAAGGCCTTGTCCGCCGCCTCGATCAGTGCGGGAACCTCATGCAGGCGTTCACGATCAAAGCTTGCGACACCGATGCTCAGCGTGACCATCGGCCAGTGGGCCGCGGGAGCATGCGGCAGTGCCAGTCCGGCCACGTGTTCGCGGATCGCGTTCGCGTGCAGCCTGGCCTGCTCGAGCGACGTGTCCGGCAGGATCGCCGCGAATTCCTCGCCACCATAGCGTGCCGCCACGTCGGCCGGGCGCTTGAGTTTGGCAGCAAGGGCCTGGGCCACGGTGGACAGGCAGGCGTCGCCCTGTTGGTGGCCGAAGTGGTCGTTGTAGGCCTTGAAGGAATCGATGTCGATCAGCAGCAGCGACAGCTCGCCCTTCACACGTTGCGCGCGGCGCAGTTCGCGGTCCAGCGCGACGTCGAAGTAGCGGCGGTTGGCGATGCCGGTCAGGCCGTCGACGTACGAGCGGGCGCGCAGCGATTCGGCGTGGTCGAGGAGACGCTTTTCGCGTTCCACGGCGCCGCTGACGTCGCGGATCTCGATCATGCAGTAGCGCTGCTCGCCATCGCGGAATGGCGTCACCGTGACGGCCTGGTCGATGCGCGGCCCGTCGAAGCTGCCCGCCTCGCGCAGCGGGAACGGGGCGCGGCTTTCCGACTGCGGGATGGTCGTGCTCGCGCCGTCGGCCGATGGCGCCAACGCGGCCAGTACGGCCGCTTCGACGCGCGAACCGCGCAGTTCGGGGAACACCTCGAACAGCGAGCGCTCGCGCACGCGCGCGGCGGCGCGGGCGGAACGGGGCACCATCCAGCCGTTCCAGAGCACGATCTTGTGGTGGGCGTCGAGCACGATGATCCCGCTGTTGACGAGGTTCAGGGCACGCAGGGACAGGTCGGTGGCGGTATCGGAGTCGGTCGGGATCACGGCACGGCGTATTGTCTGGATTAATGTTTGAATAAATATCTGAAAATCAACTGATCATACCGGAAATCAATCCCTGTGCGTCACTTCGGGAGGCCTTTGCACGACCGACACAGGCTAGCCGACTCCACCAATTGTTGCCAATTTTCACGAAAGCACTTGGCCGTGTGCCGATGAGCCGCTATAATGCTGCCCGTCGGGTCGTTAGCTCAGTTGGTAGAGCAGCGGACTTTTAATCCGTTGGTCGCTGGTTCGAGCCCAGCACGGCCTACCACGAACACCAGAAAGCCCATGAACTTCGGTTCATGGGCTTTTTGCTTTTCCTCGCCTCTGTCAGATTCTTCCTAGCTTTACCCTCGGAATTAGTTGCACCAGCCAATCAATTGGTCCTAGTCAACAAATTCACTCCTGCACGTCCTTACACTGGGCCGCTCGGCCGCTCTGCCCAGCATTCCTCGAGGACCTGCCATGTTGTCACACAAGGAAAGATCTCTGCCCCGTCACCTGTCGCGCGCGATCGGCCTGCTGGCCGCCGGTCTCCAGGCCGGGGCTTTGGCGCAACAGAGTCCGGATCTGAACGCCCTGCCCCTCGAACAATTGCTCAACCTCGAGGTCGTCACGGCATCGAAGATTCCGCAAAAGATCAGCGAGGCGCCGTCGTCCGTGACCGTGATCACGGCCGAGGACATCCGCCTGCGCGGCTACCGCACGCTCACGGAGGTCCTGCAGAGCGTGCCCGGCATGACGGTGTCCTACGACCGCAACTACAACTACGCGAACATCCGCGGCCTGGGCAATCCGGGGGACCTGAATACGCGGCTCCTGATCCTGATCGACGGCCGGCGCCTGAACGACGTCGTCTACGACCAGGGCGCCATCGGCACCGAGTTCCCCATCGACCTGGCCCTCATCGACCGCGTCGAATTCGTGCCCGGCCCCGGCTCCGCCATCTACGGCAGCAGCGCGTTCTTCGGCGTGGTGAACGTCATCACGAAAAGCGGCGCGGCGCTCAAGGGGCAGACCGTCGGCATCGGCCGGTTCACGGGCCGGGGCCGCGAAGTGCGCAACACGTACGGCCGCGGGACGCCGGGCGGCACCGAGCTCCTGCTGGGCGCGTCGGCGTACGACAGCCCCGGGCGCGACCTGTACTTTCCCGAATTCGACGACGCGGCCAGCCACGGCGTCGCCAGGGGAATCGACTACGACCGTTATCACCGGCTGTTCGCGAAACTGAGCACGGGCGGCATCGTGGCCGAGGCCTATTTCGGCAGCCGCACGAAAGGGATCCCGACGGCGTCCTACGGCCAGCAGTTCAACGATCCGCGCAGCTGGTCGCTCGACGAATATGCGGGCGCCGCCCTGTCCGGGCATCGCGCCGTCTCGGAGACGCTCGACCTGTTCGCCGGCGTGAGCGTGGCGCGCTACCGCTACCGGACCGTCAACATCACCAAGCCGGCAAGCGCGGGCCCGACGTACAGCGTCGATACGGCCGAAAGCCTCAGCAGCGGCGCGGAGGTGCGCGCCATCAGCAGCGCGCTGCGCGGACACAAGCTCATCGTCGGGGCGGAATACACGCGCGACAGCAAGCGGCAGATGTCGAACTATGACGTGGCCCCGTACCAACTCAATCTCGACGTCGCCCATCCGAAGCGACAGGCCGCCGTCTACCTGCAGGACGAGATGCGGCTCGGCCAAAGCGTCATCCTGAACACGGGCGTGCGCCACGACTACGATTCCGAAGGCGGCGCCACGACGAATCCGCGCGTGGCCCTGCTCTACAAGACGACGAACCAGGTGACGCTCAAGGCCTTGTACGGCACGGCCTTCCGCTCCGCCAACGCGTACGAGCGCTATTACACGTTCGACTTCCGGGCAAATCCCGCGCTGCGCTCGGAGCGCATCAAGACCTATGAACTGATCGCGGAATATTTTCCGACCGACCGCTTCCGCGCCACGGCGTCCGTCTTCCAGTACCGCATGCGCGACATGCTGGCGCTGGCGACCGATCCGGTGAACGGCTTGCTGGTCTTCTCGAACATCGACGCGGCCCGCGCCACGGGTATCGAACTGGAAGCGGAATGGCTGCGCGAGGATGGCAGCGCGCTCAAGGGCAGCGCGAACGTACAGTCGGCGCGCAACGACGCCGATGGCGCCTGGCTGCCCAATTCGCCGCGCCGCCTGCTCAAGCTGGACTACGCGCTGCCGCCGCTCGGCGACCACCTGCGCGCGCACGCCGGGTACCGCTTCACGAGCCGGCGCCGCACGGTCCGGGGCGGCGAAGTCGGCGGTTTCGGGGTCCTCGACCTGAACCTCGTGGGCACGGTCGGCCCGCACGTGGAACTGTCGGCCGGCGTACTCAATGTCTTCGCCAAGCGCTACGCCGATTCCGCCAGCGAGGAACACTACGACAACAGCACGCCGCCGCGCCGCCTCGACGCCATCGGACAGGACGGGCGCACGCTGCGTTTCACGGCATTGGTCCGGTTCTAACCATGATGCGGTCCAGCCTCGCGCGCCTGCTGCTCCCGTGTTGCCTGCTGTCGCCGGCGGCTGTCCAGGCGCAGGCCGCCGACGAATACGCGGCCAAGGCGGCGTTCATCTACAACATCGCGCAGTTCAGCACCCTGCCGAACATGAACGGCGCCGTGCGCCTGTGCGTGCTGGGGCGCGACCCGTTCGGCAGCGCGCTGGCCACGCTGGAAGGCAAGCCGCTCGGGAACGCGCGCCTGTCCGTCCTTTACCCGCGCTCGGGTCCGGAGGCGCTGATGCAATGCCACATCCTGTACATCAGCGCGTCGGAGGCCGACGACATGACGGCGCTCGCCGACAGCGCGCGCGCGGCCGGCGTGCTGACGATCGCCGATACCCGCGGCGCCGCGCGCAAGGGCGTGATGCTCGAACTGGTCCTGGACGACCGGCGCATCGCCTTCGAATTCAATGGCGCCGCGGCGCGCGGCGCCGGCGTCGTGCTCAGCTCGAAGGTGCTGCGGCTGGCGCGCGCCATTTATTAGACCGGGACGGCCCGTATGGAACAACTCATCGAATGGATCAACCGGCAGGCACTGAGCACCAAGCTCAAATGGACCTACCTCGTCACGAGCGGCGGCGTGATGCTGCTGTCGACGCTGTTCCTGATCGGCATCCAGCTGTACTTCTTCACGGCCGCGCTGGTGCGGCAGACGCAGTCGCAGGCGACGATGGTGGGCGAGAACCTGACGGCCGCCATGGCGTTCGCCGACGCCGAGGCGGCCGGCGACATCCTGTCCGCGCTGCGCGTGGCGCCGGACGTGCAGTCGGCCGTCGCCTATGACGCGAAAGGCAAGGCGTTCGTCAGCTTCGTGCGCGATCCGGACGTACCGCCCGCCGCGCGCGACCCGCGTGCGCGCGAGACGGTCGTGGATGTCCGCGGCGTCAGCGTCACGCGCCGGATCCAGGTCGGCAACCGCCTGCTCGGCACGGTGGTCGTGCGCAGCAGCGTGACGAGCGTGTACCGCCAGCTCGCGCTGTACCTGGCGCTGGCGCTGCCGATGACGCTGGTCCTGCTCAGCCTCTCGTATTACGCGCTGTCGCGCCTGCAGCGCTACTTCACGGCGCCGATCCGCGCGCTGTCGGCGGTGAGCGAGCAGATCTCGCGCCAGGGCGATTATTCGCTGCGCGCCGAGGTGTCGCAGGCGGCCGACATCGGCCTGCTGGCGCGCACGTTCAACGGCATGCTGGACCGCATCCAGAAACGCGAGCGGGAACTGGAAGCGGAAATCAACGAACGCAAGCGCATCGAGGTCAAGCTGGACCGGCTGGCGCACTACGATCCCGTCACGCAGCTCAACAACCGGCACTTCTTCAACGAGCGGCTGGAAGCGGTCCTCACGCGCGCCCGCAAGTTCGACGAACGCACGATCCTGATGTTCATCGACCTGGACAACTTCAAGACCGTCAACGACACGCTCGGCCACGACATCGGCGACGAGCTGCTGCGCCTCGTCTCGCGCCGGCTGTCGGAAACGCTGCGCTTCGGCGACGTCCTGTCGCGCATCGGCGGCGACGAATTCGGCATCATCCTCGAGAACGTGAGCCAGGTGGGCGTCGCGCCGCTGATCGCGGAAAAATGCCTGGCCAAGCTGGCCGACCCGATCCACATCCACGGCCACGACCTCCACATCGGCGCGTCCATCGGCATCAGCGTGTATCCGGACGACGCGACCGACATGCACGCGCTGCTGAAATACGCCGACACCGCGATGTACTACGCGAAGAACGGCGGCAAGAACGCCTGGCGCATGTTCACGCCCAGCATGCGCGACGACGCCCATAAACGCTTCAAGCTGGACAACAACCTGCGGCGCGCGCTGGAACGCGACGAGTTCATCCTGCACTACCAGCCGCAGGTCGACCTCAAGACGGGCGACATCGTCGGCGTCGAAGCGCTGATCCGCTGGGTCCATCCGCAGCTGGGCATGGTCAGCCCCAACGACTTCATCCCCGTCGCCGAAGACACGGGCGTCATCGTGCCGATCGGCGAATGGGTGCTGCGCGAAGCGTGCCGCGACCTGAAGCGCTGGCACGCGCAGGGCCATTCGCTGCGCGTGGCCGTCAACCTGTCGGGCCGCCAGCTCAAGGAAAACAACCTCGTCGCGGCCGTGCTGGCGACCCTGCGCGAGGCCGACGTCGACCCGTGCTGGCTCGAACTGGAACTGACGGAGAGCATGCTGATGGACGCCTCCACCGACATCGTCGACCGCCTGCATGCGTTGACGGACGCCGGCATCCAGCTCGCGATCGACGACTTCGGCACGGGCTATTCGTCGATGAGCTACCTGAAGACCTTCCCCGTGCGCGCGCTGAAGGTGGACCGCAGCTTCGTGCGCGGCCTGCCGCAGGATCCGGAAGACGCGGCCATCACGCGCGCGATCATCGCGATGGCCAGGAGCCTCAAGATGGAGATCGTGGCCGAGGGCATCGAGACGCAGGACCAGCACGACTTCCTGCGCGCGCACGGCTGCGACAAGTCGCAGGGCTACCTGTACGGCCGCCCATGCGCCGCCGCGCAGATCGGGCAGATGCTCGCGCGCTCGGGCGCGGGCATCTGCGCAGTCGAATGAATCGCCGTCACCACTCGACCACGACGGACGTCATGGCCGGCAGCGCGAGCGGCGCGCGCAGGTCGACGGCGGCGCCGGTCAGCACGTTGCGGCCCTGGCGCGCATCCTTCACCATGCCGGCGAAGCGCGCCAGGTCCAGTTGCGTGGCCTGCGGATTCTTGTTCAGCACGACCATCACCGTCTGCTTGCCGTCGTGGCGGAAATAGACGTAGTGGCCGTCGCTGGGGATGTAGTGGGTCAGCTTGCCGTATTTGACGGCGGAACTGGTCTTGCGCCAGTTGAACAGCGTGCGCACGAAGTGCTGCATGTCGCGCTGCGCGTCCGTGAGACCGGCGCCCGTGAACGCATTCACCTGGTCGCCCGCCCAGCCGCCCGGCATGTCCGCGCGCAGCACGCCGTCGGTGCGCTGCTTCGGTCCCTGGATCAGCATCTCGGTCCCGTAGAACATCTGCGGGATGCCGCGCGTCGTCGCCATCAGGATCAGGTCCGTCTTCAACAGGTCGACGTTGCCGTCCACCTGCGCCAGCGCGCGCGGGCGGTCGTGGTTGTCCGGGAAGACCATCAGCTTCAGCGGGTCGGCGTACAGGTAATCGGCCGCGATGGTCTCGTAGATCTTGATGAGGCCCTGGCCGCTGTCTTCCGGCGCCGTCAGCGCTTTGGGGGCCGCGTCCACGAGCGGGAAGTCCATCACGGACGGCAGTTCGGAACGGAAGCCGTCACGGTTGACGACGCCCTTCTGCCAGTAAGCGACCATGTACGGACGGTCGTCCATTTCCTCGCCGACGACGTTCAGGTTCGGGTATTCCGCGCGCACGGCACGGTTCCAGTCGTTCAGGAAGGCCGGGTCGGCATACGAATACGTGTCTTCGCGGATGCCGGACAGGTTCGCGTACTCGATCCACCACAGCGTGTTCTGGATCAGGTAGCGGGCCACCAGCTTGTTCTTCTGGTTCACGTCCGGCATGGACGTGTCGAACCAGCCGTCGACGAAGCGCGCCTTGTCTTCCGGCGCCGCGTGGATGTCCTGCGCCACCGTGTGCTGGTTGTTGGTCTTCACGAATGTCTTGCCGTGGTTGATCCAGTCGGACGACGGCATGTCCTGCATCCACCAGTGGCCCGTGCCGATATGGTTCACGACCACGTCCTGGATCACGCCGATGCCGCGCTCGTTCGCCGCTGCCACGTAGTTGCGGTAGTCCTCGTTGCTGCCGAAGCGCGGGTCGATCCTGTAGTAATCCGTGAGCGCATAGCCGTGGTACGAATACGCCGGCTGGTTGTTTTCCAGCAGCGGCGTGGGCCAGATCATCGTGAAGCCGAGGCCGCGGATGTAATCGAGCTGCGCCTGCATGCCGGCCAGGTCGCCGCCATGGCGCCCGTCCGGATTGCCGCGGTTGCTCTTTTCGCGCATGCCCGCATCGTCGTTGGCCGGGTTCCCGTTCGCGAAGCGGTCGGGCACGATCAGGTAGACGGCATCGCCGGAATCGAAGCCGTGCCGCACCGCCGAATCCTTGCGGCGCGCTTCGAGGCGATACGGGACGGTCGTCACCACCTCCTTGCCGCGCTTGAACTGCAGTGCCAGTTCGCCCGGCTTCGTGGCCGCGTCGATCTTGAGGTTCACGAACAGGAAGTTCGGGTTGTCCGTGCGCTCGACACTGGCAATGCGCACGCCGGGGTAGGTCAGCGCCGGCGCCAGTTCGGCGATCTTCTCGCCATGCACCATCACCTGCAGGTCGGACCATTTCATGCCGACCCACCAGTTCATCGGTTCCACGTGCTGGATGGCGTACGGCGCGGCGCCGGCCCAGATGGCGGGCAGCCAGGCCGAGATGGCAAGAACAAGCTTCTTCATAATGTCTCCAAAGTAATTTGTAGTAAAGTAACATCATGAATTGGCCAATTCAAGCCGTCATCTATAGACAAAATGTAGTTTTATTTCGTCATGCGATCTATCCAGAAATACAGTAAGCTGTTGGCCCCATGCCGCAGACCATCCTCGCCCCCGTCCACCACGAACTGATCATCAAGAAAAGCCGCTTCATCGCCTGCGTCCAGCCGATGCCCGACCGGGCCGGCGCGCAAAAGATCGTGGCGGGGCTGCGGGCCGAGCATCCCGGTGCCGCCCACGTGTGCTGGGCGCTGCTGGCGGGTGGGCAATCGGCGGCCGTCGACGATGGCGAGCCCAGCGGCACCGCCGGCCGCCCCATGCTGGACGTGCTGCGCCACCAGGACCTGGAAGGCGTGCTGGCGACCGTCGTGCGCTATTTCGGCGGCGTCAAGCTGGGTGCGGGCGGCCTCGTACGCGCCTACACGGACAGCGTGGCCCAGGCCCTGCTGGGCGCGCAGAAAATTGCCATCATTCGCCAGCGCCATCTGCGCTGCGATGCGCCCTACCCGCTCGAAGGCCTCATCCGGCGCGAACTGGACACGGCCGGCGCCACGCTGGATGCCGTCCAGCATGCCGATGTCGTCTCGTTCGCCTTTCACCTGCCGGACGACAAGGCCGCGGCGCTCGTCGCCCGGCTGAGCGAGGCGGGCAATGGCCGGATCCATTGGCTTAAAGAAAACGACGACCCACAAGCGGACTCGGCCTGATACCGCTATCATGTAAGGCTATACCGGACATCACGACTCGAAAGCGGACTCGCCTGTCGCGAGCCGCCATAATGTCCGGCTTCCTCCAGCAAAGACTACACACATGATCAAGAAGAGCCTGGCGCCCCTGGCCCTGGGCGGTTTCGGTATCGGCATGACGGAATTCGTCATGATGGGCATCCTGCCCGATATCGCGACCGGCCTGGACATTTCCATTCCCCAAGCGGGCTATCTGATATCGGCGTATGCGGTCGGCGTGGTCGTCGGCGCACCGACGCTCGTCAGCATGCTGTCGCACAAGCCGCCGCGCAGCGTGCTCATCTGGTTCATGCTGATGTTCACGGCATTCAACGCACTCTCGGCCTTCGCGCCGAATTTCCACACGATGCTGCTGTTCCGCTTCCTGGCCGGCCTGCCGCACGGCGCCTTCTTCGGCGTGGGCGCCGTCGTCGCCACGCGCCTCGCGGACAAGGGCAAGGAAGCGGCCGCGCTCGCCAGCATGTTTTCCGGGCTGACGATCGCGAACGTACTGGGCGTACCGGCCGGCACCTGGCTCGGCCACAACATGAGCTGGCGCTTCGTGTTCCTCATCGTGGCCGCGATCGGCCTCGCGACGATGATCATGCTGCACAAGCTGATCCCGTATTTCGAGGCGACACCGGGCGCCGGCCTGCGCCAGGACCTCAAGATCTTCCGCAAGCCGAACCTGTGGCTGGCGCTGGGCATCACGTCGATCGGCACGGGCGGCTTCTTCGCCTGGCTCAGCTACATCGCCCCGCTGCTGACGGACGTGACGCACTTCCACGCGAACACCATCCCGCTGATCATGACGGCGGTGGGCGTCGGCATGACGGTCGGCGTG
This sequence comes from uncultured Massilia sp., assembly GCA_966211695.1. Taxonomy (GTDB): domain Bacteria; phylum Pseudomonadota; class Gammaproteobacteria; order Burkholderiales; family Burkholderiaceae_D; genus Telluria. The sequence goes on along the minus strand of CBIHOW010000025.1, from coordinate 63,658 downwards.
AACGTGGGCGGCAAGCTGGCGGACCGCGTGCCGCCGCTGACCGCGATCATCATCCTCCTGATCACCATGGTCGCCCTGCTGTGCATGAACGCGCTGCTGGCATCGTCGCAGCCGGCGATGATGGTGCTGGCGTTCGCCGTCGGCGCCAACGCGCTGGCACTGGGCCCGCCGATCCAGATGCTGCTGATCGAGCACTCGCGCGAAGCGGAGATGCTCGGCTCGTCGCTGGGCCAGTCCGGCTTCAATATCGGCAATGCGCTGGGCGCCTTCCTCGGCGGGATTCCGCTGACCCTGGGCTATTCGTATGCGTCGCCGCAGTGGGTGGCGGCGAGTCTCGCGCTGTCCGGCGTCGCGCTGGCGCTCGCGATGCGGGCGCATGGCCGCCGCGCTGCGGTGGCGGTGCCGGCTTAAGCGCTGCGGCGCTTCCTTCTCGCCCCCCCCACCGCCGCGAGTCCGGCCAGCACCAGCGCGATGCTGCCCGGCTCGGGCACGTGGGCCGATGTCGCATCGCCGCCCGCCCGAAGCTTCAATCCTGCGATATCGACCGGATTGAAGTAGTGATTCGAATTGACCTGCACCGTCGACGACCAGGTATCGACGATCACGTTCCCGTTGACGACACCCCAGTTCGCCGTCTGCGTCGCATACGGCGCCAGCACGCTGCCGATCACGCCGCGCACGTCGATCGTCTTCGCTTCGTAAAAATTGAACAGCACGTTGTAGCCGGCGAGCGGCTGGAAGCTGATGCCGCCGTTGTTGAAGCTCCCCGCGCTGCCGCTCACGTTGAAGACGAGCGTCTCGCCCGGCACGAGCTTGTCCAGCGTCCAGCTGCTGGAATTGGCGAACAGGTCCGACGACACGTTGAAGATGTCGACACCGCCGCGGCCTGAGCCCGTCACCTGCACACCGCTCCACAGACGCGCCACCGCGCCCGTCGCATCGAGGTCGGACAACGCGTCCGCCACGCCCTTGTAGTAGCTCGCCGCCGCATTGAAATCGACCGGATTGCTGGTCGCCATCGGCGGCGTCGCGGCCCAGGTCAGCAAACTGGTGCCGCCCACATAGGCCTTGCCGTTCTCGATCGAACCGCCCTTCAGCGACAGGTTGCCACCCGCGACGAGCGCATAACCGTCCTGGCCGAACGCGTTCTTGCCGTTGTGGTCGATCGAATAGCTGGAAATCGTCACGTTGCCGCCGGCCACGACCGCACCCTCGACGTCGCTCGACGTCGCTGTGAAGTCGTGGATCGCGTACAGGTTGGCTCCCCCGACCGGGGCCATCAGGTTAAGCACGGTCGCGTGGGCGGGACCGCAACCGAGGACGACGAGAGCGAAAGCGATCGGCCCAATGCGCATGATATTTCTAAATAGAAATTAATAATGCTATACAGTAGCAGTATTTACAGAAATTCTCGCTAGAATTTTCCTTCTTATTCACCCAGCATGGCCGCGGTAGTGGTTATCTGGGCAAATTCGCCATGCAGGCTCGCCACAGCGGTCGCATGCATCTGCTCGGCACTGAACCACGTCCCGTCCGGCCCCGTGCGCTCGTGCGTGGCGCACGCATCCTCGACGAGGAACGTGTGAAAGCCGAGATTGCCGGCCATACGCGCCGTCGTCGACACGCAGTGATCGGTCGTCAGGCCGCATAGCACGACCGTATCGATATTCCCCGCGCGCAGCCGCGCTTCCAGGTCGGTGCCGATGAAGGCACTGTTCACGTCCTTCGGAATGACGATCTCGCCCGGCAGCGGCCGCGCTTCCGGCTTGAAGGCGTGGCCTGGCGTGCCCGGATAAAACGCGCCCTGATCGCTGCGCGAGCCGTGCTGGACGTGGAACAGCGGCCGTCGCGTTTCCCGCCAGCCGGCCAGCAGCGCGGCGATGTTCCGCTCGGCCTCCCGGTTGTTGCGTCGCCCCCAGCGCGGGTCGAGGAAGCCCTGCTGGACGTCGATGACGATCAGGGCGGCGTTGGCGAAGGTCTGCATGGTTGTCCTTTCATGAAAGACCACATGGTCGCCGCCGTGCCGGCATGCCGCTACCGAAATGCCGGATAATTGGCGGTTCATCCATGACAGATTTCGATGGCCCATGAAGCTCAGCCAACTTCACACGCTCGTCGCGGTGGCGGACCACGGCAGCTTCAGCGCCGCCGCCGCGGAACTCGGGTGCACCCAGTCGCGCATCAGCCATGCGATCGCGGCGCTGGAACGCGAACTGGATACACGCCTGCTGTCGCGCGCCCGCGACGGCTCGCTGCCCACCGAAGCCGGCCTGCGCGTGCTGGACAAGGCGCGCGCGATGCTGCGGCTCGAAGACGCCCTGCGCGCCAGCGCGCGTGAAGGGGACGCCGTCGAAGGCCGGGTGCGCATCGCATGCTTCCGCAGCATCGGCACCCACCTGCTGCCGTATGTGGTCGAAGCGCTGGCCGCCCGTCATCCGCAACTCGTGCTCGACATCGACGACGCCTGCAACGATCGCCTCGAAGTGGTCGCCGCGCTGCGCGCCGGCCGCGCGGACGTCGGCATCGCGCAACTGCCCGTGGAAGACGGCTTCGTCGTCCATCCTTGGGTGGCCGACGACTACGTGCTGGTCGTCCCTGCCGCGCGCGCGTTCACCCAGCCCGTGACATGGGACCAGCTGGATGGCCTGCCGTTCATCCGCCTCGGCTGCTCGGGCGCGGACGCGATCCTCGCACGCTGCCGCGCGGCGGGCCTCGCCGCCGGCGCGGCCCGCACGCTGGGCAACGACACGAGCATCGCGGCGATGGTGGCGCGCGGCATGGGCTGGTCGATCCTGCCGCGCCTCGCGACGTATCCCGAGCCGGACGAGGTAAGCGTGCTGCCACTGCCCATCCCCGCCCGGCGCCAGTTCGCGCTGGCGGGATCGCGCGAGGCGATGCGGAGCAGGCCCGTAAAAGCCGTGCTGGACGTGCTGCGCGACCGGCGGCTGCTGGCGGGCACGCGCGCGAGCCAGGCGGGAATCTTGCGCTCGGGTTGATTGTCGATGACCTCCGAGGTCATGCCGGCATGACCTCGGACGTGATTGAGCGCGGCGCGCCTGATCGCCACACTGTGGTCTCCAACAACGCGGGAGACCACCATGTCCGACCAGATCCTCAAAGCCCACGCCCTGCGCGCACTGCACGCGCCGGGTACACCGCTCGTCCTGTTCAACTGCTGGGATGCCGGCAGCGCCAAAGCCATCGCCGCCTCGGGCGCGCAGGCCATCGCCACGGCCAGCTGGGCCGTCGCCGCCGCCAACGGCTACGACGATGGCGAACAGCTGCCCCGGGATCTCGCCATCGCCAACATCGAACGCATCGCGCGGGCCATCACGCTGCCCGTGACCGCCGACCTGGAACGGGGCTACGGCGATACGCCCAATGACGTGGCCGATACCGTCGCACGCGCGATCCGCGCCGGCGCCGTCGGCTGCAACCTGGAAGACGGCATCGCGGCCGGCGGCCTGCGCGATCCGCACGAACAAGCCCTGCGCCTGCAGGCCGCGCGCGACGCCGCCGACAAACTCGACGTCCCGCTCTTCATCAACGCCCGCACCGACGGCTTCCTGCTCGCCGCACCGGGCGACCACGACGACGCGCTGCTCGACGCCACGCTGGCGCGCGCCCGCGTGTACGCCGCGCACGGGGCCGATTGCCTGTTCGTGCCGGGCCTCGTCGATGCGGCGCTGATCGAACGGCTCGTGCAGGCATCGCCCTTGCCCGTCAACCTGATGGCCGGCGCCGGCATGCCGCCGCTGGCCACCTTGCGCGCCCTCGGCGTGGCGCGCCTGAGCCACGGCCCCGGCCCGTACCTGCAGGCGATGCGCGCACTGGAAGACGCCGCGCGCGGCGTGGTCGCATGATGTTCGCCCGGCTCGCGCTCGCGGCGGCGCTGCTGCTGCCTTCGGCCTTCGCGGCAGCGTCCGACCACCTGGATTCGCCGCGGGTCATCGCCGATCCGCGCGTGGACATCGGCGACATCTACGCATGGACGTCCGCCGACGGCCGCCGGCTGAACCTCGTGATGACCATCGTGGGCCACGCGCTCGACAAGAATGCGGAATACGCGTTCCACATCGACAGCGGCCCGCGCTTTCCCGACACGACCGCGCGCACCGACATCGTGTGCCGCTTTCCATCGAAGACGCAGGCGGACTGCCTGATCGGCCGCGACGAAACCATCCAGGGCGACCCGGGCCGGCCTGCGGGACTCGTGAGCGCGAGCGGCCGCAGCCGGCTGTTCGCGGGCCTGCGCGACGATCCGTTCTTCAACAACGTGAAGGGCTCGCGCGCCGCGTTCGACCTGGCCGCGGCGACGCTCCGGCAAGGCGTGCCGCGCGACGCGGCGGGCTGTCCCGCGTACACGCCCAGGCAGACGGCGGCGATCCTGGACCAGTGGCGCCACACGGACGGCGGCCCGGCCCGCAACTTCCTCGCCGGCTGGACCCCGATGGCGATCGTGCTCGAAGTCGACCTGGCACTCGTCAACCGCGGCGGCCCCGTGCTGGCCGTGTGGGCGGACACGCTCGTCGACGACGTCCGCATCGACCGCATGGGCCGGCCGCTGACGGGCAACGGCCTGCTCGCGCACCTGGGCACCGACGAGGAAGCCGACGCGTACAAGCTGGCATACAACGGGGCGACGCCCGGGACGGCGGATGAATTCGTGCCCGTCATCGCGCAGTCGCTCGCGCTGTACGACGGCTACGACGGCCGCTGCGGCAACCAGCTCATGATCGACCGTGCCGCACCGCCGGCGCAGCGCTACCTGCCGCTGGCGCGGCTGCTGGCCGACGACCGGCTGTGGGTCGACAGCGCAATCACAACGTGCACGCAGCTGTTCGGCGTGGAGCTCGGACTTCACGACTGCGGCGGCCGTACGCTCCATTACGACGCCGTGAACGTCTACCGCTCGCTGCTCGCCGGCGGGAACAACGGCGCCATCACGGACGGCGTGCGCGCGGACGACCGGCAGCATTCGGACACGGTGTTCCCGTTCCTATGAGCGCGCGCCTGCTTTTCATCATGTGCCTGTGCCTGTGCATGAGAGCGCGCGCGCACGACTTCTGGGTCAACCCGGACAGCTTCGTCGTGTCGGTCGGCGCCAGCACCGCCTTGCGCATGGAGGTCGGCCACGGCGATGCGCGCCGCACATCGGCGATCTCCTCGCGCCGCATCCTGCGCTTCGCCGCGTGGACGCCGGCCGGCGAGGCGATCGACCTGCGCAACGACGGCAGGCTGGCGCCGTCCGAACCGGGACTGCACCTGCTGGCGCTGGAAACGGATGCGGACGCGCAAAGCCACCTGCCGCCCGACCGTTTCGACGCGTACGCCGCGGAAGAAGGGTTATGGCCCGCGGCGGCGGCGCGCGGACGGGATGTCATCGAGCGTTACCGGCGCGTGGCGAAGGCGTTGATACAGGCCGGCGCGCCGGGCGAAGGCAGCCAGGATCTCGCCACGAAGCGCCTTGGCCTGCCGCTGGAGATCGTGCTGGCCGAGCCGCCGGCAGAGGGCGACGCGCTGACGGCGCAGGTCATCTTCCGGGGGCGTCCGCTGCCCCGCGCACTGGTGAAACTGACGGACCTCGACCACGACGCGCAGCCCGTCGCCGCGCAGGTCACGGACGATGCAGGACGCGTGCACCTGCGCCGTCCGCCGCCGGGCCACTGGCTGCTGAACGTCGTCTGGACCACGCCGCTGGATGGCGACGAGGGGATCGACTTCGACACGATCTTTTCGAGCCTGTCCTTTGGGATCGCCCCATGACCTCCAACGTCATGGCACGGCGGCCCCCGGCCGGGTTATCATCCGCGGATGACGCCTCTCGACCTCGCCCCCGTCCCCGTCGGCCTGCTCCTGCGCGAATGGCGCGCGGCGCGGCGCCTGAGCCAGCTCGACCTGTCGCTGGACGCGAACATCTCCGCCCGCCACCTCAGTTGCATCGAAACGGGCAAGGCGCAGCCCAGCAGGGCCCTGCTGATGCGCCTGGCCGACGTGCTGGCCATGCCGCTGCGCGAACGTAACGCCCTGCTGCGCGCGGGCGGCTATGCGCCGAGCTATCCGGAGACGGGCCTCGATACGCCCGCGATGGGCCGCATCAACCAGGCGATCGATTTCATCCTGCGCCAGCAGGAGCCGTATCCGGCCTTCCTCATGAACCGGCACTGGGACATCCTCGCGACCAACGAAGCGGCCCAGCGCGTGAACGGTTTCGTGCTCGACGGGCGGCCCTCCAAGCATGCGAACATGCTGCGCGCCGTGTTCGATCCGGACGACCTGCGCGGTGCCATCGCGAACTGGGACGACATCGGGAGTACGCTGATCGGCCACCTGCACGCGCTGGTCGCGGGATCGCCGACGGACACGAAGGCCCGCGCGCTGCTGGATGAGATCCTGGCATATCCGAACGTGCCGTCGCGCTGGCGGCTGCGCGACCTCGATACGCCGCCCGCGCCGCTGCTGACGACGGAATTCCGTCACCGCGGGGTGACGCTGAGCTTCTTTTCGACGATCACGACGTTCGGCACGCCGCGCGACATCACCATCGACGGGCTGCACATCGAATCGTGCTTTCCGATGGACGAGGCGACGGCGCAGTTCTGCCGCCGGCTCGGCGACCAGCCCTAGCGTTTCCGGGCTACCGGGTGCGTACCATGACCGTCGCGCCCTGCCCCGCATCGTCCAGCTTGAAGGCGACGGTGCGCGCGGCCGCGTCGACCCGGCTGGCCACCTTGCGCTCGCCCGCGCGCACGTCGGCCTTGCCGTGCCAGCCGTGCACGGTGACGGCCACCTCGCGCCACCAGGGTGCGAAGCGGCCTTCACGCGGGCCGAACTCGATGGCGACACCGTCCGGGCCCACCGTGCAGCGCACGGCTTGGCGCAGGTAGGCGCCCTTCTCGAAGTCCAGCGAATGGCCGTCGTCGAAGTACAGCTCACCGTCGCAGTCGGAGCCGGGATAGACGTCCAGCATCAACGGGCCGCGCGGCGTGTCGGCCGTAGTCTGCACGACGGCCTGGCGCGGCAGGATCGTGCCCGCGCGCACGTACACGGGCAGGTGGTCGAGGCGGGGCGTCTCGTTCACGAACGAACCGCCGGCACGCGTCTCCCCGGTGGCCTGCGTGGCGGACTGGATCGCCCCGTCTTGCGCGGCCGGCGCGGGCGCGCCGACGGGCAAACCCGTCCAGTAGTCGAACCAGCCGCCTTCCGGCAGGCAGGTTCGATAACCCTGCGGCGATTCGGGATGCGGCGGCGGCGACACGAGCAGCGCGCGGCCCAGCGTGAAGGTCCACGCATCCTGGCCCGCGCACGGCAGGTTCAGCGCCGACGGGTAGTCGTAGAACACCGGCCGCAGGATCGGATCGCCCGTGCGCGCGTTCTGCTCGGCCAGCGCGTACAGGTAGGGCATCAGCTTGTAGCGCTCCTCGACGAAGCGGCGCCGGATGCGCAGGTGCGCCGCGCCGTCGACCCACGGCTCCACGCGCGGCGTGCCCTTAGCGGAATGGTTGCGGAACAGCGGGTAGAAGGCGCCGATCTCGAACCAGCGCGTGAGCAGGTCGGGACTCGGGCCGCCGGCGAAGCCGCTGACGTCGGCCGCGCCGTACGAAAAGCCGGACAGGCCCAGGTTGATGATCTGCTGGACCGACAGCTTCAGGTGGTCCCAGGTGGCGAGGTTGTCGCCGGTCCAGGTGACGGCGTAGCGCTGGCCGCCCGCATAGCTGGCGCGCGTCATCACGACGGCGCGCTCGTCCGGCGCGAGCTTGCGCAGGCCGTCGTACGTGGCGCGCGTGTTCTGCATGCCGTACACGTTGTGGATCTCGCGGTGGTCGGCGGTGCGCGGCGCGAAATCGTCGGAGTCGATGCGGTGGCGCGTGTCGAGGGGCATCGTCTTGGTCGGCGTATTGAAGATCGCCGGTTCGTTCATGTCGTTCCACGACCCGGCCACGCCCATTCGCACCTGCTCGGCGAACAGGCTGCCCCACCAGTCGCGCGTTTTGGCCTGCGTGAAGTCGGGGAAGACGGAGTCGCCGGGCCAGACGGGCGCGACGTAGGTGCTGCCGTCCGGGTTCTTGACGAACGCATCGGCCTGCACGCCGGTGTCGTACGGGGCATGGTCCTGGCCGGCCGCCCTCGCCACGTGCAGGTCGCTGATGGTAACGACCTTGACGCCCTGGCGCCCCAGGTCGCGGATCAGGCCAGTCATGTCCGGGAAGGCCTTGCGGTCGACGGTGAACGGGCGGTTGCGGTCCTGCCAGTCGATGTCCAGCCAGACGACGTCGGTGGGTACGCGTTCCGTGCGCAGGCGTGCGACCACCTGGCGCAGTTCATCGCCGGACATGTAGCTGTAGCGCGACTGCTGGTAGCCCAGCGCCCAGCGCGGAACGAGCGGCGCCTTGCCGGTGAGGTCCGTGTAGCGGCGCACCACCTCGGCCGTCGACGGGCCGTGGATCAGGTAGTAATCGATCGGACCGTCCGGCGCGCCGAAGGCCAGCACGCCGTCCTCGCGGTGGCCGAAGTCGAACCAGCTGCGGAACGTATTGTCGAGGAAGACGCCATAACTGCCGCCCGCGCCGCCGACGCCGATGAAGAAGGGAATCGATTTGTAGATCGGATCGTCCGCGGACGTGAAGCCGAAGGCGTCGGTGTTCCAGTTGACGAAGCTCTTGCCGCGCCGGTCCAGTCCACCCGTCTTGTCGCCGAGGCCGAAATAATGTTCCGACTGCGGCATCGCCTTGCGCAGGGTGAACGCGTGGCCATCGAGCTTGACGGGATCGATGGCGTCGGCCGAGATGACCTTGCCGGCCAGGTCGCTCACGACGAGACGCCCGTCCTGGACGTCGACGCGCAGCGAACGCGTGGCAAATCCGGTCGGACCCGCCTGCACGCCGACGCGGCGCGCACGCACGCCCGCCGGTACGGCCCAGCTGGCGTCTTCCGGCCATGCGCCGTTCGCGCTCAAGGTCACGCGCAGCACGTCGTCGGTGAGCGCCAGCACGCGGATGCGCAGGCTGCCCTGGCGGATATCCATGCCGTCGGTGCGGACGGCGATGGCGGCCGGCTCGGCGTGGAGCGGCGCGGCGGCGAGAATGGACAGCGACATCGCGCATGCGGCGATGGTCGTCCGGACGGTGGTGCGAGTGTGCATGCTGGTGTCCTGGTCGTTCGGTGGTTGTACCGAACTCAGCATGGCACAAAACGTGTCGACCGTCAGCAGGCAATCATCGATGCTGCGGTCGAGCGGGAACTCAGACGAGCAGCGCGCCGCCCATCGACGCCGCGATCTCGGACGCTTCGTCGATCATGCGATTCAGGCTGTCCTCGTCCAGCAAATAGTCGAGCGCGCTTTCGCTGTGCTCGGGCAGCGGCGGGCGCGCCGTGCCCAGCGGCGACGGCACGCTGGCGTACATGTTCGCCAACAACAGCGTGTCGAGCAGCGAGGCGGGCGGCATGTGCAGCCAGGCGCCGCGCAGCTCGAAGATCGCTTCGGCGACCGGCTCGGGCAGCGCCAGCTTGCGCGCCACTTCGCGCGTGACGACGTCTTCGCACAGTTCGGCCCATTTTTCCGGATCGTCGTCCAGCAGGCCCGGGAAGCCGTCGGCGCGCGACAGCAGGTAAAAGCCGCCGACCTCGTGGACGATGCCGGCGAACATCGCCGTGTCCGGGTTGACGAAGGTGACGTGGTGCGCGAACACATGGGCCAGCGCGGCGACCTGCACCGTGTGTTCCCACAGCTGCTCGGCCTTGGCGCGCAGGTCCGGATCCTCGATGCGGGCGCCGAACTGGCGCACGACGAGGCTCGCGACGAGCATCTGCAGGTTGCGGTAGCCGACCCGCGTCACGGCCGAGCGCACGTTGGTGACGGGCCGCCCGCTCGTGTTGAACGTCGAGGAATTGGCCAGCGCCACCGTGCGTGCCGCCAGTTGCGGCTCGCCCAGCACGAGGCGGATCGCGTCCTCCAGGTGACAATCGGGATCGTTGAGCGCCTGCTGCAAACGCAGCACGGCGTTCACGCTGGTGGGAAAGGAAATCTCACCGCGCGCCGCTTGGGCGGCGATGGTTCCGAAGGCTTCGAGTCTGTTCACGGCCGCGATTATACCGTGCCCTATCCATCGCAAATGCGTTTCAGGTCGCTTCTTAACAACTTGTGGTAGATCAGCAAAAAAAACGGCCCGCCACAAAGGCACGTCGAAAAACCTGCTGCGCGTTGCATTGCTGTTCTGCGATGCTCGCTGTACTACTCGTACAGCTGCGCGTCTCGAACAGCACTGCGGCCGCTCGCGACGGTTTTTCGAGGTGCCTTCGGCGGGCCGTACAGGGCAGAAACCGGATTGCTTATTTGACCTTGATGGCGCTCTTGACGCTGGACACGCCCTCGACGCCCTTGGCCACTTTCACGGCCTTGTCGGCCTCTTCCTTCGAGCTCACGAAACCGCTGAGCATCACGACGCCCTTTTCCGTTTCGACGTGGATGCCGAGCGAATCGAGGTTCGGTTCCTTGACGAGGCCGGCCTTCACCTTGGTGGTGATGGCGGTGTCGGAGGCGGCGATCTTGGTCTTGCCGGCGGCATCGCGGGTCTTGTCGGCCGTCCGGTCGCCGGCGCGGTCCATGGCGTTGTCGGTCTTCTGGGCAACGGTAGAACCGGCTTCCTTCGTCTTCTCGACGGCGGAATGCGCCACTTCCTTCGTCTTTTCAGCAACTGTCGCGGCTGCGGCTTTCACTTTGTCGCCTGCGGTCGCGGCAGTGTCGCGCGTCTTTGATGCCGCATCGGCGGCGGTGTCGCGCGCGGCCGACGGTTTCGTTTCGACCAGGCACCCCGTCTTCGCATCGGCGCCCATCTGCGCGCACTTGTCGACGGCGGCCGCCTTGGCCGGGTCGCGCGTGTCGGTGCCGGTCACGAGACCGCCGCCGGACGCCTGGCTGCCGCCGCTGCTGGCGCCGCTGCTCGTCGTGCTTGCGCGGTCGGCCTTGGCGTCGGCCAGCGCCGCCGTGTGCACGGACTTCGCGTTATCCATGCAACTGTCCTTGTCGGCGCCGCTCTTCGCATCGCATTTCGCCTTGGCCAGGTCGTACTCGGCGTCGGCCAGGTTGGTGCGCGCGCGGGCGCGGCCGGTTGCCGTGTTGTTGTACTTGGACAATGCATCGGCCTCGGTGCGGGTGCGCGCCAGCCGGGCTTCGGCCATGCAGATGTCCTTGTCGTTGCCGTTTTTGGCGTCGCATTTCGCTGCCGCCGCCCGGTATTCCGACTCCGCTTTCTGCGTCAGATTACGGTAGGTCTGCGGGTCGTGGTTGAGTGCCGCAGTCGGTGCCGCGGCGAAGCTCGCGCCTGCAGCCGTCGCGAGCAAGGTCGCAATCAGCGTTTTCATGGTCTTGTCCCTTGTGTTGTTTGTTGTGACAGCCAGATTTAACGCCCGCACGCCAGGGACCTCTGTGCGGCACCGTACACTTGTCGGACATACCCGGATTGGGCCCCCGCCTCCGCGGGGGTCGTTTCCGGCAATGCCGGGAACGACGAGTTGGGGGATCAGTCGTCGCTCAGCAAGCCTTCGCGCCACAACGGGGCGGCATCCTCGAACGGCTTGCCGGCGCTGCCGAAGCGGGCGCCGTCGCGCGCGAGGCGTACCCACGCGCGGGTGTCGTGGCCGTTGCGCGCGACCGGCTGGTCCTGCCTCAGCTTTTCCAGCCAGGCATAGATGCGGCCGTAGTCGCCGGGGTGGCGGTCGTGCGTCCAGGCCAGCGCCACCAGGTCGGCATAGCCTTCCTCGCGGCGGGTTTCGCGCATCGCCTTCGAGGCCGCCAGCAGCGACGGATCGTCCGCCGTCTCCTCGTTCACCTCGACGAAGCCGGCCGGCAGTGCATGCCACGCGCCCTGCGCATAGCGCCAGCAATGGCCGATCTCGTGGGCCGCCATCGCTTCGATCAGTTCGCCCTGCTGGGCCGCGGGCACGCCGTCGAGCTGGCGCTCGGCATCCGGATTGCCGCGCAGCGACAGCACGAGCTTGCAACGGCCGCCGGCGAAGCCCATCGCCATCGGCACGTCGTTCGGGCCGGCCTGCGGCTGCACGACGATGTCGATGGGCAGGTCCAGGCTGCGCGAGTACGCAAGGACGGGGAGCGCGGCGCCGAGCCAGCGCTGCTCCAGCGGGGTGAGGTCGGCGGCGGTGGCGGGAAGGGATGCGCACAGGAGCGCGGCGGCGAGGACGGCTTTGGACATGAGGAGCTTCCCGTTGGATATTTAAAATGCCTAACGGCAATTTTATATCCGGTCAAAGCCCTTTTTTCAGCAATATTTTTGCGGCTGTCCAAAAGCGTAATCTTGCCTATCCGGCCACGCGCGCTTCGCTGGGTGGATGCCCAATGACGCGCTTGAAAGCGCGGCTGAACGAGGCCTCGGAATCGTAGCCGAGCCGGTTCGCGACGGTCGCCACGCGCATGCCGTCGCGCGCGATCCAGTGCCGCGCCTGGAACATCTTGACCTTGGCGACGTACTTCGCGGGCGTCTCGCCGACGGCGCTGGAAAACTTGTCGATGAAGCTGGACCGCGACGCGCCCATCACGTCGGCCAGTTCGCCCACCGACCAGTCGCGTTCCGGCTGGCGGTGGATCGCCGCCAGCACGCGGCCGATCTGCGGGCAGCGCACGGCCGCGATCCACCCGCTCGCATCGCTGCACGCGCATTCGACCCATGCGCGGATGATGCTCGCGGCCAGCACGTCGGCCAGGCGCGCGAGGATGCCGCAGGCGCCGATGCGGTCGAGCGCCACTTCGCGTTCCATCGCTTCCAGCATCGCGTGCACGGCCGGGTCGCGCTGGCCCAGGTCGGCCGCGCGCATCGCCTCCGGCATCATCGCCAGCAGCGGGTGCAGCGGGTCGAGGTTGAAGCGCATCGCGCCGCAGAACAGCACCTGCTCCGCCGCCGCATCCTGCGGACCGGCGCCGTTCACGAGGTACAGGTTCTCCGACACGGCCTTGCGCGCCAGCGAGTCGATCTCCACCGCCGGCAGGTCCGGGCTGCTGGCCATCACGTGCGCCGTGCCGTGCGGCAGCAGCACCGCGTCGCCGGGGTTCAGCTGCAGCCAGCCCTGCGTGGCCGTGTGCATCCAGCAGCTGCCCTGCGCGACGAAGTGAAAACTCGCCTCGCGCTTGGCCGGGAACGCGACGGCCCACGGTTCGCGCATCACGCAGCGGCCGTATTCGACGCCGTCGAGGCGCAGGCCGAGGAGGATTTCGGTCAGGGCGTCCTGCCCGGTCTTGGGATCCCTGTTTGGACGAATGGTCATGAGATTCGGATTGAATGACATGGAAAGTCCAGAATCTTAGCCCTACACTGCCGTTTCCACAAATCCGAGGTATCCAATGAACGATTGCACCTGCATCGACGTCGCCGCCCCGCGCGGCACTGCCCGGACCGGCGATGCCAACTGGGCCGGCATCGTCAGCCTGACGCTCGGCGTATTCGGCCTCGTGACGGCCGAGTTCCTGCCGGCCAGCCTGCTGACGGCGATGGCCGCCGACCTCGGCGTGTCCGACGGCGCCGCCGGCCAGGCCGTCACGGCCACCGCGGCGGTCGGCGCGGCGGCCGCGCTGACCATTCCCGTCCTGACCCGCGCCATCGACCGCAAGCGGGTGATCCTCGCGCTGACGTCGCTGCTCGTCCTGTCCAACGTGCTCGCCGCGACGGCGCACAGCCTGTCGGTGCTGATCGCGGCGCGCGCGCTGCTGGGCATCGGGCTGGGCGGGTTCTGGTCGATGGCCGCCGCGCTCGCGATGCGGCTCGTGCCGGACCATGTGTTTGCGCGGGCCATGTCGCTCATCCTCACCGGCGTGTCCGTCGCCACCGTGTGCGCCGCCCCGGTCGGCGCGTACATGGGCGACCTGTGGGGCTGGCGCAGCGCGTTCGTGGCCGCGGGTGCCGTCAGCGTCGTCACGCTCGCCGCGCAATGCTTCACCATTCCCGCGCTGCCGCCGAAGGACAATCCGAACGTGAAAGTCCTGTTCGAACTGCTGGGCCGGACGAACGTGCGCGTCGCCCTGCTCGCCGTGCTGCTCGTCATTTCCGGGCACTTTGCCGGTTTCACCTACATCCGTCCGTTCATGGAACAGGTCACGCACCTGTCGGTCGGCACGATTTCCGCGGCCCTGCTGGCATACGGGATCGCGGGCTTCTTCGGCAACTTCGCCGGCACGTTCCTGGCCGAGCGCAGCGAACGCGTCGCCATCGTGGCGGGCGCCGCCCTGATCGCGCTGCTCGCCGCCACGCTGTGGGTCGCGGGCACGTCGGTTCCCGTGGCCGTCGCGGCGATCGCGGCGTGGGGCTTTGCGTTCGGCGCGTTCCCGATCGGCTTCCAGACCTGGATCGTGCGCGCCGCGCCGGATCAGGCCGAGGGCGCGGGCGGGCTGCTCGTCGCCGCCTTCCAGATCGCCATCGCCAGCGGCGCCGTCGGCGGCGGCATCCTCGTCGACCGCGTCGGCGCGCCGGGCGGCCCCGTCTTCGCCACCGTCGCGCTCACGCTCGGCGCCCTGCTCGTCCTGCGCTACGGGCCACGCCCCGCTTCCATCTAAGGAGATCAACATGACCAATCGCCGTATCGTCCTTGCCGCCCATCCGCAAGGCGTCCCGACCCCGACGGATTTCCGTCTCGAGGAAACGCCGGTCCCGGTGCCGCAGGACGGCCAGGTGCTGCTGCGCACCGAATGGCTGTCGCTCGACCCGTACATGCGCAACCTGATGGAACGGGTCGGCCCCGGCTATGCCGATCCCGTGCCGCTGGGCGCGACGATGGTCGGCGGCACGGTCAGCCGCGTAATCGAATCGCGCCACCCGGACTACAAGGCGGGCGACCTCGTCGTCGCCGCCGCCGGCTGGCAGGACCATGCGCTGTCCGACGGCAGCGGCCTGATGCCCGTCGGCGACCTGGCGCGGCCGTCGCTGGCGCTCGGCACGCTCGGCATGCCGGGCTTCACGGCCTGGGTCGGCCTGCTCGACATCGGCGCGCCGAAGCCCGGCGAGACGGTCGTCGTCGCGGCGGCCACGGGCGCCGTCGGTTCGGTCGTGGGCCAGATCGCGAAGATCAAGGGCGCGCGTGTCGTGGGCATCGCGGGCGGCGCCGACAAATGCCGCCACGCGGTGGAAGAACTGGGATTCGATGCATGCGTGGACCATCGCGATCCGCGCTTCGCCGAACTGCTGGCGGCCGCCTGCCCGGACGGGATCGACGTGTATTTCGAGAACGTGGGCGGCGCCGTGTTCGATGCCGTGCATCCGCTGTTGAACGTGAACGCCCGCGTGCCCGTGTGCGGCTTCATTTCCCACTACAACGGCGGAGAAAGCGCGGGGCCGGACCGGCTGGCCAAATGGATGGGGACCCTGCTGTCGAAACGCATCCGCATGCAGGGCTTCATCATCCTGGACCACTACGCGACGCGCTTCGACGCCTTCCGCGACGACATGGCCGGCTGGCTCGCGGCCGGCAAGATCAAGGTGAAGGAAGACGTGGTCGACGGCCTGGAGAACGCCCCCGCAGCGTTCATCGGCCTGCTGCAGGGGAAGAACTTCGGCAAGCTCGTGGTACGGCTTTGATCACGCGGCGGCGATGCGCGCGACCGGCACGACGGCCAGTCCGGTGGACGTGCGCGCCGCCTGTGCCTGCGCATCCAGTTTGAAGATGCTGACGAGGCGCGCGAGGTTCGCGGCCTCGTCCTGCAGCGCGGACGCGGCGGCGCCGGCCTGCTCGACGAGCGCCGCGTTCTGCTGCGTCGCTTCGTCCATCTGGCCGATGGCGCGGTTGACCTGTTCGATGCCGGCGCTCTGCTCCTGGCTCGCATGGCTGATCTCGGCCATGATGTCCGTCACGCGCTTGACGCTCGTGACGATCTCTTCCATCGTGCTGCCCGCCTCGTCGACGAGCTTCGCGCCGTCGTCGACCTTGGCGACGGAATCGCTGATCAGGGTCTTGATTTCCTTCGCCGCCGCGGCCGACCGCTGGGCCAGGCTGCGCACCTCGCCCGCGACGACGGCGAAGCCCCGGCCCTGCTCGCCCGCGCGGGCCGCCTCGACGGCCGCGTTCAGCGCGAGGATATTCGTCTGGAACGCGATGCCGTCGATCACGCTGATGATCTCGGCGATCTGCTTCGACGATTCGTTGATCGACGCCATCGTCTGCACGACCTGCGCCACGACGGCGCCGCCGCGCTGGGCCACGCTCGACGCCGACTCTGCGAGGGTGTTCGCCTGGCGCGCATTGTCCGCGTTCTGGCGCACGGTGCCCGTCAATTCTTCCATCGACGATGCCGTCTCTTCCAGGGTGCCGGCCTGGCGCTCGCTGCGCTCGGACAAGTCCTGGTTGCCGGCTGCGATTTCCGTCGACGCATTGGCGATCGTGAGCGTGCCCGCGCGCACCTGGCTGACGATGTTCACGAGGCTGTCGCGCATGCCTTTCATCGCGTACAGCAGGCTGGAACGGTCGTCGGGACGGGTCTCGATCGGCACGGACAGATCGCCGGCCGCGATGGCGCCCGCGATCCCGACGGCGTAGTCCGGCTGGCCGCCCAGCTGGCGCAGCAGACCGTGGCTGATGAACCAGGCCGCGGCCGCGCCGGCGGCGGCGGCGACGGCGAGGATCGCGAGCATCCAGGCAAAGAAGCTGTGCGACAGCGCGCGCGCCTGCGCGGCCGCGTCGTTGTTCAGCTTTTCTTCCAGGTCGATGAGGCGGTTGACGCTGGCGAGCCAGTCGACGAAGGCGGGGCCGGCCTGCTTGTCCAGCAGCGCAGTCGCTTCCGCCGTGTTGTCGGCCTGGCGCAGTGCGATGAGTCGCGCGATCAGCGGCTGCGTGCGGCGCTCGATGTCCTTGATGGCGGCCAGCGCCTGCTTTTCTTCCGGCAGGATGTCGGTGCGCGCCGCGAACAACTGGTCGAGCGGTGCGGCCGAGCGCTGGTAGTCGTCGTCCAGTTTCTTGATCAGGTCCACGTGGCGCTGCGCCGTCGCGCCGGTCGCGGCCAGGACGACGTCGCGGATGGCGATCGAGCGGTCGTGCACGCTGCCGCGGAAATTGATCGCGTAGCGTTGCTTGACGCTGTTGACGTCGTTGATGTGGATGAGGAGGTCGTCGATCTGGCCGACGCGGTGGATGGCCAGGCCGGCCAGCACGGCCATGAGGGCGAGGACGCTGCCGAAACCGAAAGCCAGTCGTTTGCCGATCGTGAGTCCAGTGGTTGTCATTGTGTGCTCGCTTGGTGGGATAGCAATCGATATTTCCAATAGGAAACGATTCCAAATATAACACACAACTACCGAATTTGATGCTGAGGCAGGTCCAAACCCTGCCCTTTTACATGGATTTACTGTCGAAACTATTCAATACCAATGAAAACACTGCGCACTCGACATCGTCGTTCCCGCGCAGGCGGGAACCCAAGTTCGGCGCGCGTAACGATAACGCATGCAAACTTGGATCCCCGCCTGCGCGGGGATGACGATCCAGACGCTAACTAAGACGGTTGATCTCAGCGCTGTGCCGGCACCAGCTTCGCCGCCGTCACGAACGCCGGCCGGATATCGTTCGGCACGGCCTTCATCTTGTCCAGCGCCTTCTGCACGTCCGGACGGATGACGACGTAGCGCTTCATGAGATCCTGCGCTCTAGCGTAATCGCCCGTTGCTTCGATCGTCAGGAATTCGCGGTCCAGGTCCGCCACCGCGCCCTTGATCTTCGCAAAGTCGACGGAGAACGTGCCGTCGCCGTGCGACACGAAGCCGCCCTTGTCGAGCAGGTAGTTCATCTGGATGGCCATGCCGCGCGCGTGCGAGTCCGTCAGGCCGAAGTGCAGGGTGCGGAACGCGGACGCGAGATAGGTGTTGTACAGCTTGCGCTCGGCCGCCGCGCCCTGTCCCAGCGACTCCTTCAGCTGGCCCTTGTCCATCATGTACGTGAGCGCCCACAGGCCCGTGACGTCGGCCTTCGCTTCCTCGATGGTCGAGTAGGCGTCCTTCAGGTCCTGGCGCGGCGTGGACGGCTGGCCGTTCTGCGTCGTCGCGTGCGGGCCCAGGCCGTGCATGATCTCGTGCGCGAGGATGTGCGTGAAGAACGAGTCGAAATCGAGGTCCTTCTGGTCGGCCGGACGCAGCACGAGCTTCGAGATCGGCGTCAGGGTCGCCGCGAACTTCGCTTCCTGGACGTTCTTCAGCATCACGCGCTTCGAGCCGCGCTGGCGGATGATGCGCTCATCGTTCGGCAGGTTGTAGGCAGCCGTCTGCACGCCCATGTTGCCGTCGCCGGCGCCGTAGACCTGGTTCACGACGACCATCGGCGCGATCGCCCCGACCTTCGGATTGCGGTACTTCGGATCGAGCGGCAGGTTGTTTTCCAGCTCCTGCATGTGCTTGCCGAAGAAGTTCAGCTTTTCCGTCTCCTTCTGGTCGCGCACGTTCACGTACGCTTCGAACGCGGCCTTGTAGCCGAACAGTTCGTCGTTGTACGTCTCGTACGGGCCGATGGTGACGTCGACCGGCGAGTCGAGGTCCATCCACGCGAAATCGGAGGCGAGGTAGTCGTTCGACAGGAACGCGTCGGCGCGCAGGTTCAGGAATTTTTTCAGCGACGCGTTGTCGGTGGCGCTCGCGGCGTCCTTCAGCAACTTCGACAGCTTCTGCAGCTCGTTGCGGTACTCATCCGAGTACTTGACGATCGTGAATTTACCTGCCTTGTCCTTGCGGATCACGGTGAAGAACCACTGCGCCTGTTCCTTGTCGGCCGGCGACAGGCCGTTCATCCACGTCTCGAGTTCCTGCTTGCTCGCCCCTTCCGGATAAAAATTCGCGCCTGCGGGCTTCTCCGACGGGATCCTGATGCCGGCGTACTCCGCGGGCATGAAGGACTCGTTGCCGTCGATGATCGACCACGGGCCCTTGTTCAGCCAGAAGTAGTCGCGGCGTGCCTTGCCCAGCGGCGTCTTGTCCTTGTGCAGCGCGGCCCACAGCGCCTCGTTGCCCGACCAGCGCTGGCGCAGTTGCAGGGTGTCGACGATCTTCGCCGCTTCGATCAGCCTGGCGATGGCGACGCGGTCGCCGGCGGACAGTGTCGCCGTGTCGGCCGTCAGGTCGACCGGGGCGAAGCGTTTGGCCATCGTCTGTAGTTGGGGCGCGGTGGCGGGGGCGGCGTGGACGGTGGCGCACAGGGTGGCTGCGGCCAGGGCCAGGGGGGCGAGGAGGTGCTTCATCGGGGTCCCTTGTGAGGTTGGCAATCGGGGGATTGTAATCCTCTTCAAGGGAAATTGGGCCCCCGCCTGCGCGGGGGCGACGGATCATGAGCCAACGGCCCTGGCACGTCGTCCCTGCGAAGGCAGGGACCCAATTTCATCAGCGTGCCGCGACAATGGCTTCCGCTTTTCCCTGCGTCCACCCGCCACCCAGCGCCCGCGCCACGGACACCGCCGCCAGCAGCCGCTGCGTACGGATCTGCGCCGCGGCCCGATCGGCGGCCAGCGCGGAACGCTGGGCATCGGTGACGTCCAGGTACGTCGACACGCCGCGGTCGAAGCGCGCCTGCGCCACCTGCACGGCGCGCGCGGCGGCCTGCTGCGCCTGCACCTGCACGTCGCCCTGCTTCTGGCGCTGCTGCACGTCCGACAGCGCGTCTTCCACTTCGCGCAGCGCCGTCAGGAGGCGGCCTTCGTGGTTCGCGACGGCTTCGTCGTAGCGCGCCTTCGCCAGCTTCACGTTGGCCTCGATGCGGCCGCCCTCGAACACGGGCAGCGACAGCGCGAGCGGTCCGAACGAGAACTGGCGCGCGCTGCCTTTGGCCAGGTTGCTCAGCGTCTCGGACGCATAGCCGAAGTTACCCGTCAGCGACAGGCTCGGGTAGTACGCGCCCTCGGCCACGCCCACCTGCGCATTCAAGGCCTTCAAGGCGGCGACGCTCGCGGCGAGGTCCGGACGCTGGCCCAGCAGGCTGGCCGGCAGGCCGACGGGGATCGCGGGCGGCTGCGGCAGCGGGGCGCCCGCGGCCGGGGTCACGATGGGCTGGCTCGGCGACGCGCCCACCAGCACGGCCAGCGCGTGTTCCAGCGTGTTGCGCTGGCGCTGGGCTTCCTGGATGTCCGCCTCGGCGTTGGCGCGCTCGATGCGGGTGCGCGAGACGTCCAGTTCATTCGACAGGCCCGCGTTGAAGCGCGCCTCGATCAGCTGCTGCGATTCGCGGCGCGTGGCCAGCGCGTCGTTCAGGATGGCGATGTCCGCGTCGAGGCCGCGCAGCTGCCAGTACGTCGTCGCGACCTGGCTCGACAGCATCAGCATGACGCCGTCGCGGTCGTCCTGGGCGGCCAGCGCCTGGGCGTCCGCCGCTTCCACGGCGCGGCGCACGCGGCCCCACAGGTCGAGCTCGTACGAGAAATTGGCGCCGACGGTGAACTCGTTGCCCTTGATGGACTGGTGGCCGAACGTCGCACCCATCGGGCTTTCGGCCGAGGTGCGCGTGTTCGCGACGCCGGCGGACACTCCCACGGTCGGCAGCTGGCTGGCGCGCGTCACGCCCAGCTGCGCCTGCGCCTGCACGAGGCGTTGCGCGGCGGCGCGCACGTTCGGGTTGTCGCGCAGGGCGCGTTCTTCCAGCTGGTTCAGGGTCGCATCGCCGAACACGGTCCACCATGCGGCCGGCAAACGGGCCGCCTGGTCGGCAGGTTCGGCCGCCGCGTGGCGGTAAGCCGGCGTATCGATGCCTTGCGGCGCCACGAAATCCTTGCCGACGGTGCCGCAGGCGGACAGCAGCGCAGGGATGGTCAATGCAGCGGCCAGTGCGACGGCAGACTTGATATAAACAGTTTTCATACTTTATCCATTTATTTGGTTCAGTGGCCACCGCCACCGCCGCCGCTGGGCGACTTGAGCTTGTCCGAGAACCACAGCGGGATGATCGCCACCAGCAGGATCATGCCGACGATGAAGAATCCGTCGTTGTAGGCCATCACGAACGATTCTCTCCGCACGATGCGGTCGATGGCGCCGATGGCCTGCTGGGCCGCCGTCGCCGGGTCGAAACCCTTGGCGAGGAACGATTGCGTCAGCGCGTCCAGGCGGGCCTGCGTGGCGGCGGAGACGAGCGAGACCGACTCGCCCAGGCGCTCCGAGTGGAAGTGCTCGCGGTTCGTGAGGGCCGTCGCCAGCAGGGCGATGCCCACCGAACCGCCCAGGTTGCGGGTCATGTTGAACAGGCTCGAGGCCGACGTCATGTCCTTCGGCGGGATGCCGGCCATGGCGAAGTTCGACAGGGTCAGCATCACGAACGGCTGGCCCAGCGCGCGGATGATCTGCGACAGCATCAGCTGGTCGTAGCCCGTGCTGGCATCCATGTACGCGTTCATCAGGCACGAGATGCCGAACAGGCCGAGGCCGAACGAGCACAGGATGCGGTTGTCGATCTTCTGCGACAGGCGCGCCACGAACGGCATGACGAACAGCTGCGGCAGGCCGACCCACGCGATCACTTCACCGATCTGCATCGGCGAATAACCCGCGATCTGGCCCAGGAACAGCGGCAGCAGGAACGACGAGCCGTACAGGCCCATGCCGATCACCGCGGACAACACGGTCGCGACGAGGAAGTTGCGCTGGCCGTACAGGCGCAGGTTGACGAACGGCTCCGGCCGCGAAAAACCGATCACGACCCAGCCGAGGATGCCCACCAGCGCCAGCGCGGCGAAGGTGACGATGAAGCTGGACTCGAACCAGTCCTTCGAATTGCCCTCTTCCAGGAAGATCGTCAGGCTCGCGAGCCCCGTCGCCATGAACGCGATGCCGAGCCAGTCGGCCTTGACGAGCGCCTTCAGGTCCATGGGCTCGCGGTCGATGCCCCAGTACATGCCGGCGATGAGCAGCACGCCCGGCACCCAGTTGATGTAGAAGATCGACGGCCAGCCGTACAACTCCGTCAGGTAGCCGCCCAGGGTGGGGCCCATTGCGGGCGCCAGCGTGGCGGTCAGGCCGAACATCGCCATGCCGACGGCGCGCTTGGCGGGGGGCAGGCGCGTCATCACGAGGGTCATCGCCATCGGGATCAGCGCGCCGCCCGTAAAACCCTGCATCATGCGGAACACGATCATGCTGGACAGGCTCCAGGCCGCGCCGCACATCGTGGAGAACGCGAGGAAGAGCGCGGTCGTGAGCATCAGGTAGCGGCGCTGGCCGAGGGCGCGCACGAACAGCGCCGTCATCGGGATCACCACGATCTCGGCGCACAGGTATGCGGTCGAGATCCACGAGCCCTCTTCCTGCGTGGCCGACAGGGTGCCGAGGATGTCGCGCAGCGAGGAGTTGGTGATCTGGATGTCGAGCACCGCCATGAAGGCGCCGAGCATGCCGGCCAGCACCGCGATCCAGGTGCGCGCGTCGATGCGCGCGCCGTTGGCCGGCGGGGCATGTGGTGCGATCGGCTTGGTGATCGTCGTGGACATCACGGTTCCTTGGTCTTATTTGGCGGCGGCAGGCTTCTGGCGCAGGTCGATCTCGACCACGGTCGACATGCCCGGCACGAGGCGGCCCGCGTACTTCCTGAGGTCTTCCGGCGCGAACGTGATCTTCACGGGCACGCGCTGGACGATCTTGGTGAAGTTGCCGGTCGCGTTATCGGCCGGCAGCAGCGCGAACTGGTTGCCCGACGCCGGCGCGAAGCTGTCCACGCGGCCGACCAGTTCGTGCTTCGGCAGCGCGTCCACGTGGATGTTGACCTGCTGGCCCGGCACGATGCCCGGCAGCTGCGTTTCCTTGAAGTTGGCGACGACCCACACGTCGTCCTGCACGATGGCGGCCAGCTGCTGGCCCGGCTGCACGCGCGCGCCCACTTCCACGCTGCGCTTGCCGACACGGCCGGAGACCGGCGACACGATGCGGTTGTAGCCGAGCTGCTGCCGGGCGTCCTTCAACTGCGCCTCCAGCACTTTCACCTGCGCCTTGAGCACGTCGCGCGCCGACGTGGCGGCGGCGATCTGGGCCTGGGCGGCGCTGGCATTGTCGCGGCGGGCCGTGACGTCGGCCGCGGCGCCAGCGCGCGCTGCCGTGGCGGCATCGACTTCGGCTTTCGAGACGGCCTTCATCTGCGTGTTGTACAGCTGGCCGTAGCGCTCGGCGTCCTGTTTGGCGCGCACGAGGTTGGCCTGGGCCTGCACGACCTGCGCCTGGGCGGCCGAGGCCTGTGCCTTGGCCTGCTGGATGGCGGCGTCGGCCTGCACGACCTGCTGCTGCACGCTGGCGATCTGGGCCTGGATCTGCTCGACCTTCACACCCTGGTCGGCCGGATCCAGCTCGGCCAGCACGTCGCCGGCCTTGATGACCTGGTTATCCTCGAACAGCACCTTGGTCACGACGCCCGGGATGCGCGACGACACCGGGTGCACGTGGCCCGTGACGTAGGCATTCTCGGTTTCGACGAAGTTATGGCTGCGGTACCACATGCGGCCACCGGCGGCCAGCGCGGCGGCGGCGATCAGGCCCACCACGATCAGCACGCGCTTCGGCGGTCCCTTGGCGGCGTTGGCTGGAGCGCCCGGCGGGACGGCGGCGGCCGGCTTGTGGTCGACCGAGGTTTGCGTATCAGGCATGTGAAACTCCGAAAAATGAAATTAGTCCATCGCATTATTGGACAACTTTTTGGCAAAGTCAAGAAATGAAACGGTTGCATTTCATTAGAGATTCCACTAGCATGGAGTCCATGGACAAACATATGCATGACGCAGCCGAATGCCCCGGCAAGGGCGCCGGCCGGCCCAAGGCCGCCGACGTCGAGGCGCGCGCGCAGGAGTTGCTGCATATCGCCGGCACCCTGTTCCTCAAGAACGGCTACACGAAGACGAGCCTCGAATCGATCGCCCGCGCGGCGCACGTGGCGGTGCGGACAATCTACGTGAAATTCGGCGGCAAGGAGGGCCTGCTGGCAGCCGTGCTGGCGAACAAGCGCCACCGCTTCTTCCGCAGCCAGCCGATGGAGACGGATACCCGTCCGCTGCGCGAGATCGTGGACGACTTCGCGCACCAGATGTACGCAATGATCACGTCGAAGGAAGCGATCGACCTGCAGCGCATCGTGCTGGCCGAGGCGCCGACGAACCCGGAACTGGCCGAGGCCTTCTGGAACAGCGGCCCGCGCATGACGCGGGAGATGCTGGCGCGCTTCTTCGCCCGGCCGGACATCCGGGCGCAGATGCGTCCGGACGTGCCGCTCGACCTGCTGCCCTGCCACCTGATGAGCACCATCACCGGCGAAATGTTCATGAACCTCATGCGCCCGCACCACGTCGTCGACCAGGAAAAGGCGAAACGGGACCTGGAGGGCCGGCTCGAACTGTTCTATTACAGCATCCTGCCGCCAAGAACTTAATTCTCTTTAGCAAGGACAATGTGCGTCATCGCACCGACCTAAACGGTGGGAACCGCCTAGTCTGTGGTCTTTGAAGGAGGATGTCATGAACAACATAAATACTAAGACGGCAGTTCGCCGCAAGGAGGGTGCATGAGCAAGTCGTCCCGTTATGAATGGCGCGACCAGCAGGCTGCGCTGCACGAGCGCATGAAGGGCTTCCTCGCCAACCCGAGCAATGAACAGCTCGAGGCCGTCGTCGCCGAGATGCGCGCGTACGCGGATGCCGCACAGAGCGGCAGTATCGAGATTCCGCAGGCCTGGACTGCTTACGGTTGAGCTGACGCGTTTCTCATCCCCGGATCGGCAGGCAGGCGCCTGCCGATTTTTTTTTGGCGCTCCCATGGCGCATTTCGCGCCGCCTGGCTGCATCTCGTCGGATCGCCCCCAGCGCGATAACGCGCCCGGATACATTGACTCCATCACAACGACACCGATGGAGCCCATCATGATCCGTACCGCCCTGCTGACTCTGGCTTTCGCCGTCCCGTTTGCTCATGCAGCCGACCTCGTCATCCACGTCGACAACGTCAAGTCGGCATCGGGCCAGGTCATGGTCGCCCTGTACGACAACGCCGGCGGTTTCCTCAAGCAGCCGGCCCGCGCGGAAAAAGCGCAGGCGGACAAGGCCGGCACGACGGTCGTCTTCCGCGACGTCGCGCCGGGCGACTACGGTTTCGCGGTCTTCCACGACACCAACGACAACGGCCGCATGGACAAGAACCTGCTGGGCATCCCGACCGAACCGATCGCCTTCAGCAACAACGCCCAGGGCCGCATGGGCCCGCCGGAGTTCGCCGCCGTCAAGCTGGCCGTGCCGGCCGCCGGCCTGGACACCGCCGTGACCTTGCGCTAAGGAGACCGCCATGCAGCGCCGCCACTTCCTCAAAGCCGGCCTCGGCCTGGCCGCCCTCGGACTCGCCGGCCTCGCCCGCGCCGACGCGCGCACGACGTACCAGCGCTTCCACGCGGCCCTCGCCCGCGACCCGGAGTTGACGGTGTATGCGAACCTCGAAGGCAACCAGCAGGGCGAGGCCAGCGTCGAAGGCCGCATCCCGGCCGAGCTGCAAGGCACGTTCTTCCGCAACGGGCCCGGCCGCTTCGAACTGGGCGGCGAGCGTTACCACCACTGGTTCGACGGCGACGGCTTCGCCCAGGCCTGGCGCATCGACGGCAACACGGTGACGCACCAGGGCCGCTTCGTCGAGACCCGCAAGTTCCTCGACGAATCCGCCGCCGGCCAGTTCCTGTATCCCGCCTTCGGCACGAACGTCGCGCGGCGCGGCTTTCGCGACAACGACAGCCTGAACACGGCCAACACGAACCTGCTGCCGTTCAACGATCGTTTATATGCGCTGTGGGAAGGCGGCTCCGCGACGGAGCTCGATCCCGCGACGCTCGCCACCGTCGGCCTCCACACGTGGCGCGACGACCTCGCCGCGATGCCGTTTTCCGCGCATCCGAAGATCGAGCCGGACGGCACCCTGTGGAACTTCGGCGCCCTGCCCGGCGGCGACAGGCTCGCCCTGTACCGCATCGGCGCCGACGGCAAGGTGAGGCAGGCGGGCGTGATCGACGTGCCGAAACTCGCGCTGCAGCACGACTTTGCCGTCAGCGCGCGCCACCTCGTCTTCGTCGTGCCGCCGTACGACATGGCGGACGATGCGAGCCTGAGCCTGGCCGATCGCCACGTGTGGGCGGGAGACAAGCGCGGCGCCCGCCTCGTCGTGGTCGCCAAGGACACGCTCGCGATCCGCCGTGTCTACGAGATGCCGCCGCGCATGGTGTTCCACTTCGGGAATGCCTGGGACGACGCCGGCGGCAACGTCACGCACGTCGACCTCGTGCTGCACGACGGCGATTTTTTGAAAGCGACGAGCCGCGTGATGGAAGGCGAGCGCGAGCCGAACCGGCCCGCCGCGCACGCGGCCGTCCGCATCCGCCTCGACCACGCCGGCGGCACGCTGGCCATGAGCCGCCTGCTCGACGGCGCCGAGTTCCCGCGCGTGATGCCGCAAGTCGTCGGACGGCGCCACGGCCGCCTCGCCTTGCTGTCCAGCGCCGCGCAGAACACGTCGCTGATGCTCGACACGGTGAACGTCGTCGACGTGGAACGCGGCCGCACGGACAGCTGGCGCTTCGACGCCGGCTGGCGCGCCGAGGAACACGTGCTCGTGCCGCGCAAGGGTGCGCGGCTTGACACGGACGGCTGGCTCGTGGGCGTCGCGCAGGATACGAATACGGCCACGAGCATCCTGACCATCTTCGACGCTGCGCACGTACAAGCGGGCCCGGTCGCGCTGGCCCGGCTGCCCTATCGCACACCGCATTGTTTCCATGGTAACTTTCTGGCTGCTTAAGACAAGGACACCATGACGCCGCCCGCCACGCCCTCGATGCACCCGCTGGACACGTTCGCGCCCTTCCGGCGCTGGCGCCCTTCGCCGCTGCGCAACCTCGTCTACACGTTCGTGTGGAACGGCATCATCGGCGTCGCGCTGACGTGCGTGGCGCTCCTGTTCGGCAGCCGCGCGCCCATCGCCGCCTTGCTGACGGAAATGCTGTTCGCGTCGAACGTGATCGGCTTCCTCATCCACGGCGTGGTGCACGTGCTGCGCCGCATCGCGCCGGGTCGGAACAGCACGGCGATGCGGGCCGCCAGGCTGTTGCTGACGGCATGCTGCGCCCTGCTCGGCCTGGCCGTCACGGACACCGTATTCGGCGGACGCAGCACCTTCGACGCCCTGCTGCACACGGACCTGATGGCGCGCTACCTGCCGGGCGCCGTCGTCGTCGCGCTGCTGATGGTGGCCGTGCTGACGGCCGGCGAGCGCCGCGTCGCGCGCGAGATCGAGGCCGCGCGCCAGCAGGAGCAGATTGCCGAGGCGGCGCGCCTGCTCGCGGAAGCGAAGCTGCGCACCCTGCAGGCCCAGATCGAACCGCACTTCCTGTACAACACGCTGGCCAATGTCGTGAGCCTGATCGGTTCCGACCCGGACCGGGCCCGCCACATGCTCGAGCGCCTGATCGATTTCCTGCGCGCGAGCCTGTCGGCCAGCCGCGCGGAACACGCGACCCTCGGCGCCGAGATCGACCTTGCGCGCGCCTACCTCGATCTGCTGACGGCCCGCATGGGCGCGCGGCTGCGTTTCCGGATCGACGTGGACGCGGCGTGCCGCGACGTCGTCATCCCGCCCATGCTGATCCAGCCGCTCGTGGAAAACGCCGTCATGCACGGCATCGAGCCGAAGGTGGATGGCGGCACGATCGTCGTGCGCGCGCGCCTGCTGGACACGAGCCTTTGCGTGGAGGTGATCGACGACGGCGTCGGCCTCGTGCCCGCGGCGCCGCGTCCGGGCGGCGGCGTCGGCCTGTCGAATTTGCGCGAGCGCCTGCGCACACTGCATGGAAATCTTGCTAAAATACAATTGCTCGAAAATCAAGACGGAGGCGTCACGTCGCGTCTGATCCTGCCTGTGTAACGTTCCATCGAGGTGCCATCATCGACCCCATCCGCGCCCTGCTTGCCGACGACGAACCGCACCTGCTGGCCTACCTCGAAGAACAACTGGCCACCGCGTGGCCGGACTTGCGCATCGTCGGCCGCGCCGGCAACGGCATCGAGGCATTGCGCCTGGTGGACGAGCTGGCGCCCGATATCCTCTTCCTCGACATCCAGATGCCGGGCCTGAACGGCCTCGATCTCGCCGCCCGCCTCGCGGATGACAAGCGTGCGCCGCGCGTCGTGTTCACGACGGCGCACGAGGCGTACGCGCTGCAGGCGTTCGAGCACGCCGCGTTCGACTACCTGCTGAAACCCATCCGCCTGGAGCGGCTGCAGCGCACGGCCCTGCGGTTGAAGGAAGCGCTGGCGGCACCGGCACCGGCAGCGCCATCCGCCGACATGCTGGCCGGCCTGCTGCGCCAGCTCGGCATGGTACCGGCAACCCCGGCCGCGCCGGCGCCTGTCCCCGCACCGGCCGCGCCGCTGCAATGGATCCGCGCCGCGCAAGGCCAGGAAACGCGGCTGATCGCCATCGACGAAGTCATCTACTTCCAGAGCAACGACAAGTACACGAGCGTGTTCGTGGCCGACGGCGAGCACCTGATCCGCACGCCGATGCGCCAGCTGCGCGACCAGCTCGACCCGCAGCAGTTCTGGCAAATCCACCGCGGCGTGATCGTCGCGGCGCGCCACGTGGCCGGCACGCGCACGGACTTCCGCGGCCGGCTGCTGGTGAAGCTCAAGGGGCGCGACGAACAGCTCGTCGTCAGCCGCAACTACGCGGATTTGTTCCGCCAGATGTAAATCCCACATTACGAAAAGGTCTTTCACGATCTGCTTCGCCTTTACGAAAAGGTCGTGCATAATAGCGTCTGTCCTATGTCTTATATAAGACTTAGTCGCACGGAAAGATGCGACGGCGCGGCTGCCGGAGTATGATCCCTCGATCTGTTCACCACGCTGCGAATGTGGCCCGGACAGCCGATGACTTTTTAGAACTAGTATTCCAAACCCTCCCGCACATCGAGGAACCAGCGTATGAGCAGTGATCAGACCATCATCTACACCCTAACCGACGAGGCGCCCCTGCTGGCCACCCACGCCTTCCTGCCCGTCGTCGAGACGTTTGCCAAATCCGCCGGCATCCATATCGAAGAGAGCGACATCTCCGTCGCGGCGCGCATCCTCGCCGTCTTCGCCGACCGCCTGTCGCCGGAGCAGCGCGTGCCGGACGCCCTGACGGAACTCGGCAAGAAGACGCTGCAGCCGGACGCCAACATCATCAAGCTGCCGAACATCTCGGCATCGGTGGGCCAGCTGCAGGCCGCCATCAAGGAACTGCAGGGCAAGGGCTACAACCTGCCCGACTACCCGGCCGATCCGAAGACGGACGAAGAAAAAGAGATCAAGGCCCGCTACGGCAAGTGCATCGGCTCGTCCGTGAACCCGGTCCTGCGCGAAGGTAACTCGGACCGCCGCGCGCCGAAGGCCGTCAAGGAATACGCCCGCAAGAACCCGCACTCGATGGGCGAATGGTCGCAGGCGTCGCGCACGCACGTGTCGCACATGACGCACGGCGACTTCTACCACGGCGAAAAGTCGATGACGCTCGACCGCGCGCGCGACGTCAAGATGGAACTGATCACCAGGAGCGGCGAGACCATCGTGCTGAAGCCGAAGGTCTCCCTGCTGGACGGCGAGATCATCGACTCGATGTTCATGAGCCGCAAGGCCCTGCTGGAGTTCTACGAACAGCAGATCGAAGACGCGCACAAGACCGGCGTGATGTTCTCGCTGCACGTGAAGGCGACCATGATGAAGGTCTCGCACCCGATCGTGTTCGGCCACGCGGTCCGCACCTTCTACAAGGAAGCGTTCGAGAAGCACGGCGAAACGCTGGCGGCCCTGGGCGTGAACGTCAACAACGGCATGGCCGACCTGTACAACAAGATCGCCAAGCTGCCGGATTCGCAGCGCGAAGAAATCATCCGCGACATCCACGCCTGCCAGGAACACCGCCCGGCGCTGGCGATGGTCGACTCGGCCAAGGGCATCACCAACTTCCACTCGCCGAACGACGTGATCGTCGACGCATCGATGCCGGCGATGATCCGCGCCGGCGGCAAGATGTACGGCGCCGACGGCCGCCTGAAGGAAGTCAAGGCCGTGATCCCGGAATCGACGTTCGCCCGCATCTACCAGGAGATCATCAACTTCTGCAAATGGCATGGCGCCTTCGACCCGCGCACGATGGGTACCGTCCCGAACGTGGGCCTGATGGCCCAGCAGGCCGAGGAATACGGCTCGCACGACAAGACCTTCGAAGTGCCGGCCGACGGCGTCGCCAACATCACCGACCTGGCGACGGGCGAAGTGCTGCTGTCGCAGAACGTCGAGCAGGGCGACATCTGGCGCATGTGCCAGGTGAAGGACGCCCCGATCCGCGACTGGGTCAAGCTGGCCGTCACCCGCGCCCGCAACTCCGGCATGCCGGCCGTGTTCTGGCTGGACCCGTACCGTCCGCACGAGAATGAACTGATCAAGAAGGTCAAGACGTACCTGAAGGATCACGACACGGAAGGCCTGGACATCCAGATCATGTCGCAGGTGCGCGCGATGCGCTTCACGCTGGAACGCGCATGGCGCGGCCTGGACACCATCTCGGTGACCGGCAACATCCTGCGCGACTACCTGACCGACCTGTTCCCGATCCTGGAACTGGGCACCAGCGCCAAGATGCTGTCGATCGTCCCGCTGATGGCCGGCGGCGGCATGTACGAAACGGGCGCCGGCGGTTCGGCACCGAAGCACGTGCAGCAGCTGACCGAAGAAAACCACCTGCGCTGGGACTCGCTGGGCGAATTCCTCGCGCTGGCCGTGAGCCTCGAAGACCTGGGCCTCAAGACCGGCAACGCGAAAGCCAAGCTGCTGGCCAAGACGCTGGACGCCGCCACCGGCAAGCTGCTGGACAACCGCAAGTCGCCGTCGCCGAAGACCGGTGAACTCGACAACCGCGGCAGCCAGTTCTACCTGTCGATGTACTGGGCCCAGGAACTGGCGCAGCAAGCGGAAGATGCCGAACTGGCCGCATACTTCGCGCCGCTGGCCAAGCAACTGGCCGAGAACGAGCAGAAGATCGTGTCGGAACTGATCGAGATCCAGGGCAAGCCGGTCGACATCGGCGGCTACTACAAGCCGGACAATGCCAAGGTCAAGGCCGTGATGCGTCCGAGCGCGACCTTCAACAAGGCACTGGAAAGCGTCGGCGCCTGATAGCTGAATCAGTCGTTCGATAAACTCCGGTTCCGCTTCATGCGGGCCGGGGTTTTTTTGCATTTGGCGGGCACAGGGTGCCCACCCTACGCGGTCTGGCCAATTTTCTTTTGGCCTAAAAATTAATTTAATTGGCCCGACCAATTATCATATCCTCGTGCTAACATTTCCCGACCTGGCGGCCCGGCATCCGGCCAGGAACAGCCAGGCTCATCGGGAATAACAATGAAAACGACTACAATCTTGGAGACCCTGGTCGTGGCGGCTCTCGCCACCGGCCAGGCACAGGCAGCACCGCTTTCCCTGCAAGACGCCACCATCACCGCCACCTACAACGGCAGCGCGGCCGACGTCCTCGGACTCGACCACCTGTTCGCCCAGGAGCCCGGCAGCAACACGAGCACGCTCGACCCGACG
Source organism: uncultured Massilia sp. (assembly GCA_966211695.1). GTDB lineage: Bacteria > Pseudomonadota > Gammaproteobacteria > Burkholderiales > Burkholderiaceae_D > Telluria. Next base: position 32,067 of record CBIHOW010000025.1, on the reverse strand, counting down.
AACAGCGGCGTCGAATTCCTCACGTCCGACTTCCTGTTCGGCTTCGATTTCGGCGCGGACGGCACGCTCGTCATCTACGACAACATGCCGGTCCCCGCCGGCGACTACAAGCTGACCTTCGACTTCGGCGCCACGCTCCCGGCCGCCATCACAAGTTTCACGCTCCTGGACGGCAGCGCGGCCGACGGCGTGCCCGGTCTGCGTGTCATCGACGGCCACACCATCGCCGTCGACCTGGGCGGGCTCGCGTGGCATGGCGACTATGGGTCCATCACGGCCCAGATCGGCGCCGCGGACTCGAGCACAAGCGTCCCCGAACCCGCGGTCCCTGCCCTGCTGCTGGCCGGCGCCGCCGGTCTCGCATTCAGCCGCCGCCGCAGATAAGCCACCGCCAGCCAGGAGACTTTCATGAGATACGCACGTATCAGGGCGGCGCTCGCGCTCGCCGCGCTCTGCATGACCGCCCACGCCGCCACCGATCCCGCCCGCGCCACCGCCCCGCTCGACGGCTGGGCGAGCCAGGGCGGCGGCACCGTCGCCGGCGCCAACGCCACCACCGACCAGGTCTACACCGTGACGAACCGCGCGCAGCTGCTCGCCGCGATCGCCAACGGCGGCACGACGCCGAAGATCATCAAGCTGTCCGGCACCGTCGACATGACGGAAGGCCGGCCGTACACGAGCACCGCCGACCAGTCCGCCCGCGGCGCCATCCGCCTCAAGAGCAACACGACCCTGATCGGCGACGGCGCGAACTCCGGCCTCGTCAACGGCCACATCATCCTGTCGAACGTCAGCCAGATCATCATCCGCAACCTCAAGATCCAGAACCCGTGCGACGTCGGCCCCGTGTGGGACCCGACGGACGGCTCGACCGGCAACTGGAACGCGGCCTATGACGCCATCGGCATCTCCGGCTCGGACCACATCTGGATCGACCACAACTCGTTCACCGACGCGCCCGTGACCGACAACTTCCTGCCGATCGAGAACGGGCACGTGAAGCAATGCCACGACGGCGCCGTCGACATCACCAACGCGTCCGACTACGTGACGGTGTCGTATAACGTGTTCGGTGAACACGACAAGAACAACCTGGTCGGCTCCAGCAGTTCCGCCACGGCGGACGAGGGCAAGCTGCGCGTCACCTTCAGCAACAACGTGTTCCGCGCGATCCAGTCGCGCGCGCCGCGCGTGCGCTTCGGCCAGGTCCACCTCTTCAACAACTACTACACGGGCAGCAAGACGGCCGACGTGTACAAGAACAGCTACAGCGTGGGGCCTGGCGCGAACGCGAAGATCCTGTCGAACGCGAACGTGTTCGAGATCGCCGGCGCGAGCGGTTGCGACAGCGTGATCCGCAATCCGGGCGACGCCACCGCCGGCACCTTCAAGGACACCGGCTCGCTGCTGAACGGCGCGGCGCTGGGCGCGTGCGGCGTTTCGAGCGCAACGACGTGGACGCCGCCGTACGCGTATACGCCGCGTCCGGCCGCCCTCGTGAAAGCGAACGCGCTGGCGCAGGCGGGCGGCGGCAAGCTGGCGACGGCGATCACCGGCACCGGCAAGGTCACCATCGACACGGGCCCTGCGCTGAACTGCCCCGCCACGGGCCTGTACTTTTGCGACGATTTTCAAAATGGGAGCACGGCCAAGTGGAACCTGCTGCCGGTATCCGGTCCGAACGGCACGTTCGGCGTGGCGGAAGAAGCGGCCGGCAGCGCCAGCAAGGTGCTGCAGTACACGGCCGCGACGACGGGCGGCGTGCTCGCCCTCGTGAAGCCGGACGCGTTCGGCGGCGTGCCGTCCGCCGACTACTACGTGGAAGCGCGCATCCGCCCGATGGCCAACGGCACGACGGGCAACAAGCTGCTGTACCTCGTGGCGCGCTATGCGGATGCCGGCAACTGGTACGGCGCGGGCCTGAACGTCCAGAGCAGCACGACGAGTACCCAGGTCGAGATCGCGCGCATGCTGAACGGGACGCTGAGCCGCCCGAAACAGGTCAAGACGCCGATCGCGATGGATGCGCAGTTCTACACGGTCCGCTTCGAAATGATCGGCACCACGCTCACCGTCTACCTGGACGGGAAGAACCTCGGCTCGATCACCGATGCGTCGTTCGCGCAGCGCGGATTGATCGGCCTGTACACGGCCAATAAATCGTTCCAGGTCGACGACGTGCGCGTGGGCGACCCGCGCCAGAAACCCGTGCAGCTGACGCTCGATCCGGCCGCGACGACCTACACGGCCGAAGCGGGCGATGCGCCTTTGAACATCGCGGTCACGGCCGTCACGGCGGACGGCACCGCGGACAGCTTTACCGTCGCATCCAGCAATCCGGCCGTCGTCGGCGCGGCTGCGAACGGCAATACCGTCACACTGACGCCGCTGTCCGCCGGCACCGCGAGCATCGTCTTCACAAGCGGCTCCGAACCGGGTCTCACGCGCACGATCGCCGCGACCATCGGCGCGCAATTCGTCCAGCCCACGCAGACGTATCCGCTTGCGGGCGCCAGCATCCCGGCCGCGGAGGCGGGCGCCGTCAACGTCGACACGGTCCTGAAGCTCACGTTCGACAGCCCGCCGACACTCGGCGCCAATGGCAGCATCCGCATCTTCCGCAAGGCGGACGACGCGCTGGTCGACGTGATCCGCACGAGCGGCGAGACGGATGCCCTCGGCTACCCCGGCCAGGCCCTCGTGCGGCGCGTGAACACGGCGCCGATCCGCATCGACGGCAACACCGTGCGCATCGCGCCGCACACGGGCAAGCTGGCCTACGGCACGGAATACTACGTCGCCATCGCCGACGGTGTGTTCGCCAACACCACGCTGGGCGGCCTGCCCTTCGTCGGCATCGGCAAGCTAGGTGGCTGGTCGTTCACGACGAAGGCGGCGGCGCCGGCCACGAGCACGGTCACCGTCGACGACGACGGCACCGCCGACTTCCGCACCGTGCAGGGCGCGCTGAACTACGCGATGCAGAACGTCGCGAAGACGGCGCCGGTGACGATAGCCGTGAAGAACGGCACCTATGACGAGCTCCTGTACCTGAACGGCAAGGACAACGTGACGCTCAAGGGAGAAAGCCGCGACGGCGTCGTGATCCGCTACACGAACAACGAGACGCTGAATTCCGGCACCGGGTCGAGCCAGTCGCCGACGGTTGCCGGTTCACCCGCGGGCGGACGGGCAGTGATGCTGGTCGAGAACGCGGACATGCTGGTGCTCGACACGCTCACGATCGACAACACGACGATCCGCTCGGCCTCGATCTCGGGCCAGGCGGAGACGCTGTACTTCAACAGCGACACGCGCCTCGTCGCGAAGCACGCGAACTTCACGAGCGAGCAGGACACGCTGAACCTGAAGGGCTGGGCGTGGTTCTACGACACGCTCGTCGCGGGCAACGTCGACTTCATCTGGGGCGGCAGCCATGCGGCGCTGTTCGAGAACAGCGAGATCCGCAGCGTGGGCGACAGCGCCAACGCGTCCAGCGGCGGCTACGTGCTGCAGGCGCGCGTGCCCGCGGCGACGGATATCGGCTACGTCTTCCTGAACAGCGCGCTGACGCACGGCCCGGGCCCCGGTCCGAACCACGGCGACGTGCCGGCCGGCTCGACGTACCTGGCGCGCAGTCCCGGCACCACGACCACGTGGGACAACATCGCCTTCGTGAACTGCCGCATGGACGCGCACGTGGCGCCCGTCGGCTGGGCGGGCCAGGGCGTCAACGGCCAGCCGGCGCCGAATCCGGCCGTCGCGAGGGCGGATGCGGGCTGGCGCGAGTACGGCAGCACGACCCTCGCGGGCACGCCGCTCGACCTGCGCACGCGCGTGGGCGGCTACGTGCTGTCGGATGCGGACGTGGCGAACCGCTTCGCGACGCGCGCCAGGGTCTTTGCGGCCTATGGCGGCGGCGCGGGTTGGAATCCGCAGCCGTGATCAGGGCAAGCCCTGCACGTAGCCCTCTTTCGGATAATCGATGACGTAGTCGACGTCGAAGCGGGCCGTCTCGTTCGGCTTCAGGGTCCGCGTCCAGCCGACCAGTCCGCGCCGCTGCTCCCAGTCGCGGACGTCCGGCTCCGGGCGCAGGGCCGTCTTGACGGTCACCTTGTCCGATTCGCTGACCGGCGTCGGTTCGAGCACCAGCACGTCGATGGGCTGGCGATGGGTGCTCGTCACGACATACGTCTGCGCGATGCGGCGCTGGTTGGCGCCGTTGAAGAAGCCCGTCTGGCCCGACTTGCGGTCGCGGTCCTCGACCGTCACGCGCACGAGCGGATCGCGGCCGAACGCCAGCCGCAACCGCCCATCCGCCGCGGCCTGCGGATTCCAGGACAGCGCGCCGACGTAGGACCCGTCGTGCTGCAGCTGCACCTGGCCGGGCAGCCAGACGCCGTCGGGCCGCGGCGCCTCCGCCGTCAGGACGGGCGTCCTGTTACCGGTGCGGGGCGCGACGACGACGCGCTGCGCCGCCTTCAGGGTCTGCCGGGACAGGCTGACGGCGATCTCGCGGCCGTCCGACGCCAGGGTGACCCGGGCGGGAACGTCGAATTCCGTCGTGGTGTTCAACATCGTTTCCAGGACCGGCGCGATGCCGCCGACGTCTTCCGCGACGACGACGTCCGACGGCGGTGGCGGCGGGGCCGGCGCGGCGGGCATGGTGTCGAGCAGGCGCGATCGCCGGTCGACCGGCGGCTGGTAATCCAGCAGCCACGGCGCCGGATCGGGCGCGTACGCGACGAGGCTCGGCTGGCCCGTCGACAGGCGCAGTTTGACGTTGCTCCAGTCCTCGCCCGTCCTTTGCGAAATGGTCGCCATCCGCTCCAGGTCGATGGTGGATGCGCTGGAGTCAAGCGCGGCGCGGTACGACGGCTTCCAGCCCGCGCGGTCGACCTGGTAAGCCAGCACGATCTTCCCGCCCTGCCGTGCCGCCACCTGCACCGTGATCGTCCGGCCGGCGTGCGTGCCGGCCTGCGCCTGCGCGAGGTCGCGCTTCGCGGCGTCGAGCTGCTTCGTCAACGCGCGCTTTTTCGTCTCGTCGTTGCGCACGCGCTCGAACGCATCGAACGCGCCCTTGCGGATCGCGTCGAGCGTGCCGGCCAGGTTCTTCGCATCGACGGGCGCGGGTTTGTCGCCGCCCGTGCCCAGCCTCTCGAGATAGCCTTGCACGATCTGCGCCGACTTGATGTCGGCATCGATCGCGGCAACCTGGTCCTGCAGCGCCTGCACCTTCGCCTCGAGGTCCGCCTCGCGCGCGCTCGGGCTGTCGGCCCTGGCCTGGTCGCGTGTGACGACCTGCCCGACCTGGATGCCCGCATCGGCCTGCAGCCGCACGGTGTCCTTGTCGAAGTTGGCCGGCAGGCCCGTGATCTCGACCTGCGTCGCGCCGGGCGCCACCTGCACGACGCGCTCCACGGTCGCGCTGCCGGGGTATAGCGTCACGCTCTGGATCGGGGCTTCGGTTGCCAGCGCGGACGAGGCGGCGAGCGCCAGGCCGAGCGGCCATGCCTGCTTGAATTCCATGTTGCTCCTTCGGGAGATTGAACCCGCCGAGCTTAGCAAATGGCGCTGCCGGAAAAGCCGCGAAATGTAACGATGTCAATCATCATCTTATGACAACGTTGTTGCTATACAATTTCCTTTGCGACAAGTCGCACACCTCACTCTCTGGGAGAACACACCATGTTTCGTAAATGTCTTGCCGAATTCCTCGGCACATTCTGGCTCGTGCTGGGCGGCTGCGGCAGCGCCGTGCTGGCCGCCAAATTCGCCGACGTCGGCATTGGCCTCGCGGGCGTCTCGCTCGCCTTCGGCCTGACCGTGCTGACGGGCGCCTATGCGTTCGGCCCCGTCTCGGGCGGCCACTTCAATCCGGCCGTCACGGTCGGCCTGTGGGCGGGCGGCCGCTTCCCCGCGCGGAATATCGTCCCTTACGTCGTCGTGCAAGTGTGCGGGGCAATCGCCGCCGCGGGCGTCCTGTATGCGATCGCAAGCGGCAAACCCGGCTTCGACCTGGCCGGCGGCTTTGCCTCGAACGGCTACGGCGAGCACTCGCCGGGCGGCTACTCGCTCGGCGCTGCCCTCGTCACGGAGCTCGTCATGACGTTCATGTTCGTGCTGATCATCCTCGGCGCGACGCATACCCGTGCGCCCGTGGGCTTCGCGGGTCTCGCGATCGGGCTGGCGCTGACGCTCATCCACCTGGTCAGCATCCCCGTCACCAACACGTCCGTCAACCCGGCCCGCAGCACGGGCCCCGCGCTGTTCGTCGGCGGCTGGGCGCTCGCGCAACTGTGGCTGTTCTGGCTCGCGCCGCTGGTGGGCGGCGTGCTGGCAGGCGCGGTGTACCGCGCCGTGCTGGAACGCGACGAAGGCGAGCCGGCGGTGACGGGCCGTCCGACTCATTGACGACGTTCAGCGGACGGCGCCCCGTCGCACGACGACGCCGTCCTTCATCACGAACACGGGCCGCTCGGTGACCGTGATGTCGGCGATGGGATTGCCCGGCACGGCCACGACGTCCGCCAGCTTGCCCGCCTCCAGCGTGCCGACGCGGTCGAACGTGCCCAGCAACCGCGCCGCGTTGGCCGTGCCGGCCAGCAGCGCCTGCGCAGGCGTCAGGCCGTTCTCGACCATGTAGCGGAACTCGCGCGCATTGGTGCCGTGCGCGCCGACGCCCGCATCCGTGCCGAGCGCGATCGGCACGCCGATCTGCACGGCGTGGCGGAAGGTCTGGCGCAGGTGCGCCGCGGCGGCGCGGCCCTTCTCCGCGATCACCGGCGGGAACGTGGCGATCTTTTCCTCGACGTGCGCGATGGCGGAGATCGTGGGCACGAGATAGACGTTCTTCGCCTTCATCGCGCGCAGCGTGTCGTCCTCGATGAAGCTGCCGTGTTCGATCGAATCGACGCCGGCCGCCACCGCCATCTTCGCCGCCTTGTCGCCGTGCGCATGCGCCGCGACCTTGCGGCCCCACGCGTGCGACTCGCCGATCACGGCATTCATTTCGTCCTGCGACAGCTCCGGCGCGTCGACGGGATCCGACAACGACAGCACCCCGCCCGACGGCATGAACTTGATGACGTTGGCGCCGTACTTGATCTGGTAGCGCACCGCGGCGCGGCACTCTTCCGGCCCGTTGCACACGCCCTGCAGCGGCCCGGCCAGCGGCAGTTTATGAGGCGGAATCGGATCCTGGTCCGCATGCCCGCCGGTGGAGCCGACTGCGTAGTTCGACACGAGCATGCGCGGCCCCGGCACCTTGCCGGCGTCGATCGCGTTGCGCAGGCCAAGGGCGACCCAGTCCGTCGACCCGACGTCGCGCACGGACGTGAAGCCCGCCTCCAGCGTGATGCGCGCATAGTAGGCGCCGTACAGCGCCTGCTCGGCCGGGAAGCGCATCATGTTGTCGAAGAAGTCGCCGTACCAGTTGTCGCTGGACTGGCCGGACAGGTGCACGTGGGCGTCGATGAAGCCGGGCAGCAAGGTGGCGTCGCCCAGGTCGATGACCTCGGCGCCGGCCGGCACCTCGGCTTTATCACTCTGTGCGACACGGACGATCCTGTTGCCGACGATGGTCAGTTGCGGATGGTCGACCAGCTTGCCGCTGGCGCCGTCGAACATGCGCGCGGCGCGCAGGATCACGGTATGCGCGGTGTGCGGCGTCGAGGGTGCGGCGTCGGCCGCGCAGGCATTGGCGGCCAGCAGGGAGAGGACAGCGGTGAGGATGCGGAATCGTGTTGTCATTGTGGGCAGCTCATCGGTAGCAAAGCGCCGATGTTACGCCCAGCGACTCCCATTAACAACGTGATCGCATGCCGCACCGCGGCAGATCACGCCGGCTTGCGGCGGCGGCGGATGAAGGCAATGGCGCCGGCACCCAGGCCGAACGTCGCGATGCCGACCGGTTCCGGCACGGCGTTCAGCTTGTCGGTGCTCGCGAACGTCGCGTAGGCAGAGGCATTCGCAGCCTTGAACTGGGCCTGCATCGCGCCGTCGCAGCAGCCTTCCAGGCCGTAGATCTTCACGATGTGGTTGCCGGCCGCGAGATTGATCGAGCCCTGCAGGCTGCCGTTCGCCGTGCCGTAATTGTTGGCCCACCACATGTCGTGCGTGTTGTAGCCCAGGGCGACGCCGTCGACGAACAGCGCGCCGCCGTAGCCGAAGTCGACGCCGGTGCGGAAGTTCCACGTACCGGCCTGCGCCGCGGTGACGCCGAAATTGATCGTGGACTCGAAGGCATAATTGCTGATGCCGCCGAAGTAATTCTTGACCGCCAGGTTGTCATACACTGCGACGGACTTGCTGCCCTTGTACGCAACAGGATTGGCGATGGCGGCGTCCACAGCCAGCTTGTACGCGGCCGCGTTCGCTTGTGCCGCCGGCGACGTCGCCGCCACCTGTACGGTGATGATGCTGGCGTTGGCATCCAGGGCGAGGCTGGCAAGCAGGGCAAGGGCGAGTTGGGAGCGCACGTTCATCGCATATTTCCTCAGTTTGTTTGATTCATATCAATATATCATTCCAAAGAGAATTTTGTCATTACAAAAAGTAATCTTTGTTGTTTATTTATTACTTAACGTCAATACGACGCAACACGATCGGACTGTATCCATGACGCCGCGCTGCCAATCGATTTCCGCGAACTTCCTGATGGGCGCAGGCATCCTGCCCCTGGCCCTGTACATCGCCTGGGTCGCGGCCTTCCTGCTCACGACCGTGCCCGGCCGGCCGCCCCGCGTCCCGATCATCGATCCGATCGGCATGGTGGGCCTCGGCATGTTCGTGTACCTCGGCTCGCTCGTCGTGGCCGGCCTCGGCATCATCTGGTGGTGGCTGTTGGCGCGCGCCTATCCCGAACGGCGCGCGCGCCGGTCACTGGTCCTGCCCATCATCGTCGTGCTGGTGCTGATGCTGCCGTTTGCCTTGGGGTGATCAGGCCGATCCCCCCCGCCGCGCCGCATGCTTGCCCAGCGCGGCCAGATCGAGGTCGGCATCGCCCTGCGCGACGGCATCCTGCAGGGTCGCCTTCAGGGTCTCGCCGAACGCCAGCGGCAAGCCCTTGTCCTGGCCCGCCTCCACGGCAAGGCGCACGTCCTTCAGGCCCAGCGACAGCTTGAAGCCGGCCGGGGAATAGCGCTCCTCGGCGATCATTCCGCCATAGCCCTTGTACACGGGCGAGCCGGCGAACAGCGTGCCCGTGACGAGGTCGATGAAATCCCCCGCCGGCACGCCGTGCGCACGCGCCAGCGCGGCGCCCTCCCCTGTCGCCTCGATCGCGCACGCGAGCATCAGGTTGCACGCGAGCTTGATTGCGTTCGCCTGTTCCGGCGCGCTGCCGAAACGCCACGTCTTTTGTCCCATCAGGTCGAACAGCGGCTGCACGCGCGCGATCAATTCGTCGCTGCCGCCGGCGAGGATGTTCAGCTTGCCCGCCTGCGCGACGTCCACGCGGCCCAGCACGGGCGCGGCGACGTAGCCGACGCCGCGCTCGACGTGCAGCGCGGCCATCTCGCGCGCGAACGCGACGGAGACGGTCGCCATGTTGACGTGGATGCTGCCGGGTGCCATCGCGGCCAGCACGCCGCCGTCCAGCAGCACGGCGCGCGTCGCGGCATCGTCCGCGAGCATGGTGAAGACGACGTCGGCGATGCCGCACTCGGCGGGCGTCGCGGCCGGCTTCGCGCCCAGCGCCGCGAGCGTTTGCACGGGTTCCGGGCTGCGGTTCCAGACGTGGACGGGCTGGCCGGACTTCAGCAGGTTGGCGGCCATGTGGTGGCCCATGCTGCCCAGGCCGATGAATGCGATGCTCATGCGTGTTCCTTTGTTCGAGTCTGCCCGCTCGGGCCAAAGCAGTATTTAACCAGCAATCGCGCCGGGCCGCCCGCGACACCAGCGAGCGGACGCCGGCCACGTCGCTGCCGTGCGCGAACTGCGTAACGATCTATGTTATCGTTAACTGATATAACTCAAATAACTATTTGGAATATCACGTGCGGGGGAATGTAGCCGCCATACTTCAACAGTTTTTTGCAAGACCACGGGCAAGGCGACGGGGACGCCCGGGAGCCCTTGAACGTGACAGTCCCGGCGCGCGCTGTCGTGAGACTGAGGCGTCGCCGGTCAATGATGTGCACTCATGAAGGGGTACCGATGAAAAATAGTTCTAAAAAACGGTCTATGAGCATCCGACACATCCTGGCGACGCTGCTCGTGGTGAGCACGGCCGGGCTGCCGGGTTACGGCACGGCGCAGGTCACCGGTTTCACGCATCCGGGCACGCCGCTCACCGTCGCCGATCTCACGCTACTCAAGTCCTACGTCGACCAGGGCAAGCAGCCATGGAAGTCCGGCTATGACCTGTTGAAGGCCGACGGCAAATCGCAGTCCACCTACGTCATGGGCGGTCCGTTCGCGACCGTGAGCCGCAGCCCCGACGTGAATCTCTGGCCGTGGCGCAACGACATGACCGCGATCTGGAATCTCTCGCGGATGTGGTATTTCACCCGCAACGACGCCTATGCGCAGAAGGCGCGCGAGATCCTGATCAAGTGGGCCACCACCCAGACGGCGTTCTCGGGCAGCGAGTCGATGCTCGACCTGGGCGACTATGCTTACAAATTCGTGGGCGGCGCGGACATCCTGCGCGGCACGTGGTCCGGCTGGACGGCCAGCGACACGACGACGGTGCAGAACTATTTCAGGAACGTCCTGCTGCCGGCGGCGAACCCGTATGGCGAAAACATGTTCGGCGCCGCCAACAAGGGCGCGCTGGCCCTGAACGCGCTCGGCTTGATGGCCATCTTCAATGACGACACCGTGTTGCTGGACCGGGTCGTTGCCCAGACCCGCACCCTCGCCCACATCGGCCTGCGCAGTTCCAACGACATCGGCATGCTCGGCGACTCCCTGCGCGACCAGGGGCACGCCCATGGCCAGCTCCTGTCGCTGTCGATGCTCGCCGAAGCGCTGTGGAAGCAGGGGATCGACGTCTATTCCGATCTCGACGAACGCCTGCTGGCGGCCGGCGAATACTTCGCGCGGGTGAACGAGCTCGCGCCCACGCCGTTCCTCCCGTTCGGCACGACCGATGCCTACTACATCGCCGACAACACCAACCGCGGCTGGGGCGGCGGGAACATCGCGCTCAATGTGATCCATGGCGCCTACGCTGTCCGCAAGGGCAGGCCGGCCCCCTACATCGCGCAGCGGCGCCTGTGGATGCCGGTGGACAGCACCAGCTTCATGTTCATGAAGGAAGTCGACACCTCGACGGCGACGCCCGCGCCGGCGCTCGCCATTCCTGCGACCGTGTCGATCACTTCGGGCTTCAATGATATCGATATCGGAAACAGCGCCCCGGCCGGCAGTTCCTCGTATGCCAACGGCAAATGGACCGTGGTCGGCGCGGGCGCCGACACCTGGAGCACGAACGACAGCAGCCACTTCGCCTACAAGGCCCTCACCGGCGACGGCGCCATCATCGCGAAAGTCGAATCGATCCAGAACACCAGCCCGTACGCCAAGGCGGGCGTAATGATGCGCACGAGCCTGGCCCAGGGCGGTCCCCGTGCCCTGATGGTCGTCACCAACCAGGTCAACGCCGAGCAGAACATGCAAAACCTCTCGGTGTACGGCGGCACGAACTACGGCAACAAGGCGCTGCCCATCGCGAACACCGTGCCCTCTTACTGGGTGAAGCTCGAGCGCATCGGCAACATGATCACCGGCTACCTGTCACAGGACGGCACGAACTGGGCCGCCACCGACGTCGGCCGCATCGACGGCACGCTGCCCGCCACGATCTATGTCGGCCTGGTGGTCTGCTCGCACGCCAACGGCACGCTGAATACCTCCACCTTCAGCAACGTCCAGATCACGGGCGGCAACGGTGGCGCGCCGGCCGTCATCCCCGCCGCGCCCGCCGCGCTGCTGGCCGAGCCGGGCGATGGCGCCGTCCCGCTGCGCTGGCAGCAGTCCTTCGGCGCCACCAGCTACACGATCAAGCGCTCCACGTTCAGCGGCGGCCCCTACACGCCCATCGCATCGGGCATCACGGACGGCAGCTACACGGATACGTCGGTGAGCAACGGCATGACGTACTACTACACCGTCACGGCGACCAACGCCGCCGGCACGAGCGCCAATTCTCCCGAGGACAGCGCGACGCCGGTCCACCCGCTGACGAACGTCGCCACCGGCGGCAGCGCCAGCGACGGCGCGAACAACGCGACCAACGCCGCCCAGGCCTTCGACAAGAACTCGGCGACGAAATGGCTCTACGGGGCGCCGACCGGCTGGCTGAGGTACGACCTGGGCCACACCGAGGTCGTCCAGCGCTACACGATCATCAGCGCCGACGTGGCCGCGCGCGATCCGAAGGACTGGCAGTTCCAGGGCTCCAACGACGGCGCCGGCTGGACGACGCTCGACATGCAAAGCGGCCAGGCGTTCGCCAATCGCCTCCAGCCGAAAAGCTACGCGGTCGCGGGCGGGGGCTCGTATCGCTGGTACCGGCTCAACGTCACGGCCAATAACGGCGATACCGCGTCGACGGCGGTCGCGGAACTGGGGCTGTATGCGGTGAAGCCGTAACGAACCAGACGCCCGGGATCGCGTGACGGCGATCCCGGGCGCGGGTGGCAACGACATCGCGAAGTTTTGCTATGCTGGGCGGCACCGAACATCGTTTTTCGCACATCACGACATGGGCATCGCCATCGCCGCCTGCGCATTCCTGCTGGTCGCCACGACCGTGATCCACTACGAGGTCCTGCGCCTCATGACGGCGGCGCTGCCCGCGCTGCGCATCCCGCCGCGCATGCGGCTCGTGTTCGTGATCGTCGGCGCGTTCGGCGCGCACTTCATCGAGATCCTGCTGTACGGCCTCGCCTACTACCTGCTCGCGACCCGCTTCGGCATCGGCCCCATGGGCGATCCCGGTCCGCTGCCGTTCACGCGCTGCCTGTACTTTTCGGCCGAGACCTACACGACGCTGGGCTACGGCGACGTGCTGCCGCACGGCGACCTGCGCCTGCTGGCGGGCATGCAGGCGCTGAACGGCATGCTGCTCATCGGGTGGACGGCGTCGTACACGTTCCTGTCGATGGAGCGGTTGTGGGACGACACCGGCCGCCGCCGGTCATAGGAGCCCCGCGGGCCGGCGGGCTGGCCGGGGTGACGTTCTTTACCGGCGGCCCTGCATCCACCACCGGACCCCGGGCACCGCCGTCGGCTCCGCGCGCATGGCGGCCAGCAGTTCGTTGCGCGCCACACCCTTCTCCAGCCTGGCGAGCCAGGTCGTTGCCCACGCGGCGTTCACGGGATCCCACTTGTTCCGCGCGAGCATATTGAACACCTGGTACGCGCCGGCGGCGTCGCCCAGCCATGCATGGGCCAGCGCGGCCGCGCGCGCGAACGCGATAACGTCACGCCCGTGGCGCCACGCGTCGATCGCCCTGCCGATGTCCTTGTCGGCCGGCGCCGTGTCCATGAGCGCGACGCGGAACAGCGCATACGACACGTCGGGCGCTTCCGGCGCCAGCAGGGCTGCCTCGGCCAGGCTGGCGCGCGCGGCCGCCATCTGGTCGTGCCGGTCGGGGCCAGCGCGTTCCGCCAGCTTCGCGTACGCGAGGCCCAGCAGATACTGCGGCTCGGGATTGTACGGATCGTTCCCGACGGCGCGCGTCAGATAGGCGATGGCTTCGAGCGGATCGCCCCACTCGACCTGGGCGCGGGCGAGCGTGATCTGCGCAAGATCGACGGCCGGCGCCTGCGCCGCCTTCTGCTGCACACGCGCCAGCAATGTCTTGCCGGCGGCGGGCGCGGGGCAGGTCTTGAGCGCGGCGTTGTCGAGGACGAATTCGGCCTCGATGCGGCTCAGGCGGGTGAATTCGATGCGGGCCCGGGGCAGTTCGGGCACCTCGACCTGGAGGATTTTCATGGACGCCTGGCGGTAGCGCCACATCGCCGCGTCGAGTTCCCGTCCCGACAGGCCGTACAGGTCGGCAAACGCGTCGGCGGGGTCGGCGCCCTCGTTGACCCGTTCGAGATACTTGCCCATCTTGTCGCGGTTCTCCTCGGACGCGAGCATGTAGTGCACGAGGTTGAACGAGCGGGCGAGAAATTCCCATTGCCGGTAATACGCGTTCGAGCCGACCTTGAACGTCCCGGGCGGTGCAGGGTCGTGCAGGACGTCGTCGAACCGCAGCCGCCTGGTCCCGCCCGCGTCGATCGCCTGCAACAGGTTGTAGGAGGTGCCTGCATCGCGTCCGACCAGCATCTGGTTGTCGGTGAAGCGCATACCGCCGAAATACGCATCGAAGCCCGTCAAGAACCATCCGGGCGTGCGAATGCGGGTATGACGGTGCAGGAAGGTATCGGCGTACACGACGAAGTTCGTCATCAAGGTGTAATCGTCTTCCGGCCGGAGCAGCGACGCATTGTCCAGCTTCCAGCTCTTTGCCTGGCCGAACGTGAACGCGAGCGTCCCGGCTGTGCAGCGGCTGGTCAGGCTGGCGGCGGAGCCGTCGACCGCGCCGAGCTCCGGCGGCAGGTCCGGCCGGGCCTGGAAGTACAGCGTGAGCTTCGGTAGCGCCTCCCGCCCGTCCAGGAACGGCTTCAGGTACAGGCGCAGCACGGCGTCGAGCCGTTCCAGGTTGTTGACCAGTTCGATGACGTCGTCGGGATCGTCATTCGAATACACGATCAGGTGCTGGCTTTCGATGCGGAACCATGCCGAGGGATCGCGTACGCCTTTGACGACGACCGTGGAAGCGTCGTGCCTGCCCTTGACGACCACCTTGGGCGGTTCGTTGCCGAAGGCGTGCGCAGGCACGAGGGCGATCGTCACGAGCAGGGAAGCGAGGCGTTTGTGGATGGCCATGCGCGTCTTTCATGATTGGACGGACAGCGACTGCCACCTTAACAGATGCGCTGGCGGTGGAAACGCGCACATTCTCACCCGGCTCGACGATGCATGCGGGGTCCGCTCATTCCCTGAACAGGTGCACGAACGTCCGGCTGACCGGCAGTGTCTCGCTGCTGCCCTTGATCAGCACCTGCATGCGTTCGGCGTCGAGGCGTTCCGCGGCGGCGATCGCGTTCACGTTCACCACGGTCGCACGGTGGATCTGCCAGAAGCGATCCGGATCGAGTCCGCTGATGAGATCCTTCAGCGGCGTGCGCACCAGGGCTTCGTAATCGCGCAGGACGATGCGCGTGTACCGGGTGTCGGACTGGAAGAACAGCACCTCGTCGACGTCGATCAGACGCACCTGCCGGCCGACGCTGGCCTTGATCCAGCGGATACGCTCCGGGCGCACGCCGGGCAGCGCCGCCTTCAGGTGGCGCAGCAGGTCGCCCATGTCCGCCCCCACGGTGGCGGGACGCTGTGCCAGCTTGTCGCGCAGGCGCGCGACGGCCTTGTCGAGCCGGTCGGGCTGCACCGGCTTGAGCAGGTAGTCGACCGCGCCGGCATCGAACGCGTCGACGGCGTACTGGTCGTAGGCGGTGACGAACACCACGTGCGCCAGCGTGCCGATGCGCTCGGCGACCTCGAGGCCGGACAGGCCGGGCATGCGGATGTCGAGAAAGACGGCGTCCGGCTCGTGTTCAAGGAAGCCGTCCCAGGCGTCGTTGCCGTTTTCGGCCACCAGCACCATGTGCGCCTCGGGCCAGGATTGCGCCAGCAGTTCCAGCAGGCGTTCGCGCATCAGGGGCTCGTCTTCGGCGACGAGTATCTTCGGGTGCGTCGTCATGGCTGCGGGCGGGGAATCGTGACGTCGGCGATGAGACCCGGATCGCCGTCGCGCAGGGCCAGCCCGGCCGCGTCGCCGTAGGTCAGGCGCAGGCGGTGGCGCACGTTGTCCAGGCCGGTGCCGCCCTCGCCGGCGCCGGACAGTGTGCTCATGCCCACGCCGCCATCCTGGACGCGGATGCGGACGACGTCGCCGAGCGCCTCCGCCGAGACGGCGATCCCCCCGCCGCGCAACGCCGGCTCGATGCCGTGCTTGATCGCGTTCTCGACCAGCGTGAGGACGATCATGCTGGGTATCTGCACCTGTTCGAGGGCGCGCGGCAGGTGCAACTCGAAACGCAGGCGCGCACCCAGGCGTACCTGCATCACCTTCAGATACGATTCGACCAGGCCGAATTCGGCGGCCAGACCGACGTGTTCGCTGCGGATGTCGCGCATGCTGGAACGCAGAAAGCCGATCAGGTCACCGGTCAGCTCCGCGGCGCGCGGGGCGCCATGCTGCGCAAGCTGCTGCACGGCACCCAGCGTATTGAACAGGAAATGCGGCTCGATCTGGGCGCGCAGCAGGCGCAGCTTCGATTCGGCCAGCTCGCGCGCCAAGCGCTCGTTTTCGGCCTCGCGCTGCAACTGCTCGACGAGCATCTGGTATTGGCGGTAGCGCAGCAGGCTGACAGCAAGCTGCGGTACCCAGATCAGCATGGCGACGACCGGCACCCACCCCAGGTGGCTCGGCAAGGAGGTCAACACGACACGCGCCGGCACGCCATCGACCCACACCTTGTACGCGGCATCGACGAGCACGATGACGCCCCAGAACGCCACCATCTGGCACAGGAATCTGCGCCAGTCCCTGACGATCTTCCGGTAGTTGAACCAGGCATCGAGCGTGGCGACGAGAAGCGTGATCCCGACGACGTTGGCGATCGCGATCGTCGTGACCCAGCCCATGTCGGGCGCGACCACATGCCACACGACGCCGGCCAGGCTGAACAGCATCAGCAGCTTCGCCAGGAACCAGTGGCCGCGCGCTCCGCGGTGGGCTTCGCCGAATTCGCGCAGCTGGCGGCGTTCGATCGGCGTCAGCGCGGCCAGCGCGGCGGCCATGCGGCGCCGCACCCCCGATTGCGCCACGGCCGCATGGCCCGGGTTGGCGAGCATGCCGAACAACTCGTCTTCCCATTCCCGATGCCACTGCACGAACCTGCGCCACATACTGTCTCCCATCGTTAATCAATTGCAACGATGACAGTCTAGAACAGCCGGGCCACGGCGCACAGCGCGCCGGGATGAAGCACGAATCCAGACGCACGAACGACGACGGTGTCGGTGGATGGCAGTGCGTGTCTTTCCTGGTTTGTAAGATGAAGGGCATCTTAGTCATAATTAATGTTAAATTAATGAGACAGTCACCCGCATACATACGTAAACCTATTGCCACACGGCAATATGACTGCCATAATTTAATAGTTTGACGCTCGAACGAAAACCTTTCCCGCTCTGGGGGAGAGGCTGCGGGCAAGGCGACGGGGACGCCCGGAACGCCCTTGTACGTGACATTTTCGGGGCGCGCTGTCGTGATCGCGGCGGTGTGCCGTTTGGAAGTTCATTAATGAAGGCTACCGATGAAAAATAGTTCCACGATGTATGGTCGCACCCGTCTTGCCGCCGCACTGCTCGTGTTGGGCACCTCCTTGCTCCCGAATTACAGCGCCGCGCAGGCCACCGGTTTCACGCACCCGGGCACCCCGCTCACCCTCTCCGATCTCGCGACGGTCAAATCCTACGTCGACCAGGGCAGGCAGCCGTGGAAATCGGCCTACGACCAGTTGGCGAACGACGGCAGGGCCAAGCTCACCTACGTCATGGCGGGTCCGTACGCGACCGTGGGCCGCGCCCCCGACGTCAATCTCTGGCCGTGGCGCAGCGACATGATGGCGATCTGGAATCTGTCGCGGATGTGGTATTTCACCGGCAACAAGGACTACGCGAAGAAGGCGCACGACATCCTGCTGCAGTGGGCCACCACCCAGACGGCGTTCACGGGCCGCGAGTCGATGCTCGACCTGGGCGACTACGCCTATATGTTCGTGGGCGGCGCGGACATCCTGCGCGGTACGTGGGATGGCTGGACGGAGGCCGACACGGCCACGGTGAAAGCCTATTTCTCCAACGTGCTCATTCCGGCATCGAACCCGTATGGCGAAAACATGTTCGGCGCCGCCAACAAGGGCGCGCTGGCCCTGAACGCGCTCGGCTTGATGGCCATCTTCAATGACGACACCGTGTTGCTGGACCGGGTCGTTGCCCAGACCCGCACCCTCGCCCACATCGGCCTGCGCAGTTCCAACGACATCGGCATGCTCGGCGACTCCCTGCGCGACCAGGGCCACTTCCATGGGCAGCTGAAATCGCTGGTCATGCTCGCCGAGGCGCTGTGGAAGCAGGGCATCGACGTCTATTCCGACTTCGACAACCGCCTGCTGGCCGCCGGTGAATATTTCGCGCGGGTGAACGAGCTCGAGCCCACGCCTTTCCTCCCGTTCGGCACCACCGATGCCTACTACATCGCCGACAATACGAACCGCGGATGGGGCGGCTGGGGAGGCGGGAACATCGTGCTCAACCAGATTCATAACGCCTACGTCAACCGCAAGGGCATGCAGGCGCCCTTCATCGCGCAACGGCGCCAGTGGATGCCGGTGGACGGCGGCAGCTTCGTATTCCTGAAAGACGTCGACACGTCGACGGCGACGCCCCCGCCGCCCCTCGCCATTCCCACGACGGCATCGATCACCGCGGGCCTGGCCGATGTCGACATCGGCGGCGCCGCCCCGGCCGGCTCGGCCATCTACGCCGACGGCAAATGGACAGTGAAAGGGGGCGGCGCCGAGATCTGGGGCACGAGCGACAGCTGCCACTTCGCCTATCAAGCCCTCACCGGCGACGGCGCGATCATCGCGAAAGTGGAGTCGCTCCAGAACACCAGCCCGTCCGCGAAAGCGGGCGTCATGATGCGCACGAGCCTTGCGCAAGGCGCGCCGCGCGCCTGGATGGCCATCACCAACCGGATCCAGGCCGAGCAGAACATGCAGAATCTTGCCGTGTACGGCGGCAACAACTACGGCAACAAGGTCCTCCCCATCGCGAGCACCACCGCGTCTTACTGGGTGAAGCTCGAGCGCATCGGCAACATGATCACCGGCTACATATCGCCCGACGGCACCAACTGGGCCGCCACCGACGTCGGCCGCATCGACGGCCCGCTACCCGACACGATCTACGCCGGCCTCGTGGTCGCCTCGGTCGCCAACGGCACGCTGAATACCTCCACCTTCAGCAACGTCCAGATCACGGGCGGCGACGGCGGCGCGCCGGTCGCCATCCCCGCTGCGCCCGCCACGCTGCTGGCCGAGCCGGGCGACGGCGCCGTCCCGCTGCGCTGGCAGCAGTCGTTCGGTGCCACCAGCTACGCGGTCCTGCGCGCCACGTCCAGCGGCGGTCCCTACACGACCATCGCATCGGACGTCACGGGCGGAAGCTACACGGACACGACGGGGACCAATGGCACGACCTACTACTACACCGTCACGGCCACGAACGCCGCCGGCACGAGTACCAATTCGCCGGAAGCCAGCGCGACGCCGGTGCATCCGCTCGTGAACGTCGCCACGGGCGGCGCCCCCAACGACAGTGCGAACAACCCGGCCAACGCCAAGTACGTCTTCGACCAGAACTCGGGGTCGTACTGGTTCTACAAGGGCGTGATGGGCTGGCTGCAGTATGACCTCGGCCACACGGAGACCGTCCAGCGCTACACGGTCATCAGCTCCACCGACCTGGTCCCCCGCGATCCGAAGGACTGGCAGTTCCAGGGCTCCAACGACGGCGTCACCTGGACGACGCTCGACACGCAAAGCGGACAGGCATTCCCCAGCCGCATCCAGATGCACAGCTACACGGTCGCGAATCCGGGCGCCTATCGCTGGTACCGGCTCAACATCACGTCCAACAACGGCGACAGCACCTTCACGACGCTCTCCGAGATTGGACTGTACGCTGCGAAGCCGTAATACCTGAAAGCCGTCAGCCCCGAAGCCGTGTCCAGTGCCGTGGACACGGCTTCGGACGTTTTGATTTTTCCTAAGAGATATGCTTGATCTGAGTCATTTGGAATTCTTTTATTCCTCCGGACAATGCATCCCGATCAAGCTGAAACTTTTTAGGGAGCAATACGATGGGCGACGGGAAGAAAACCATAACCATTGACGATCTGCCGCAAACCGGCCGCCGCCGATTCCTCGGCAAGGGCACCATGCTCGGCCTGGCCGGCGCGGGCGTTGCGATGCTGTCCGGTTGCAAGGAAGATGGCGCGGCCAAAGCCGCCTCCGGCGCCCCGGCGGCCGCGAAGTCCGCCGGCGGCACCCACGAAGTCGCACCGGGCCAGCTCGACGATTACTACCTCTTTTCCAGCGGCGGCCACTCGGGCGAAGCGCGCATCATCGGTATTCCTTCCGGCCGTACCCTGCGCCGTATTCCCGTTTTCAACGTCGATCCGATGGTCGGCTGGGGCATCACCAACGAATCGAAGGCGATCCTCGGCACGAATGCCGACGGCAGCCTGAAATACCTCACCGGCGACACGCACCACGTCCACGGCAGCTACAAGGACGGCACGTACGACGGCCGCTGGCTGTTCATCAACGACAAGATCAATTCGCGCCTCGCCCGCATTCGCATGGACACGATGGAATGCGACAAGATCACGCAATTGCCGAACGTGATGGGCTTCCACGGCCTGTTCCCCGACAAGCGCGATCCGGTCGACCCGGCCATCAATTACACGACGCGCGTCTTCTGCGGCGGTGAGTTCCACATCCCGCTGGCGAACGACGGCCGCGATCTCGACGATCCCGGCAAATGGGGCGTCCTGTTCTCGTGCGTCGACGCCGCGTCGATGGAGGTGCGCTGGCAGGTGCGGATCGACGGCAACTGCGACCTGGTGGCGACGTCGTACGACGGCACGCTGGCCGCATCGAATCAGTACAACGTCGAGAATGCCGCCGACCAGGCCGGCATGATGGCGGCCGAGCGCGACGCCTGCGTCTTCTTCAACGTGGCCCGCATCGAACAGCTGGTCAAGGACGGCAAGTTCACGAAGATCGGCAACTCGAACGTGCCGGTCGTCGACGGCCGCAAGGCAGCCAATGCCGATCCGAAGACGGCCATCACCTGCTACGTGCCGGTCGGGAAAAATCCGCACGGCGTCAATGCGAGCCCGGACGGCAAGTACTTCGTCTGTTCCGGCAAGCTGTCGCCGACGGCCACCGTCATCGAACTCGCGCTCGTGACCAAATGGTTCAACGGCGAACTGAAGACGGAACGCGACGCCGTCGTGGCGGAGCCGGAGATCGGCCTCGGCCCGCTGCACACTGCGTTCGACGGCAAGGGTAACGCCTTCACCACGCTGTTCCTCGACAGCCAGATCGTCAAGTGGAACGTCGACAAGGCGATCGCGCAGTTCAAGGGCGACAAGACGGTCAAGCCGGTCCTCGACCGCGTCGACGTGCATTACCAGCCGGGCCACGGCTATGCGTCGATGGGAGAAACGAAGGAAGCGGACGGCAAGTACTTCAACTCGGGGAACAAGTTCTCGAAGGATCGCTTCCTGCCGGTCGGCCCGCTCCATGCGGAGACGGAACAATTGATCGACATCACCGGCGACAAGATGCGCATCGTGTCCGACCACACCGCGTATCCGGAGCCGCACGACGCCATCATCGTGCGCCGGGACGTCGTGAAGACGCGCCAGATCTACAACATCGACGATTTTCCGAATGCGGTCAAACCGGAGAATGCCGGTGTCGAGCGCAAGGGCAACAAGGTGCATGTGCGTTTGATGTCGCAGGCGCCGACCTTCAGCATGCCGGTCATCAAGGTCAAGAAGGGCGACGAGGTCACGATCACGCTCACCAACCACGACAAGGTGGAAGACCTGACGCACGGTTGCGCGATCCCGAACTACAACATCAACTTCATCGTGAATCCGCAGGAAACCAAGTCGGTCACCTTCAAGGCCGACAAGCCGGGCGCGTACTGGATCTATTGCACCCACTTCTGCCACGCGCTGCACCTGGAGATGCGCAGCCGCTTCCTCGTGGAAGCCTGAGCCGGCACAAACCTTACCGGTAGTTCGCAGCACTTCGCGGGATGGAAGCCGTACCCCATCCCGCGTCTTTTCCCCATTCGAAGTGAGACGTCCATGTATCGCAGCCGTATGCCGTTCCATCTGGCGCTGATTCTCTGGATCGCGCTATGCGGCGTGCTGCCGGCGCCGGGCGCGAGGGCGTCGATGTACAACGCCGAACTGTCGCAGGAAACCATGAGCGGCCCGGACCTGTGCGCCGGCGCACCGTGCCGCGACGTCATGCCGGCGGCGCAGTCGTTCTCGAAGCGCAAGGGCATGCCCAGCTATGTCGAGGCCTACGCCGACGACGGCGGCAGGCAGCGCCTCGTCGGCTACGTATTCCTCTCGACCGACGTGGTCGACATTCCCGCCTATTCCGGCAAGCCGGTCATCACGCTGATCGGCATGGACACGCACGGCATCATCACCGGCGTACGGATTCTCAAGCATTCCGAACCCATCCTGCTGGCCGGTATTCCGGAATCCGTGCTGACGACGTTCGTCCGCCAGTACGTCGGACGGGCCGGCAATGCCAGGCTCGAAATCGGCCACAGTAACGATAGCGACGGCGACGGCGCCGACAAGGAGGGGCTCGACGCCATCAGCGGCGCCACCGTGACGGCGATCGCCGAAAACCAGGTGATCGCGCAGAGCGCCTATGAAATCGGCAAGCAGGTCGGCATCTTCAAGGGTGAGGCAAGGCCGCGCGCGCATTTCACGCCGCTGCGGGAAACCCTGGACTGGGCCGCGCTTGAGAAGGAAGGCGCCGTGCGGCACCTGCTGGTGCAGGCCGCCGACGTCGGCGCCGGCGACAGCGGACGGCCGTACATGGATCTGTATTTCGGCTACCTGAACGTGCCGACCATCGGCACCAGCCTGCTCGGCAGGCATGGCTACGAGCGGCTGATGCAGGACCTGAAGGAGGACGAGCATGCGATCTTCATCGTCGCCACCGGACAGGTGTCGTTCAAGGGATCGGGCTTCGTGCGCGGCGGCATCTACGACCGCATCCAGGTGCGCCAGGACAGCGGCCGCTTCACGTTCCGCGACACCGATTACCAGAACCTGTACCACCTGGAACCGGCGGACGTGCCGGGCTACCAGGAGTCGGGCATCTTCATCATCCGTTCCGCCAACTTCAATCCCGCGTGGCCGTGGCAGCTGAGCTTCCTCGCCAACAAGCTCGACGCGCAGACGCGCGCCAAGGTCTTCGCCCATTTCGACCAGGATTACTGGCTGCCGGCCCGGTATCTCGAAGGCGGACGGCCGAAGGTCGCGATCCCGGAGCCGGCCTGGAAACGGGCATGGACCGGCAGGAAGGCCGAGATCGCCCTGTTCCTGCTGACCCTGGCCGCGACGGCCGTCTGGTATGCGCAGCGCGACCGCCTCGTGCGCGCATCGAACCGCAAGAGCAAGCCGTGGATTTCGATTCCCCGCCACACGTTGTGGCTGGTCGCGGTGGGCTTCATCGGCCTGACCCTGAAGGCGCAGCCGAGCATCACGCAAGTGCTGACCTGGTTCCATTCGCTGCTCCACCAGTGGAAGTGGGAGTTGTTCCTGTCCGACCCGTTCATCTTCGTGTTCTGGTGGTTCATGATCGTCACCGTGTTCCTGTGGGGACGCGGCCTGTTCTGCGGCTGGCTCTGCCCGTTCGGCTCGCTGCAGCACCTCGCCTACCGCGTGGGCCAGGTCATCGGCCTGAAGCGCTTCCAGCGCCTGCTGCCGAAGGCGTGGCACGACCGCCTCAAGTGGGTCAAGTACGTCGTCTTCGCGGTGCTGGTCGGCGTGTCGTTGGTCTCGATGGACATGGCCGAGACGCTGGCGGAAATCGAGCCGTTCAAGACGACCTTCCTCGTCGGCGCGTGGAACCGCCCGTGGCCGTACGCGACCTTCGTGGCCGTCATCCTCGGCATCTCGATCCTGAGCGAGCGGCCGTATTGCAAGTATGTGTGCCCGCTCGGCGCCGGCCTCGCCCTGCCCTCGATGTTCCGCGTGTTCGGCCTGAAGCGGAAGAAGGAGTGCACGACCTGTCACGCCTGCGCCACCGGCTGCGGCTCGCACGCGATCGACGCCAAGGGCCGGATCGATCCGAAGGAATGCCTGCTGTGCCTCGACTGCATGGTGATGTACTACGACGATCATGCGTGTCCGCCGCTGGCGAAGGAACGCAAAGCGCGCGAACGCGCCGGCCTGCCCCTGACGCCGATCGATGCGAAGGGCTACTTCATTTCGCTGGACGACGTGAAACGCGAACTGGCGGCAAAGGCAAAGCGTTCCTCATGAGTCCTTCCCGCATCCGCAGCGCATGGATAGCCGCCTGCCTGGTCACAGCTAGCGCCGCCGCGCATTGCGCCGTGCTGCAGGTGCGGCCGGGTGAATCCGTCGCGGCAGCCGTGCAGGCGGCCCGCGCCGGCGACACGGTGCGCGTCGCACGCGGCACCTACAACGAGCGCGTGACGATCGACAAGCCGCTGGTCCTGCAGGGCATCGACCGCCCCACCCTCGGCGGCGCGAACCGGGGCGACGTCATCCGCGTACGCGCCGCCGACGTGACCATCGAAGGCTTCATCGTACGCGACAGCGGTATCGACCTCGGCGCGCAGAACGCCGGGATCTATATCGAACCGGGCGCCGACCGTGCACTGGTCCAGGATTGCGAACTGGTGGCCAACCTTTTCGGCATCTGGCTCGAACAATCGGCCGATTCGACGCTCCGGCACAACGTGATCATCGGACGGCGCGACCTGCAATCGGCCGCGCGCGGCAACG
The DNA here is from genome assembly GCA_966211695.1 of uncultured Massilia sp. Lineage (GTDB taxonomy): Bacteria > Pseudomonadota > Gammaproteobacteria > Burkholderiales > Burkholderiaceae_D > Telluria. The sequence continues at coordinate 7,348 of CBIHOW010000025.1, read as the reverse complement.
GCATCCAGGTCTACAACACGACCAATTCGCGCGTCATCGGCAACCAGGTCAGTTTTACGCGCGACGGCATCTACGTCGATTATTCCCGGCATGCGCTGTTCCGCGGCAACCGCATCCATCACGTGCGCTATGGCACGCACTACATGAACACCAACGACAGCACGTGGGAAGACAACGAGGTCTACCGGAACCGCGGCGGCCTCGCGCTGATGGAGGTGCGCAGTCTCACCGTGCGCAACAACGTCGCCTGGGGCAATGAGGATCACGGCATCATGCTGCGCACGATCCAGGATTCCATCGTCGAACACAATGTCGTTGCCGGCAACGGGCGCGGCTTTTTCATCTACGACGCCGAATTCAACTCGGTCAGGAACAACCTCGTGATCCGCAATCGCACCGGCATCCACCTGACGGCCGGTTCGAGCAACAACGCCATCGACGGCAACGACTTCATCGACAACCAGGAACAAGTGAAATTCGTCGCCGCGCGCGATGTGGAATGGGGACGCACCCGGGGCAATTACTGGAGCAATTACAGCGGCTGGGACCAGGGCGGCGACGGCGTCGGGGACGTCGTCCACGAAGCGAACGACGTGGTGGACCGGCTCAACTGGCAATACCCGCTCGTCAAGCTGCTGCTGAGCAGCCCGGCGATCCGAACGCTGCGTTTCGTGGCGCGCCAGTTCCCGATATTACGCGCGCCGAGCGTGATCGACCGGCATCCGCGCATGCGTCCCTGGAACCGCAACTGGAGCAAATGGAATGACAAATAACGCCATCGACGTCCGGCACGCCCGCATGCGCTTCGGCGACGTGGTCGCGCTCGACGACGTCAGCCTGGCTATCGGTGCCGGCAGCATGGTCGGCCTGATCGGCCATAACGGCGCCGGCAAGAGCACCCTGTTCAAGCTGATGCTCGGGCTCCTCGCGCCGAGTGCCGGCGACGTGCTGGTCCATGGCGTGCCGACCGCCGGGCACGCATTTCGCAACGTGCGGCGGCGCATCGGCTATCTGCCGGAAACGTTCGTCACCTACGACAACCTGACGGGCCTGGAAGTGCTGCACCTGTTCGCCGACCTGAAACGGGTCCCGCGCGCCGCCTGCGGCGGCGTGCTCGAACGGGTCGGCCTGGGCGCGGCGGCGCAACGGCGCGTGCGCGGCTACTCCAAGGGGATGCGCCAGCGGCTGGGGTTCGCGCAGGTGTTACTGGGATCGCCCGACCTGATCTTCCTCGACGAGCCGACCAACGGCCTCGACCCGGAAGGCATCCACGATTTCTACCGCATCCTGCGCGACGTGCAGGCGCAAGGCGCCACCATCGTCATCACGTCGCACATCCTGGCCGAGATCCAGGAGCGCGTGGACGAGCTGGTGATCCTGCAAGCCGGACGCGTCGCGGCGCAAGGCACGCTGGCCGACTTGCGCGCCCGGTTGGCGCTGCCGTCCGAGATCCGGATCGTGCCGCGCCGGGGCGAGGCGGCGCGCACGCATGCGGCGCTGGCGCATCTGGCCGGCCTGGTATCGACCCTCGACGCCGATTGCGTGCGCGTCGCCTGCCTGCCGGGGCAAAAGCTTGCGGTGCTGGGCGTCCTCGCGGCGCTGGCCGACGCCGTGCACGACGTCGCCATCCACGAACCTTCGCTGGAAGACCTGTTCCTCGGCTATGGAGGCGCGCATGGCCGGCAGCATTGACTGGTCGCAGGCCTGCGTCATCGCCGGCAAGGAATGGCGCGACCGCGTCCGCAACCGCTGGGTGGTGGCGGTGGCGCTGGTCTTTGCGCTGTTCGCGCTGGCGATCGCCTGGTTCGGTTCGGCGCAGCAGGGAGAAGTCGGTTTTCGCGGCATCGACGTCACCATCGCCAGCCTCGTCAGCCTCGTCGTGTATCTCGTGCCGCTGATCGCCCTGGTGCTGGGGTACGACGCCATCGTCGGCGAGAAAGAACGCGGTTCGCTCGAACTGCTGCTCGCCATGCCGATCACGCGGTTCGAAATCCTGCTCGGCAAATTTCTCGGCTTGTCGGCCGCACTGGCCAGCGCCACCGCGCTCGGCTTCGGTGCCGGCCTGCTGGCGCTGGCCGCGCAATTGTCGGCCCGCGACGTCTATCACTATCTCGGCTTCGCCGGCAGCGCCGTCCTGATGGGCATGGCGTTCCTGAGCCTGTCCATGGTGGTATCGGTCGTGGCACCGGACCGAATCCGCGCGTCCGGCACGGCGATCGGCCTGTGGTTCTTTTTCGTCCTGGTTTTCGACCTGCTGCTGATGGGCGTGCTGGTGTGGAGCGAGGGCAGGCTCGGCAGCGGCCTGTTCGGCGTGCTGCTGATGCTGAACCCGGCCGACGTCTTCCGCCTGCTGAACATCTTCGGCTCGGCGCAGGTGCAAAGCATGTATGGCCTGGCGACCGTGATGCCGGACACCCTCACCAACCCGGCCGTGCTCGTTGCCGTCATGCTGGGCTGGATCATCGCGCCGTTCATCGTGGCGCACTGGAGATTCCAATGAAAACACGAACCCGCAGGCAGCTGGCCGGCCTCGCCGTGCTCGCCGCGCTGGGCGCCTGCAGCCAGGCCCCGCGCAATGTCCATCCTCTCGAACCGGCCGACGACACCGTCTGCGTCCTCGACGGCATGGCGCTGAAGGACGCGGCGGGACCGAAGGCGCAGATCCACTACACCGAAGGCAAGCCGGACTTCTTTTGCGACCTGGTCGAACTGTTCGACGCCGTCCGCACACCGGAAAGCAAGCGGGCCATCGCCGCCGTATTCGTGCAGGACATCGGCAAGGCGAACTGGGATCACCCGCAGGGAATATGGATCGACGCCAGGACGGCGCTCTACGTCGTCGGCAGCCGCAAGCTTGGTTCGATGGGGCCGACCTTCGGCGCCTTTGCCGACGCGCGCGACGCCGAGGCCTTCGCCGCCAGGGAGGGCGGCAAGGTGCTGCGCTTCGACCAGATTACCGCCGACATGGTGCACGGCCCCGCGGCGCACGACGACGGCATGCATTGAACCGTTTTTTTCACCCCACTGATCACGAAGAGGAAACATGAACGCTTTGAAACTGCTGCCATTGACGTTGGCAATCGCGCTGGCCGCTTGCGGCCAGAAGAACCCGGCACCGGCTGCTGCTGCGGCGGCCGAACCGGTTGCGGCCGCCGCCGCGCCGTCCACGCCGCCCGCCCCGGCACCTGCCGCGCCCGCGACCGGCGGTGGCGACCTCGCGCTCGGCGAAAAAGTCTTCGGCGCCAACTGCGTGTCGTGCCATGGTGCCGGCGTCCTCGGTGCCCCGAAGGTCGGCGACAAGACGGCGTGGGGACCGCGCGTGGCGCAAGGCAAGGACACGCTCTATACCCACGCCCTCGGCGGCTTCAAGATGATGCCGGCCAAGGGCGGCAACCCGGCGCTGAAGGACGACGAAGTCAAGGCCGCCATCGACTACATGGTCAGCAAGGCCGGCTGATCGCGATACGGCAACGACCATGAAGGCGATCAATCGGCTGGGGACCCTCGTCGCGGCAGCGTTGGTCCTGCTGGCACTGCTGCCGGGCTGCACCCGGAACGACACGGTCCATCACATCCGGGGCCATGTCTTCGGCACGCAGGTCGAGGTCAGCATCTATGGCGAATCGGAGCGGCGCGCCCAGGCGCTCGGCGCCGAGGTCCTGCGCGAATTCGACCGGCTGCATCACAAGCTGCATGCGTGGCAGCCGAGCCAGTTGACGGCGCTGAACGATGCGATCGCGCGCGGCGAGGTGTTCCAGTCCGACGCCGAAATGGTCGGCCTGCTGAAATCGGCGACCGTGTTGTCCGAGCAGTCCGGTGGCATGTTCAATCCCGCCATCGGCCACCTGATCCGCCTGTGGGGCTTCCAGAGCAGCGACATCACGGCGCACGGCCCTGCCCCGCAGGACATCCGCCGCTGGGTCGACGCCAACCCGCGCATGACGGACCTCGTGTTCGACGGCACCCGCATCTCGAGCCGGAACAGGGCCGTGATGATCGACCTCGGCGGCTATGCGAAAGGGTATGCGCTCGACCGCGCCGCCCAGCTCCTGCGCGCCGCGCACGTGAAGGCGGCGCTCGTCAACACCGGCGGCAACATCATCGCCATCGGCCAGCCCGGCGCCCGGCCATGGAAAGTCGGCATCCGCGACCCGCGCGGCGACGGCGCCATCGCGAGCGTGGCATTGCACGACAACGAAGCGATCGGCACCAGCGGCGACTACCAGCGTTATTTCATGAAGGACGGCAAGCGCCATCCGCACATCATCGATCCGCGCACGGGCCAGACGGTCGACCTGGTCGCATCGGTGACGATCGTCGCTTCCGGCGGCCTTGATGCCGGCCTGCGTTCCGACGGCAATTCGAAGCCGCTGTTCATCGCCGGGCCGGCGCACTGGAAAGCCATGGCCCGGCACCTGGGGCTGAAGGAAGTCATGCTGATCGGCGCGGACCGGAAGGTCGAGATGACGCCGGCCATGGAGGCGCGCATGGCCGCCAGGTAATCGTCACTGCCACGCTGCGCGCGCCATGAGGCGTGCGAGCTCGAACGACCTGGCTCGACACAGGCCGCCAACAGGTTCGGATGACCAGGGTAAAGCGCAGCGACCGATACCTCAAATATTCCAGGTTACGACGCTGGCCGTGCGTCGCGCCGCCCGCATCATTTCCAGCAGCGGAAACAAATGCGTCGCGAAATCGACAGCTTCCTGGACCTGGGGGAAATGACTCACCCCTTCAGCAGCGTGGTGCAATTCGACGTCCTGCGCCAAGGCCTGGGTGGGCGCATGGTGTTTGCTATCCACCGTTGTCGTTTCAAGCACCCCGATCGCGTGGTCCAGCTCGCCAACAGAAAAATAGCCGATGGCCGTGTTCTTGCCGAACGGCGCGAGCGCCTTTTGCGCGTGACGGTCGAGCATCAAGACATCTGCGGCGGCTTTCGATTTGAATGTTACGAGCATGGCATATCCTCTTGAATGGCGTTTCGATATCGATGACGCAAAGCCCCGGCAAGGCTTCGGCAACAAGACCAGTCTAATGAAATGCTTGCAAAAAACTCGTAAAAATTAAGCCGCTTACTCTTGCGGATTACAGGGTGGCCGCGCCTCTCCCCGAATTTGGACGTGCGACGTCAACCCGATTCCCACTTTCCGGGCCAATTGCACAACAAACCCGAGCGGAACTTGATGCAATTTTGTGGAATTGCGTGAGATTTGTTTTTAACTTTATGAAATACAATCGGATGCCGACTGTGGAGCGTCCCGGACAGGTTCTCTTCATTGGCGGATCTCGCCCCAACTGGGCTATTTCTAAAAATTATTGGAGGAGTTCCCTATGAAATTCTTGTCGATTAACTATAAAAAACAGATCATCGCAGCCGTCGCCGTGTTCGCGGCAATCGCAATCCCGGCCCAGGCCACGGACTGCACCACCGTTTGCCAAAATGCTGCGGGCCAGGCAGGGTATAACGCGGCAAAGCAGGCGGAGAAGGAAGCGTTGGCATACTGCACTTCCCATTATGTCGGCTTTGACGTTAACAGCTGCATGAACGGCAAGGTTCCACAGATTCAGGCAGCGTACGATCAGGCGTATCAGCAGACGATGACTTCGTGCATGGGTTCCTGCCACTAACCTGGGCGACATCCAGGCGTAAACAAAAAAAACCGGGACACGCGGTCCCGGTTTTTTGCTGCGCATCGAAATCAGCGCTTGCGCGGCGGCGGCAGGTCGGTGCAGACGCCTTCGTAGGCCTCCGCCGCCATGCCGATCGATTCGCCGAGGGTCGGGTGCGGGTGGATCGTCTTGCCGATGTCCACGCCGTCCGCGCCCATCTCGATGGCCAGCGCGACTTCGCCGATCATGTCGCCGGCGCTCGTGCCGACGATCGTGCCGCCGATGATGCGGTGGGTCTCGGCGTCGAACAGCAGCTTCGTGAAGCCTTCCGAGCGGCCGTTGGCGACGGCGCGGCCCGATGCGGCCCACGGGAAGTGGCCCTTCTCGACCTTGATGCCCTTGGCTTTCGCTTCGTCTTCCGTCAGGCCGACCCATGCCACTTCCGGATCGGTGTACGCGACCGACGGGATCACCTTCGCATCGAAGTAGGCCTTCTCGCCGTGCGCGGCTTCCGCGGCGACGTGGGCTTCATGCACGGCCTTGTGCGCCAGCATCGGCTGGCCCACCAGGTCGCCGATGGCGAAGATGTGCGGCACGTTGGTGCGCATCTGGCCGTCGACCGGGATGAAGCCGCGGTCGGTGACCGCCACGCCCGCGCTTTCCGCGCCGATCTTCTTGCCGTTCGGGCTGCGGCCCACGGCCACCAGCACGAGGTCGTAGACCTGCGCTGCCGGTGCCGGCTGGCCCGCCTCGGCGGCTTCGAAAGAAACCTTGATCCCTTCCGGCAGCGCTTCCACGCCGACGGTCTTGGTCTTCAACATGATGTTGTCGAAGCGATGCGCGTTGAACTTCTGCCAGACCTTGACGGCCTCGCGGTCCGCGCCCTGCATCAGGCCATCCATCATCTCGACGACGTCGATGCGCGCACCCAGCGTGGAGTACACCGTCGCCATCTCGAGGCCGATGATGCCGCCGCCGATGACGAGCATGCGCTTCGGCACCTGGCGCAGTTCCAGCGCGCCGGTGGAGTCCACGATGCGCGGATCTTCCGGCACGAACGGCAGTTTTACCACGGACGAGCCGGCCGCGATGATCGCCTTCTGGAACGCGACGACCTTCTTCGCGCCGTCGGCGCCGGTCACCTCGATGTGGTTCGGGCTCAGGAACTTGCCGACGCCTTGGACCACATTGACCTTGCGCGACTTGGCCATGCCGGCCAGGCCGCCCGTCATCGTCTTGATGACCTTGTCCTTGTACGCGCGCAGCTTGTCGATGTCGACGTCCGGCTTGGCGAACGACACGCCGATGTCGGCCATGTGGGCCGTCTCGTCCATGATATGCGCCACGTGCAGCAGCGCCTTGGACGGGATGCAGCCCACGTTCAGGCACACGCCGCCCAGCGTCGCATACTTCTCGACCAAGACGGTGTTCATGCCCAGGTCGGCCGAGCGGAACGCGGCCGAGTAGCCGCCGGGGCCTGCGCCCAGCACCATCATTTCGCATTCGATGTCGACCGGGCCGCTGTAGCTGGCCGCGTTCGGAATGGGTGCAGCAGGTGCCGACGGGGTCGGGTGGGCCGGCGCGTACGAATCGGCCGGCTTGTTGGCCGGTGCCTGCGCAGCGGCAGGTGCCGCAGCCGGCGCCGGAGCGGCAGCCGGTGCCGAAGGGGCGGCAGATGCGGCGCCAGCGCCGGCTTCGTCGACGGTCAGCAGCAGCGAGCCTTCGCTCACCTTGTCGC
>CBIHOW010000024.1:0-79765 GCA_966211695.1 uncultured Massilia sp. | reverse complement strand
CCAGGCCATCACGCAGATGGACGACGTGACCCAGCAGAACGCGGCCCTCGTCGAGGAGGCGGCCGCGGCGTCGCAGGCAATGCAGGACCAGGCCGCGCGGCTGGCCGAGGCCGTGGCCGTGTTCCGGCTCGACGGCGGCGCGCCGGCGCCCGCGCGTGCGGTTGCCCCGGCGCCCCCGCCGCGGTTGAGCAAGCCGGCTGCGAAAATGCCGCCCCGTTCGCAGGCGGCTGCCGCGAAGGTGCCCGTCGAGAGCGACTGGGAAGAGTTCTGATCCATCCTGCCCCTTCGCCCGTCGTGCGATTGTGATAGGCTGTCCGGTGCATTTGGGCCGAGCCCGATGCACCGTCACCGTCTTTACAAGGATACGCATGACTGGCTTCGTCATTACGCCTCCCGCCGTCCCGGCCCTCGCCGTGGCCGGCTCCGACCAGCTCTTCCCGCTGCGCCGCGTGTTCTGCGTGGGCCGCAACTACGCGGCCCACGCGCGCGAGATGGGTTCCGATCCGGACCGCGAACCGCCGTTCTTCTTCACCAAGCCTGCTGACGCCGTCGTGCCGGCCGGCGGCACCGTGCCGTACCCGTCCTGCACGCGCGAACTGCACCACGAGGTGGAACTGGTCGTCGCGCTGAAAGGCGGCGGCACGAACATCGCGCCGGAACGGGCGCTGGACCTCGTGTGGGGCTATGGCGTCGGCCTGGACCTGACGCGGCGCGACCTGCAGGCCGTCGCCAAGAAGGATGGCCGTCCGTGGGACATGGCCAAGGGCTTCGACGCTTCCGCGCCGTGCAGCCCCCTCGTCCCCGCCGAACGCACGGGGCATCCCTCGGCGGCGCGCATCTGGCTGGAAGTGAACGGCCGGCTGAAGCAGGAAGGCAACCTGAACGAGATGATCCGGCCGATCCCCGACGTGATCGCGGCCTTGTCGCGCCTCGTCGCGCTCGCGCCGGGTGACCTGATCTACACCGGCACGCCGGCCGGCGTGGACGCGCTGAATCCGGGCGACAAGGTGCGCGGCGGCGTCGATGGCGTGACTTCGTTCGAACTCGAGATCGGCCCGGCAGAATGGGAGTAATGCGGAACGTCGTGCTGCAGATCGGCGGCTTCGCGCCCGAGATCCAGGGCCAGCTCGACGCGGAGTTCCGTTGCGTGGACCTGGCCAGCCTCGAGCGCGAGCCCGGCCTGGCGGCGCAGGTGGCCGCCATCGTCACGCGCAGCAACCAGCAGGTGCCGGAAGACGTCGTGCGGCGCCTGCCGGCCCTCGAGATCATCGCCACCTGCGGCGTCGGCTACGACCTGATTCCGCGCAAGCTGGCGGCCGAACGGGGCATCGTCGTCGCGAACACGCCGGACGTGCTGAACGCGGCGGTCGCCGAGCTGTGCATCGGCTCCCTGCTGGCGCTGCTGCGCCGCCTGCCGCAGGCCGACCGCTTCGTGCGTGCGGGCCGCTGGGCGACGTCGGACTTTCCGCTGGCGACGAGCCTCGCGGGCAAGCACGTGGGCATCGTCGGCATGGGCCGCATCGGCAAGGAGATCGCGCGCCGGCTGGAGATGTTCGGCGTGGCGCTCGCCTACCACGGGCGCACGGACCAGCAACTGGCGTGGCGCTACGAGGCCGACCTGGTCGCGCTCGCGCGCGATTCCGACATCCTGGTCGTCGTGGCCCCCGGCGGCGCCGAGACGAAACACCTGGTCGATGGGCGCGTGCTCGAGGCGCTCGGCCCGAAGGGCTACCTCGTGAACGTGGCGCGCGGTTCGCTCGTCGACGAGGATGCGCTGCTCGCCGCGCTGGAAACCGGCACCATCGCCGGCGCGGCGCTGGACGTGTTCGACGACGAGCCGGACATCGACCCGCGTTTCTTGCTACTTCCGAACGTGATGCTGACGCCGCACCTGGGCAGCGCCACGCACGAGACGCGCGCCGCGATGGCGCAGCTCATGCTCGACAACGTGCGCAGCTGGTTCCGCAGCGGCCGCGCATTGACGCCCGTCGATCCCGATTAATTCGCCATGTTCCTGGCGACGATGGCAGCCGTCGCCGCCTGCGCCTGCTGCAACGGCTGGTTCAGCACCGTGGTGGCGTAGGCCGGAGAAGGCGCGGCCACCGTGCCGAGCGCATTGCCTTCCTTGTGTGCGATATCCACGTCGACGGTGGCCGACAGGCCCACGCGCAGCGGATGCGCGGCCAGCTCCTTCGGGTCGAGCGAGATGCGCACCGGCACCCGCTGCACGACCTTGATCCAGTTGCCCGTCGCGTTCTGCGCCGGCAGCAGCGAGAACGCGCTGCCCGTGCCCGCGCCGAGGCCCACGACCTTGCCGTGGTAGACGACCTTGCTGCCGTAGATGTCGGCCTCGATGGTGGCCGCCTGGCCCACGCGGATGTCGCGCAGTTCCGATTCCTTGAAGTTGGCGTCGACCCACAGCTGGTCCAGCGGCACGATCGACAACAGCGGCGCGCCCGGCGCAATGCGGCTGCCGACCTGCACGCTGCGCTTGGCCACGTAGCCCGACACCGGCGCGACGATGGCGTTGCGGCGCGCGGCCAGCCACGCGGCCAGGTAGTCCGCCTTCGCGGCCAGCACGTTCGGGTGCTCGGCGGGGGAGACGCCCGCCACCGTCACGCGCGCGGCCGCCAGCTGCTTCCGCGCGACCTCCAATGCGGCCTGCGCATCGTCGACGGCGCGGCGGGCGTGCGCGACGTCTTCGCCGGACACGATATTGTCGGCCGCCAGCGGCGCGCGCCGTGCCAGGTCTTCCTGCTTCGCCTTCAGCTCCACGCGGCGCTGCTCGACGAGGGCCTCGTACTGCGCCACGTTCGTGTAGCGCTCGCGCTGCTGGCGTACGGCCGTGCCGAGCCGCGCCTCGGCCTGGGCCAGCGCGACCTCCGCGTCGGACGGATCGAGGCGGACGATCTCAGTGCCCGCCTGCACCAGCTGGGTCTCGTCGGCGCGGATCTCGACGACGCTGCCCGTGACCTGCGACGACACGTTCACGAGGTTGCCGCCGACGTAGGCGTTGTCGGTCTCGACGCGCTTCGACAGCACGAGCGCGTACCAGGCCGCATAGGCCGCTCCGGCGGCGAGGAAGGCGACGGTGATGCCGGCCAGGACGACGCGGCGTTTCTTGTTGGTGGGGGCTTGGGTGCTCATGGTTTTACCTGGTATTCGATAGTGTGTGGTAACCGCCGCCGAGCGCTTTCACGAGGGCGACCTGCGTCTGCAGGCGGGCGTCCGTCAGCTGCAGGTCGACGTCGCGCTGGCGCAGCACGGCCAGGCGCGCCTGCAGCACGGCGGCGCGGTCGGCGAGGCCGCGCTGCATGCGCGCCTCGGCATTCGCGGCCAGCCTGCGGCTCGCGGCTAGCGTCGCGGCATGCGCCTCCGTCTCCTTCGCGATGCCTTGCAGGGTCGCCGCTTCGCGCGCGACATCGCGCACCGCGTTCAGCACGGCCTCGTTGTACTCGGCCAGCAGTTCGTCGCGGCTGCTCCGCGCCTGGCCCAGTTGGGCATGCAGGCGGCCGCTGTCGAACAGGGGCAGGTCGAGCGTCGCGCCGATCAGCGGCGTGCGGCTCGGATAGCGCAGCAGCTTGCCGAGCGACGTCGCGTCGAGGCCGATGGCGGCGGCGAGGTTGATGTCCGGGCGGAACGCGGCCTCGCTGGCGGCCACGCGGCCCAGCTGCGCCTCCACGCGCCAGCGCGCGGCCTGCAAATCGGGCCGGCGGGCGAGCAGCTCCATGCCGAGTTCGCGCGGCACGGCGTCGATCGCCGGCGCGGGCTGGAAGCGGGCGAGGTCGTTCAATGCGGCGGCGTCGCCACCGATCAGCGCGCGCAGGCCTTCGCGTTCGCGCGCGGCATCCGTGTCGTAGCGCGCCGCCTGTTCGCGCAGGCTCGCGAGATCCTGCTCCGCGCCCTGCAGGGCATCGGCGCTGGCCAGGCCATGCGCCAGGCGCGCCTTGCGGCCTTCGACCACGTCGCGCTGCACGGCGATCAGCGCGTTCGTATTGTCCTGGCGCGCCCACAGCATCTGCAGGCGCAGATAGCTTTGCACGACGGACGCGGCCAGCACCTGGCGCGCTTGCGCGGCTTCGGCGGCGCTCGCATTCGTTTCGCCCAGCGCGGCGGCGACGAGGGCGCGGTGCTTGCCCCACCAGTCGACGTCATGGCTGGCGCGCAGGGACACGCTCGCGTCGTTGAACCACGCGCCGCCGATTGGGGGCGGGAAGAAGCCGTTGGACGAATAGCGCTGGCGGTTCAGGCCGGACGCGAGGTCGACCTTGCCGCCTTCGTTGGCCGCTTCCGCACCGAACGCCGCGCGGGCGCTGGCGACACGCGCGGCGGCGACGCCCAGGGTCGGGTTGTCGCGCAGGGCACGGGCCACGAGGGCGTTCAGTTGCGGGTCGTGGTAGTCGAGCCACCATTGTTCGGCGGGCCAGGCGGCGGCCGGCAGCTGGATCGCCGGCGCATGCCGGGCCTTTGCGAAGTCCGGGCCTTGTGCCTTGTTGGCGTCCGGCGGGACGCCGATGCAGCCGGAGAGCAGCACCAGTGGGATGAGTGTAAGGTGTCGCACGATGTCGTCTTGTTGGTTATTCGAGTGCCGCATGGTCCGCCTGCGCCGGCGCGGCCGCCGCCTTCGGCGGGCGAATCAGCAGCAGCATCGGGATCACGGCCACGGTCAGCAGCATCATCAGCCGGTAGTCGTCGACGTAGGCGATCATCGACGCCTGGCGCGTGATCTCGTTGTTGATGAGGGCGGGGCCGGCCTGCGTGGCCATGTCGTAGAGGCTCATCGGGTCGCGCACGGCCGGATTCGCCGCGTTCACCTGCGTGGCCAGCGACGCGTGCGCGATCTGCGTATTGCGCACGAGGAGGGCCTGCACGAGGGCGATGCCGATCGACGAGCCGATGTTGCGCACGAGGCTGTACAACGCCGTGCCTTCCGCACGCATCTGCGGCGACAGGGTCGCGAACGTGGCGGCCGACAGCGGCACGAACACGAGGCCCAGGCCCACGCCCTGGATCACGCCGGGCCACACGATGTCGGACTGCGACAGCACGAGCGTGTAATGCGTCATCTGCCACAGCGAGAACGCCGTGATGGCGAAGCCGGTGCCCAGCAGCAGGCGGAAATCGACCTTGCCCGTGAGGCGCCCGACGATCATCATCGCGGCCATCGTGCCGAGGCCCGACGGCGCCGTGACGAGGCCCGCCAGCTTGGCCGGATAGCCCATCAGGCCTTGCAGCATCGTCGGCATCAGCGCGCGCGTCGCGAACAGCACCATGCCGACGATGAAGATCAGGAGCAGGCCGGTGACGTAGTTGGCGTTCTTCAGCAAACGGAAGTCGACGAAGGACTGGCCGGCGGGACGGGTCAGCGTGTGGCCGATGAAATAGGAAAACGCGAGCGTGGTCAGGATCAGTTCGACCCACGTCTCCGTCGAGCCGAACCAGTCGTTCTGCTCGCCGCGGTCCAGCAGCATCTGCAGCGCGCCGATGGCGATGGAGAGCGTGACGAAGCCGAACGTGTCGAAGCGGATGCGCCGGGCCGGATCCGTCGCGTGGATATAGCGCCAGATGCCCCAGAACGCGAGCGCGCCGATCGGCACGTTGATGAAGAAGACCCAGCGCCAGCTGTAGCTGTCCGTCAGCCAGCCGCCGAGCGTCGGGCCGAGGATCGGCCCGATCATCACGCCCATGCCCCACACGGCCATCGCGGAACCGTGCTTTTCGCGCGGGTTGATGTCGAGGAGGACGGACTGCGACAGCGGCACGAGCGCCGCGCCGAACACGCCTTGCAGCATGCGCGCGACGACGATTTCCGTCAGCGTCGCCGAGATCCCGCACAGCACCGAGGCCAGCGTAAAACCCGCGACGGACACGAGGAACACGTTCTTCAGGCCGAAGCGGTCGACGAGCCAGCCGTTCAGCGGCGTCGCGATGGCGGCGGCCACGATGAACGACGTCAGCACCCACGTGATCTGGTCCTGCGACGCCGACAGCGATCCCTGCATGTGCGGCAGGGCGACGTTGGCGATGGTGCCGTCCAGCGCCTGGATGATCGTCGCCAGCATGATCGAGATCGTGATCATGGTGCGGTTGATGGGTGCCGCTGTCGTCACAGGCCGTCCTCGAGGCGCTTCCTGAGGGTCTCCAGCAGGACGGTCGCGGCGGCCAGCGCTTCGCGGTCGAGACCGGCCAGCAAGTCGGCGCGGAACGGCACCGCTTCGTGCATGACCTCGGCGTAGACGGTCTTGCCGGTCTCGGTCAGCTGCACGAGTTTCACGCGCCGGTCGGTGGGGGAGGGCGCGCGCGTGACGAACCCGTCGCGCTCCAGGCGGTCCAGCATCGACACCATCGACGGCCCCTCGACGCCGACCAGGTCCGCCAGCGCCCGCTGCGACATCGGCTCGGCCGCCTTGGCGACCATCGCGATGGTGATCCAGCCGGACTGGCCGATGCCCAGGTGCTTGAGCCGTTTATCCAGCGCCAGCCGCCACAGGCGCGCGCTCGTGTGCAGGGCCGCCGAGAAGCGCTCCTCCTGCGATTCGGGTAGGCTACTCATCATTAGTCATAAAATAGATAGGAACCTATCGATTGTATGACCGGCAACCCAACTGCGCAAGTGACGACACCGGGGCCAGACCCTAATGCCGGTCACTTAAGCCACAAACTCGTCGTTCCCGCGCAGGCGGGAACCCAATTTCCCGGGCTACGGACGCAGAGCTTGGATCCCCGCCTGCGCGGGGAGTCATTTCCGGCAATGCCGGGAATGACGGTTTTTCACGCTTAACTGACTGGCATTAGGGTCAGACCCCGTTTTTTGGAAATTTCCCAAAACTAGGGGCTGATCCCGGTTTGTCCAGCGTGAACACGGCGTGCACGTCGCCCGCCACGATGCCGCGTGCATTCCTGATGGGCGGGGCGCGGTACTGCTCGAGGTGCCTGCGGCGCGTGTCGTCCAGCAGGCCCAGTTGATCGAGCACGGCGAACGTGGCCGGATGCAGCGCGCGCACGGCGCCGTCCGCCACCTTGATCGCGATGCCGATGCCGGCCGAGCGGATGCCGATCGCCTGCACGGCGTCCGCGCCGATCTTGGCGACCCAGTCGCCGCCGCCGGCCTGCATCCACGCGAGGTCCGTGCGCGCGTCGCCCGACACCATGTCCGGGTGCGCCGTCATCGCGTCGAACAGGTCGCCCAGCGCGGCGCCGAGGCGCGCGTCCGCGCTGCCCTGCGCGAGGCGCGCGTACAGGTGCGCGAGGCGTGCCAGCGGCATCGCGTAGTTCGGCGCGGAGCAGCCGTCGATGCCCATCGGGAGCGTGTCTTCCGTCATCTGCACGCAGTCGGCCAGTGTGCTGCGGATCGCGCGCTGGAGCGGGTGCGCGGGATCGACATAGCCCTCGGTCGGCGCGCCGTGCAGGCGGCACCAGGCGAGGAAGCCGCTGTGCTTGCCCGAGCAATTGTGGTGGACCGTGCGCCAGCGCCGTTCGGCCGACACGGGCAGGCCGACGGCGTCGTAGTACAGCGGCGCCGCGCAGCCGCAGGCGAGGTGGCTTTCGTCCAGGCCGATCTTGTCGAGGATGGACGTCACGCCCACGAGATGCTTTTCTTCGCCCGAGTGGCTGGCGCACAGCAGGGCCAGTTCTGCGCGGGAGAGACCGAAGCGGGCCGGGCCGTCATCGAGCACGAAGGGCAGGGCCTGGAACGGCTTCAGCGCGGAACGGGTGAAGGTCATGAAGTCGGGATCGCCCGCCGACCACAGCAGGCGGCCGGCCACGTCGACGACGGCGATCGAACCGTAGTGGATATTCTCGACCGCATAACCGCAAGCAAGCGCGCCGGCAAGCTCGCCGTCGGAGGGATAGCCACGCGTGGTGGCGACCAGGGGCACAGGATGCATCGGTCAGCTCCTTCGTTCTGGATGGCTTTTGACGCCGACACTGTAACGGATTCCCGTCACGTGGCGCGCCCGGAACGATGCCAAAAACTATATGCATCCGCAGCATTTCGGCCCGGTTTTTCGACAGTTCATCCCTTGTTTTCGACGGTCCGGCGGTTCCCCGATGACGCCTCGAGCCGCCTTTCCTACACTGTCATCACTCGCCGCACATTAACGACGCGGCGATATGAAAAACGGTGGGCTTGTCGAGCATCCGACGATTGTTTCGAGATCTTGCTCAAAGCCCGTTATACATATCGAAAATTAATATCGGAGCAATCATGCGTATCGTACAAGCCCTGGCCTTCGCCGCCGCCGCCACCCTGTCCCTGAGCGCCTTCGCCGACCCGTCCGTCGCACCGTCCTCGGCCACCGCCAGCGCCGTGATGGCCCCGTCCGCGTACGGCGCCTACCGCCTGACCACGGATGAAGCCGAACACATGCGTGGTTCGTTCCGTCTCACCGACGGCCGCACGATCACGGTCACCAACCGGATGAACAAGCTGTTCGTCGAGCTGGACGGCAAGCGCGAGGAAATGGTGCCGGTCGCGCCGAAGAAATTCGTCACGCGCGACACCGGTGCCACCGTCGCCTTCAACCAGGTGCCGTTCGCCGACGAGGTCGTCGTCAACCAGGCCGTGCGCTGATGCGCGGCGCAGGACACGGCCGGCCTGGCCGACGCGGACCGGGCCGGCGCATTTCAACAGCGGTCAGATCGGCGCGCCGAAGCGCCCGGCCTGGTAGTCGATGATCGCCTGCTGGATTTCCTCGCGCGTGTTCATCACGAACGGCCCGTGCGCCACGACGGGTTCGCGGATCGGAAAGGCGTGGCCCAGCAGCAGCACGCTGTCGTGGTCGGCCAGGATGTCCAGTTCATCGCCCTCCGCATCGAACTCGGCCAGGTGCATTGCGCTGACCGTTTCCGGCACGCCCTGGATCGCGCCGCGTACCACGTACAGGAACACGTTGCGGTCGAGTAGTCCATCCACGTGCAGGCGCGCGCCCGCCTTCATCTCCACCATGCACAGCGACACGTCCGTCAGCGATTCGATGGGGCCCGTCACGCCCCCATGCGTGCCCGACACGAGGTGCACGCGCACGCCATCGCCCTTGTCCACGACGGGTATTTGATCGCGCTGCAGCCCGATGTAGCGGGGCGCCGTCATCTTCAGCGCGGGCGGCAGGTTGACCCACAATTGCAGGATCTCGAGCGGACCGCCCTGTTCCATGAATTCGCGCGGCGACACTTCCGCATGCACGATGCCGCGGCCCGCCGTCATCCATTGCACGCCGCCGGGACCGATGATGCTTTCATGGCCCGCGCTGTCGCGGTGCGCGAGCAGGCCGTCGAGGATGAACGTCACGGTCTCGAAGCCGCGGTGCGGATGCGGGCCGAACGGCAGGCCGCGGTTGTGCGGCGGATAGACCTGCGGGCCGTGATGGTTGAGGAACAGGAAGGGATCGACCTGGTCCAGATGCGGACCCGGCACGGGGCGTTGGGTGATGAGGTCGCCGATGTCGTCGCGCAGCGCGGGATGGACTCGGCGGATGATCTTGTGCGTCATGGTCGTCTTCGTTCGAATGTGCAGCGACTACGATAACCGATTGCGACCCGAGGGGTCGCCAGCGCCGTTTCGAGTTCCCTGCTATGCTCGTTTCCCCCTTTCAATTGTGGAGATGGAGACAATGAATACGAAGACTTGCGCACGCAACCTGGCGATGGCCATCAGCCTGGCCTGGGCGGCAAGCGCAACGGGCGCACCCGCCCAGGCCGTGCCGGGCGACACGGCGATCAAGGCGGCCAAACATGCCGTCACCGCCTACCGCAACGACGTCGTCGATACGCTGGCCAAACTGGTCAGCTACAACACGGTGGCCGACAAGGACATCCCGTGCGACCGCAATCCGCGCCACCAGGCGTTCAAGGATTACCTGAAGCAGGAAGCGGCCCGCCTGGGCCTGGACTTCGCGGACCACGGCTGCGTGGCCATCGTCGGCCTGGGCAAGGGCGAAGAGCGCGTGGGCCTCGTCGCGCATGGCGACGTGCAGCCCGTCGACGCGAGCAAGTGGAAAAAGTCGCCGTTCGAGCTGGACCGCACGAGCGAGCCGGGCCGCCTGCTGGCGCGCGGCGCCGAGGACGACAAGGGACCCATCGCCACCGCGCTGTACGCGATGAAGTCGCTGAAGGACCTGCAGGTGCCGCTGTCCAAGCGCATCGAGCTGTACGTGTACATGGCCGAGGAATCGGACTGGGCCCCGCTGGAAGCCTTCATCAAGGCGCACACGCTGCCGCAGATGAACATCACGCTCGATGCGGAATATCCGGCCGTGACGGCGGAGAAGGGCTATGGCACGCTGGCCGTGACGATGCCGGCGACGACGGCCGCGCCGCCCGCCGGCGCCCCGTTCGTCAAGGCATTCAAGGGCGGCTTCTTCGGCAGCCAGATTCCGGAAGATGCGCAGGCCACGATCGCCAATGCGACGCCGGCACTGGAAGCGCAGATCCGCGCGCGCGCCGGCAAGCAGACGGGCATGCGGTACCAGTTCGAGCGCAAGGACGGCGACCTGCTCGTCACGGCGAAGGGCTTGTCGGCGCACTCGTCGAAACCGGAAGACGGCGTCAACGCCATCAGCATGCTGGCCGACGCGCTCGCCGTGCAGCCATGGCCGGACACGACGGCAGGCGCGCTGGTCAACTTCCTCAACGAGATGGTGGGCACCGGCTATTACGGCGAGAAATTCGGCAGCATCGCCTACCGCGACGCGTTCATGGGGCCGATGACGTTCGCACCGACCGTGATCCGCCAGCAGGACGGCGGCGCCATCGAGCTCGCGATCAACATCCGCCGGCCGCAGGGCAAGACGGCCGAGCAGCTGACCAACGAGATCAATGCCGCGCTCGCGCAGTGGCAGGGCACGCACGTGCAGCTGGCGAAGGTCAACATGCAGATCGGCGAACCATGGGTGCAGAAGGATGCGCCGCAACTGCCGGTGCTGATGAAGACGTTCGCGTACTTCACGGGCATCAAGGATCCGAAGCCGGTCGCGATCGGCGGCGGCACGAATTCGCGCCTGTTCCCGCATGCCGTCAGCTTCGGTCCGGCCATGCCGGGCACGGTCTACACGGGCCATTCGGAGCATGAGTTCATCACCACGAAGCAGCTGTTGCTGAACCTGCAGATGTACACGGCCGTGCTCGCCGAGCTCGCCAAATAAGCGCCAATTAAATGTCACATTCAGGCGCCGCCCGGGCCCGCTCCCGGGGGCGCTTCACGATTTTGGACGCCCGGCAGTCATGTAGGCCGGCTTCTCGCCAAAACGTGTAAATCCTTCCAAAAGTTTTGTAGGTTTAGGCCTACATGGGCATGGTCTTCATAGGGGATAAATACCCGTTTCCCTAGGAGAGACAGCAGGCCGGGCCACGGTCGCCTGACTGGCCTCCGCGCGCCCCGTTGATTGTCGGAAAATCAAGAGGTGGCGCCAAGAAAATGTGGCGAAAACGCCATGATAGGATCAGACCTGACGTACGTAGCAATGCCTGACCTGTCGATGCCATGCACAGCCAAGAACTGATAAAACCTGACGGAAGAGACCTGACGTTGTACAGCAGCCGGCCGATCCCGGACGGCATCGTCGCGACCAGCCCCTTCGCCGAACCCCAGCACGCGAACCCGCACCTGCGCTGGCATCCGCTGCGCGGCGAGTGGGTCACGTATGCCGCGTTCCGCCAGAACCGCACCTATCAGCCGCCGCCGCAGTACAACCCGCTCGCACCCACGCGCGACCCGGACCACCCGACCGAGATGCCGGCCGGCGACTACGAGATCGCCGTGTTCGACAACCGCTTCCCGTCGCTGGCGCTGGACGCGCACGAGCCGCCGACGTTGACGGTGCCGACCGCGCCCGCCAACGGCAAATGCGAGGTCGTCGTGTTCACGCAGGATCCGCAAACAGCGCTGGGCCGGCTGCCGCTGTCGCGCATCGAACTGCTGCTGGAAGTCTGGGGCGACCGCACGCGGCGCATTGGCGGGCAGCACCACATCCAGTACGTGCTGCCGTTCGAGAACCGCGGCGCGGAAGTGGGCGTCACCTTGCACCATCCGCACGGCCAGATCTACGCCTACCCGTTCATCCCGCCCGTGCCCGCGCGCCAGCTCGCGCAGGAACGCGAGTACTACCTGCAGCACGGCACGAGCCTCCTGTGCGACATGGCGCGCGACGAGGCGGCGGACGACAAGCGTGTCGTGTACCGCGACGACGAGGCGATCGCCTTCGTGCCGGCCTGCGCGCGCTATCCGTACGAGGTGTGGGTGATGCCGACCGCGCCCTGCAAGGACTTCGCGGCGCTGACGCCTGCGCAGCGGACAAGCCTGGCGCGCGCGCTGAAGACGGTACTGCTCAAGTTCGACAACCTGTGGGAGCGCCCGTTCCCGTACCTGATGGTGTGGTACCAGGCGCCGACGGACGGCGCGGACCACCCCGAGACGCAGCTGCACTGCCAGTTCTATCCGCCGTACCGCACGCGCGACCGGCTGAAATACCTGGCCGGCACGGAGATCGGCGCGGGCATGTTCGCGATGGACGTGCTGCCCGAGACGACCGCGTACGAATTGCAGCAGGTCGACGTGCGGCTGGAGGAAGAGCCATGATCCGCGCCGCCGAGGTCGCGGACAAGCTCGCGCTGCTGCGCGCCGCGTTGGCCGAAGCGGGCGCGCGGGCGATCCGGCTGCGCGGCACCGACTGGTTCGCGTGGGCGACGGCGGGCGGCGATGCCTCCGTGCTGCTGGCCGCAGACTGCGGCGTGGCCGAGGTGCTCGTCACGCGCGACGACGCCGTGATCCTGACGGACGCCATCGAGGCCGAGCGCCTGCGCCTGGAACAGGTGCCGCCCGGCTTTACGTTCCACATCGCGCCGTGGGCCGAGACGGAACTGCGCGACACCTATGTGCTGGGCCTGGCGAACGGCGGCGTCGTGCTGTCCGATCACCCGCGCAACGGCAACGGCCATGCCGAACAACCGCTGCCCGCGAGCCTGCGCCTGCGCCGCATGGTCCTGCTGCCGTCCGAGCAGGAACGTTACCGCGCGCTGGGCCGCGAGGCCGCCAATGCGATGTCGGAGACGCTGCGCGCCGCGCGGCCCGAATGGACGGAACTCGAACTTGCGGCGGCAGGGAGCCAGGCCTTGTGGCGGCGCGGGATCCAGCCCGCGCTGGTGCTGGCCGCGGGCGCGCGTCGGGGGCAAGCGTTCCGCCATCCCGTGCCGACGACCGAACCGCTGGGCGCACGCGCCATGCTCGTGTTCTGCGCGCGCCGCCATGGCCTCGTGGCGAATCTGTCGCGCGCAATCGCGTTCGGCGCGTTGACGGATGACGAGCGCAATGCGCAGGCCGACCTGCTGCAGGTGGAAGCGACGGGACTCGACGCCGTGCGTCCCGGCCAGTCGCTGGCCGCCGTCTATCACGCACTGGAGGCCGCGTATCGCCACGTCAACCGGCCGGACGCGATCCGCGAGCACCACCAGGGCGGCATCACGGGCTACCAGGCGCGCGAGATCGTCGCGAGCCCGAGCACCGCGACCGGCATCGAGACGGGCATGGCGTTCGCGTTCAATCCGAGCTTCGCCGGCATGAAAGTGGAAGACACGTTCCTGCTCGGCGCGAATGGACTGGAAAACCTGACCTCGGATCCGGACTGGCCGGCGACGACAATCCAGGGCCGCGCGCGGCCCATCTGGCTGGAGGTGACATGACATGAACAATCCCGAGACCTTCTTCGGCGGCGCCCCGGAAGCGTTCGCGTCGGCCCCCGGCCGCGTCAACCTGCTGGGCGAGCACACGGATTACAACGACGGCTACATGCTGCCCGTCGCGACGCCGCAGCGTACCGAGATCGCGCTCGCGCGCAGCCACGACGACCAGCATCACCTGTACTCCGGCACGCTGGACGGCAACGTCACGTTCGCGGCCAGGGGCGGCAGCGCGCCGCAGGGCTTCGGCAGCTACATCGAAGGCTGCATCCGCCTCGTGGAAGCGACGGGCGTGGAGGTGCCGCCGCTGCGCGTGTTCGTGACGACGAACCTGCCCGTCGGTTCCGGCCTGTCGTCGTCGGCGGCGCTCGAAGTGGCGATGCTGCGCGCCATGCGCAATCTATTGGGCTTCGCCCTTGACGACGTGAAGCTCGCGCAGATCGCGCAGCGCGCCGAGATCGAATTCGCCCGCGTCAACTGCGGCATCATGGACCAGATGGCGTCGAGCCTGTGCGACGAACGGAACATGCTGTTCATCGATGCGCGCACGCTCGAGCACCGCCTCGTGCCGATGCCGGCAGGGTCGGAGCTGATCGTCGTCGACTCCGGCGTGCCGCGCACGCTCGCGGCCAGCAAGTACAACGAACGCCGCGCCGAATGCGAAGAGGCGTCGCGCAAGCTGGGCGTGAAGGCGCTGCGCGACGTGACCGATCCGGCGGCCGTGGAGTCGCTGCCCGAGCCGCTGCGCCGGCGCGCGCGCCACGTCGTGCTGGAAGACCTGCGCGTGCTGGAAGCGGCGCAGGGCGTATCGGCCGAACGCTTCGGCGAACTGATGAACGCGTCGCACGAGAGCCTGCGCGACGACTACGAGGTTTCGATTCCCGAGCTCGACCAGCTGGTGGCCGCGCTGCGCGCCGCCCCGGGCGTGCTCGGTGCACGCCTGACCGGCGCGGGATTCGGCGGCGCGACCGTCGCACTCTGCCGCACAGGTCAGGCCAGACAGGCAGCGGAAACTGCACTCTCCACCTACAACAAAGCAGGACGTCAGGGTCGCATCCTGATCCCGGTCCCGACCCAAGGAAAGGAAAACAATGAGCCAGTTTGAGTATCCCCGCCCGCAGCTGGTCCGCGACAATTGGATCAATCTGAACGGTAAATGGCGCTTCCGTTTCGACGATGAGCTGGTCAACAAGATGCCGGACGGCGTCACCGGCTGGACGCACGAGATCAACGTGCCGTTCGCGCCCGAGACGGAAATGTCCGGCATCCAGGACACCGGCTTCCACCGCTTCTGCTGGTACGAGCGCGACTTCGAGCTGATGCCGTCCGAGGACCGCGTCATCCTGCACTTCGGTGCCGTCGATTATTTTTCCCGTGTGTGGGTCAACGGCCAGCTCGTGGCCGAGCACGAGGGCGGACACACGCCGTTCCGTGCCGACATCACGTCCGCGCTCAACGCCAGCGGCAAGCAGACCGTGACCGTGTTCGTCGAGGACGATCCGGCCGATCTCGCCAAGCCCCGCGGCAAGCAGGACTGGCTGCTGGAACCGCACTCGATCTGGTATCCGCGTACGACCGGCATCTGGCAGACCGTGTGGGTCGAGCAGGTGGCGCGTACGTTCATCCAGACGCTGCGCTGGACGCCGCTGTTCGAAACCTTCGAGATCGGCTGTGAAGTGTTTGCGGGCGGCGACATCCAGGAAGACATGTTCGTCGAGGTCAAGATCTGGCACGGCAAGCAATTGCTGGCGGACGACAACTACAAGCTGCTGGCGGGCGAGGCCAATCGCAAGATTGCGCTGTCCGACCCCGGCATCGACGATTCGCGCAACGAGCTGCTGTGGAGCCCGGAGCGGCCGACGCTGCTGGACGCCGAGGTGATCCTGCGCTGCGGCGACAAGATCGTCGACCACGTGAAGTCGTACACGGCGCTGCGCTCGTTCCACATCAACCGCGACCGCCTGCTGCTGAACGGCCGCCCGTATCCGCTGCGCCTCGTGCTGGACCAGGGCTACTGGACCGAGTCGTTCATGACGGCGCCGTCCGACGAGCACCTGAAGCGCGACGTCGAACTGGCCAAGCTGATGGGCTTCAACGGCGTGCGCAAGCACCAGAAGATCGAGGACCCGCGCTACCTGTACTGGGCCGACAAGCTGGGCCTGCTCGTGTGGGAAGAAATGCCGTCGGCCTACCGGTTCTCGCCGCGCGCGATCACGCGCATGGTCAAGGAATGGACCGAAGCCATCGAGCGCGACTACAGCCACCCATGCATCATCGTGTGGGTGCCGTTCAACGAATCCTGGGGCGTGCCGAACCTGACGCTGACCCAGGCGCACCGCAACGCGGTCGAGGCGCTGTACCACCTGACGCGCACGCTCGATTCGACCCGCCCGGTGATCGGCAACGACGGCTGGGAAGCGTCGGCCACCGACATCCTGGGCATCCATGATTACGACTGCAACCCCGACAAGCTGAAGGCGCGCTACGAGGTCTCCGACCCCGTGCGCACGCTGTTCGACCAGCGCCGCCCTGGCGGACGCATCCTCACCTTGGACGGCTTCCCGCACCGCGGCCAGCCCATCGTGCTTACCGAATTCGGCGGCATCGCATTTGATCCGAACGCGACGCCCGAGGACGGCACGTGGGGCTATACCCGTGCCCATACGGCCGAGAGTTATCACGCGCTGTACCGAGATCTGCTGAAGGTGGTCAACGAGACCTTCATGTTCAGCGGCTTCTGCTATACCCAGTTCGCCGACACGTTCCAGGAAGCGAACGGCCTGCTCAATGCGGACCGTACACCCAAGCTGCCGTTCGAGGTGATCAGCGCGGCGACGCGCAACGTCACCCTCGAACCCAAGGACGTGGAAGAGGAGGGAGACCAGCCGGGTCTGACGTAAGCGCCGCCCGGCGCGCTCCGAACCCCGACGCGAGCACGGCACCCTCTGGGCGCCCGCCCCATCGCAGCGCGGCCGAGCACGGTCGCGCTGTGGACGGGTTCGCTCGTCCGTACCGCGCGCAGAGCGTTCGCCGCCGCGGCGCGGCCGGTCGGCCCACGCCACCGATCAACTGAACGCCCCGCGCGGGCGAAAAGGAGCCATCATGTCCACGATCGTCGTCTTCAGCCACCTGCGCTGGGATTTCGTGTTCCAGCGGCCGCAACACCTGCTGTCGCGCCTGGCGCAGCATTATCCGGTCCTGTTCGTCGAGGAGCCGGTGTACGACGACGGCGCCCCGTTCATGGAACGGTCCAGCCCTGCACCGAACGTGACCGTGTGCCGGGCCCACACGCCGATCCAGGCCGTCGGTTTCCACGACGAGCAGTTGCGCCTGCTGCAGCCGATGGTCGCGCAGCTGGCACCGCCAGGAGAGGAGGTCGTCGCGTGGTTCTACACGCCGATGGCGCTGCCGCTGCTGCAATCGCTGCGGCCCGCGCTCGTCGTGTACGACTGCATGGATGAACTGGCGTCGTTCCGGAATCCCCCCAAACAATTGCTGCAGCGTGAAAGCGCGCTGCTTTCCATCGCCGATCTCGTGTTCGCCGGCGGCCCCAGCCTGTACGAGGCGAAGCGCCACCGCCACCCGAACGTGCACTGCTTTTCCAGCAGCGTCGACGTCGTGCACTTCCAGCAGGCACTGGACCGCACGCGCACGCATCCGCAGCAGGACGCCATCCCGCACCCGCGCCTGGGCTTCTACGGCGTGCTGGACGAGCGCTTCGATCCGGACCTCGTCGGCGTCGTCGCCGATGCCCATCCCGAGTGGCAGCTCGTGCTGGCCGGACCGGTCGTCAAGATCGATCCGGAACGGCTTCCACGCCGCCCCAATATCCATTACCTGGGCCAGCAGCCGTATTCGGCCTTGCCCGACCTGCTGGCCGGCTGGGACGTGTGCCTGATGCCGTTCGCCATCAACGAAGCGACGAAGTTCATCAGTCCCACGAAGGTGCTCGAATACATGGCGGCGCAACTGCCGATCGCCAGCACGCCGATCGCCGACGTCGCCAATCCCTACGGCCACGTGGTCGCCATCGCGGAGACTCCTGACGAATTCGTCGCCGCCTGCGAAGCGGCGCTCGCGCAGACGCCGGAGCAGCGCCGCCACATGGTCGACGCGATGCACGCCGTCGTCGCCGCCACGTCGTGGGACAACACGGCCGCGCGCATGCGCGAGCTGATCGACACGGCGCCGCCGCACACGGACCGGCGTGCCAAGCCGCGCAGCCTGGATGCCGCCGCCGATACCGGTTCGAAGGTGAACCCGCTGCGCGTGCACGAACCGCACGTGGGCGCCATCGTCATCGGCGGCGGGCCGACGGGCCTGTCGGCCGCGTACCACCTTGGCGCGGACACGCTGCTGCTGGACCGCAACGAGTCCATCGGCGGCTGGTGCCGCTCCATCGAGGACAATGGCTTCACGTTCGATTACGCGGGCCACATCATGTTCTCGAACGACCCGTACGTGCTCAAGATGTACGAGGTCCTGCTGGGCGATAACGTGCACTGGCAGAACCGCGAAGCCTGGGTCTACAGCAAGGGCGTCTACACGCGCTATCCGTTCCAGGGCGCGCTGTACGGCCTGCCGCCCAAGGTCGTCACGGAATGCATCATGGGCGCCATCGAAGCCCGCTACGAAAGTGCCGAGAGCAAGACGGCGGCCGCGCAAGCCGTCGACGATTGCTGCGCCGACGGCACGACGGACGTGTGCAACACGGACCGCGCCGTAAAAGGCGAGGTCAGGAACTTCGAGCAATTCATTTATAAAGTCTGGGGCAAGGGCATCGCCAAGCACTTCGCGATCCCGTACAACCGCAAGATCTGGACGGTGCCGCTGTCCGAGATGGAGACGTCGTGGCTGGGCGGCCGCGTGCCGCTGCCGAACCTGGAAGAAATCATCCAGGGCGCGCTGGAACCGTCGCCGAAACCGCTGGGCCCGAACGCCCGCTTCGGCTACCCGCTCAAGGGCGGCTTCCAGGCCCTGATGAACGGCTTCCTGCCGCACATCAAGGGCAAGATCGAGCTGAACGCCGACGTCGTGCAGGTGCTGCCGCGCGAACACATCGTCGCGCTGCGCGACGGGCGGCGCTTCCGCTACGACGACCTGATTTCCACGATGCCGCTGCCCGAGCTGGTCAAGGCGATCGGCGACGAGGCGCCGGAAGAGGTGAGGGCGGCGGCGAAGGGCTTGCGCCATGTGTCGATCCGCTGCGTGAACATCGGCATCGACCGCGTCGCCACCGACAAGCACTGGATCTACTATCCGGAAGACACGATCTTCCACCGCATCTTCGTGCAGGGCAATGCGAGCCCCGGCTGCAATCCGCCGGGCGGCTTCGGCTTCACGTGCGAGATTTCATACTCGCCCTATAAACCGCTGCCCGTCGACGGCGAGGCGCTCGTCGCGCGTGCCATCGAGGATTGCCGCAAGGTCGGCATGATCCAGGACGGCGACACGATCCTGGCCGCGAACCAGGTCGACATGCCGTACGCCTACGTGCTGTACGACCACGCGCGCGCCCGCAACGTCGAGACGTGCAAGGCGTGGCTGAAGCAGTTCGACATCACGCTCGTCGGTCGCTACAGCGAGTGGGAATACTACAATTCCGACCACGCCCTGCTGGCCGGCAAGCGCGGCGCCGACATCGTGCATGCCAAGCGCGCGCGGGCGCAGAAGGCGAGTTCGGAATAGGCGCTCAGTGCTGTATGGCGCCGCCGGTCAGGCTGACCCGGTCGCCGGTGCGGAAATCCGGCGTCGTCTGCTGCGTCACGACCTGCGTGCTGCCGTCGTCCATGCGCAGGGTGACGCGATAGACGCGGTCCGGGGAGCTTCCCGTGGTGCCGCCCGAGCTGCTGCCCATGGCGGCGCCGGCGCTGGTGTCGCCTTCCGTGGCCGAGCTGCTGGAACGGGGCATGACTTCGATGGCGGCGACGGTGGCGTTCGGGCTCGTGCTGGACGCGGTCGTGCTGGACGCGGTCGTGCCGGAAGCGGACGTGCCGCCGCTCGACGCGCCGTAGCTGCTCTGGCTGCCGCCGGTCATGCCGCTGCCGGTGGTGGCGCCCTGGTCCTGCATCATGCTGGACGTGCCTTGCGAGCCGGACGTGTCGTACCCGCTCGAGCTGCCCGCGGCGCCGGAACTGCCGGAGGAACCCGACGAGCCGGACGACCCCGAGGAACCGCTGCCGCCACCCCAGCTGCCCGATCCTTGCGATCCGGTGCCGCCGCCTGTGCCCGACATGCCGCCGCTGCTGGACGTGCCCGTGGCCGTGCCGCTGCTGCCCGTCTCGCCGGCGGCACCGCTGCTGCCGCTGCTGCCCATGCCGCCGCGCATGGAACTGCACGCGGACAGCCCGACTGCCAGCGCCAGCAAGCCCGCCAGGAAGACGCTCTGGTGTTTTTGCTTCATGATCAACTCCTTCTGAGGGGATAGTGTCAGGTTAGATGAGTGACGATGCCGCGTGCCACTTTGGTAAGAGGCGTGTTCGGTATCGGCGTTCAAACTGCCTGTCGTTGAACATGAGCCACGTCAAAGTCGTGGCGCGCCGGATCAGTGTCCGGCGTCGACCGGGGCGCGTGCCGCCAGCAGGGCCATCACGCTGCTCGCGACGATGGCGGCGCTGACGTCGACGGCCCAGTCGCGCACGCTGGCGCCGCGGTAGGGAAAGAAACTCTGTACATACTCGTCACCCGCGCCCATCGCGGCGATCGCCAGCACGGTCTTGCAGGCGCGTGCCAGCGGCGTGCCGCGGCTGCCGCTGAACCACAGCGCGGCCAGCACGGCATAGGCGATCGAGTGCAGGACGGCGCCCGGTGCGTAGGCGCCGATGTCGGCGCGGGCACCCGGGACATTGCCCATCGTAATGATGGTCAGGTACATCAGGACAGCGCCCGCAAGGCACAGCAGGCGCATGCGCGGATTCTGCAGGAGCGTGGATACAAGCATCGACATGGCAAGGCGGCTTTGAAAAACGCTCACCTTACCATGCCCGTTGTGCACGTGCACATGACACGTGTGCGCTACGGCCGGGCCTCAGATCGTGAGGGCCGGCGCGCCGTTCGGGTAGTGGGCGTCGAAGCAGCTGGCGCAGTCGGCGCAGAACAGGTGGGCCATGCGCACCGCGGACTGGCGCAGGACCAGTTTCAGGTGGCCGCTCTGGCATTTGGGGCAGATCTCCCGGACACTGCCGAAAGTCAGTACGTGAAGAGGTTGTCCTTCATCGTCGAGATGGTCGATGACCATGCGCGGATTGAGCTCGCTGAGAACCAGACAGTCTTCCGGTTCCGCGTGGCGGCGGCGCGATGGTTCGGCGTGCTGCTGGGGTGGCGACATCGTCTCAGGTACGGGTAAAGTCATTGGACCGGCTCCTTGGAATCGTCTTATCCCCACGCGAATGGAAATCGCGAGGTGCAAAATTCATCATAGCGGAATCCTGAGATGGTTCAAGCACGACAACAAAAGAATTGTGCAGTGCGTGGCGAACACAACAACAACCATACGGAACAAAAAAAATGCCCGCCAACGGAGGACGGGCACAACCCAAGATCGGGCCAAGAGACGCAGAATCCGGTGCGGTGTGCCGCGGGCGGCACACCTTCTGCGATCACGCATATCGGTTGCGTGTATGCAGATGAACCCAGTATAAGGAGCGAATGTGAACGGACCATGACACATGTCAAAGGTGCGCGCCTTTGCGCCGGAACGTTTTCAGATGGTATTGGTCACTGTGCGGGACAGCGATAAAAAAAAAGCCCGCTCTTGTGCGGGCTTCAAACTATTTTCTTGGAGGAGAATAGTGGAGACAGGTGGCATTATGTTGCGGCGCGATATACCTGTCCAATTATGAATTCGGATACCTGTTATTACGCGTATTAATAATGGTTGGGCTCGCCATTCATTCCTTGACGGGGACCGTGTAATTCAGCGCCATGCGGCCGCCGTCCGCATACAGCGTCTGGCCCGTCATGTACGATGCGTCGTCGCTGGCGAGGAATGCGGCGATGGCGGCGATTTCTTCCGGTTCGCCGCAGCGGCCCAGCGGGGTGCGCGACAAAATCGTGTGGCGCGCATCAGGGCTGCCCAGCACGGCCTGCTTCGCGAGTTCCGTCAGGATCGTGCCCGGACCGATCGCATTGACCCGGATGCCATGCCGGGCCAGGCTGACCGCCGTCACGCGCGTGAGCTGGTTGACCCCGCCCTTCGATATGACGTACGGGACCTGGTTGGGAATCGTCAGCTCCGCGTTCACGCTCGACATGTTGATGATGCACCCGCGTTGTTCCGTATCCTGGCGCTTGACCATCTCGCGGGCACAAGCCTGGCTGCACAGGAACATCGACTTCAGGTTGATGCGCAGGACTCGGTCAAAATCCTCCTCGGCCAGGTCGAGGAAATCGGCGGCATGCGTGACGCCGGCGTTGTTGACGAGGATGTCGATGTGGCCGAACGCGGCCAGGGTGGCGGCCACCATCGCGTCGACCTCGGCCTTGATGCTCACGTCCGCCTGGAAGAAGCGGGCGGCGTCGCCCAGCGCCTCGGCCGCGGCCGCGCCTTCCGGACGCACGTCGACGAGCATCACGCGTGCTCCCTCGCGCATGAGGCGTTCGGCGCACGCCAGGCCGATGCCCTGGCTGGCGCCGGTGACGATGGCGGTTCTATGGGTGAGTTTCATGGGACCTCGCTGCTGCAATGTAAAGAAAAGGCCGCCATTGTAGCGGCCTGGGCGTTACAGCATCACCGGCCGGTCCGGCAATTCGTTCGGCCGCGCGCCGCCGGACGGGAAGTGCTGGCGCAGCAGCTGGTTCACCTGGGCGATCGCGGCCAGGGTCGCCGCGTGGAACTCGCCGCGGGCAAAGCCCCGCGTCATCGTGTCGCATACGCTCTGCCACGTGGCCTCGTCGATCTTGCGGTCGATGCCCCGGTCGGCAATGATGTCGACTTTCCGATCTGCAAGATTTACGTAGATCAGCACGCCGCAGTTGTCTTCCGTATCCCAGATCCCATAGTCGGCGAACAGGGCGATGGCGCGCTGGCGGGTCGTCACGCCGGCCCAGGCCGGCGCCAGCGGCAAGCCCTTCTCGACGATCAGCCGGACCTCGCCGCGGTGCGTCTGTTCGCCCGCCGTGATGGCTTCCGTGATCGCCGTGAGGGTGTCGGGCGGGAACGCGCGCTCGGCCTCGTTGCGGGTGCTTAACAGGTGGCGCAGGGCGCGCCCCAGGCGGTTCTGTTGTTCCATCACCAGTCTCCCGACGCACCGCCGCCGTCGAAGCTGCCGCCGCCGCCGGAAAAGCCGCCGCCGCCGCCGTCCGAAAAACCGCCCGAGAAGCCGCCGCCGCGCCAGCGGTCGTCATCATGCTGGTGGGCGGCATTGGCGAGGATGTTGCCGAGGATGAAGCCCGTGGTGCCGCTGCTCCAGTCGGCGCCGTAGCGGCCCGGCTGCGCGAGCCGCGTGCGGCGGGGACGGAACACGGCGCGCAGGACAGTGATACCGACCAGGATCAGGAAAAGGCTGACTACGACGTTGGGGCCGTCGTCCTCATGTTGCTGTGCCTGCGCTGGCGTCTGCGCCGGTGGCGCCGGGAATTTTTCCTCGTTCAGCAGCGTCGCGATGGCACCCACGCCCGCGACGAGGCCGCCGTACCAGTCCTGCTGGCGGAAGTGCGGGGCGATCGTGTCTTCCAGGATGCGCTTCGATTGCGCGTCCGTCAGCACGCCCTGGACGCCGCGGCCGGCCTCGATGCGCAGGCGCCGCAACGCCTTCGGATTGTCTTTCGCCACGACCAGCAGCACGCCGTCGTCGACGCCCTTGCGCCCGAGCTTCCATGCGTCGGCCACGCGGATGCTGTACTGCTCGATGGCTTCCGGTTCCGTCGACGATACGAGCAGCACGGCGATCTGGCTGCCCGTCTTGGCTTCGTAGTCGGCCAGCACGCCTTCCAGTTTCTGGCGCTGGTCCGGCGTCAGCATGCCGATCTCGTCGGTGACGCGCGCCCGCAGGGACGGCACGGGCTTGAACTGCTGCGCGTGCGCGTGGCAGACCAGCAGCAGGGTCAGCATCCAGGCCCACAGCAACCGCGGCAGGGCATTCATGGCATGGCCTTATTTGCCGAAGTTGACGGTCGGCGCCGTCGAAATGGACTTCTCGTTGTCGACCGTGAACGATGGCTTGGCCTGGTAGCCGAACATCATGGCGGTCAGGTTGGTCGGGAAGCTGCGGACCGTCACGTTGTAGTCCTGCACGGCTGCGATGTAGCGCTGGCGGGCCACCGTGATGCGGTTCTCCGTGCCTTCCAGCTGCGACTGCAGGTCGCGGAAGCTGGCGTCGGCCTTCAGCTGCGGATAGTTTTCCGACACGGCCATCAGGCGCGACAGCGCGCTCGACAGTTCACCCTGCACCTGCTGGAATTTCTGGAAGGCTTCCGGGTTGTTCAGGACTTCCGGCGTGATCTGGAAACTGGTCGCGGCCGCGCGCGCCCGCGTGACGGCTTCCAGCGTATCCTTTTCGTGCGAGGCATAGCCCTTGACCGTGTTCACCAGGTTGGGGATCAGGTCGGCGCGGCGCTGGTACTGGTTGACGACCTCGGCCCAGGCGGCCTTGGTGGCCTCGTCCTTGGCCTGGAACTGGTTGTAGCCGCAGCCGGACAGCAGGGTGGCGGCCAGTACGGCGGCCAGCAGCATGCCGGCCCAGCGCGTGAACAGGGAAGGTTTCATCTGACGATCCGTAATTAGTTGTCGAATGGCCAAAATATAACCGAAATGCGATCGTATTGGCGAGACGAGAGGAACTGGGCGGTACAATAGAGAGTTTGCAATCAGATCAGAGAGGCCGCCCATGAACTTCATCGACAAACTGAACGCCGCCTGGAAGCGCAACGATTCCCTGCTGTGCGTGGGTCTCGACCCGGACACGGCCCGCTTTCCCGCGCACCTGCAGGGCCGCGCCGACGGCATCGTGGAGTTCTGCAAGGCCATCATCGATGCCACCGCCGACCTGGCCTGCGCCTTCAAGCCGCAGATCGCCTATTTCGCCGCCCTCGGCGCGGAAGACCAGCTGGAAGCCATCTGCCGCTACCTCCGTGAGACCTATTCCCACATCCCGCTGATCCTGGACGCCAAGCGCGGCGACATCGGCGCGACCGCGTACCAGTACGCGCGCGAAGCATTCGACCGCTACGGCGCCGACGCCGTCACCGTCAACCCGTACATGGGCTTCGATTCGGTCGAACCTTATATGGAATGGAAAGACCGCGGCGTGATCGTCCTGTGCCGCACGTCGAACGCGGGCGGTTCCGACCTGCAATTCCTCGACGTGGGCGGCCAGCCGCTGTACCAGCACGTGGCGCGCCTCGTCGCGGAAAAGTGGAATAAAAACGGCCAGTGCGCCCTCGTCGTGGGCGCCACGTTCCCGGAAGAACTGGCCCAGGTGCGTGCCATCGTCGGCGACATGCCGCTGCTCGTGCCCGGCATCGGCGCGCAGGGCGGCGACATCGAGGCGACGGTGAAATCGGGCCGCACGGCCGCCGGCACGGGCATGATGATCAATTCCTCGCGCGCCATCATCTACGCGCAGCCGCAGGGCGGCGAGGATTTCGCGGCGGCCGCGCGCCGCGTGGCGACCGAAACGCGCGACGCGATCAACCGCTACCGCGGCTGAACGGCCGCGCGCTGCAGCGCCAGGTAACGCATCCCGACAGCCAGCGCCGCGAAGCCGGACGCGGCGGCGACTCCCAGCGCCCAGCGCGGCCCCGCGTGGTCGGCCACCCAGCCGACGATGGGCGCGCCGATCGGCGTCGTGCCCAGGGCGATGCCGAGCCGTAAAGCCATCACGCGGCCGCGCATCGCGGGTTCGGTCGACAGCTGCAGCAGGCTGTTCGACGTATTCGTGAAGGTGAGGGCGGCCACGCCCGTCAGCGCCAGCGCGGCCGCGAACCACAGATAGCCCGGCGCCACGGCCGCCAGCGCGCAGCCGACACCGAACACCCCGGCACCGACGACGAGCGCGCTGAACTGCGTGCGCTCGCGGCGCGCGGCGAGCAGGGCGCCGACGACGCTGCCGACGGCCATCGTCGACGACAGCAGGCTGTAGCCGCGCGCATCCGTGTGGAAGACCGAGACGGCCATCGTGCCGATGAAGATCGGGAAGTTCAGGCCGAACGTGGCGATCAGGAACAGCATGCCGAGCAGCGCCATCAGGTCCGGCCGCTTCCCCACGTAGCGCAGGCCGTCCAGCATGCCGCGCCCGCCCGCGCTCCCGGATGCGCGGGGGTGCGGATGCAGCTCGTCCCTGCGCAGCCACGCCAGCGACGCCAGCACCGCCGCGTACGACAACCCGTTGACGATGAACGCCCACCCGGTGCCGACGCCGGCGATCAGGAGGCCGGCGGCCGCGGGGCCGATCATCCGGGCGGCGTTGAACGACGTCGAATTCAGCGCGACCGCGTTGGGCAGGTCGGCATCCCCGACGAGTTGCGCGACGAACGTCTGGCGCACGGGGGCGTCGAATGCGGATGCGCAGCCGAACAGGAAGGCGAACACGTACACGTGCCACAGCGCGACGATGCCCGTGAGCGTCATGACGCCCAGCACGAGCGCGAGCAGGCCCATCGCGGCCTGCGTGACCATCATGAGCTTGCGCTGGTCAAAGTGATCGGCAGCCCAGCCCGTCCATGGCAGCAGGAGCAGTTGCGGGCCGAACTGCAGGGCCATCACGGTGCCGACGGCAGACGCGTTGTGATGCGTGAGGGCCGTCAGCACGAGCCAGTCCTGGGCCGTGCGCTGCATCCACGTGCCGACGTTGGAGACGAGGGCCCCGATGGCCCACAGGCGGTAATTGAAATTGCTTAGCGAGCGGAATGCACGGGACATCAGGCAGCGGATGCCGGCATCAATACCGGCTGGGGGCGATCATCTCCGCGTAATCATACAGGGCCCCGAGGATTTCCTCCGCGCGCTCGTCCGCCGTCTCCGACAGCGCGTCGATCTCGGCAAACAATTGATCGATCGTGCGTGCACCGCCCGCGCCGTCGAACAGGCGCGCGGCGCGGTGGTCTTCCCACGCTTGCTGCTCCTCGTCGGCCAGGGTGTGCGGGAAGTTGCGCGCGCGGTAGCGGAACAGCAGGCGCGACAGGCGCTCATCCTCGAACGACGGACGCAGCGTCGCCAGCTTCGGCGGGAGTTCCGTGCGCAGCGATTCCAGCCGGCGCCGGTCGCCGTTCGACACGAAGCCGCCGTACAGGTCTTCGTCGACGTCGACGCTGGCCGCGACCGCCTCGCGCTGGAACACTTTCTGCCAGATGGCCGACATGTCGGGGCCGCCCGCCGCGATGCGGGCGTGGGCGAGACACTGTTCGACGTCCAGTTCCCACCGTGCCGCCATCTGCGTGCTGAGCGTCTTCAGGTTGCCGACCAGCATGGGCGACTTGTTCAGGTGCACGCTCTTGATCGGGAGGCGCGTCATGCCCTCGGGCATCTCGGCGGCGCGTGTGAACAGGCGTTGGCGGATCGTCTCGACGTTCAGGTTGAACAGTTCGGACGGATCGTGGCGGCAGTCCCACACGAGGACTTCGTTCTTGTTCGTGGGGTGCGTGGCGAGCGGCCAGACGACGCCCAGGCAGCCGCGCTCGGCCGGGAACATGCCGGAGACGTGCAGGAACGGCTGGCGCAGCGCGCGGTCCAGGTGCAGGCCCATCTGTTCCGCGACCTTGTCCTTGCGGCGCAGTTCGAGGCAGAAGTCGAACAGTTTCGGTTGCTTGCTGCGCAGCAGGCGCGCCAGCGCGATGGTGGCGCGCACGTCGGACAGCGCGTCGTGCGCGGCATCGTGCACGAGGCCGTTGTCGCGCGTGAGGTGTTCGAGCTTGAAGCTGGGACGGCCGTCGTCGTGGCGCGGCCACGTGATGCCGTCGGGACGGAGCGCATAGGCCATGCGGACGACGTCGAGCATGTCCCAGCGGCCGCAGCCGTTCTGCCATTCGCGCGCATACGGGTCCATCAGGTTGCGCCACAGCAGGAAGCGCGTGACTTCGTCGTCGAAGCGGATCGTGTTGTAGCCGACGCCGATCGTGCCCGGCTCGGAAAACGCGGCGCAGATGCGGGCCGCGAATTCGTGCTCGGGCACGCCGTGTTCCAGGCAGTGCTGCGGCGTGATGCCGGTGATCAGGCAGGCCTGCGGGTCGGGCAGGTAGTCCGGCGCGGGCCGGCAGTACAGCATGATCGGTTCGCCGATCTCGTTGAGGTCGGCGTCGGTGCGGATCGCGGCGAACTGCGCGGGACGGTCGCGCCGTGGTTCCGCGCCGAAGGTTTCGTAGTCGTGCCAGAGGAAGGTGTGGGTACTCATCGTGGCGTCATTCTAGCTTGCATGTTTCACAGCGCCTAGCACCGGCTCAATCCGGCTTGGGGAACCTTCAGGAACGTCAGGTGCCGATGCGGTCGCGGCCCGCTTCCTTGGCCCGGTACAGGGCGGCGTCGGCGGCCTCGATCAGGCCCCGCTCGTCCTGGCCGGGCCGCAGCGTCGCGACGCCGAACGAGCCGGTGACGTGCGGCAGCGCCAGGCGCATGTCGTCGAACACGACGGCTTCGCGCATGCGCGCGCACAGGCGCTCGGCGACCGTCATGGCCTGTGCCTGCGGGGTGGCGGGCAGGATCGCCATCATTTCTTCGCCGCCGTAGCGTACGGCGAAATCGGTCGGACGCAGGCCCGCGCGGATCACGCCCGCGGCCGCGCACAGGGCGGCATCGCCCGCGATGTGTCCATGCGTGTCGTTGAAGCGCTTGAAGTGGTCGAGGTCGATCATGACGAGCGACAGCGGCCCGCTGTCCTGGCGCGCGCGGGCGACCAGCTTGGGCAGCGCGTCGTTCAGCCAGGCACGGTTGTACAGGCCCGTGAGGGCGTCGTTAAACGACAGCTGGCGGTAGAACTCGCCCAGCTTCTGGCGCCGGCGCAGGCGGGCATTCGTCGCGCGGATGCGGAACGACAGCAGCCGCAGCAGGTTGCGCGCCACGCCGTTGTGCCCGTCGATCAATTGCCACACGCGGTCCGGTTCGATGACGAGCAGCTCGCTGTCTTCCAGCGCGACGATGGCGTCGAGGTTGGCGGCATCGTCCAGCACGGACTGCTCGCCCACGCTTTCGCCCGGCAGGATGCGCTCGACATTGCCTTCGCCCAGGGCACCTTCCACGGCGAGGCTGCCCGCGAGCAGGATGTAGAGGCGGGCGCGCAGGCCGTCTTCGAGCGCTTCGCCCCGCGCGAGCCGCACGAGCCGGCAATCGGCGAGCGCCTGCGCGACGGCGGGATCGTCGATGTCGCGAAAGAGCTGCAAGTCGCGGATACGGTAGGGGGATGCACCGAAGGTGCCGGTCACGATCATCAGATTGACTGCCAGGCGACAACTTATATTGACAACCTCGCATGATACCTGAACGAAACACCAACGCCGATGCCTGGCACCGATAAACAACAGTGCTTCATTGTTCCAGCACGCCGACCAGGCGCGCCCCGCAGGCGATGCCCGGCTGTTCGACGTAGCGCCAGGAGAGGGTGGCGAGCGCCGCCGCGGCGCCCAGGACGCACAGGAATTGCAGGACGCTGCCCGCATTCGATCCGGCGAACCAGGCGGCGGCACCGGACCGGGAAAACGCGTCGAGCACGGCAAAATGCAGCAGGAAAATGCTGTAGCTGCGCTGGCCGAGCACGATCGTCGCGCGGTTCACGAACAGCCGCGCGGGGCGGTGCGCCAGCAGCAGCGCGGCGCCGGCAAGGAATGCGCCGGCGGCCGGGGTGCACAGGGGCTGCGGCAGCCGCCACCACCCATAGCCCGCGACGAGCATGCACAGGGCGGCGCCGGCCACGACGCGCCGGTCCGCCGCCCCGTGCCGGAACGCCACCCAGGCGACGATGCCCGCTGCGAAGACCGGCAATTGTCCCAGCAGGTTGAACCGGATGAAATTGTGTACGAGGTAGCGTTGCTGCTCCGGGTAGGCGAACAAATGGGGCACGACGAGGCCGTTGAGCACGAACAGGACGAGGCTGGCCGCGAGGAACAGCAGGGCCGGCCGCGCCGATGACATGAACGGCAGGCACAGCGCGAGGATCGCATAGAACCCCATCTCGGCCGCGATCGACCAGCCGCCCGGCACGACGGCGTTGATGGTTTCCGGATGAAACCCGTGCACGAACAGGGCCGTCGCAGCGATGCCCGCGGCATGGATGCCGTTCGGCGCCCAGTATCCCGGCGCCAGGCCGTGGAGGGCGAGGTATAGCGCGATCGCCAGGTAGAACATCGGGGCGACCCGGGCGACGCGCCTGATCAGGAAATTGCGCAGCGGGTGAGATTCATGAGGGCTGCGGCGCGCCCACGACAGGCACAGCGTCAGTGCGCTGACGACGAAGAACAGGTGGACGCCGGACGCACCCAGGTTCATCGCGGCGCGCA
The DNA here is from genome assembly GCA_966211695.1 of uncultured Massilia sp. Classification (GTDB taxonomy): domain Bacteria; phylum Pseudomonadota; class Gammaproteobacteria; order Burkholderiales; family Burkholderiaceae_D; genus Telluria. The sequence goes on along the minus strand of CBIHOW010000024.1, from coordinate 49,669 downwards.
GGCCGGCGCTGGGCGGCATCGCCTGGCGGCCCGTGTGGACGAGGACGACGCCGGCGACGGCCAAACCGCGCAGGGCGTCGATGACATCGTAGCGCGCGACGCCGTCCCTCACTCGACCAGTCCGTGCATGATCGCGTACCGGACCAGATCGGCGTTGTTCATGAAATTCATCTTCTGCATCAGGTGCGCCTTGTGCGTGCTGACGGTCTTGTTGCTGATCATGAGGTCGGCCGCGATGTCGTTCACGCTGCGGCCGCGCGCCAGCAGCGAGAGGATCTGCGCCTCGCGGCCGGACAATTGCTCGTGCAGGGGCGCGACGCCGGGCTGGTCGATGTCGAACACGAGCTGCTCGGCCAGTGCCGGGTCGATGAAGCGTCCGCCCCCGGCCGCCTTGCGGATGGCCGCAACGAGCATTTCCGGTTCGCTGTCCTTGGTCAGGTAGCCCGAGGCGCCGACCTTGAGCACCTGGCGCACGACCTGCGGCTCGTTGCGCATGCTCAGCACGAGGATCGGCAGGTCCGGATGAAGGCTGCGCATGCGCGTGATGATGTCGACGCCGCTCATCCCCGGCATGGTCAGGTCCAGCAGGACCAGGTCGACCGGCGTGTGGCGCAGGAAGTCGAGCGCCTGCATGCCGTTGACGGCCTCGCCGGCCACCTCGATGTCCCGCACCATGGCGAACAACTGCTTGAGGCCGCCGCGTACGATGGCGTGGTCGTCGGCAATCAGGATACGGATCATCGTGCCTCCACGGGTTTCGCGGCCGGCAGGCGCACGCGCAGCGCCGTGCCCTCGCCCGGCACGCTGGCGATGGTAAATTCTCCGCCCAGCATTTCGACGCGTTCGCGCATGCCCACCAGGCCGAACTTGTCGCGCTCGACTTCGTGCGGCGCGAAGCCGCAGCCGTCGTCGCACACCTCGAGCATGCATTGCTTGTCCCCGGCCTGCAAGGTCATGCGGACCGAACTGGCCCGCGCATGGCGCGTCACGTTCGTCAGCGACTCCTGCGCGACGCGGAAGATCGCCAGCTCGACGCCGTCGCCCAGTCCGAGCGACGGTTCCGGTGCGACCAGTTCGCAATCGATGTCCGAATGCACGCGGAATTCCTTGACGAGCCATTCGAGCGCGGGCACGACGCCCATGTCGAGCGCGGCCGGCCGCAAGGCCGAGGAGACGCCGCGCACGACGCCGATGGTACGGTCGACCAGTTCGTTCATCTTGCCCACGTGGTGGGTGAGTGCGGGGGTGTCCTGGCCGAATTCGACGCGCAGCAGCGCGATCTTCATGCGCAGCGCCGTGAGCGCCTGCCCCAGCTCGTCGTGCAGCTCGCGCGCGATGCGCATGCGTTCTTCCTCGCGCGCCCGCTCGCGGTGCGCGGCCAGTTCGCGCAGGCGCACGAGCGATTCTTCCAGCCGCTGCTCGCTCTTGCGCAGCGCCGCGGTGCGCTCGGCGACCTGCAGTTCCAGCCCTTCGCGGTAGGCCTGCAGCTTGCGCTCGGCGATCTTGCGTTCCTCGATTTCGCGCTGCAGGCGCTCGTTGCGCTCGGCCAGCATGGTGCGCATCTCGCGCAGGTTCAGGTGCGTCCGGACGCGCGCCGTGACTTCGTCGATCTGGAACGGCTTGGTGACGTAATCGACCGCGCCCGCCCTGAAGGCGGCGACCTTGTTCTCGATATCGAGCAGGGCCGTCATGAAGATCACGGGAATGGCGTGCGTGTGCTCGTTCTGCTGCAGGCGCCGGCACACTTCGAAGCCGTCGATGCCGGGCAGCATGATGTCGAGCAGGATCAGGTCCGGATGCACGAACGTCGCGCGGCGCAATCCCTCCTCGCCGTCCTGCGCCACGACGACGCGCACGCCGTCGCGCTCCAGGCCCTTGGCGATCACGTCGAGATTGGCCGGTGTGTCGTCGACGATCAGGATCGTCGGCCGCCGCGGGAACGGCGAGTCAGTTTGCATCTGCTACCTCATGAAAACGTTCGACCAAGGCCAGGATCGCCTTGGATTGATAGCTTCCGGCGAGCTCGACGAGCCGGTCCGCGAACGGACGGTAACGGTCGTCGAGGCTGGCCAGATGCCGTGCATGATCGACGATGTCGGCCATGTTCCCGACCATCGCCAACCGGTACAGCAAGTCCATTTCGCCCGGCGGCGGCGGCACCAGGTCGTCGGCGCCCGGGCTGCCGACCGGCGGCAGGCCCGCCGGGGCGCGGTCGATGACGGGCAGGTCCAGCTCGAACCAGAAGCGGCTGCCCTGGTCGACGCGGCTCTCGACCAGGATCTCGCCCCCCATCAGGCGCACGAACTGGCTGCTGATGAACAGGCCCAGGCCGGTGCCGCCGAGCTTGCGCTGGTGGTCGCCCGCCTGCTCGAACGGCTCGAAGATCGTGTCGATCTGGCCGCGCTCGATGCCGATGCCGGTATCCTCGACCTCGAACAGCAGCCGGCCCGGGGGCGTGAAGCGCACGCGCAGGGCGACGCTGCCGTGGTCGGTGAACTTGACGGCATTCGACAGCAGGTTGAGCAAGGCCTGGCGCAGGCGCTGCTCGTCGGCGCGGACGACGGCCGGCAAGTCCGCCGGCGGCGCGTACAGGAACGCGACCTGCTTGCGTTCGGCGCGCACGCGGATCATCTCGGCGATGGTATGCAGGAATTCCGCCAGCGGCACGTCGGCCGGCGCCAGCGCCAGCTTGCCCGCTTCGATCTTGGCGGAATCGAGGAAATCGTCGATCAGCGTCATCAACTGCTCGCCGCTCTTCTGGATGACCAGCAGGCTCGCCGCCTGTTCCGCCGGCACCACGGCGTCGCGCTGCAGCAGCTGCGCATAGCCGAGGATGGCGTTCAGCGGCGTGCGCAATTCGTGGCTCATCTGCGTCAGGAATTCGCTGCGTTGCCGCGCCACGCGCTGCAATTCCAGCGTGCGCGCCTGCACGCGCTGCTCGAGGCTGCCGTTCAGTTCCTGCAGTTCGGCCTGCGACTGGCGCAATTTCTGGTTCGTCGCCGACAGCATGCGGTGGGACTTGCGCAGGCGCACGAGGAAATAGCTCGTGCCCACCAGGAAGGCGACACAGGCGCCGAGCACGGTCCACGTCCAGCGCTGCCGCAGTTCGCGCTGCTTCAATTCGAACGCCTGCTGCTCGTTGCGCCGCGCCAGGTCGTCGATCGCGCGCTGCTTGGTTTCCGTTTCGTAGCGCTGCGCCAGTTCGAGCATGCGCGCGCCCGATTTCTCGACCGCCCCCTTGGCGCTCATGTCGGCCGCCTCCATCGACATCTGGTAGGCGCGCCGGTGGTCGCCGCGCGCCGCGTAGACGCCGGCCAGGCGGCGCGCGCTCTCGCTCATGTAGAGGGGGAAGTTGATTTCCTTCGCGATCCGGTAGGCGCTTTCGGCGTCGGCCCACGCCGCCGCCAGCTGCCCGAGCTGTTCGTAGGCCTTGCTGCGCGCGTTATACGTGAACCACAGGCCGATGCGGTTGTGCTGCCCGACATAGATCGCTTCGACTTCGTCGTACAGGGGCATGGCGGTGGCCGTCGCCTTCCGGTTGCGCAGCCGCTCGGCCAGGTTCAGCATGCCGAAGCCGAGGCCCGTCGACGTGTGCACGGCGCGGAACTGGTCGATGCCCTGGCGGATCAATGCTTCGCCCCCGGCCGGGTCGCCGAAGTCGCCCTTGATGTTGCCCATGCCGATCAGCGCATAGCCTTCCTGCAACCGCAATCCCGCGCCGTGCGCCGCTTCGTACATCCTCGTGTAGTGTTCGAGCGCCTCCTTGCGGCGCCCGCTCAGGTCGTAGGAGATGGCCATGCACTGGCGCGCGTAGGCCAGCTCGAGCGGGTCGGCGAAGCGCCGCGCCACTTCCATCTCGCGCATGCACAGCGTGACGGATTCGTCGAACTGGCCGATGCGGCGGTACATCATGGCCGTGCGCAGCATCGCTTCGCCCTGCAGGTCGCGCCGGTTGACGCCTTCCAGCACCGTCATGCTGCGCAGCGAGTACGTGACGATGTCGTCGACGCGGCCGCGGAAGATCGCATTCACGGACAGGTTGAGGTAGGCCTCGGCCTGGCCGGCACGGTCCTGGACCTGCATGGCCAGCTGCAAGGCCTGCTCCGCATGCACCTGGGCATCTTCCGTGCGGGCCTGGTAGACCTCGGCGCGCGCCAGCGCGTTGAGCGCGCGCGCGCGGTCGACCGGCGTGGCGCCGAGCGGCACCTCCTCGGACAGTTGCGTGGCGCGCTGGTACGCTTCCTGCACGTCGCGTTCGGCGAGCAGGCGCATCGTTTCGACCTGGCCGCGCCATTCCTGCAGCGTCAGCGCGCGCGCCCCGCCGCTCAACGCGAGACAGGCAAGGAACACGAAGAGATGGCGCGTCATCGTACTGGACTCGTCGATTCGGAAGGGGGACATGCCATGATAGCAGGCGCGGACGAGTCCGCACCCAGCGGCAGGACGGCTTCCAGCGCCGCGCCCGGCATCGGCGCACCGAACAAATAGCCCTGCACGAAGCGGCAGCCGTGCGCCTTCAGGCAGTCGACCTGGGCCGTCGTCTCGACCCCTTCGGCGATCACCTGCAGCCGCAGCGCCGCGGCCATCGACAGGATCGCCTTGACCAGTTCGCTCTTGTCGCTGTCCTGCGGGATGTCGCTGACGAACGAACGGTCGATCTTGATCTGGCTGACGGGAAACCGGTTCAGGTAGCCGAGCGCCGAATAGCCGGTGCCGAAGTCGTCGATGGAGATCACGAGGCCCAGCGCATGCAGGCGGCCGAGCATGCGCGCGATGTCCTCGTTGTCTTCCAACAGGAGGCTTTCGGTGATTTCCAGCTTCAGCCACTCCGGCCGGCAGCCGGTGGCGGCCAGCACGCGTTCGACCGTGGCGACGAAATCGTGGCGGATGAACTGGCGCGTGGAGACGTTGACGGAGACGGCGATCGGCCGGGCCAGGCCGCCGTTCCACGCGACGACGGCGCGGCAGGCGGTGGCGAGCACCCATTCGCCGATCTCGACGATGAGGCCGGATTCCTCGGCGATCGGAATGAACTTGTCCGGCGCGACGAAGCCGTGGTCCGGCCGGTGCCAGCGCAGCAGGGCCTCGACGCCGGTGACCGCGCCGTCGCGCAAGTCGATCTGCGGCTGGAAGTACAGCTCGAGTTCGCGGCCGCGCACGGCCTTGTGCAGCGCGGCCGCCAACTCGAGGCGTGCCGCCGACCGCGTCGTCAGTTGCGCCACATGGAACTGGAAGTTGTTCAGCCCCGTGCGCCGCGCATGGTTCATTGCCGAACCGGCGAAGCGGAACAACTCGTCGAGGGCGACGCTGTCGTTCGGGTACAGGGCGATACCGATGCTGGCCGAGACGACGACCTCGCGCCCCTCGAGCAGGTAGGGCGCCGCCAGCGCGTCGATGAATGTGCGGGCGACGAGGCCGAACTCGTCCGGCCCGCGCACGCCGGGCAGCAGCACGGCGAATTCATCCCCGCCCAGCCGGGCCACCGTGTCGCTGGGACGCATCTGGCATTGCAGCCGCATGCCCGCCTCGCACAGCAGCGCGTCGGCGGCGCCGCGGCCGAGCGAATCGTTGACCTCCCCGAGCTGGTCCAGGCCGACGATCATGAACCCGAACTGGGTGCCGGAGCGGGCCCCGTCGGCAATCGCTTGGCGCACGCGATCGGTCAGCAGCGTCCGGTTGGGCAATCCGGTCAGTTCGTCGAACAGCGCCAGCGTGCGGTATTCCTCCTCGCGCCGGCGCAGGTCGTCCTCGAGCCGTTTCTGCCGGATGCTCAGGTTGCGCAGCCCGATCGCGTGGCCGCCCAGGGCCACCACGCCTGTCAGTCCGGCCGACAGCAAGGACATCTCCAGGGCCGCGTTCCAGTCCGGTCCGCCCTGGCGCCCGATATGGAGCGTGAACACGGCGACCGCGCAGACGAGGCCCAGGACGCTGCTGCCGGCCAGGGCGAACAGTCTCATCTTGCGCACGTCCATGTCTTCAAACGCGGCGCGCACGCTGGCCATCGTAGTCGCCGTCGCCAGCCCGTTGTACCGCCATCATTTCCCCCGGTTCCTGTCAGCTTCTCATGTGTAATTACTGATAATGAACGAGAGTGCCGGAGAATGGGCCGCTTGAAAATCAGGCGGTCTTGATTTTGGGATAGTCCTTCAGGAAGGTGGCATCAGGAAATCCTGATGCCGTCACAGGCGCAGCATGGCCACCACGCCGATCTGGCGGTCGTTGAGCCACGCGGTCTGGGGCCGGGTCGGGACGCCAAAATACGTCGAGCGGACGGTGCGCAGGAGGTTCGTGCCCTCCAGCGACAGGCTGAGCTTGTCGCTGACCCGGTACGTGAGCGATGCGTCGAGCCAGCCGTAGCCGCGCATGAAGACCGGCAACGTACCGACGCCCACGACGCTGGTGTAACCGCTCAGGAACTTTGCGCGCCAGTTGTACGCGACGCGCGCCGACAGCGCGTCTTTTTCGTACATGCCGACCAGGTTGACGCTGTGCCTGGAGAGGTTCGGCAACGGCTGGTTGCCGCCGGTGGTACTGTTCGGCATGTCGCTGTGCACCCAGGTGTAGTTGGCTTGCATGCCCAGTCCGCTCATCCATCCCGGCAGGGCGTCGAAGAATTGCTGGTAGCCCGCTTCCGCGCCCGCGATGTCGGCCTTGTTGCCGTTGCGCGGGCGGGTGACCTGGTACACGGCGCCATCGTGCGTTTCCGGAGCGCCGACGTTGGTGACGAAGCCGTCGACGTGCTTCAGGAACACCGTCGCATACAGCGAGGTCACCGGATCGACATAGCGTTCCACGGCCACGTCCAGGTTCGTGGACCGGACGGCCTTCAGGTCCGGATTGCCGGCGCTGCCCTGGTTCTGCGACGGGTTGATGGCGTTCGGGGTCAGCGTCAGCGACGGCGACAGCTGGTTGAAATCGGGATGCGTGATCGTCTTCGAGGCCGCGGCGCGCAGGTAGAGTCCGTCCCGCAGGCGATAGCGCAGGTTCGCGCTCGGCAGGACATCGGTCGTGCCGCTGTCGACGTCGATGGGGGCGATCGTGCCCTTGGCGGGAACCGCCTGCGCACCCGACACGCGTTCCCGGGTATGGACGATGCGCAGCCCCGCGTTGCCGTCGAGGGACGCATCCAGGCCCTTGAAGGTCGTCATCGCGTAGGCGGTGTGCGTGTCCTCGCGGATGTCCCACAGCGACAGCGGGTTGGCGGATGCCGGTACCGGCGCGGTGATGCCGAACGCGTTGCGCAAGCCGATGGCGTCGCGCGCCGTGGCCAGGTTCGCCACGAGGAAGTTGCCGATGCTGGACACACCCTGGCCCGGGAAGAAGTCGCCGTACGGGTTCGGCATCAGGTAAGCCGCCTTGTCGGGGGCCTTGAGCCCGTCGACGCTCTTGTCCGCGACGATCTGCCCGGGCGCGTTGCCGGCGCCGCGCCTGGCCAGGCGCACACCCGCGGACACGGTCGTGAAGAACGGATGCGCCAGCCGGACCGTGCCGTCGAGCCGCGCGGCCGTCAGGCTGCCGGCGTACGGACGGGTGCGGTAGGCGACGCCGTCGTAGCGGAAGCTGGCGGGGTCGAGCAGATTCGTGCCGGCCACGGTGGTGGCGGGCACCTTCGTCGAGACGTCCTGCGTGAAGCTGGCGACCTTGCCGGCCAGGTAAGGTCCGGAGTAGAACAGGTAATCACTGGCCGACGTGCGGCTCAGGTCCGCCGTGACCGTCAGCGCGGGGCCGGTCCAGCGGCCGCCGACGGCGAGCTGGCGCGTGCGGTCCGTCACGTCGCGGGCTGCGCTCAGCACGGACATCGCCGCATCGGTCCACGTGATGCGCCGCAGGTCGTTCGTCCCCGGGAAGAGGACCGGACTGCCGGCGACGAACGTGGGCGACGGCATGACGTTGATCTGCTGCGAATCCTGTTTCGTCCTGAATTCCGCGTAGGTGCCCTCGGCGTACAGCTCGAGCGCCCGGTCCGGACGCCATTGCAGGACGAAGCCGGCGGCATTGCGTTCGCGGTCGCCGATGCTCGTCGTTTCCGACGTGCCGTTGGGGACGACGACGCGCTGCCCGGGCACGACGTCGTCGCGCGTGACCGGATTGCCGGCCGATTTCATGTCCTCGCGCCACGCGCGCATCTGGTGCGACAGGGTCACGAGCAGGCCGGCTTCGCCGCCGCCGACCGGGCGGCGGTCGCTCGCGAGGACGGATAACTGGGGCTGCGTGCGCTTGGCGAGATCGCCGCGGAGCAGGCGCACCGAACCGGCGACCTGGCGGCCGCTGAAGTCGAACGGACGGCGCGTGCGCAGGTCGATCGTGCCGCCGACGCCGCCTTCGATCAGGTCCGCGGATGACGTCTTGTACACGTCGATGCCGGCCAGCAGCTCGGCGGGGATGTCCGCGAAATCCAGGTTGCGGCCCGTGCCCGCGGTGAAGACTTCGCGGCCGTTGAGCGTCGTTTCCATCTGGGTCAGCCCGCGGATCGCGACGCCCGAACCTTCGCCGCGGTCGCGCAGGATCTGCACGCCGGTGATGCGCTGCAGCGCGTCCGTGACGCTGATGTCGGGCAGCCTGGTGATGTCTTCGGCGACGACGGCGTCGACGATGCCGAGCCGCTGGCGCTTGATGTCCTGGGCCGACATCAGGCTCGCGCGCTTGCCGTCGACGACGACGATGGGGGGCTGTGCGTCGGCAGCGTCCTGCGCACGGGCATTACCGAGCTGGACCAGGGCAAGCGCCACGGCCAAGGCAATCGAGGTGGGTAGGTGTTGTATTGTCATCATCATATGATATCTGAAAGAAATGCCAACACCGATACTTGGCGCCGATAAACAACAGTGTTCCAATGACGGCATGACACGCATACCCGATTTCCTGGCCGACGCGCTCGGCCACCGCCACGCACCCGCGCCCGGCGCGCGCATCGTCTGCCTCGTGCCTTCGATCACCGAACTGCTGTGCGACCTGGGCCTGGCCGGCAAGCTCGTCGGCCGTACCGGCTTCTGCATCCATCCGCGCGACGTCGTCGCGTCCATCCCCAAGGTGGGCGGCACGAAGGACGTCAACATCGAGAAGATCCGCAAGCTCGCGCCCACGCACGTCGTCGTCAACATCGACGAGAACGAAAAGCCGACCGTGGATCGACTGGCCGAATTCGTGCCGCACGTCGTCGTCACGCATCCGAACACGCCGCGCGACAACCTGCACCTAGCGCGGCTGATGGGCGGGATCTTCGGGGCGGAGGAGGCCGCCGCGCGCTGGTGCGACGAGTTCGAGGCCGAGTACGCGGCGCTGCACGCGTCACCGAAAGGCCCGGCGCGCACCGTGTTGTACTGCATCTGGCAGGATCCGTGGATGACGGTGTCGAAGGACACGTATATCGCGAACATGCTGGCCGAACTGGGCTGGCGCGTGCCGGACCTGGGCACGGACCGCTATCCGCGCTTTGCCTGGTCGCAGGACCTCGTCGACGGGCTCGATGCCGTGCTGCTGTCGACGGAGCCCTACCGTTTCACGGAAGACCACGCGGACGCGCTGGAAAAGCAGCTGGGGATTCCCGTCCAATTCGTCGACGGAGAAATGATGTCGTGGTACGGCAGCCGGGCGCTGGCCGGGCTGCGCTACCTACGAACGCTCAGGTAAAGGCCGGCGCCGCGCCGCGGCGGGCCCACACGTTGCGCAGCCATGTTGCCACCGGCTTTTCCACGCAGCGGTGCACGACCAGCGCCGCCACGCACGCCACGGCCACGGCACCGGTCAGCAGCAGCGCGCCCGATCCGGCGTAGTGCAGCTTGCGGGCGACCTCGACGGCGATGCTGATCGCGATGCCGTGCGTGAGGTACAGCGGATAGGACAGCGCGCCCAGCAGGCCGCCGATACGGCCCACGCGCAGGCTGCCGTCGGGCCTCGTCGCGGTTTCGGCCGCGACGAGGCCCGTGATGAGGCAGGCGGAACTCACGCCGTACAGCAGCACCGGCAGCAGGCCGTGCTCGGCCATGCTCTTGTACAGGCCCGTATCTTCCACGAGGCCGGTGGCGAGGAAGACGAGGCCGCCCGCCAGCGCGAGCAGCCGGGGGAAGGCGATCGTCCGATGGCGCAGCACCCAGGCCACGCCCATGCCGAGCAGGAACAGCAGGTTGTAGGGCGAGGCGAGCGTGCGGACGGTGTCGCCGAACAGGCCCGGCGGCAGGCGCAGGTCGACCACGCGCGCCGTGCAGAACAGGATCGCCCACGCAAGCAGCACCCAGCGGCTCACGCGCACGCGCCAGATGGCCAGGCCGAACAGGGCGTAGAACAGGACTTCGTGGACGAGGGTCCAGGACTGGATCAGCATCGGCAGCTGGCTCTGCGGCAGCAGCAGCACGGATTTCACCCAGTAGTCCCATTCGAAGTTCCCGGCGAACCAGAATTTCGCCGTGACCAGGGCCATCACGACCAGGTACAGCGGATAGATGCGCGTGGCGCGTTTCCACGCGAACGAACCGAGCCGGTCGGGACGGTCGAAGTCGGCATGGTGGATCCAGTAGATGATGTAGCCGGACAGGACGAAGAAGAACGGTACGCCCGCGTGGCCGAAACCGAAGAAGCCGCCGAACGGCGCGCCGCGTCCCGGCTGGGCCAGTTCGACGACGTGCGAGCCATGGAAGAAGGCGACGAGCAGGGCGGCGATGCCGCGGGCCGCTTCGATGGTCAGGAGCTTGTCCGCACGGGCGGCGGGTGTGGGATGTGCGGTCGTGGTCATGGTACTTGCGGTTGTCCGGACAAGCGTAGCGGGACGCTCCGGATGACGCAAGTACATTTTATTTTTGCAACACTTTTCGCGGGCAACGGAAGTGGCAGTCCGTTGCCGCGGTGGCGATCAGGAATTGCTCGTCAGGTTTTTATCGGACTCGGCATCCACGGGCAGCGGTTCGCGCTTGTTCTTGTCGTTCAGGCGGCCGATGGCGCTGTCCAGTGCGCGCTTGAGCTTGCCGACGGCGCTCGTGATCGACTGCTGCAGGTTTTCCGCATGCGCATGCACGACGACGGGCGCATAGCCCGAGACGAGCGCTTCCATCATGCAGTAGTTGCTGCCGTCTTCGTGCTTTTCCTTGTTCTCGTTGGAGAGGTGCACGTCCACGCGGCGGACGTGGTCGCCGAAGCGGGAAATGGCTTCTTCGACCATGGTGCGGACGCGTTCGTCGAGGCCCGAGTGGCGCTGGATGGTGTTATCGGTGTTGACATTAACTTCCATAAACTCCTCCAAAAGTGGTCACATTTGCATCGATGTTACCCGCTCCGGAGAAAAACCGGCGTCCCGCACGCGCACTCAGGTGTTCACGAGGCTCGCCGCGATGTTCACGGACAGGCCGAGGATGACGAGGTTGAAGAAGAAGGCCAGCACGCAGTGGCCCAGCACGAGCTTGCGCATGGCGCGCGTCTTGACCGTCACGTCCGACGTCTGCACGGCGACCGACAGCGTGAACGAAAAGTACAGGAAGTCCCAGTAGTTCGGCTGCGTGTGCTGGTCGGGGAATTCCAGCGGCAGCGCGTGCTTGCTGGCCGTGTAGTAGATGTGCGCGTAATGCAGGCAGTACATGACGCCGACCAGCAGCCAGGATCCGATCACGGTCAGCGCCGTGAACCCGTAGTGCAGCGCCTTCACGTGCTCCGACGCTTCCTTCATGTTCGCCAGTTCCGTCACGATGGCGTAGACGCTCAGGATCGCGCCGACGACGACGGCGCCCAGCACGGCGCCGCCGCTTTCGTCCTGCTTTTCGGCGATCGCGCGTACCCGGCTGTGGTCGGCGCGGAACATCGTCCACGCCATCGCCAGCAGATAGGTCCAGACGCCGCTGTTCCACCCGATCAGGGCGCGCCGCAGGTCGCTGTAGTGACTCGGGACGAGGATGCCGACGATCACGCCGAGCGCCAGCGCGCCGAGCAGGTACGGGCGGCTCTGGATGAAGCGCAACAGGAAGCCGGCGCGCGCTTCCATCACGTGGCCCCAGCCTTGGCGGCCTGTTCCGCTTCGTGGTGCGGGAAGCGGTCCATGCGCGACAGCACGGGGAACAGCTTCATCCACGTGCCCGTGACGACGAGCGTGGCGACGCCCCCGAACACGATCGCGCGCACGAGGCCGAACCAGCTCGCGGTGAGGCCCGATTCGAATTCGCCCAGTTCGTTGGAGGCGCCGATGAACACGGCGTTCACGGCGCTGACGCGGCCGCGGATCTCGTCCGGCGTCTCGTACTGCACGAGCAGGTGGCGGATGTAGACGCTGACCATGTCGCCCGCGCCCAGCAGGAACAGCGCGACGAGGGCGACATAGAAACTGTGCGTCAGGCCCATCGTCACGGTGGCCGCGCCGAACAGGGCGACGCCGCCGAACATCCATGGGCCGACCTTGCGCGTGATGGGCCAGAACGCGAGCGCGATCGAGCACAGCGTGGCGCCCGCACCCGGCGCCGTACGCAGCAGGCCGAGGCTCGTCGGCCCGGCATGCAGCACGTCGTGGGCGTACGCGGGCAGCAGGGCGGTGGCGCCGCCGAACAGCACGGCGAACAGGTCGAGCGAAATGGCGCCCAGCACGATCGGCCGCGACCACACGAAGCGCAGTCCTTCGAGCAGCGTGTGCCAGCTGACGGGCGCCTTGGTTCCGGCTTGCGGCGCGCTCTTCGTGCCGGACATCAGCAGCACGGCGATGACGAGCAGGGTGCTCGACACGGCATACACGACGTTCGGCCCGAACACGTACAGCAGGCCGCCCAGCACGGGACCGGCGATCACGGCCACCTGGAATTGCGAGGAGCTCAGCGCCACGGCCTGCGAGAAATCTTTCGTGTCGACGAGGTTGCGCAGCACGGCCTGCGACGCCGGCTGCATGAAGGCCCGTGCGCTGCCGAACAGCACGAGCACGGCGTACACGGGCCATATGGCCTTGCTGCCGGACAGCGTGAACGCGACGAGCAGCAGGCTGCACAGCAGCTGCGTGGCCATGCACGCGAGGACGATGTTGCGGCGGTTGTGCGTGTCCGCCACGTGGCCCGCCCACAGAATCAGGACGAGGAACGGGGCGAACTGGGCGAGGCCGATGAGGCCGAGGTCGAACAGGCTGTGCGTGATCTGGTAGACCTGCCAGCCGATGGCCACGCTCTGCATCTGGACGGCGAGCGTGCCGAGGAAACGCGAGGACAGGTAGAAGGAGACGTTACGGTTGCGCAGGACGGCAAGGCGCCCTGTCGGAGAAAGCACGGACATAGGTTGGGAGAGGGAATGGCGGGAATGCAACCCTCATTGTGCCTGATGTCCGCGCAATGCGCTGACGTCGGCTTTACTTCCTGACGAACCGGATCGCGAACTTGTCGTCCGGCGCGCCCTTCATTTCGAAGAACGGCTGCTCGCGCGGATCGGACGGCGCGCGCAGGTAGTCGCTCCTGGCGTCGACCTTGAAGCCGGCCTTCGTCACTTCGTCGACGACCGTGTCTTCGTCGATGCGGTGCAGGGTCTTCGTGGCCGTGAGGCCGCTGCCTTTCTTGGCCGCGTTGTCGATGATGACGAGGTGGCCGCCCGGCTTCAGCGCGTCGTACAGGCGCTTGTTCATCGCGGCGCGGTCGGCCGGCGTGTTGACGATGTCGTGGTACGACATGTTGATCGTGACGAGGTCCAGCGGCGGCGTGCCTTTCGGGACCGGATCGCTGAAGTCCGCCACGACGGCGTGCAGGTTCGGCAGCGTGGCCTGGCCCAGGCGCGCGTCCAGCTTGGCGTTCGGCTTGGCGTTCTGGGCCCAGACTTCGCCCTTGCTGCCCACGGCCGCCGTCAGCAGGGCCGCGGTGGCGCCGCCGCCGGACGACACGTCGAGCACCTTCATGCCCCGCTTCACCTGGGCGAACGTGAGGAATTCGGCGGACTTGCGGTGTTCGTCGCCCTTGCGGTCGTCGTCGGTGCGCAGCGGGCTGGCGAGGACGGATTGCCAGTTGCTGCCGGCCTGGTCGGCAGCGTGGGCGGGGAGGATACCCGTCAGCAGGGCGGCCGACAGGGCGAGCAGGACAGGGGCACGGCGGAGCGTCTTATGCATGTTATTGGACCCTTTCTTGTTTGGGAACCGGCCGGTGTGGCCGGGGCAAACGGGAACATACTCCAATTCCTTGTCGAGATATACAGGAATCGCGTCTGCATGTGCGCGCCGCCCGGGGACGTCAGGGCTGGGCCAGGTCCGCTTCCGTCGTGAAGGCGTCGGCGTAGAACTCGTCGGCCGGCAGGCCGCAGCGTTCGACGTAGTCGCGCCGCGCGGAATCGACCATGATCGGCGCGCCGCACGCATACACCTGGTGATTGGACAGGTCGGGGATGTCCTGCATCACCGCCGCGTGCACGAAGCCCGTGCGGCCGGTCCAGGCGTCTTCCGGCAGCGCGTCCGAGATGACCGGCACGTACGTGAAATGCGGCAGCTCGCGCGCCCACTGCTCGCACAGCTCGTGCATGTACAGGTCCTGCGGCCGGCGTCCGCCCCAGTACAGGGCGACGGGACGTTCCGACTTCAGGTGGATCATGTGCTCGACGAGCGCCTTGACCGGGGCGAAGCCGGTGCCCGACGCCAGCAGCACGATCGGCTTGCTGGAGTCCTCGCGCAGGAAGAACGTGCCCAGCGGACCTTCGAAGCGCAGGATGTCGCGCTCCTTCATCGTCGAGAAAACATGATCCGTGAACACACCGCCGGGCAGGTGCCGGATGTGCAGCTCGATCGGGCCGCCCAGCGACGGCGCGCTGGCGATGCTGTAGGCGCGGCGCTTGCCGTCCTTGAGCATGAATTCGATGTACTGGCCGGCGCGGTAGGCGAGGGCTTCGTTGGCCGGCAGCTGCAGCGTCAGGATGGCGACGTCCGGCGCGGCGCGGCGGATGGCGGTGACGCGGGTCGGCATCTTGCGCACGGGGTATTCGCTGCTGCCGCCCACTTCGCGCGCTTCGATCACCACGTCGCCCTCGGGCACGGCACAGCACATCAGCGCCAAGCCCTGCAGCTTTTCCTGCTCGGACAGGGCGCGCGCCTGGTGCGGCTTGTGGTGGATCGTGCCTTCGACGACCTTGCCCTTGCAGGAACCGCAGGCGCCGTTCTTGCAGCCGTACGGCAGGCCGATGCCGGAGCGGATCGCGGCCGCAAGCACGGTTTCGTCCGCCTCGCAGTCGTAGTGGTGGCCGCTGGGCTGGACAGTGATCTGAAACGTCATACAATCCTCGAATGGATACAAAAAACAATGTCACAAAGAACAATGTCAGGTTCAACAAGCCGCGCCTCCTGATCGTGGGCTGCGGCGACGTCGGCATGCGTCTGCTGCCGCTGGTGCGCGAGCATTTTCGCGTGTTCGCCGTGACGAGCCAGCCGGCCCGGTGCGCGGCACTCCGTGCGGCGGGCGCCATCCCCGTCGTGGCCGACCTCGACCGGCCCGGGACGCTGAAACGCCTGGCCGGACTGGCGCAGCGGGTCGTTCATCTTGCGCCGCCACCGCAGGACGGCGCGCTCGATTTGCGCACGCGCAATTTGACCGCCATTCTACCCGAGGGCGCGCGGGTGGTTTATGTCAGCACCACGGGCGTCTACGGCGACCGTGGCGGCGCGGCGACTCCCGAGACGACGCCCGTCGCCCCGCGCAATGCGCGCGCGCGCCGCCGGGTGGATGCGGAACGCGTGCTGCGCGCGTGGGCCGTGGCGAGCGGGGGCAAGGTGGCGATCCTGCGCGCGCCCGGCATCTATGCGGCGGACCGCCTGCCCATCGAGCGGCTGCAGCGCGGCACGCCGGCGCTGGCGACCGCGGACGACGTGTACACGAACCACATCCACGCGGACGACCTGGCCCGCCTGTGCGCGCTGGCGCTGTTCCGCGCGCGGCCCGGCCGGGTCTATAACGCGTCCGACGATACGCGCATGAAGATGGGGGATTATTTCGATCTCGTGGCCGACGCCTTCGGCCTGGCCCGGCCGCCGCGTCTCGCGCGCGCCGAGCTGGAACAGGCGGTGTCGCCCATGCTGTTGTCGTTCATGTCGGAGTCGCGCCGGCTGGAGAACCGCCGCATCGGCAAGGAATTGCGGGCCCGCCTGTGCTATCCGCACGTCGGCGATGGAATAAGGGCGGCTTAAGCATTTCGCAACTAATCCATGTATCATTCGGGTTCGCCGTAGAGCGACCATACAAAGAACTTATATTTCCCGAAACTGGCTGATTTTCCATAACCCACCATGGGTTGTGGAAAATTTCCCATGGATGTCACTAGCGAAAGACGAACATGCCCATCCGACGTATCCCCGAGGGCGCCGAGTACGACCCGAACCGGGTGCTCGACGCCATCATCAATAAACTCAAGCTCAAGAACGATGCCGCGCTGTCGCGCCTGCTGGAAGTGGCGCCGCCCGTGATCAGCAAGATCCGCCACAACACCCTGCCGATCGGGGCCACGATCCTGCTGCGCATGCACGAGGTGTCCGACTACAGCATCCGCGAGCTGCGTGCGCTGATGGTGCGGGCGGAGACCAGCGCGGCCTGATCCGTTCAGGCGGCAGCCTTGCTGGCGGTATGCGGGCTGGCGCACCAGGCGGTGGCGTTGCCGCCCTGGGTCAGCTTGCCGATGTGCGGGCTCGCGCACCAGGCGGTGTCGATCGCGCGCCGGGTCAGTTTGTCGATGTGCGGACTGGCGCACCACGCGGTGGCGGCGACAGCCTTGTTGGCGGTATGCGGGCTCGCGCACCATGCGGTGGCGGCAGCGTCCTTGCCCGCGGAATGCGGGCTTGCGCACCATGCGGCGGCGTTCTGCGCCGGCTCGATGTGCGGGCTCGCGCACCAGGCGCTGGCGCCGTCCGCGGCCTGGGCGACGGCGCCCGGATAGGTTTCGCCGAACGTGGCTTCGTACAGTTCGCGCATGCGGTCGCCGCTGTCGAGGCGGAACTGCTCGTCATCCTCGCCGCGCATGCCGACGTACGGATAGTGGTGCAGGAAGTAGCCGAAGGCCTGTTCGCAGTCGGCGGCGTATTTCATCGTGTCGAGGATGTGGTAGTGCCAGAACGTGTCGACGTCGACCAGCGGCGCGGTGTCCTCGTCCGGATACATCTTCATCAGGCACAGGAAACGGCGATATTCCTTTTCCACGGCATTGGCCTTTTCCAGGCTCCAGCCTTCGCCCGATGCCACGTGCATCAGCTTCATCTTGATCGGTTCCAGGTCGAGTTGCATCACAGCGTCGAACAGGTCGTTGGTGTTCATGGTCATCCTTGTGAAGGGTTAAGGAATGTACGGGCGTGTCTTACACGTCCTCAATGTAGTTGAGGCAATTCACCCAGATTTTGATATTTGTCAAACAAATAACATGCATTGCTTGAACGGCTATGCAAGCGCTTGAATGTGGAGTAGGGCTAGCCGATGAGCATGTCAGATGACGGCCGAGCCCGCGCCGTGCTCTTGTTCGTGGGACAAAACGGGTTCGGGCCCGCCGATGACGGGCGCCGACACCATGACGGTCGTGCCGCCGTTCGGTTCGCTGTACACGGTGCACGTACCGCCGAGGATCGCGATGCGCTCCTCGATGCCGACCAGGCCGAACGAGCCGTACTTGTTGCGCCCGCCGGGCGGCAGGCCGCAGCCGTTGTCGCGCACCGTCAGCGACAGCCAGGCGCCGTCCAGGCGCAGCTCCACCGTCACGTGCGTCGCGTTGGCGTGCCGGACGATGTTCGTGAGCGACTCCTGCAGGATGCGGAAGAACGCGGTGGCGCAGTGGTCGGGCAGGTCGATTTCGCCGTGGTCGTCCTGGATCTGGCACTGGATGCCGGTGCGCCGCTGGAACTGGTTGACCTGCCACTCGACGGCCGCGGACAGGCCCAGGTCGAGCACGGTCGGGCGCAGGTCGTTGATGATCTGGCGCACGCTCTTGATCGTCGTGTCGATCTGCAGCAAGGTGGAACGGGCGCGCTTGTGCAGGTGGCTGTGCGAGTCCTTCGTGCGTCCGGCCAGCAGTTCGGCCTCGATGCGCAGCGCGAGCAGGCTCTGGCCGAGGTCGTCGTGGATCTCGCGTGCGATGCGCTTGCGCTCCATTTCCTTGATCTGGTACGCATGGTCGGCCAGGCGCCTGAGCTTCTGGTGCGACAGCTGCAGCCTCGCCTGGCTTTCGCGCAGCTCGCTCGTCATCTCCCGCGCCAGTTCGAGGGCGGCACGGCGCGACGACGTGAGCGTGTGCAGCAGCGCGTACAGCAGGATCGAGCCGAGGAAACCGAAGGCCATCATGAGCTTCGGATAATAGGTGTCGAATTCCGTGTACAGCGCGGCCCTGGGTGCGCTGAACGTCGTTTTCCAGGGACGGCCATTGAAATCGAGCGGCAGGCTGGTCGTGAACACGTCATCGCCGGTGTCGAGCGATGGCGCCGGCTCGGCGGGCGTGCCGCGACTGTCGAACAACGCGAGCGGCTTCGCCACCGTAGGCTGGCCGCGGGCGTCGATGCCCGGTCCGACGTCGTACAGCGTCATGCGCAGGTTCGCGACCGGGACTTCGTCCATGACGCCGTTCAGCAGCTTGGGAATACTGAACGCGATGCCGAGCGAACCCGCGTAGGCTGCGCGGCGCTGGTCGACCGTGCGCAGCGGCAGCCCTTTGCGGTAGACCGGCATGCGCATCCCCACGTAGATATTGTTCGGGCGTGACAACATCGGGATCGGCGTACCGGTCGAAAAAATCATGCCGCTGTCGCGCTCTTCCAGCAGTTTGGTCCCGAAATAGCGGTTGGCCTTCAGGTCGATCGCATAGTAGTGGGCGCCCGGCGGCGCAGGTTCGACGAAGGTGACGACCAGGTACGATGGCCGGATGCCGGGTGGCGTGATGTCCAGGTCGACCGGCTTGCCAAAGATGTGCGACACGTCCGTGCGCAGTTCGGCGACGAATGCGTCGCGCCGCTCCTGCGGCACCTGGACCGCGTAATTGATGTAGTCGACCGCCGGGAAGTTCCTGGCCAGGTCCAGTCCAGCCACGAATTCATGGAAGCCCTGGTGCGTCAGGAAGTCGGAACTCTGGATCATGCTGCCCGTGGCACGCAACAGGTCCGTGTACGATTTCACGCGGACATTGATGACGCTTTGCGCATGCCTGGCGTGGCTGATGAAACGGGCTTCGGCATCGCTCTCGATAGAGCGTGCCGTGAATAAATACAGCAGCGCGCCGACCAGCGAAGACAGCAATGCTCCGGCCCAGAACGAGAACCGGGTTACCGAAAATGTGTCTCTCAGCGTCGTCGCCATGAAAATACGCTTCCCAAAAAATGTGTTCCAGCGCGGCCGGACATGCAATGTTAATTTGTTGCAAAACTCGTGTCGAGTGTCGCGCGAACTCCTTTAAAAAAAGAAAGCCCGCTCCGGAAACCGGAGCGGGCAGGCGTATTGCAAGAATTGAAAGGTGTTGCCGTGTCGGCTCACCTGTCGTCCACTGGCGCACTAGGCGGTGGCCGCCTCGCTGCGACCGGGTTGCGTTTCGGCCCGGGGACTGGCGCAGTAGGCCGTGCCGACCCTCGGGCTGGCGCAATATGCGGTCGCGGCAACGGCGCTGGTGCGTGCTTCGATGCGCGGGCTGGCGCAATAGGCCGTGCCGACCCTTGGGCTGGCGCAATAAGCCGCCTCGATACGGGGGCTCGCGCAATAGGCCGTGCCGATCCTCGGGCTGGCGCAATACGCGGTCGCGGCAACGGCCCCTTCGCGTGCCTCGATGCGCGGGCTGGCGCAGTAGGCCGTGTCGATCCGCGGGCTGGCGCAATACGCGGTCGCGGCGACGGCCCCTTCGCGTGCTTCGATGCGCGGGCTGGCGCAATAGGCCGCCTCGATACGGGGGCTCGCGCAGTAGGCGGCTTCGATGCGGGGGCTCGCGCAGTAGGCGCTGGCGCCGTCCGCGGCCTGGGCGACGGCGCCCGGATAGGTTTCGCCGAACGTGGCTTCGTACAGTTCGCGCATGCGGTCGCCGCTGTCGAGGCGGAACTGCTCGTCATCCTCGCCGCGCATGCCGACGTACGGATAGTGGTGCAGGAAGTAGCCGAAGGCCTGTTCGCAGTCGGCGGCGTATTTCATCGTGTCGAGGATGTGGTAGTGCCAGAACGTGTCGACGTCGACCAGCGGCGCGGTGTCCTCGTCCGGATACATCTTCATCAGGCACAGGAAACGGCGATATTCCTTTTCCACGGCATTGGCCTTTTCCAGGCTCCAGCCTTCGCCCGATGCGGCGTGCATCAGTTTCATCTTGATCGGTTCCAGGTCGAGTTGCATCACGGCTTTAAACAGGTCGTTGGTGTTCATGGGTTTCCTCGTAATGTTTGATTAAGTACTGCTATCCCTAATTATGGTTTTATGCGGTGAATCTGCTGCTTTCGAACAACATTTCCATGGAGCATGTGATGACTTCGGGCAACACACTGTAAGATTTGCAGACGTGTCTTACACGTGCTCAATGTAGTTGAGGCAATTCACCATGTTATTGATATTTGTCAAATAAACAACATTTGTTGCTTAATTGGATACAGCGAAACCTTTGGATGAGGTAGCTATATCCGGAGAGAATAACGGAGGGAAAGAAAACGAGCGGCGCGCACCGATGTCAGATGACGGACGAGCCGGAGCCGTGCTCGATCGGAGCGGGTAGTGGGTGGTCCGGACCGCCGACGACGGGTGCCGAGACCATGACGGTCGTGCCGCCGTGCGGTTCGCTGAACACGGCGCAAGTACCGCCGAGGATCACGATGCGCTCCTCGATGCCGACCAGGCCGAACGAGCCGTACTTGTTGCGCCCGCCGGGCGGCAAGCCGCAGCCGTTGTCGCGCACCGTCAGCGACAGCCAGCCGCCGTTCAGGCGCAGCTCCACCGTCACGTGCGTCGCGTTGGCGTGCCGGACGATATTCGTGAGCGACTCCTGCAGGATGCGGAAGAAGGCCGTGGCGCAATGGTCGGGCAGGGCGATCTCGCCGTGGTCGTCCTGGATCGCGCACTGGATGCCGGTGCGCCGCTGGAACTGGTTGACCTGCCACTCGACGGCCGCGGACAGGCCCAGGTCGAGCACGGTCGGGCGCAGGTCGTTGATGATCTGGCGCACGCTCTTGATCGTCGTGTCGATCTGCAGCAAGGTGGAACGGGCGCGCTTGTGCAGGTGGCTGTGCGAGTCCTTCGTGCGTCCGGCCAGCAGTTCGGCCTCGATGCGCAGCGCGAGCAGGCTCTGGCCGAGGTCGTCGTGGATCTCGCGTGCGATGCGCTTGCGTTCCAGTTCCTTGATCTGGTACGCATGGTCGGCCAGGCGCCTGAGCTTCTGGTGCGACAGCTGCAGCTTGGTCTGGCTCTCGCGCAGCTCGCTCGTCATCTCCTGGGCCAGTTCGAGGGCGGCACGGCGCGACGACGTGAGCGTGTGCAGCAGGGCGTACAGCAGGATCGAGCCGAGGAAACCGAAAGCCATCATGAGCTTCGGATAATAGGTGTCGAATTCCGTGTACAGCGCGGCCTTGGGCGCGCTGTAGGTCGTCTTCCAGGTACGGCCGTTGAATTCCAGCGGAAGCGTCGTGCTGAACATGCGTTTATCGCCGTCCGCGAGCGGCGGCGTCGGGTTCTTGGCGGTTCCGTGGCTGTCGAACAGGGTGCGGGGCGTTCCTGCGGTCTCATGGCCATGGATGTCCAGGCCGGGGCCGATGTCGAACAGCGTCATGCGCAGCCCCCTGATCGGTATCTCGTCCATGACACCGTACAGGAGCTTCGGCACGCTGAACGCAATACCCAATGACCCGACATAGGCGGCGCGGCGCTGCGCCACGGTGTCGAGCGCGCTGCCGGAAGAATAGATCGGCATCCTCATGCCGAGATGGGTATCGTTGGGGCCGGACAACGCAAGAATGGGCGTGCCGGAGGCATAGACCGTCCCATTGTCGCGCGAGTCGGCCAATTGCTTGCTGAAATAACGGTTGGCCATCAGGTCGATGCCGTAATGGCCCGGGCCCGACTGGTCCGGCTCGATGTAGCTGATGATCAGATAGGCGTCGCGCTGCCCCGCCGGCGTGATGTCCAGGGGCTCCGCGGCATGGATGTGCCGTCCCATTTCCTCGCGCAGGTCGCTGAGGAAGAGCTGGCGCCTGTCGTCGGTGACGTACAGCGCAAAATTGATCGAATCGACCGCCGGAAAGTTGTTGGCCAGGTCCAGCCCGAGCACGTATTCGTGAAGTTTGCGATGGCTCAGGATGTCGGTGCTGTGGATCAGGCTTCCGGTCGCGCGCAGCAGGTCGGTGTACGACTTGATGCGCACGTTGATGACGCTTTGCGCATATTTGGCATGGTTGATGAACCGTTCCTGGGCATTTGTTTCGATCGACCGTTGGGTCATCACATACAGGGCGCTGCCGACGAGCGTCGACACCAGTGCGCCGGTCCAGAACGAGAACCGGTTGACGGAAAATGCGTCCTTCAGTACGGCCTGCATAATCTTCCCAGAGGCATGCCACGGAATCGCGTTCGGCGACACAAAATTAATACTTTGCAACTTACTCGTCTCGGATGCGGCGCGACACCTAGTCATTCGGAGAGTTGCTCACTGGCAGAATTATCGCAAAAGAAAAAGGCCCGCGCCTATTTGGAGCGGGCAATACGTGTGCGCGGGGAGTGCGTACGAGGAACGCACTCCCGGCGGTACTCACATGTTCAGTGACGATGTCGCGGTGTTCGGCTTCCACGGCCCGGCGCAGTAGGCCGTGGCGGCGTTGTCGACGGTCCGTGCGTCGTTCCGTTTCCACGGGCCGGCGCAGTACGCGGTGCCGGCGTGTTTGTCCCACGGGCCGGCGCAATAGGCCGTCGCGGCGGCGGCGGTGGCGGTCCTGGCCGCGCCATGGGCATGCGGCTTGTCCCACGGACCCGCGCAGTAGGCGGTATTGGCGTGCTTGTCCCACGGGCCGGCGCAATAGGCGGTCGCGGCGGCGGCGGTGGCGGTCCTGGCCGCGCCATGGGCGTGCGGCTTGTCCCACGGGCCCGCGCAGTAGGCGGTGTCGGCGCGCTTGTCCCACGGGCCCGCGCAGTAGGCGGTCTCGCCGCCGGCGGCGGCTTGTGCGCCCTGTTTGTCCCACGGGCCGGCGCAGTAGGCCGTACCGGACGCTTCCACCGGCGCCGCGTCCGCCACCGGCCAGGTTTCGCCGAACGTGGCTTCGTACAGGCGCTGCATGCGTTCGCCGCTGTCGATGCGGAACTGTTCGTCGTCGCCGCCGCGCATGCCGACGTACGGGTAATGGTGGACGAAGTAGCCGAACGCCTGCTCGCAATCGACGGCGTACTTCATCGTGTCGAGGATGTGGTAGTGCCAGAACGTGTCCACGTCGACCAGGGGGGCGATGGGTTCGTCGGGATAGATCTTCATCAGGCACAGGAACCGCCGGTATTCCTTTTCCACGGCATTGGCCTTGTCCAGGCTCCAGCCTTCGCCAGACTCCACGTGCATCAACTTCGTCTTGATCGGTTCCAGGTCGAGTTGCATTACGGCGTCAAACAGGTCGTTGGCGTTCATATTGGTCATCCTCATCGGTTGTTGAAGATCTCGTTGTGACTGCTTCCCTAGTTGTGGTTGTGTCGGCTTGTCGGGCCAGCGCTGGACAGTAATTCCTCAAGGTTCGTGATGACAATCGCCAACGAGTGGATCGATTCGTTGGCGCGCCTTACACGTAATCAATGTAATTCATGCAATCTGATGAGATATTGATATTTGTCAAAGAAACAACATTTGTTGTCGAGGCTGCTACACAATTTCTTTTGCATGAAGTAGCAATACCCGAGGGGAATAGACGTGACGACGCGTCGCCCGGCCAGGCGGCGCTGGTCGTTACAAAGGAAGCGTGGTCAGATGACGGCCGAACCCGAGCCGTGTTCCTGCTGCCGGGAGAGGACGGGTTCGGGCGCGCCGATGACGGGCGCGGAGACCATGACGGTCGTGCCGCCGTCCGGTTCGCTGAATACGGCGCAGGTGCCGCCGAGGATCAGGATGCGTTCCTCGATGCCCACCAGGCCGAACGACCCGTATTTGTTGCGCCCGCCGGGCGGCAGGCCGCAGCCGTTGTCGCGCACCGTCAGCGACAGCCAGCCGCCGCTCAGGCGCAATTCCACTTTCACATGCGTCGCGTTGGCATGCCGGACGATGTTCGTGAGCGATTCCTGCAGGATGCGGAAGAAGGCCGTGGCGCAGTGGTCGGGCAGGGCGATCTCGCCATGGTCGTCCTGGATCTCGCACTGGATGCCGGTGCGCCGCTGGAACTGGTTGACCTGCCACTCGACGGCCGCGGACAGGCCCAGGTCGAGCACGGTCGGGCGCAGGTCGTTGATGATCTGGCGCACGCTCTTGATCGTCGTGTCGATCTGCAGCAAGGTGGAACGGGCGCGCTTGTTCAGGTGGTTGTGCGTGCCTTTCGTGCGTCCGGCCAGCAGTTCGGCCTCGATGCGCAGTGCGAGCAGGCTCTGGCCGAGGTCGTCGTGGATTTCGCGCGCGATGCGCTTGCGTTCCATTTCCTTGATCTGGTACGCGTGGTCGGCCAGGCGCCTGAGCTTCTGGTGCGACAGCTGCAGCTTGGTCTGGCTCTCGCGCAGCTCGCTCGTCATCTCCTGCGCCAGTTCGAGGGCGGCGCGGCGCGACGACGTCAGGATGTGCAGCAGCGCGTACAGCAGGACGGAACCGAGGAAGCCGAAGGCCATCATGAGCTTCGGATAATAGACGTCGAAATCCGTGCGGAGCCGGGCCTTCGGCACGCTGTAGGTGGTTTGCCACGGACGTCCGTTGAACTCGAGCGGCAGCGAGGCCGTGAACACCTCGTCGCCACGGTCGAGCGGCGGCGTGGGATTGGCGGCCGTGCCGCGGCTGTCGAACAGGACCTTGGGCCAGGCGGTCGTATCGTGGCCGATCACCTCGCGCGGGCCGACGTCGAACAGGGTCATGCGGACACCGGGGATCGGCATCTCGTCCATCACGCCGTGCAGCAGCTTGGGCAGGCTGAACGCGATCCCGAGCGAGCCGAGATAGGCCGCGCGCCGCTGTTCCACCCCGGTCAGCAGGGGACCATGCCGGTACACCGGCAGGCGCATGCCCAGGTGGTTGTCGTTGGGCGTCGACAGGGCCGCGATCGGCCGCCCCGACGCGCGCAGCTTGCCGTCGTCGCGCGACTGCGCCAGCTGCGTGCGGAAATACGGATTGACCATCAGGTCGAGGCCGTACAGCCGCGTGTTGCTGGCGTCCGGCTCGATGTAGGTGACGACGAGGTAGGCGGCACGGGTGCCGGACGGCGTGATGACCGGGCGCGCTCCAGGGCCGAGGAAGGCCTGCAGTTCATGCGCGAATTCCGCCTCGAATTGGGGACGCTGGTCTTCGCGTATCCAGGCGGCGAAGTTCAGGGTGTCGACGGCCGGGTAATTCCTCGCGAGGTGCAGCCCCTGCACATAGTCGTGGAACTGGCGGTGGCTGAGCGTATCGCCGCTCTGCAGCACGCTGGCCGCGCCGCGCAACAGGTCCGTGTACGACTTGAGGCGCATGTTGATGACGGCCTGCGCGTATTTCGCATGGCGGACGAAGCGTTCCTGCACGTCGCTCTCGATCGAGCGCGTCGTGACGACGTACAGCACGCTGCCGACGAGCGTCGACAACATGACCCCGGTCCAGAACGAGAACCGGGTGACGGAAAATGCGTCTCTCAGCGTCGTCGACATGAGGTTCCGCAAGCGGCACGGTGGTTGATTTATGACAACTTACTTGGCTTGGGTGCCGGGCGGACCTAGCAGTTCAGGGGGTTGCCGGACTGAAGCGTGGATAGATTCTGAGGGACAAAGAAAAAGCCCGGTTCATCGCTGAACCGGGCTTTTGCGCTAGATCAAACGCGGGTTACTTGCCCCAGCTGTCCTTGAGCGTCGTGACGCGGTTGAACACGGGCTTGCCCGGCACCGAATCCACGCGGTCGGCGACGAAATAGCCGTGGCGCTCGAACTGGAAGCGCTGGTCGGCCTCGGCCTTGGCCAGGCCCGGTTCCAGGTACGCGGTGACGATTTCCAGCGCGTTCGGGTTGAGCACGCTCATGAAATCCTTGCCGCCGCCGTCCGGTTGCGGATCGAGGAACAGGCGGTCGTACAGGCGTACTTCCGCTTCCAGCGCGTGCGTGGCGCTGACCCAGGTGATGTTGCCCTTGACCTTGTAGTTGTCCGCGCCCGGCGTGCCCGATTTCGAGTCCGGGAAATAATTCACGTGCACGGCGGTGACGTTGCCGTCCGCGTCCTTGTCGAAGCCGGTGCACTCGGTCACGAAGCCGTACTTCAGGCGCACGCGCGAGCCTGGCTTGTCGTCGATCGGCGGATAGAAGCGGTGGTAGCCCTTGGTCGGGACTTCCATGAAGTCTTCCTGTTCGATCCACAGTTCGCGCGAGAACGGGAACGAACGGATACCCCATTCCGGATGGTGCGGGTGAACGGGCGCGCTGCACTCGACCGTTTCGCCTTCCGGGAAGTTGTCGACGATGAGCTTCAGCGGACGCAGCACGGCCACGGCGCGCGGCGCCTTCGGGTCGAGGTCGTCGCGCAGGGCGCCTTCCAGCGTGCTCATGTCGATCCAGCCGTCGGCCTTGGAGACGCCGATGCGCTCGCAGAACAGCTGGATGGATTCCGGCGTGTAGCCGCGGCGGCGCAGGCCGACGATCGTGGGCATGCGCGGATCGTCCCAGCCGTTGACCACGCCTTCCGTGACGAGCTGGCGCAGCTTGCGCTTCGAGGTGACGACATACGTCAGGTTCAGGCGCGCGAATTCGTACTGGCGCGGCACCGGGCGCTCGAAGAAGCCGCCTTCGGCCAGCGTCTCCACGAGCCAGTCGTAGAACGGACGGTGGTCCTGGAATTCCAGCGTGCACAGCGAATGCGTGATGTTTTCCAGCGCATCCGAGATCGGGTGCGTGTAGTCGTACATCGGGTAGATGCACCACTTGTCGCCCGTGCGGTGGTGATGCGCGTGGCGGATGCGGTACAGGGCCGGGTCGCGGTTCGTCATGATCGGGGACGACATCGCGTCTTCGCTCATCTTGGCGCGCAGGATGTGCTCGCCGTCCTTGTACTTGCCGGCCTTCATGTCGCGGAAGATCTGCAGCGATTCCTCGACGGGGCGGTCGCGGAACGGCGAGTTCGTGCCCGGCGTGCCGAAGTTGCCGCGGTTGCGCGACATGTCTTCGGCGCTCTGGCTGTCGACGTAAGCCTTACCGTTCTGGATCAGGTATTCGGCCATCGCATACAGCTGGTCGAAGTAGTCGCTGGCGTAGTGCAGGTAGGAGTCTCCGCCTTGCTCCCACGTGAAGCCCAGCCACTTGACGCTGTCCATGATCGTGTCGACGTATTCCTGGTCTTCCTTTTCCGGATTCGTATCGTCGAAACGGAGGTGGCAGCGGCCCTGGTAGTCGCGCGCGAGGCCGAAGTTCAGGCAGATGGATTTGGCATGGCCCACGTGCAGGTAGCCGTTCGGCTCCGGCGGGAAGCGCGTGATCACGGACGGCATGCCGGCACGCGTGTGGGTGCCCGCGGCGAGGTCGGATTCGACGATCGCGCGAACAAAATTCGACGACGGGGTGGCCGCCGCAGCGTTCTTGTCGTTACTCATGAAACCTATTGGAGATGGGTATGATTCCCGGCATTTTACCGTAGAAGACGCCATCCGGGCCGCTATGTGGTCAAGCGCACGGTCCGGGCGAAGGGCAGTCCGCATACTGCGCCTGTCAAGTTGGCGCTTTCTATAGGATAATCTCGGTTTAATGTTTTTTCGGCCACAGCCGGAGAGTTCCAAGTGGAAAATTTATACGCGATCCTCGGCGTCGCGCCGAATGCCAGCGACGACGACATCAAGAAGGTCTACCGTTCGCTCGCCATGCGCTACCACCCGGACCGCAACCAGGCGCCGGGTGCGGAAGCGCGCTTCAAGGCCGTCACGAAGGCGTACGAAGTCCTGTCCGATCCCGTCAAGCGGGCGGAATACGACCAGAGCGTGAACCATCGCATCGTGCTCGACGCGGAAAGCGAGGCGTTCGAATTGTGGCGCTCCGTGTTTGCGCTGAACGGCGTGAACCTTCCGGCCTGAAAACGTCCAACAGAATACGAGTCAACCATGAAAAAAGTACATCCGGAGTTCGCCTTCCAGTCGCGCGAGCTGGAAGGCCAGATCGAAGGCACCCTGGGTGACCCGCCCAACCGCAAGAACTACGACATGATGGTGCAGGCCCTCGTGTCCGAATACGCCAACGGCGACGGCCTCGACGACGTCAACATGATGGCGTTCGCGCTCGTCGACCGCATCCGCTTCACGGACCCGAAAGGCCTGATCCGCGAAGCCTATGACTACGAGGGCGGCGACCCGGCAAAAGTATTCGCCATGGCCAACTGCGACGGCGACGACGAGGGCAAGGCGATGTATGCCGCCATCTGCGACAACCATCCGGAGCTGGCGCGCCAGGCCATCGTGACGGCGTTCCTGTACAAGAACCAGGCCCGCTGGGAAGACGACGACCAGTCGCTCGACCAGCTCGCGAAGGATGACGAAGGCGACGACGAGGAACTCGATGAAACGGCAGCGGGCGACGACTTCACCCAGCTGTTCGACCAGGAAGGAGGTGACCGCGAATGAGCGATGACAACAAATCCAACCTGCCCGCGCTGACCAAGCAGGTCGGCGAACTCGTGCTGGCCGGTTCGCTGCAGCACGCCGAAGAGGCGCTGTCGCAGGCCGCCGACGAGCATGGCGACTACGCCGTGGCCGAAGTGCTGTCCACGTTGCCGCCACAGGTGACGGCGCTGCATCTCGCCGGTTTCGACGGCGCCAAGACGTCGGTCGCCACGCTGCTGGTGCCGCCGAAGGCCTGGGCCGAAAGCCTCGCCTACCTGGCCGCCACGTGGCCGGACGACATGATCGAGGACGATCCCGAGCGCATCGCGGAAAACCTCTTCAACCACATCCACGGCATCGTCTACGCGACGGATGACGACGAGCGCCGCCACGAACTGCTGGCGGAAGCGTCGGCCACCGACTACGGCGCGACGGCGTTCGCCATCGTGTGGTCGCTGGCGCCGCGCGAGATCCTGGAAGTGGCGGGCGAGATCAACAACCGCGGCCCGCACATCAACGTCCACACGACGTCCGACAGCGACATCGTGCCGCTCGCCGTCGACCTGGCCAAGGCCAGCGAGGATGGCTGGCAGCGCTCGCTGCTGGAACTGTTCCCGGACTACCGCAACACGGCCGACCTCGCGGATGTCGAGTTGCCGGACGATCCGGACGAAGAGACGGAATTCCAGCAGCGCGGCACGCGCGAACTGCTGTACCGCCTGCGCAAGCAGGTGCCGTCCGTCCGCAGCCTGCAGCGCCGCAGCGGCCGCCGCAGCATGGGCACGGACATCTTCTCGTGACGGGGGCGAGCGCATCGATGCTGCCGGCAATCGTCATCGAAAAACTGCCCCGGCTGATCCGCGCGATCCGCCTGATCCCGGGGAATGCCAATGCCGACGAGGCCGCGGGCCTCGCCGACGAGCTGGCCGGCATCACGGCGATGGTGGCCGAGAAGTTCACCAACGACTGCACGGCCGAAGGCATCCAGCGCGCGCAACTGCTCACTATCGGCGGCGTGTCGCTGGGGCTGGAACACCTGGTTGAGACGGACGACGCACAGGGCGACCTGGACGCGCTCGACGTGCTGCTCGACGAGGGCGCCGAATTCGTGTTCCAGCAGGGCTTCCGCCTGATCCGCGACCTGGCGGCGCTGCCGGAAGACACGCTGGTCGGCGAATACGACAACGACCCCGTGTACTCGGCGCGGCGCCTGAAGGAGCTGTTCGTCGACCTCTGCACGGCCGATCCGGGCGAGACGTGGTCCGGCTACGAGCGCTACCTGGGCCAGCTGAAGCAGCGCCATGACGTGCAGGCCGTCGTGCGCGCCGCGCAGTGGCTGCGCCGGCACCATTGGGAAGGTCCCGTCAAGGATCCGGACCTGAACGCGGAAGGCGTGATCGCGCTCGCGATCATCTTCGGCATCGAAGGCGGCGGGCGCATCGTCGCGCGCACGGGGCAGAAGGAATTCGAGCGCTTCGTGCAGACGGTCCGCAAGACGAAGCCGGACTTCGACGCCGGCTGGGCCGCGCTGCTGGAACACATTCCGGCGCCGCACCGGGCCATCGTCGCGGACCGCATCCAGAGTTATCGCAACAGCATCCTGCTGCAGAACATCGCGGGCAAGGTGCCGATGAAGGAACTGTTCGTGGAACTCGAGAACTACGCCGGTTCGGAGATCGACGCCGAGTATCCGTGACCGCATCGTGGACTCGGGGAGCCCACCCTACGTGTAACCGCAGCCGTAGGGTGGGCACCCCGTGCCCACCAGATCATCCTAACATCAAATTCGGTAAATTTTTCGTGCGGCGCCGAGCTCGTCAATACGGTTCGTGCGCCCCCCGATTCCCATCGGGACTACCATGACGCTCCAGCCCCGCATCCCCGCGGATGTGGAATCGAGCCATCAATGCAAGGAGTACGTCATGTTGCAAGCAAACGAAATCCAGCAGCGATTCACTCATATTCAGCAAACCATCCAGGAAGCCCAGCAGGCCTGCCAGCAGGACGCCCCGAACGAGATCCGCGATTGCATCGAAAAACTGTCGCGCGAAGCGAAGCAGGCCCAGAGCGTGATGCAGTCGAATGACCAGCAACGCATCCAGCAATGCGTGGACAGCCTGGAAGACATGGGCGACGAAGCCAAGCGCATCAGCCGCTCGCTGCCGACGATGCCGGCCCACCTCGAAGCCGCGGTGACCCGCGTGCATGCCGAGCTGTCGGACCTGAAGCACAAGCTGCACTGATCGAGCCTTACACCACGCCGCCCGCACGCAGGGCGGCAATCTCCTCATCGGTCTTGCCCAGCACGTCGCGCAGGACTTCCTCCGTATGCTCGCCCAGCAGCGGCGGCGCCATGTCGCTCGTCGCCGGCGTGGCCGACATGCGCATCGGGCTCCGTACCAGTTTGACCTTGCCGGCGGTCGGATGCGGTAGTGCGATCTCCATGCCGCGCGCGCGCACCTGCTCGTTGGCGAATACCTCGTCCAGGTCGTTGATCGGGCCGCACGGCACGCCCACGGCTTCCAGCATCGCGATCCACTCGGCGCGCGGCCGTTCGCGCACCATGGCGGCGAGCAGCGGCACGAGCACGTCGCGGTTCTGCACGCGCGCGGGATTGGTGGCGAAGCGCGGGTCGCGCGCCAGTTCCGGGCGGCCGCCCGCTTCCACGAATTTCTGGTACTGGCCGTCGTTGCCGGCGGCGACGATGATGTGGCCGTCGCTGCAGGTGAACGTCTGGTACGGCACGATGTTGGCGTGCGCATTGCCCCAGCGTTTCGGCCGCTTGCCGCTGTTCAGGTAATTGCTGCCGACGTTGGCGAGCATCGCGACCTGCGTGTCCAGCAGCGCCATGTCGATGTGCTGGCCTTCTCCGGTGCGGTCGCGGTGGGTCAGCGCCGCGAGCACGGCGACGGTCGCATACATCCCCGTCATCAGGTCCGTCAGCGCCACGCCCACTTTTTGCGGGCCGCCTCCGGGCAGGTCGTCGCGCTCGCCCGTCACCGACATCAGCCCGCCCATGCCCTGGATCAGGAAGTCGTAGCCGGCGCGGTGCGCGTACGGCCCGTCCTGGCCGAAGCCCGTGATCGAGCAGTACACGAGGTCCGGCCTGATCGCCTTCAGTGTGTCGTAATCGAGGCCGTAGCGCTTGAGGTGGCCGACCTTGAAGTTCTCGATCACGACGTCGCAATGGCGCACCAGTTCGCGCAGCAGCGCCTGGCCGTCTTCGCTCGCGATATCGACCGTCAGCGAGCGCTTGCCGCGGTTCGCCGACAGGTAGTAGGCCGCTTCCGTGGTCGGCCGGCCTTCGGCGTCGGGGGCATACGGCGGGCCCCACGCGCGCGTGTCGTCGCCGGCGCCGGGGCGCTCGATCTTGATGACGTCGGCGCCCAGGTCGGCCAGGTTCTGCGAGCACCACGGCCCGGCCAGCACGCGCGACAGGTCGAGCACGCGGATGTGGCCCAGCGCGCCCTGCAGGCGATTGTCCGGACCCTCGTGCGGTCCGTTCGGATGAAATGCCATCTTGTCTCCGATTGATGAGTTGTTCTCGCGGCGGATTATACGTCCCGCTTTTCATCCAGCGTGGCCGCGAACTGGTCGCGCTCCCGGTCGACGATGTCGTCGACGATGCGCTCGTCCAGTCCCATCCCTTCGAGCACGAAGGCCGACAGCTGCAGGCTCGCTTCCAGCGTCTCCGGCACGACGACGTTGGCGCCGGCCCGCTTGAGGGCGCGCGCATGCTTTTCGTCGCGCGAGCGCGCGTACAGGCGCACGTGCGGGAACTCGCGCCGGATGCCGCGCACGGCCTGCAGCGCGGATGCGGGATGGTCCATCGTCAGCACGATCGCCGGCGCTTCGTCGGCGTGTACGCGGCGCAGCAGTTCCGGGCGTGCCGCGTTGCCGAACCAGACGGGCACGCCGTCCGCGTGCAGTTGCGACACGAGCTTCGCATCGTTCTCGAACGCGACGTACGGAATCTCCTGGGCCGCGAGCAGCTTCGCCAGCTGCTGGCCGACGCGCCCGAAGCCGGCGATGATCACGCGGCCGCGCGCCGCATCGAGTTCGTCGTCGGCGAGGTGCGCCGCGGCGCCCTGGGCTTCCGCCGCCGATCGTTCGCCAATGGCATGTCCGATCCGCGCCAGCAACGGCGTGATGAACAGCGACAGGCCGACGGCCAGCATCACGCGCGCGCCGAGGGCGCCGTCCAGCAGCTTCGACGCGATCGCGTAGCCGATCACGATGAACGCGAATTCGCCGCCTTGGCCCAGCAGCAGGCCGCCTTCGATCGCGCGGCCCCACGGCAGGCCGCCGAGCCGCAGCAGCGGCGCGATGACGAGACCCTTCAGCAGCACGAGCCCCAGCACGGCGCACGCGAGCCACAGCGGGGCGTGCAGGATCTGCAGCGCGTCCATGCCCATGCCGACCGTCATGAAGAACAGCCCCATGAGCAGGCCCTTGAACGGCTCGACCATCAGTTCGACCTCGTGCTTGAATTCCGTCTCGGCCAGCAGGAGTCCCGCGATCAGCGCGCCCAGCGCCATGGAGAGGCCGGCCAGGTGCGACAGCGCGGCGATGCCGAACGTCGACAGCAGGATCAGGGCCATGAACACGTCCGGCTGGCGGTGACGGGCAAACGCGCGGAACAGCGGGTGCACGACCTTGCCGCCGACGAGGTAGATGAGGGCGATGGCGCCGGCCGCCTTGGCCATCGCGAGCAGGGCGATCACGGCCACGTTCGCGCCGCCGCCGTCGTTGCGGCCGAGCGCCCCGATCAGGATCAGGATCGGCACGACGGCGAGGTCCTGCAGCATCAGCACGGCGAACGCGGCCTGGCCGAGGGGGCTCGCCGTGCGCTGGCTCTCGGCCAGCAACTGCATCACGACGGCCGTCGACGACAGCGACAGCACGAGGCCCAGCACGAGCGCCGCGTCGAGCCGGCGGTCCAGCAGCAGATATGCCGCGCCGCCGATCAGCGCCGCGCACAGCACCACCTGCGCGCTGCCGGTGCCGAACACCCAGCGCCGCATGGCCCACAGGCGCGCGGCCGACAGCTCCAGCCCGATCATGAACATGAGGAACAGCACTCCCAGCTCGGCCAGCATGGCGACGTTGTCGTTGTTGGGGAACGTGAGCAGGCCGAGCGGGGCGAAATCCTGCGCCATGCGCCCGAGCCCGAACGGACCGAGGAGGGCGCCGACGGCGAGGAATCCCAGCACCTGGTTGATGCGCAGGCGCTGCAGCAGCGGGATCAGGATGCCGGCAAGGGCGAGGAACAGCAGGATTTCGCGCAGGAAGGGGAAGGCGTGTTGCTCTTGCACGGGGTAGAACCTTTATCGGATGGTCACCCCGGCAATTTTAACGCGTGGGCTCGGGGAGCCCACCCTACGATACGCGGATGCCGTAGGGTGGGCACCCCGTGCCCACGCTGCGCCAGCGTCACGCCTGCCGGCTCTCTGCCATCAGGATGACTTCCTCCATTTCCTGGTCGATCTCGTTGCGCAGTTCGAGATAGCGCCCCAGCGCATGGTCCAGCGACGGCAGCAGGATCCCGCGCTCGCTGTGCAGCCCCGTGTAGCGCGGGCGCGGCGCCGCGAAGCCGATCGACTCGGACGACACGGCTTCCAGCCGGCTCGCATCCACGCCCGCGCGCGCCGCCGCCTGTTCCGCCAGCTCGGCCCACGTCAGGGTGCCGACGTTGGCGAGGTGCCAGACGCCGGACTCGCCATCGATCGCGAGGTCGAGGCAGGCGTGCACGAGGTCCGGCACGTAGGTCGGCGACACGGCCATGTCGCGCGCGGCGCGGAACGGTTCGCCCCGTTCCAGCGCCTGCAGCGCGAGGGTGACGAAGTTGTACTTGTCCCACGGGCCGAAGAAGGCGCTCGTGCGCACGACGAGGGCGCCCGGGTGCTTGTCCTGCACGCGCAGCTCGGCCTCGGCCTTGCTGCGGCCGTAGACGTTGAGCGGCGCCACGGCATCGCTTTCGACGTACGGCCGGTCGAGCGCGCCGTCGAACACGAGGTCGCTGGAGAACGTCGTCAGGTGCACGCCGTGGCGGGCGCACGCGGCGGCCAGGATCGCGGGACCGATGGCGTTCTCGCGGAAGCAGCGCTCGGCATCGCGCTCGGCATCGTCCACGCGCACGTAGCCGGCCGTGTTGACGACGGCCCAGGGCCGGTATTTGTCGAGCGCGCGGTCGACCGACGCCGGGTCCGTGATGTCCATGTCCCGGCGCGACAGCAGGCGGTAGGCGAGGTTGCGCTTGCGGCAGATGCGGGCGAACGCGCGACCCAGCGTCCCGGTCGCGCCCGTGATCAGGATCGGTGCCGCATCCTTGCCGACGAGCGTGTGGCCGTCGGCCGTGATCGAGGTGAGCGCATCCGGCGTCGCGACGGGCTGGCACAGCCAGCGGCCCGGCCGGCGCCACCAGCCCTGGCCGCGCAGCACCGGGTGCGACAGCGGCGTGCCGGCCGACAGCTCGCGCATCATGCGCGCGACGGCCGTCGCGCGCGGCTCGGGCGCGCGCACGTCGAACGGGCCCGGTTCGTAATAGCCGCGGTTCTGCGTGACGAGGCTGTTCCAGTCGAACGAGCCCAGCAGCGACCAGACGGTGACGGCGCGCAGGTCGACGCCGCCCTCGCGCACTTCCTTCGCCGCTTCCCAGATTTCCAGCAGCCAGCGCAACTGGTCTTCGCGGTTGGCGTCGATGTGGGCTTCGGTGACGGCGAGCGGGATATGGTACCGGTCCCAGATCTCGTGCAGCAGCGGGGCGATGCCGGCCGTGGGCGTCGCGAGCGCGCGCGACGCTTCGATGTCGGCGCACGGAATGCCGTCGGCCACGCCGCGGTGGTGCGCCGGATAGCGGTCCGGACGGTGATCGAGCCAGCGCTCGCTCGTGACGTAGTAATTGACGCCGATGACGTCCGGCGGGCAAGTGTTCTCGCGGAACCACAGGAAGTCTTCGGCCGGGATGCCCGTCTTCGTCAGGTACTTCCACAGCGGGTGCTCGGGGCCGACCATGCCGCACAGCAGGTCCCACGCGAGCCAGCGGCGCTCGTTGTAGAACTCGGCGACCTTGGCCATTTCGGGCGTGCTGTAGGTCTTGCCCAGGTCGTCCGTCTGCACGAGTTTCGCATTCGGATTCACGGCGCGGATGGCGCGCATCGACAGCACCACGGCGCGGCACTGGTTCAGCAGGGCCTGCACGAACGTGCGGTCGTCGCGGCCGTGCGGATACCACACGCCGTACAGTCCGGCAAAGCGTGCCGTCGTGCACGGTTCGTTGACGGGGGTGTAGTACTCGATCCACGGATAGCGCGCGGCCACGGCGCCGGCGTATTCCGCCAGCTGCTCCGCGAACGCGGGGTCGACGAGGCTCGTGTGGCGCGGGCCGCTGCCGTGGTGGATCAGGCCGGCGATGGGGGTGACGCCGTGGGCGCGGAGGGCATTCAGGCGCTCGTCGGGCCAGCTCCAGTCGGCGGCATGGATGCCGTCGGGCGCGGTGCGCTCCCACAGGATGGGGTAGCGGATCGCGCGGATGCCGAGGGAAGCGAAACGGTCGATGTCGTCGGCCCGGGTGGCGTGGCCGTTACGGTCGAGCTGGTGAAAGTAGTCGTCGCGGACGCGGTTGACGGTGCATTCGAGGCCGCCCCATAGTTCGAGAGGGCGGGCGTGGCTGTTCGTGCTCTTCGTAGAATCCATAAATCACCAATATTGTTAGTTTTATTGCAACAAAAAATCCAGCATGGCCCCGAACTGGCAAAAAAGTCGGGGAAGCGTTTTGGCTTTCGAGCGGTGGCGGTTGACAGCGACGCGTCAACCTGCAACCATGCCATCCATGAATTTTTCGTATCCACATCCTGTTCTCACCTGGTGGCGCCGCTGATTGCGCGCGGCCAGTGAATTGGATAGGTATTCCGAACGCCGCCTCGATTCCAAGGTGGCGTTTTTGTTGGCGCGGCGGGATCGAGGCAGGGCGGTTAAACACCCAAGGAAAACTCGATGAGTCTGCAAACCCCCACCGCTACCACGCCCATCATCCTCACCGGCGACCGTCCCACCGGGCCGCTGCACCTCGGCCACTTCGTCGGCAGCCTGCGCAATCGCGTCACTTACCAGGACCAATATCGCCAGTTCATCATGCTCGCGGACGCCCAGGCGCTCACGGACAACATGGATGATATCGGTAAGGTACACCGGAACGTGATCGAAGTGGCGCTCGATTACCTTGCCGTAGGGATCGACCCCGCCAAGTCGACCATCCTGATCCAGTCGCAGATCCCGGAACTGGCCGAGCTGACCTTTTATTACCTGAACCTGGTGACCGTCGCACGCCTCGAGCGCAACCCGACCGTCAAGCAGGAAATCATCCTGCGCGGCTTCGAGCGCGACATCCCGGCCGGCTTCCTGACGTATCCGGCCAGCCAGGCCGCCGACATCAGCGCGTTCAAGGCGACCATCGTGCCGGTCGGCGAAGACCAGATCCCGATGATCGAGCAGTGCAACGAGATCGTGCGCAAGTTCAACCGCAACGCCGGCCGCGACATCCTCGTCGAGTGCAAGGCGATCGTGCCGGAAGTGGGCCGCCTGCCGGGCATCGACGGCAAGGCCAAGATGAGCAAGTCGCTGGGCAACACCATCAACCTGGGCGCGTCCGCCGACGAGATCCGCGCCGCCGTCAAGATGGTCTACACGGACCCGCTGCACCTGAAGGTCTCCGACCCGGGCCACCTGGAAGGCAACGTCGCGTTCCTCTACCTCGACGCGTTCGACACGGACAAGGAAGGCCTGGCCGAGATGAAGGCGCATTACGAGCGCGGCGGCCTGGGCGATTCCGTCGTCAAGAAGCGCCTCGAAGGCATCCTGCAGGAACTGCTGGGCCCGATCCGCGAACGCCGCGAGGAACTGGCCAAGGACAAGGGCCAGGTCATGCAAATCCTCAAGGAAGGCACGATGAAGGCGCGCGAAGTGGCGGCGCGCACAACGGACGAGGTGCGCAAGGCTCTTGGTTTGTCCTATTTCTAATCCGCGTCGGGTAGCAGAAAACGCGCTTTGAGGTAGCGCAAGGTGATCGCCTTGCGCTTTCTGATGGTCGGCTTCGTGCATTGATGGCAAGCTGCGGCTTTCGCCATCGATGAAGGAGCCGCACCATGAGCAAGGGTTTGCGCTGGACCGAACAATGGATGCGCCGGGCGCTGTGGCTCGTCGCATTCGTCTTCGCCGGATTTCTGATCGGGCTCGGCAACCAGGTCGTCGACAACGTGATGTACCTGGAGCCCGTCCCCCCAGCCGAACAATTTCTTGATCCTGCCAAGGCGGGCCCGCTGCGTGCCGCCGCCGAGCAGGCGCAGCAGACGCGCGAAGAGGCGGACGCGGCGCTGGAGCAGGCCCGGCAGAAGCACCGCGTGGCGCAGGCCAACACGAAGAGCGCACGTGATGCTTTCGAGAACTGGATCGCGACACGCCACGTAACGGCGCGCCCGGACCAGGATACGGAACTGATCGCGCGCAACCGCGAACTCGATAAGCTCGTTGCAGCGGAACGCGCCGCGCTCGCTGCGGTCCAGGCCCAGGAGCAGGTTGAACTCGACGCTAAGCAGGCCCAACAGAAGGCGGAGGCGGCCTACGGGACGCTGCTGGAACCCGCCCGTGAAGCGGCGAACGAAGCCGCACGGCGGGCCGCGCGCAAGGTCTTCCTCATCCGCCTCGGCGTGACCCTGCCGCTGCTGCTGGTGGCGGGCGCACTGTTCAAGTACAAGCGCAACGGCACGTACTGGCCGTTCACGTGGGGTTTCATCTTCTTCGCGCTGTTCGCGTTCTTCGTCGAGCTGGTGCCTTACCTGCCCAGCTACGGCGGCTATGTGCGCTACGGCGTGGGCATCGTCGTGACGGTCGTCGTCGGCCGCTACGCGATCCGCTGGCTGCACGCGTGGCTGGAGCGCCAGCGCGCGGCCGAAGCCATGCCGGACGCCGAGCGCCGCACGACGATGCGCTACGACGTGGCGATGGAACGCATCGCCAAGAACGTGTGCCCGTCGTGCGAGCGCGCGACGAACTTCAAGGACGAGCACCTCGCCCATTGTCCGCACTGCGGCATCGGCCTGTTCGACCGCTGCCCGGCGTGCACGACGCGCAAGAACGCGTTCACGCGCTACTGCTTTTCGTGCGGCACGCCGGCCAACGTCAGCCTTGCGGACTGAGCGGGGGGCTTACTTCACGAAGCGGGCCAGCAGGCGGATATACGCCGTCTGGTAGCCGTTCGAGGGCTCGCTGACCGACCACGAGTTCAGCGGCCAGCCGTCGTTGAAGTCGAGATAGGTCTTCTGCGACGGTTGGCCGTACGGCGGCGCCGGCGGGGCCGAGCCGCACTGCGCCGATACGCCCGGGCACCTGCTGTCCCAGTTGTACTGCGTGCCGGCCGGGCCGCCCGCCAGGTAGCCCGGTGCCGGGCCGTACGTCGACTGCTTGGCGTCGTTCCACGGCGTGCCTTGCGTGAACCACGAATGCCACAACCGGTTGACGGAATTCTCCGCGCCGAAGCTGTACATGTTGGACAGGTAGACCTTGCCCAGCGGGTTCACGCCATGGATGTAGTGCACGTAGTCGGCCGCGACGTTGGCATCCTGCTCGGCCGAGTGACGGCTGATCCCGTAGTAGCTTTCTTCCGCGAACAGCGAGCCGGCGTTCGCCTTGACTGCATTGCTGGCCCACGTGTACGAGCCGATGAAGGCGCGGTACGGGTCGGTCTGCGCGTCGACCTTGCCCCAGCCGTCGTAGTCGGCGCGGCCCCACAGGTCGAGGAATTGCGTGCGGATCGCGGTCGCCACGGTCGCGGTCGCGTTGGGCAGCGACGCGTAGTACAGCAGGTTGCGCGCGTCGCCGGCGCTGAAGCCGGACAGGTTCCAGTCCCTGAACATCGCCGCGTTGGTGTAGTTCGCATCGACGTAGTTCTTGTACGTCGCATCGCCGGTGGCGGCGAATAGCCGGACGGCTGCCATCAGTTTCAGCGACTTGCGTCCGTTGTCGTCGGTTTCCTGCTGGCCGACGGCGAGGCCCTGGGTGCCGTGGTTCGCGTCGTTGTTGTAGAACAGGACGTTCGGGTTCGCCTGCGCCCAGTTCCAGGCATTCTTCGCGCGCGTCAGCAGGTCGGCCGCGTACGTGTTCAGCGCTGCGTTGTTCAGGCTGCCCAGCACCTTGGCGCCTTCCGCGAAGGCCGCGGCCGTTGCCAGCGTGGCCGTCGTGTTGGCGTCGCCGTAGTAGCTGGGACCGGTGGACGAGGACGGCGGGCTCGCACCCACGACGCCGACGACGGACAGCACGGAGCCGTCGCTGTTCTGCATGCGCTTCAGCCAGTCCAGGCCCCACTTCGCTTCGTCGAGGATGTCCGGGATGCCGTTCCACGATTCGGGGAGATTGAAATCGTCGGTGAACACGGTCGGATTCTGGACGTAGGCGTCCATCAGCTCCTGCGCGTAGCCGGCCGCCCAGCTGGTGTACTTGTTGAAGTCGCCGGCATCGGCCCAGCCGCCGCGCAGGTCGCGCGCGGTGGCGGCGTTGCCGGCGTCGAGGAAGCGCCGTGCCTGCGAATCCTGGCCGGGGCCGAGGTTGCTGGCGCCGTCGGCCCAGTTCAGGCCCGCGTTGTTCGCGGTGCGGGCCTGGCCGAGGCGCTGGTAGTAGAACATGCGCACGGCCTGGATCAGCACGTTGCGGTAGACGTTGTCGCCGATCTCGAAGCGCGCCGACCGCTGGCCGCCCTGGTCGACGATTTCATACGTGCCCGGCGTGGTGATCTGGCTGAAATCGAAATGCCAGACCTGGTCGCCCGACGACGGGTCCGTCGCGCGGGTGTTCCATTCCACGGGCCACCACTTGTACACCTCCTGCCCCGTGGCCGAGTTCACCACGCTGACCTGCTGGGGCCAGAACTGGGGGATGTTGGCATCGTAGCCGGTGCGGGGCATGCGCAGCACGGCCACCTTGCGCGCGTTGGTCAGGTAGCCGAACTGGTCGACCATGATGTACCTGCCCGCATTGGCCGCCATGGCCGGCCACACCGTGAAGTTGTATTGCTGGGTCGACTTGGCGCCGCAACTGTTCGTGTACGTGGCCGTGGCCGTGCAGGTGGTGGCGCTGGTGCCGGTATTGGTGAGCTTGATGGTCTGCTCGCGTGACGATCCCGACGTGCCGCACCCGCTCCACGCCCACGTGCCGCCGGATGTCGGTTGCGGCCCGAGCACGACGGTCGAGCCGGTGTTCAGCGAGGCCGAGGACTTGACGGCCCACGACGTCGTGCCGTTGATATTCATGTACGCGGTGGTGGTACTGGGCTGGCACGTCTGCGCCCATGCGGGCGCGCTCAGTGCTGCCAGTGTCAGCAGTACGCTCTTCTTGATCTCCATCGTTTTTCTCTTTGTAGTGAGCAGGCCGGGCTCGTCGCGTCCGTCCCGTTCAGGCATGGGCGGGCCGGGCTTCAACGGCCGGCCGTCGTTGAAGCCGCTGGTATTCGGCGTGTGATGCGTTCAGCGGGATGTATGTATGGTCGAGGTCATTATGCGAGTGCCGTCGCGGCCTCGCCAGACCGAAAACCATCAAGGTGGGGTATGAAATTCGCCGACGGCAAGGACGCCGCCGGCAGGAGGGGAGAGATCAGTCCTTGAGGTCGGCCGGCACCTTGCCGCCGTTTGCCGCCAACTTGTTCATGACCTGGCGGTGCAGCCAGATGTTCATGCTGGCCGAGTCGCTGGTGTCGCCCGTGTAGTGCAGTTCGGCCGCCAGTTCCTTGCGCGCCTGCAGGCTGGAATCGAGGCCCAGCAGCTTGAGCAGGTCCACGATCGACGTGCGCCAGTTCAGCTGTTGGCCGGATTGCTGCTGCATGTTGTTCAGGACGGCTTCCACGTCGACCTGCTGCATCGGTGCGGCCGCCGGCGTGCTTGCCGCGGGCGCGGCCTGCGGCTGTTGCGCGGGCTGCTGTGCCGGTTGCTGCGCGGGTTGCTGTGTACCTTGCGGCGCGCGTTGCTGGGCGCCCGGTGCCGCCTGGCTGCTGTTTTGCGCGGCGGGATGCGAAGACGGGAAGATCTTGTGGAAGATATTGCTCAGGATACCCATGTCGACTCCTTCTCGATGATTGACGGATGCGCTCAGTGGCGCTGCATGCCCTGGGCCATGTGGCCGAGCGCGATCGCCAGCGCGGCGCCGCCGATGGCCTTCACCAGGGTCGGATGTTCGGCATAGAAGTCGCCCATGCGTTCGACGATGCCGGGATTCTGCTGCTCGGCCTTGGCGGCCAGTTCCTGCACCTGTTCCGGCGACACCTGGTTCGCCTGCTCCGGCGACACCCGGGCCTGGTCGGCGCCGAGCAGGTTGCCGAGCGCGCCGCCGGCGACGGACGAGAGCACGGACGGTCCCACGTTGGCCAGCAGCTGGTTCAGCATGCCGGCGCGCTGGTCGGGATTGCTGTTGCCAAACAGTTGGCCGACCATCTGCGCGAACGGCGGCGTCTGGTCCGAGCGCAGCGCCTGCGTCACGCCCTGCGCGACGGTGGCGCGCGGCACGTTCTGCGCGACGTGGTCGAAATCGTTCTCGGCCTGCGCCGGGTTGACGTTCGGATTGGCACCGCCCAGGTATTGCTGCAACAGGTTGCCCAAATCAAAGCTCATGATGTTCTCCACGTTGAAACCTCGAAGCGCAAGAGTAGGCGTGCACGGGCGATCCCTCCGTACGTTCGCTAACGGACGGGCGGCATCTATAATTCGCGTTGCAGTACATAAATAAAACAATTGCCCGAGAGAGACTATGCATTTCATCTTCCGTTCGGCCGCGCTCGCCGCCGCCGTCCTGTGCACTTCCGTCCACGCCGCCATGCAACCCGGCGAACACCAGGTCGTCGTCAATGACGTCCGCCTGTGGTACAAGGTCGCCGGCCATGGCGCGAAGGGTGCGCCGCCGCTGCTGTTCCTGCACGGCGGTCCCGGCTACAACAGCTACAGCTTCGAGGCGCAGGCCGGTCCCGCGCTCGAGAAAAACCTGCAGGTGATCTACCTCGACCAGCGCGGCAGCGGCCGCTCCGAGCGGCCGTGGCGCGGCGAGTATTCCATCGCCGCCCTCGTCGACGACATCGAAGCGCTGCGCAAGACGCTCGGCGTGGACAAGCTCGCGCTGATGGGCCATTCGTTCGGCGGCACGCTGGCGCTCGAGTACGCGGCGAAATATCCCGGTCACGTGGCGAAGGTGGTGCTGGTGAGCGCCGCATCGGATATCCCGGCCGCCTGCGCCGCGCGGGTCGAGTACATTGCGCGGCACTATGGCGACCGGCTCGACAAGGCGCGCGCCGATGCGAAGGCGCGCAACGAGACGCCGGACGCCTGCTTCTACGCGTTCAACACGGTCGGCCCGGACCTGCACCAGCGCGTCAACGACGAAGTGATGTTCCCGGATCTGTCGGTCGGCAAGCGGCAGGACGCGATCGATGCGCGGAGCGGCCTGCGCAACACGGGCGAACTGGGCAACGCGCTGTTCGGCGGCGGGTTCACGGCTTACCGCTTCGCCCATCCGGAACGCCTGACGATGCCCGTGCTCGTGCTGGCCGGCGCGGAAGACTATGCGATCGGCCTGCCGGCGCAGCGCGCGCTGGGCCGGGCGTTGCCGCATGCGCGCGTCGTCGAATACCCGGGTGCCGGCCACTTCCTGTACCTCGACACCCCGCAGCGTTTTACGCGCGACGTCACGGACTTCCTGGCGACGC
Source organism: uncultured Massilia sp. (assembly GCA_966211695.1). GTDB lineage: Bacteria > Pseudomonadota > Gammaproteobacteria > Burkholderiales > Burkholderiaceae_D > Telluria. The sequence continues at coordinate 6,333 of CBIHOW010000024.1, read as the reverse complement.
CCTGACAGCCGATCTTGCAACCGCTCTTGCCCGGTGGACACCCGCGCCGCCGGCGCGTAAGCTGGCGCCATGACCTATACGCCGCTGCTCCTGTTCGTCGCCCTGTATGCCTATGCCGCGCTGGCCCTCGGGCTGCCGGCCGCGGTGGGCGCCGCGTACGCGCTCGCGAGCGTCGCCTGTTTCGCGCTGTACGCGCACGACAAGGCGGCCGCGCGGCGCGGCGACCGGCGCACGCCCGAGCGTCATTTGCTGCTGCTGGGGCTCGCCGGCGGCTGGCCGGGTGGCTTGCTGGCGCAGCAATGGCTGCGGCACAAGACTGTCAAACGTCCGTTCCGGCATTGGTTCTGGCTGACCGTCGGCCTCAATCTCACCGGTTTCTGCTGGCTGGCGCGCGCGCTGGCGCCGGCCTGAGCATCGTTCAGGAGAAAACACCATGTGGCCTTATCCCAGGATCCTCGCCCATCGCGGCGGCGGCACGCTGGCGCCGGAAAACACGATCGCCGGACTGCGCCGCGGCATGGACGCGGGCTTTCGCGCCGTCGAATTCGACGTGATGCTGGCGCGGGACGGCGTCCCCGTCGTGCTGCACGACCCCGAGCTGGGCCGCACGGTGGCGGGGACGGGGTCGGTGGCGGACGTCGACGCGCTCGACCTCGCCGCGCGCGATGCGGGCGGATGGTTCGGCCCGGAGTACGAAGGCGAGCCGGTGCCGCTGTTCGTCGAGTTCGCGCAGTATTGCAAGGCGCACGGCGTGTGGATGAACATCGAGATCAAGCCCGTGCCCGGCCATGAGGCCGAGACCGGCACCGTGGTCGCGCGCCTGGCGGCGGCCCTGTTCGCCGACGAGATCGCCGCGGGCAGGGTGGCGCAGGTGCCGCTGCTGTCTTCGTTCAGCGCGACGGCGCTGGCGGCGGCCCGCGCTGCCGCGCCCCAGGTCCCGCGCGCCTGGCTGACGACATCGTTGCCGCCGGATTGGGAAGCCCGCGCGCGGGCGCTGGACGCCGTCGCCATCCACACCGACCACAAGCGCCTGACGGCGGCCGCGGCCGCCCAAGTCAAGGCGGCCGGCTTCGGCCTGTTCTGCTACACGGTCAACGCGCCGGCGCGTGCGCGCGAACTGTTCGGCTGGGGCGTCGATGGCTTGTGCACGGACCGGATCGACCTCATCCCGCCGGATTTCGCCTGAACGGAAATTTTCCCTCAAGAATTGTGAGGAATTGTCGTTAATGACATTCGGCTACCGGTTACGGCCTTATGTCATTATCGATCAACAATAACGCGCTGTCCCTGCACGCCCAGCGCAAGCTGGCGGAGCACACGAACGAGGCGACGCGCCTCGTCGCGCGCCTGAGCTCGGGCGCGCGCATCGAGCGTGCCGCGGACGATCCGGCCGGCCAGGCCGTGGTAGGACGCATGCGCTCGCAGCTGACGGGGATGCGCCAGGCCTCGCGCAGCATCAGCGACGCGACGTCGATGCTGCAGGTGGCGGACAGCGCGCTGTCGAACATCGCCGACAGCCTGCAGCGCCTGCGCGAACTGGCCGTGGCGTCCGGCAACGGGTCGTACACGGACCGCGACCGCGACACCCTGCAGGTGGAGGCGGACCAGATCCTCGCCCAGATCACGCAAACGGGCAATGGCGCCTCGTTCAATGACCAGGCGATCTTTTCTTCGGCCCCTGCGAGCGGCAACGAGGACAAGCACAAGCGCGCCGTGCTGGACAGCCTCAAGGCCGGCTGGCTGAGCGCCGCCGAAGACATGGTGCAGCAGTACTACGGCCTGCAGGGCGACGGCGTGACGTTGAAGATCAACCTCGACACGACGGATGGCACGAGCGGCGTGCTCGCCTCCGTGACGGGGTCGACGGCGCCGGACAGCGACGTCACGCTGAACATCGACATGGCCGACTTCAGCGACATGAGCACGCCGGACGGCGGCACGGGCCCCGTGTACGACGACCGCGTCATCGCGCACGAGATGGTGCACGCGATCATGCTGCGTTCGACCAGTTTCAACTTCCCGCAATGGTTCACCGAAGGCACCGCCGAACTGATCCATGGCGCGGACGAGCGCCTGGCCGGCGCGCTGGCGGGCGGCCAGACGGCGCAGGGCATCGTCGACACGATCACGGGCGGCGGCTTCAGCTACGAGGGCGGCTACGTCGCGTCGCGCTACCTGCACAATCAACTGAAATCGATGGGCGTCGACGGCGGCATGAAAGGGCTGATGACTTACCTGCACGATCACCAGGCCGCCGACCTGGACACGGCGCTGAAGGCCGTGACGGGCGGGCAATACCAGGGCCTTGGCGATTTCATGACGGATTTCGCGGCGAATGGCGCCGGCTTCATCGCGGGCATGGACCTGGCGAATGCCGACACGGGCGCGATCGGCGGCCTGGACGCGGACGGCGGCCCGGCGCGCGACGCCCGGGGCGTCGTCCCCGAATCCGGCTTCGGCACGGCGGCCCGGCCGCTGCGCAACTTCAAGGTCGAGTACCCGGACATCGGCGGCAAGGGCGAGAGCGTACGCCGGGTACAGATCCAGGTCGGCGCTTCCGCCGGCGACCTGGTCGACATGGAATTCTCGGCCGTCAACGCCAGCGCGCTGGGCCTCGCGGACCTGGACATGCGCAACTCGGCGGTGGCGCTGCTGCGCATCGACGACGCGCTCGCGTTCGTCACCGGGCAGCGCGTACAGGTGGGGGCCTACAGCAATCGCATGGACGCCGCGGCCAGCACCAACCAGACGATGTCGATGAACCTGGAAGTGGCGAAGAGCCGCATCGATGACGTCGACTATGCCGGCGCCGCCGTCCGGCTGACGCGCGCGCAGATCCTGCAGCAGGCGGCGTCGGCGATGCTGACCCAGGCCAACGGAGAACCCCGGGCGGTGCTGGCGTTGTTGCGTTGACATGCTGTTGTCGGAGCTGCAACAACCAATCTCGGGAACTCTATTTAGTTTCAACAGCTACGCTATAATCGATTTTCTTTATATAGCAAGCTGCCTGAATCCGCCCCTACGACATGAAATCCACCGAAATACGCGAAAAGTTTCTCAAGTTCTTTGAGTCCAAAGGCCACACGATCGTCCGCTCCAGCCCGCTCGTACCGGGCAACGACCCGACGATGTTGTTGACCAACAGCGGCATGGTGCAGTTCAAGGACGTGTTCCTGGGCCTGGATACGCGTCCGTACAAGCGCGCCACCACCGTGCAGCGCTGCGTGCGCGCCGGCGGCAAGCACAACGACCTGGAAAACGTCGGCTACACCGCGCGCCACCACACGTTCTTCGAAATGCTGGGCAATTTCAGCTTCGGCGATTATTTCAAGCGCGACGCCATCCACTTTGCCTGGGAACTGCTGACCAAGGTCTATAACCTGCCGGCCGAAAAGCTGACCATCACCGTCTACTTCGAGGACGACGAAGCCTACGGCATCTGGGCCAACGAGATCGGCGTCCCGACCGAACGCATCATCCGCATCGGCGACAACAAGGGCGCGCGCTACGCATCGGACAACTTCTGGCAGATGGCCGACACCGGTCCGTGCGGTCCGTGCACGGAAATCTTCTACGACCACGGTCCCGAGATCTGGGGTGGTCCTCCGGGCTCGCCGGAAGAAGACGGCGATCGCTTCATCGAGATCTGGAACCTCGTGTTCATGCAGTTCAACCGCGACGAAGCCGGCGTGCTGACCCCGCTGCCGAAGCCGTCGATCGACACCGGCATGGGCCTGGAGCGCCTGGCCGCCGTGCTGCAGCACGTGCACTCGAACTACGAGATCGACCTGTTCCAGAACCTGATCAAGGCAGCTGCCCGCGAAACCGGCGCGACGGACCTGGCGAACAACTCGCTGAAGGTCATCGCCGACCACATCCGCGCGGCCAGCTTCATGATCGTCGACGGCATCATCCCGAGCAGCGAAGGCCACGGCTACGTCCTGCGCCGCATCATCCGCCGCGCGCTGCGCCACGGCCACAAGCTGGGCCAGACGAAGCCGTTCTTCTACAAGCTCGTGGCAGACCTGGACATCGAGATGGGCGCCGCGTATCCGGAACTGCACGACGCCAAAGAGCGCGTGATGCAGACGCTGAAGGCCGAGGAAGAGCGCTTCGGCGAGACCCTCGAGCACGGCATGAAGATCCTGGAAGCGCAGCTCGCGAAGGATCCGCAGAACCTCGACGGCGGCACCGCCTTCACCCTGTACGACACCTACGGCTTCCCGCTGGACCTGACGGCGGACATCTGCCGCGAGCGCGGCGTCAAGCTGGACGAGGAAGGTTTCGCTGCCGCCATGGAGCAGCAGAAGAAGACCGCCCGCGCGGCCGGCAAGTTCAAGATGGCCGCCAACGTCGAGTACTCGGGCGAGAAGACGACCTTCGTCGGCTACGAAGCCCTCGTGCACAACAGCCGCGTGCTCGCGCTGTACTCGGGCGGCGCACCGGTGCAGGAACTGAAAGCGGGCCAGGACGGCATCGTCGTGCTGGACACGACCCCGTTCTACGCCGAGTCCGGCGGCCAGGTGGGCGACAAGGGCCTGCTGAAAGCGCAGGGCGGCGTGTTCGAAGTGGAAGACACGCTGAAGATCCAGGCGGAAGTGTTCGGCCACCACGGCGTGCTGCAGTCCGGCTCGCTGAAAGTGGGCGACATGGTCGACGCGCAAGTCGATGAAGTGAAGCGCGCCCGCACCATCCGCAACCACTCGGCGACGCACCTGATGCACAAGGCCCTGCGCGAAGTGCTGGGCAGCCACGTGCAGCAGAAGGGTTCGCTGGTCGATCCGGACAAGACCCGCTTCGACTTCAGCCACAACGCCCCGCTGACGGCCGAGCAGATCGCCCAGGTGGAAGCCATCGTGAACCGCGAGATCCTGGAAAACCACGCGACCCGTGCCCAGCACATGTCGATGGATGACGCCATCAAGCACGGCGCCATGGCCCTGTTCGGCGAGAAATACGGCGACACCGTGCGCGTGCTGGACATCGGCTCGTCGAAGGAACTGTGCGGCGGCGTGCACGTCACCCGCACGGGCGACATCGGCCTGTTCAAGATCGTGTCCGAATCGGGCGTCGCCGCCGGCATCCGCCGCGTGGAAGCCGTGACGGGCGAGGGCGCCCTGGCGCTGGTGCAATCGATCAACCGCAAGCTGAACGAAGCGGCCGGCGCGCTGAAGACGAGCCCGGACGAACTGCCGTCGCGCATTGCCCAGGTGCAGGACCAGGTCAAGTCGCTGGAGAAGGAAATCGCCGCGCTGAAGTCGAAACTGGCCGCCGGCCAGGGCGACGAGCTGGTGACGAAGGCCATCGACGTGAACGGCATCAAGGTGCTGGCCGCCACGATGGAGGGCGCCGACGTCGCGGGCCTGCGCGAGACGATGGACAAGCTGAAGGACAAGCTTGGGACGGCCGCCATCGTGCTGGCCTCCGTGCTTGAGGGCAAGGTCAGCCTGATCGCCGGCGTGACGCCGGATGCCACGGGCAAGGTGAAGGCGGGCGATCTCGTCAACTTCGTCGCCAAGCAGGTGGGCGGCAAGGGCGGCGGCCGTCCGGACATGGCCCAGGCGGGCGGTACGGATCCTGCCGCGCTGCCGCAGGCGCTCGCGGGCGTCGTCGGCTGGGTCGGCGAGCGCGTCTCCGCGTAACGTTGTAACCGCGCCGCCGCGATCTCACGATTGCGGCGGCGTATGTAGCACGGGTAGGGCAGGCATGCGTTGAATTCGCATTTGATTTGAGCTGGATCAACGGTAGTTTCGGTTGACCATTCGTCGGCAAGCGGCCCGCCCGACATCCCTCCGTTTCGGTCGTCCGCATTGAAACTCTGTCTGCCTGTCAAGTAATTGCCGTTGTTACAACGCAACACGGATACCAAATTTTGGTGCGGCGCGTCATAATGGGCTAATTGGAGTACTATCGGGTCCATGCCCTACCAACTAGCAGGCAATCGATGAGCGAAACCATAATCGACACCGGCACCATCGAGGTCCAGAAGGACCTGGATGCGCGTGGCTTGAATTGCCCGCTGCCGATCCTCAAGGCCAAGAAGGCCCTCGCGGAACTGGCCAGCGGCGAAGTGTTGCGCATCGTCGCCACCGACACTGGTTCGGTACGCGACTTCCAGGCGTTCGCCAAGCAGACGGGCAATGCCCTGCTGGCGCACACCCACATCAACGGCGAATTCACGTTCTGGCTGCGCCGGAAATAACGCCGTCTCTCCCGACCGCCCGGTCCGCCGGGCATCCCCCATCCCGCCTGCAAGGAAACCCGTCGACGCACAATCAAGTACGATTAGGGCATTTCCTCTAACCGAAAAACGCACGATCGTGCTTTAATTCT
>CBIHOW010000023.1:0-81635 GCA_966211695.1 uncultured Massilia sp. | reverse complement strand
CGGTAACGCCGTCGCGCTTCAAAAGAATGGGGGTTGACACAGGATGTCTCATGCGGCCCCCGCCAGGCGCAGGTGACGGATGCGCACCGACGCCGGCGGGTGCGAGTCGTAGAACGCGGAGTGGATCGGGTCCGGCGTCAGGGTCGACGCATTGTCCTCGTACATCTTGACGAGGGCCGACACGAGGTCGCGCGCATCGCTGTGGCTCGCGGCGAAGGCGTCCGCCTCGAATTCGTGCTTGCGCGACGTGATCGACGTCAGCGGCGAGAACGGGAACGCGAAGACCGGCAGCACCAGGGAGAACAGCAGCAGGGCCATCGCATCGTTCGACTGGCCCAGCAGCGGCAGCACGCCCAGGCCCGTGTAGAACCAGACCTGCGTCTTGAGCCAGCCGAGCAGGGCGAGGAACGCGAGGGACAGCGCGAACAGCACGGCGATGCGCTTGATGATGTGCTTCAGCTTGAAGTGGCCCAGCTCGTGCGCCAGCACGGCTTCGATCTCTTCCGGGGCCAGGCGCGACAGCAGCGTGTCGAAGAACACGATACGTTTATTGGAACCGAAGCCCGAGAAATAGGCGTTGCCGTGCGCGGAGCGCTTGCTGCCGTCCATGACGAACAGGCCCTTGGCCGCGAAGCCGACGCGCGTCATGAGGCCTTCGATGCGGTCCTTCAGTTTGTCGTCCGTGAGCGGCGTGAACTTGTTGAACAGCGGCGCGATGACGGTCGGGTACAGCACCATCATCAGCAACTGGAAGCCGCTCCACACGAGCCAGGCGTACAGCCACCACAGGGCGCCCGTCTTGTCCATCAGGGTGAGCACGACCCACAGCAGCGGCAGGCCGATGACGGCGCCGACGAGGCCACCCTTGACGGCATCCATGATCCACAGCCCGACCGTCATCTTGTTGAAGCCGAAGCGCTCTTCCAGCACGAACTGGCGGTAGTACGAGAACGGCAGGTCGAGCGCACCGGAGACGACGGCGAACGCGACGATCAGGAGGATCTGGTACGCCATACCGGGTCCAAGCGCGTGCAGCAGCGCCGTCGACAGCGCCTGCAGGCCGCCCAGCAGGGTGAAACCGGTCAGCACGAGCGTGTTCCACAGCGCGGCCCACAGCCCGAAACGGGTCTTGGCGACCGTGTAGTCGGCGGCCTTCTGGTGGGCGGACAGGGGAATCTTCGCGGCGAATTCGGCCGGCACCTGGTCGCGGTGCCGCAGGACGTGGCGGATGTGCCGGCGCGCGAGCCAGTACCTCAGGCCGAGCGTGAGCAGGAGAAAGACGACGAACAAAACCGAAAACGCGGATGAAAGCATTCTATGCCTGTGAGAAAATGCCGGTTTAGCTAGTTAAGCGAAGAGAGAATTATGTCACAAGCCAACCCCACCGAAGTATCCATCCCGCGCCCGAACGAATTCAACCTCGTCTGGATCGACATGGAGATGACCGGCCTGGATCCGGACAACGACCGCATCATCGAAGTGGCCGCCGTCGTCACGGACGCCAACCTGAACGTGCTGGCCGAGGGCCCCGTGATCGCCGTCCACCAGAGCGACGCGACGCTGGACAAGATGGACGCGTGGAACAAGGGCACGCACGGCCGTTCGGGCCTGATCGACCGCGTCAAGGCGTCGACCATCGACGAAGCCCAGGCCGAGGAGCAGCTGATCGCCTTCCTGAAGCAGTGGGTGCCGGCGAACAAGTCGCCGATGTGCGGCAACTCGATCTGCCAGGACCGCCGCTTCATGGCGCGCGGCATGCCGAAGCTGGAAGCGTTCTTCCACTACCGCAACCTGGACGTGTCCACCCTGAAGGAATTGTGCCGCCGCTGGAAGCCGGAACTGGCGTCCGGGTTCAAGAAGGCGCAGAAGCACACGGCGCTGGCGGACATCATCGAATCGATCGAAGAATTGCGCTACTACCGCGAGCACTTTATTAAGCTGTAATGCGCAAACTGTAAATCAGTCCGGCGGGCTCGGACACGAAGTTGCAATCGTGCATGGGCCCCGCCGCCAGGTATGCGAGAATTTGTCCATGGCTGACATTCTGCGTACCACCGCCGGACTCGGCGGAGACAGCGAAGTCCGGCGTCTCCTGCGGGAGCACGACTGGAGCATGTCGCCGCTCGGCCCGCCGGAAGAGTGGCCGCCGGAACTGGCCACCGCCCTGTCGATGGTCGTCAGCTCCGCGTTCCCGATGTTCATCGCCTGGGGCCCGGACCTGCGCTTCCTGTATAACGACGCCTACGCAACGATCCTCGGCGCCAAGCACCCGGCCGCGTTCGGCGCCCCGTTCCAGCACGTCTGGGCCGAGATCTGGCCCGACCTCGTGCCCATCGTCGACCGCGCGCTGTCCAACAAGTCCGCGTATTTCGAAGACTTGCCCCTCACGATGGAGCGCCATGGCTTCCGCGAGCAGACCTGGTTCACCTTCTCGTATTCACCCCTGCACGACGGCCATGGCCGCGTCGCCGGCATGTATTGCACCGTCATCGAGACGACGAACCGGGTGCAGGCCGAGCGCCTCGCCGCGTTCGAACTGACGGTGGCGGATGCGCTGCGGCCGCTGGCATCCGCCGAGGAAGCCATCCGCACCGGCTCCACCTTGCTGGGACTGGAGCTGGGCATGGCGCGCGTGCTGTACGGCGAAGTCGACGAGGCGCTCGCTACGCTCGACGTGGCGCGCGACTGGAACCGGCCCGGGCTCGCCAGCGTGGCCGGCCACACGTTTTCCATCGACGCCTTCGGCCCCGGCCTGGCGCACGCGGGCCGCGCCGGCGAGATCGTGCGGCTGGCCGACGTGCGCACCGACCCGCGCGCGGCCGCCCGCCAGGGCACGTACCTGGCGCTGGACATCCAGGCCTGCCTCGCCGTCCCGCTGCGCAAAGGCGGGCGGCTGCAGGCGTTCCTGGTGCTCGGCCTGGACCGGCCGCACCCGTGGACCGACGCCGAGGTGGCGCTGGCCCGCGGCACGGCCGAGCGCATCCGGGCCGCCGTCGACCTCGCGCGCGTGCAGGGCACCTTGCGCGAGGAACGCGACCGCAGCCGCACGATCCTCGACACGATCGCGGAAGGCTTCATGCTGCTCGACCGCGACTGGACCGTCCTGCAGATGAATCCCGCCGGCCTGCGCATCGCGCACATGGAGCCAAGCGCGATCATCGGGCGCAACCACTGGGACGTCTGGCCGGAAGCGATCGACAGCGAAGCGGGGCGCATGTACCGCCGCGTGATGCGCGACCGCGTGCCCGGCACGGCGGAGTACCGCCAGCGCATGCCGGACGGCGCCGAGATCTGGTGCGAGGTGCGCGCCTATCCGACGGCCGACGGCGGCCTCGTATCGTTCTTCCGCGACATCACGGAGAGAAAAGCGGCCGAGGACAAGCTGCGCGCCGCCGACCGGCGCAAGGACGAATTCCTCGCGATGCTGGCGCACGAACTGAGGAACCCGCTGGCGCCGATCAGCGCCGCCGCCGACCTGCTGCGCATCGGCCGCCTGGACGAAGCCCGGGTGCGCCAGAGCAGCGCCATCATCGGCCGCCAGGTGCGCCACATGACGAGCCTCGTGGACGACCTGCTCGACGTCTCGCGCGTCACGCGCGGCCTCGTGACGCTCGCGCGCGCACCCGTGGCGGCCCGCACCATCGTCGACGAGGCCATCGAGCAGGTGCGCCCGATGTTCGAGGCGCGCCGGCAGCACCTCGCCGTCGCCATCGCCGACCCGGATGCGATGGTGCTGGGCGACAAGGCGCGCCTCGTGCAGGTGCTCGCCAACCTGCTCAACAACGCGGCCAAGTACACGCCGGAAGACCGCCGCATCGACGTGGCGGCCACGGTCGACGACGCGCGCGGGCGCCTGCTGCTGGCGGTGCGCGACGAGGGCATCGGCATGGAACCGGAATTGACGGGGCACGTGTTCGACCTGTTCACGCAGGGCCAGCGCTCGGTCGACCGCGCGCAGGGCGGGCTGGGGCTCGGCCTCGCGCTCGTCAAGAACCTCGTCGAGCTGCACGGCGGGACGGTCGCCTGCACGAGCCCGGGGCTGGGGCGGGGCAGTACTTTCGAGGTGGCGCTGCCGCTGATGGAAGGGGGCCCTCGTCCGACACCGGACGAGGGCGGCACAGGCGTGTCAGATACGACCGCCGGCGCGCGGCGTCCGCTGCGCGTGCTCGTGGTCGACGACAACGTCGACGCGGCGGCCACCCTGGGCATGCTGCTGGAAGCGTGCGGCTACCTGGTCGAGGTCGAACACGATTCGCACCACGCGCTGGAGCGGGCGCGGCACCAGCGGCCGGACGTGGCGCTGCTGGACATCGGCTTGCCGGACATGGACGGCAACGAACTGGCCCGCCGCCTGCGCGCGGATGCGCAGACGGGGGCCATCGTGCTGGTGGCCGTCACGGGCTACGGCCAGGAACAGGACCGCCGCGCGGCGTTCGAGGCGGGGTTCGACCACCACCTCGTGAAGCCCGTCGACATGGACGAGCTGGCGGGGGTGTTGGCGGGGATCGAGGCGGATCGCCCCTAACCCGTCGTCCCCGCGAAGGCGGGGATCCAATTTCTGTTGGCGACACTACGAACTTGGACCCCTGCCTCCGCAGGGGCGACGGTTCAGCGCATCTGGGTGTAGTTGACGGGCACCCAGCGATAGCCTTTACCCTGCGTCTGGAGGTGACCCAGGCCCGGGAACTGCAGGTGCGCGCCGCCCACGAGCCAGCCATTCTTGGCCGCGTCGTCGAACACTTTCTTGCGCGCCGCATAGGCCGCCTTCTCGTCGCTGTCGAACGCGATCGTCACTTGCGGATTGTCGAACTGGACGGCCGCCAGGTGGATCAGGTCGCCGATCAGAACGAGCTTCTGGCCATGGCTTTCCACCGCGTAGACGGTGTGGCCGGGCGTATGGCCGTGCTCGGCCTGGGCGGAGACGCCCGGGACCAGTTCGCCATCCTTCTCGATGGGCTTGAACTTGCCGGCCTGGATGTACGGATTGATCGACGCCATCGCGCCCTTGAAGAAGTCTTTCTTGTCGGCCGGGGCCTTGTCCATGTTCGCCTGGCTCAGCCAGTAATCGGCATCGGCCTTGCCTGCGCGCACCACCGCATTCGGGAACACGCGCTGGCCGTTGCTGACGAGGCCGCCGATATGGTCGCCGTGCATGTGGGTAATGTAGATCTCGTCGATCTGCTCCGGCTTGTAACCCGCGGCTTTCAGGTTGTTGACGAACTTGCCCACGGTCGGGCCGAACAGCGTGCCGGCGCCCGTGTCGACCAGCACCAGCTTGCTGCCGGTGTTGATCAGGTAGGCATTGTCCGAGGTTTCCACCGGCAGCTTCAGGAAGTTCTTCGTGATCGCGGTGCGCGTCAGTTCCGGCTTCTGGTGCATGTACTGGTCCATCGGCAGGTCGAAGGTGCCGTCGCTGATCGGCGTGATTTCGACGTCGCCGAGCATCACGCGGAAGAAACCGGGGGCAGGGGTCTTGACCATCGGTGCGGCGGCCTGGGCGCTGAAAGCCGCGGTGGCGACGGCGGCGGCGAGCAGGGTGTGCTTGAGTGCTTTGATCATGTTGTTATCCTCTCTAGGTGACACAACGCGCGAACGCGGGTTGCTTATCGTACATGATTGTTCAGCAACTCGCTGGACCCCGCTTGCCCTTCCTCAAGGACGGCGCACCAGAGGCAGCGTGCGCAGGGTGCGACGCTCGTGTTCCTCGTCGTGCAAGGTGGCGGTCGCCTTGATCAGGTCGCTGCGGCTGACGACGCCCAGCAGTGCCGCATGCCCCGCCTGCGCCACGACCGGCAGCCGTTCGATGCCGTGCACGGCCAGGCGCGTGGCCACGGCGCGGCACGTTTCGCCGGGCAGGGCGACGAGCGGCGGATTGGCACCGAACAGGTCGCCGATGGGTGTCGAGGGCGCGCGGCCATCCAGCGTATCGCGCTCGACCATGCCGACGACGAGCCCGTCGCGCGTGACCGGGTAGCCGCGGTGCTTCTGGGCCGGGCCGAACTGCGTGGCCAGCACGTCGCCGATGGTGGCGTTCGCGTCGATGTGGTGCACGTCCGTCGTCATCACCTCGGCCACGCTGTGGCGCTCGAGCGGGTCGATGCCGTATTCGCGGTAGATGTGGTGGCCGCGGCGGGCGATTTTCTCCGTCAGGATCGAGCGGCCCATCGTCAGCACCGTGAAGCCGTACGCGCCCGCGGCGGCGGCCAGCAGCGGCAGCAGGGCGTTGGTGTCGTGCGTCAGTTCGAATGCGAACACGACGGCCATCACGGGCGCGCGCATCATGCCGCCCAGCGTGGCGGCCATGAACACGAGCGGCCACAGTGCGGGATCGGCGCCGGGCAGGTATGGGCCCAGCAGGGCGCCGAGGCCGGCGCCGAGCATCAGCAGCGGGGCCAGCACGCCGCCGGACGTGCCGGAACCGAGCGCGATCAGCCAGATCACCAGTTTCACCGCGAGCAGGCCGACAATCGCGCTGACCACCATGTGGTTGTGCAGCAAATCGCCGATGACGTCGTAGCCGACGCCGAGCGCGCGCGGCTCGACGTAGCCGCCGATGCCGACGGCCAGGCCGCCCAGCGCCGGCCACCACATCCAGTGGATCGGCAGCCGGTGGAAGCCGTCTTCGACGCGGTACAGCGCCGTCGACATCAGCCACGCCAGTGCGCCGCACGCGATGCCGGCCAGCAGGCAGGAGAGGAGGGCGATCGGCGCGACGGGGGCTGTCTCCACCGGAAACAGCGCACCGGCGCCGATGGCCAGCGGACGCAGGAAGCCGGCCACGGCGCACGCGGTCGCCACCGGCAGCAGGCTGCGCGGACGCAGTTCGAACAGCAGCAGCTCGACGGCCATCAGCACGGCGGCGACGGGTGTGCCGAACACGGCCGTCATGCCGGACACGGCGCCCGCGACGAGCAGCGATTTGCGCTCGCCGCCCGTCAGGTGGAAGTGCTGGGCGATCAGCGAGCCGATCGCGCCGCCCGTCATGATGATCGGGCCTTCCGCGCCGAACGGGCCGCCGCTGCCGATCGCGATGCCGGACGACAGCGGTTTCAGCACCGCGACCTTCGGCGACATGGCGCTGCGCTTGAACAGGATCGCCTCGATCGCTTCCGGAATGCCGTGGCCGCGGATGGCCTCGGTGCCGTAGCGGGCGATCAGGCCGATGATCAGGCCGCCGACCACGGGGATGGCGATCACCCACGGGCCCAGCGTATTGTCGGCGGGGGACAGCTCGGCGAACGAGAATTTCCCGTAGAAGAACAGGTCCGTGAAGAAGCGGATCATGGCCAGGAGGACGCGCGCGGCGACCGTGCTGAGCGCGCCGATGAAGGCGGCGAGGGCGGCGATGCGCAGCAGGCGGACGTCGCCCGAAAAGTCGCGCCGCGGTAGGGAAGGATGCGTGGCAGTTTTCATTTTGTTATGCAAGATTGGGAACGGTAAAGACCCCCTGCAGGGCGCGCAGCTCGGCGCGGTGGACGGCGGCCAGCCGCGTCAACAGCGCTTCGCCCTTGGGCAGCAGGTGCACTTCCACCCGGCGCCGGTCGTCGGCATTCGTGCGGCGCGCGACCAGCTCGCCCGCTTCGCAGCGCGTGACGAGCGCGACGACGCCGTGCTGCTTGGCCTGCAGGCGTTCGGCCAGTTCGCCGACGGTGGCCCATTCGCGTCCGGGAAAGCCCTTGATGTGCAGCAGGAGCAGGTATTGCAGCGGCGTGATGCCTTCCGCCTGCACGGCGTTTTCAGAGAAGCGCTCGTAGCGCCGCATCTGGTAGCGGAATTCCGACAATGCGGCGAAATCCGTCTTGGACAGCGGGGAGGATTGGTCTTTCACGGGCTGGAACGTTCGAGGGCGTTGGCTTTGGGAACCAAATAATATATCATAACGTGATACATTTTTGCGACGCCCCGGCGTTGCCGCTTTTTTACAATCGACAGGAATGATGCTGGAATACAGTCTGGAATGGTTGCGCTCGTTCGTACCGCAACCGAATACGGTGCCGCGCGGGGAACGCCTGCGCGCGGTGGCAGGGGCCCTGGTCGGGCTGTTCGTGACGGCGATCCTCAGCGACATGCTGACGAAGGGTTCCGGCATCGTGCCGCTGGCCCTCGTGGCGCCGATGGGCGCATCGGCCGTGCTGCTGTTCTGCGTGCCGGCCAGCCCGCTGGCCCAGCCGTGGTCGGTGATCGGGGGGAATACGATTTCCGCGCTGATCGGCATCATCTGCGCCAAGAGCGTCGCCAATCCGGCCCTGGCGGCCCCGCTGGCCGGCGCCTGCGCGATCTTCGTGATGTTCCTGCTGCGCTGCCTGCACCCGCCCAGCGGCGCGGTGGCGCTGACGGCCGTCCTCGGCGGCCCGGCCATCCACGCGGCCGGTTTCGAGTTCGCGTTCCTGCCCGTGTGCCTGAACTCGACCCTGATCGTGCTCGCGGCGCTCGTCTTCAACAACCTGACGGGCCGACGGTATCCGCACAACCAGAAATCCGCGCTGCGCACGGCCCAGCAGGCGGCGCACGCGACGCGCGACCCGGCGCCGATGGCGCGCCTGGGCTTCACGGCCGAGGACCTGGACGCCGTGCTGGCCCGCTACGGCCAGGTGCTGGACGTCAGCCGCGACGACCTGGAAGACATCCTGCTGCAGACCGAACAACGCGCCTACGCGCGCCGCTTCGGCACGGTGAACTGCGGCGCGATCATGTCGAAGGACGTCGTGACGGCGACGCCGGACATGCCGCTGGCCGAAGCGTGGCGCCTGCTGCGCCACCACAACCTGCACGCGCTGCCGGTGCTGGACGCGTCGCACCGCGTGGCCGGCATCATCGGGCAGGGCGATTTCCTGCACCATGCCGGGCTGGACGATTACCAGACGGTGGGCGAGCGCCTGCGCGGCCTGTTCGCCCACGTGCTGGGCGTGCGGCCGGAGCGGGCGGGGACGGTGGGGGAGTTGATGTCGACGAAGGTTGCCGTCGTCGACAAGGACGAACCGATCGCCACGCTCGTGCCGCTGATGAGCAACGGCGGGTTGCACCACATTCCCGTGGTGGACGGGCGGGCGGTGTTCCTCGGGATCGTCAGCCAGTCGGACCTGCTGGCTGCGCTGTTCGAAAGCCGGTTGGCGGAGGCGGCCTGATCGAACGGCCCGCTACGGAAAAACGTGCAATCGACTCAGTCCTGGTTGGCTCCGCAGCACTTCTTGTATTTTTTGCCGCTGCCGCAAGGGCAGTCGTCGTTGCGCCCGACCTTCGGCTCGTCGCGCCGCACCGTCTCGACCGCGGCCTTGCGGCGCGGCAGCCAGAAGCGGTGGATGCCCGGCAGGTTGGCCTCGATGTCCAGCGCCAGCTTGTGCGCCTTCTTCGGGTCCTCGACTTCCGCCAGTTCGCTTTCCTCGATCTCGTCGGCGCCCAGCAGGTAGATCGGACGCATGAGCGGAGCCGCTTCCGAATCCCAGATGTCTTCCCACGAGCCGGGACGCAGTTCCATGCCTTCCCAGAAACCCCAGCACCACGCCTCGGCGTCGATCAAGGTCTCGCCGCCGATGTCGTGCTCGACGTAGAGCGGCTCGAATTCCTTCGGCGCGACCTCGAAAGTGACGAGCACCTCGTTCATGAAGCGCATGATCAGGTTGACGATGCGTTCTTCTTCTTTCGGGTTCTTCCACTTGGGCACGGCGCCTTCTTCTCCCCACACGCGCGGCAGCCATTCGGCCGGCATGATGGTTTCCGGGCCGATCGCGATGGCGGTCAAGTAGCCGTGCAGCGTGTCCATCGTCATCGCGTCGTCGGAGCAGCGATCGGACAGGAGGAAGTTGTCGAGGTCGTCGAATTCTTTTTCGGAGAGGGGCTGGTCGAGTTGCATTTGTTTCTGTTTCCTTGCATTGAAGGTGCCAGTGTAACGCTTCCGCCCCCCGGGCGGCGAAAACCTTACAATGGGAGAATGAATAGCCATCCTTTCTCTCGACTCGATCCGGCGATGGTGCTGGATGCCGTCGACAGCGTCGGCCTGCGCGGCGACGGCCGCCTGCTCGCGCTGAACAGCTACGAAAACCGTGTGTACCGCGTCGGCCGCGAAGAAGGCCAGCCCGTCGTCGTCAAGTTCTACCGGCCCGGACGCTGGAGCGACGCCGCCATCCTCGAAGAGCACGCGTTCGTGCAGGAGCTGGCCGACCAGGAAGTCCCGGTCGTGCCCGCCCGCGTCCTCGAGGGCCGCACCCTGCACGAGCACGGCGGCTTCCGCTTCGCCGTGTTCCCCAGCCGGGGCGGCCGCGCGCCGGAGCTGTCCGACCCGTCCACGCTGGAGTGGATCGGCCGCTTCATCGGCCGCATCCACGCGGTGGGTGCCGTCAAACCGTTCGCCGAGCGGCCCCGGCTCGACCTCGACACGTTCGGCCGGGAGCCGCGCGCCTGGCTGATAGGCCACGGTTTCATTCCGCCGGAATTGCTGACCGCCTACACGAGCGTGCTCGACCAGGCCCTGGATGGCGTCGCCCGTTGCTACGACCGCGCCGGCGAGCTCTCCCTGCTGCGCCTGCACGGCGACTGTCACGCGGGCAACGTGCTGTGGACGGGCGACGGCCCGCATTTCGTCGACTTCGACGACAGCCGCATGGGCCCGGCCGTGCAGGATTTGTGGATGTTGCTGTCGGGCGAGCGCCACGAGATGGTGCGCCAGTTGTCCGACGTGCTGGCCGGCTACGAGGACTTCTGCGAATTCGATCCGCGCCAGCTCTACCTTGTCGAGGCGCTGCGCACCTTGCGGCTGATCCATTACTCGGCGTGGCTCGCCATGCGCTGGGACGATCCGGCGTTTCCTGCGGCATTTCCCTGGTTTAATACCCAGCGTTATTGGCAGGACCGCATCCTCGAATTGCGCGAGCAGGTGGCGCTGATGGACGAACCACCGTTGTTCCCGGTCTAAAAGTGGAATTGACAGAGGTTTACGATTCAGCTCGGCGTGACACGAAACAGAACCATGTCGCATAATTAAGTGCGGACCCGTCCGGGCCCGCAATGCCACCTGACGAGCCCCCCATGACCGACGCCGACCGCAACGATCCATCCGCACAGAAAGACGACGCCGATTTCACGATCGACCTGATGCCCGCCGCGCAAGACCACGCGGCGCCGCAGGTCGAGCCGCAGCGCGAGCATCTGGAACAGCGCGCGATCAAGGAAGGCATCGCGCGCGTGGAGGCGGAAGCGAAAGCGGCGGTGGCGGCCGAGAACCGTGCCCACGCGGAAGCCCGGGCGCGCAGCCTGGCCGAGGAACGGGCCGCCATCGACGCCGAAGCGGCGGCGGCCGCCCTCGCGAATGCGCAGGCGTCGGAAGAAGCGATCGAGGCGAACCGCGACCGGATCGAGACCTTGCGCGCCGCCGCCAAGGCCGCCGCGGAGCGCCTGGACGCGATCCGCCAGGAGACGGCGGAGCTGCGCGCCCGCGTCGAATCCGACACCCAGATCCGCCTGGCGTCCGAAGCCCGTGCCCGCGCCGAGGAAGACGCCCGCAAGCGCGCGGCCGAACAGGCGCGCATCGACGCCGAGATCGCCGCCCGCGCCCAGCGCGACGCCGACGATCTCGCGATGCAGGCCGAGCAGGCGCGCCTGCAGGCGGCCGAGCGCGTGGCGGCCGTGCACGCGGCGCGCGAGGAAGTGCATCACAGCGCCAGCGCCGACGCGCGCGTGGCGATCCTCGCGCGCGAGCGCGAACGGGCCGAGCGGGCCGCGCGCCAGACGGCGGAAAAACTGGCGCAGGCCGAAGCCGAAGCGCTGGAACTGGCGCAGCAGCGCGAACGGGCGGACCAGGTGGCGCTGCAGTCCGCGTTCGCACGCGCGGCCGCGGAGGCGCGCGCGCTCGAGGAAGCCCGCGCCCTCGCGCACATCGAGCAGGAACGGGAAGCCATCGCACTGGCCCAGGTGGAATCGGAACGGACGGCCGCGCAATCGCTGCGCATGCGCCTGCAGACGGAAAAGGAATTGCGCGACGCGGCCATCCACCGCGAACGGCTGGAGCAGATGGCGGCCGACGCCGCTGCCGCCCGGCGCGAAGCGGAGGCGCGCATCCTGGCCGCGACGGAAGCCCGCATCGAGGCCGACCGCAAGCTGCGCGACGTGGCCCTGTCCCGTGCCGCGGCGGAAGAGGAAGAGTCCCAGCAAAGCCAGGCCCGCCTGGACGCCGAGCGCGCGGCGGCGGAACAGGCCCGCTTGCGGATGGATGCGGACCGCGTCGCGCAGGAAGCGGCGCAACGCGATGGCGAAACCCAGCAGCGCGAGCGCCAGCTGGCCGAGGAACGCGCCGCCCTGACCGAGGCGGCCGCCACCGCGCGCGCCGCGCAGAATGCGGCGCTCGAGGCGGAACTGGCCGCGGAGGCGCAGCGGGTCGAGCACGAGCGCGAAGCGGCGCGGCTGGCGGAGGAACGCGCCGCGCAGGCCCAGGCACTGGCGGACGCCGAACGGGCGCGCATGCAGGCGGAGCAGGAGGCGCTGGCGCGCCAGCACGCCCGCATCGAGGCGGAACGCGCCCTGGCCGCCGCGGCCGAAGCCCGCGCCGCCGCGGAGCAGGAGCAAACGATTCAATTGGCCGAGCGGCTCGAAGCCCAGCAGCGCGAGATCGCCGCGCTGCGCGCCGAAACGGAAGCGCGCTTCGCCGCGGCCGAACAGGAGCACGCCGCCCGCCTGCAGGCCCAGCGCGACGCCTTGGCCGCCCAGCAGGCCGAATTCGATGCGCGCCGCCTGGCCGCGGAACAGGAACACGCGGCCTTGCTGGCCGCGCAGGCCGAGAGCGAGCAGCGCGTCGCCGCCGAGCGCCAGGCCGCGATCGACGCCCAACGCGCGATCACGGAACATGCGGCACGCCAGGCCGAACACGAGCAGGCGATCGCCGACGCCCAGCGCGAGCAGGCCGCCCGCGCGGCCGAACTGGCGCAGGCGCAGGCCGACCGCGCCGCCCACGAACGCCGCCAGCAGGCGTTGACGGCGGAATTGCTGGCGGCCGAACGCGCGGGCGCCGATGCCGCGCACGACGCCTTGCTGCTGCTGGAACAAAAACTGACGTCGCAACAGCAGCAGACGGCGGCCGACGTGCGCGCCAATGAAGCGGCGGCGGCCCGCATGGCGTCCGAGCGCGCCGCGGTGACGGCGGCCGAGGCCCGCGCCGCGGCGGAAGCGGAACGCGCGCAGCTGGCGAAGATGCGCGAGGCGGCCGAACAGGCCGCGGCCCAGGCCGCGATCGACAAGCGCGACGCCCAGCGCGCGCTGCTCGCGAACGCGCAGCTGGCGGCCGAGATGCAGCGCAAGACGGCGCTCGCCACGCAGGAAATGGCCGAGGCGAAGAAGCGCCTCGTGGAACTGGAATCCGTACGCCAGGAAGAGCAGGTGGCGGAACTGGCCGCGCTGCGCGAACAGATCGAGGCGCGCCAGGCCGAGGCCAAGCAGCGCGCCGAATCGGAAGACCTCGCGCGCGAGGTGCTGGGGCGGTTCTCGCAGCAGCCCTCCAAAGTGCAGGCGGCGATGCGGTTGGCGGATGCGGTGGCCAAGCAGCGGGCGGACCGCGATCACGAATAACGGCCCGCTACTTCAAAACGTCGCCCCTGCGGAGGCAGGGGCCTGATTTCGTAGCGTAGCCAAGAACTTGGGCCCCCGCCTGCGCGGGGGCGACGGTTCATACGGTGGCGCCCTTCGCGTTCTTCTCCAGATACGCCCCGTGCCCCGGCATCTTCGACACCGTCTGCACGATGAGGTCGCGCAGTCCGGCAAAGTGCCCGTGCAGCTGGCGCATGTCGACGTCGTCCACGAACGGATCGTAGCGCTTCGGCTCGGCGCCCAGGCCGACCAGCATCGAGACGAACGAGGGGAGCAGGAAACTGTCGCGGTCGAGGATCGCGACGCGGCCCGTCTCGCGGAACAGCTCGATCTGGTGCGCGAGCGAATCGGGGATGGGCATGTTCGCGCAATAGCGCCAGAATTCCGTGTCGTCGCGCTTCGTCAGCTTGTAGTGCATGATGATGAAGTCGCGGATCGACTCGTAGCGGCTGCCGATGATCCGGTTGAATTCGTCCGCCAGCTCGGGACGGAAATCGCGGTCCGGGAACTGTTCGATCAGGGTGCCGACGGCCGTTTCGATCAGGCTGATGCTGGTCGATTCCAGCGGTTCGACGAACCCGGCCGACAGCCCGATCGCCACGACGTTCTTGACCCACGATTTCTTGCGCTTGCCGGTGACGAAGCGCAGCTGGCGCGGCTCGTCCAGCGCGGCCCCGTCGAGGCCGTCGAGCAGGTCCTGGCGCGCCTGGTCGTCGGTCGTGAAGGCGTTGCTGTACACGTGGCCGTTGCCGGTGCGGTGCTGCAGCGGGATGCGCCACAGCCAGCCCGAGCCCTTGGCCGTCGAACGGGTGTAGGGCGTCAGCGGTTCGACGCGTGCGCACGGGACGGCGAGGGCGCTGTTGCAGGGCAGGTGTTCGCTCCAGTCGTCGTACCCGGCCTTCAGCGCCCCTTCGATCAGCAGGCCGCGGAAGCCCGAGCAGTCGATGAACAGGTCGCCGTCGAGGGTGCGGCCATCGGCCAGGCGCACGGCCGTGACGAAGCCCGTCTCCGGATGCTGGTCGACGCTCGTGATCGTGCCCTCGACGCGCTTCGCGCCGCGCGCCATCGCGTAATCGCGCAGGTAGGCGGCGTACAGGGCCGCGTCGAACTGGTAGCCGAACGAATAGGCGTCCGTGACGCCGGGCTGCGCATCGCTCGGCATCGTGAATTTGTTCTCGCGCGCCATGATCGACGCCATCGACCAGTTTTCCATGGCCGGCATCTGGTCGAACGTCCGCGCGAGGCGCAGCCAGTAATGGTGCGGCTGGATCCCATTGAGGGGCGGACCGAAGTCGCCGAAACCGTGGAAGAAGCGGTTGCCGACGTGACCCCAATCCTTGAATTCGATGCCGAGCTTGAAGGTGGCCTGGGTCTTCCTGATGAAGTCCGCGTGGTCCAGCTGCAGGGCGGCGTTATAGAAGCGGATCGTCGGCAGCGTCGCTTCGCCGACGCCGATCGTGCCGATGTCCGGCGATTCCACGAGCACGATCTCGCAGCGCTTGCCCATGCGCTGGGCCAGCGGGGCCGCGGTCATCCAGCCAGCGGTGCCGCCCCCCACGATGACGATTTTGCGGATGGGGTTTTGTTGCATGTTGTCTCCTGTTGTATTGCTCGCCCAGGAGAGTGTAGGGCAGGGCCTTGCCGTCGGCAACAGAAATGTTTGCGTATAACATTTCTTTAACAAAAGGTACGCAACAGCGCGTCACATATTGCTGGGCGCCACCGGATTCGACCCGCCGACGACGGCCTTCTCGACGAAGTATTCCGTCTCGCCGAAGCACGAGGTCGGGATGCCGATGTGCTGCGAATAGGTCAGCTGCACGCGCTGGCCCATGGCGGCCTGCAGCTGGCGCACGACGTTCTCGTCGCGCACGGTGAAATTGAAGCGCTCGGGGATCGCGCCGGGCATGCTGGACAGCAGGATCTCGCCTTCCCACGTCTTGCACAGCCAGCCCTTGCGCGACAGTTTCTGCAGGTAGCCGGCCCGTTCGCCTTCCGAATATGACCAGTTCAGCACGATCCACGTGTACAGGGCGAACAGCGCCACGGCGGCGATGACGACGGAGGCGAGGATGGCGATGGCGCGGCGCGGCAGGGTCTTGGGCATGGTGTGTCTGAGATAAAGGTCACGGGCGTAACAAGGCGCGCCCATTCTGACATGGGCGCCGGGATTGTCAATCATGCCAGTCTTAGACGTTCACCCCGAAGGAGCGGGCGAGGGGCCCCAGGCCGCCGTTGTAGCCCTGGCCGACGGCGCGGAATTTCCACTCGTTGCCGTAACGGTACAGTTCGCCGAAGATCATCGCCGTCTCCGTCGAGCTGTCTTCCGACAGGTCGTAGCGGGCGATCTCGCGCTCGCCGTCGGCATTCAGGCAGCGGATGAAGGCGCGCGCGACCATGCCGAAGTTCTGGCGGCGCTGGTCCGCTTCGTGGATGGTGACGGCGAACGCGATCTTCTCGACGTCCGGCGGCACGCGCGTGAGGTCGACGAGGACGCGTTCGTCGTCGCCTTCGCCCTGGCCCGTGCGGTTGTCGCCCGTGTGCTTGACGGCACCGTCGCTGGACTGCAGGTTGTTGTAGAAGATGAAGTCGGCATCGCCGCGCACCTTGCCGTCGCCGCGCAGCAGGAAGGCGCTGCCGTCGAGGTCGAAGGTGGCGCCGTCGGTCGCGCGCGGGTCCCAGCCGAGGCCGATGATGACCTTTTTCAGGTTCGGATCTTCCTTGGACAGGTTGACGTTGCCGCCTTTCTGCAAACTGATCGCCATCTTGCTTCCTTTCTGTTGATGTCTAGAGTTACGTCGCCGACTCGAGCTGCTCGCGCTTCTTGTAGCGGATCGACGACCACAGCGATACCAGGATGAAGGCCACGCCGGACAGGCCGGTGAACCATTCGGGAATCTCGTACTCGACGCTGGCGAACATGATCAGGGCCAGGATGCCGATCGCGTAGTGCGCGCCGTGCTCGAGGAAGACGAATTCTTCCAGCGTGCCCTTGTGCACGAGGAACACGGTCAGCGACCGCACGAACATGGCGCCGATGGCCAGGCCGAGCATGATCACGACGACGTCGTTCGTGATCGCGAACGCGCCGATCACGCCGTCGAAGCTGAACGACGCGTCCAGCACTTCCAGGTATAGGAAGCCGCCGATGCTGCCCTGCGAGATCAGCTTGCCGACGGCCGGATCGGATTCTTCCTCTTCCAGCAGGCCGGAAAACCAGTTCACGCCCACGTACACGAGCACGCCCACGACGCCCGCGATGAGCATGGACAGCTTGCGCTCCTGCGGCACGAGGCTCATGCAGCCGAACACGGCGAGCAGGGTGAGCAGGATGGCGAGGCCTTCCGAGCCGTACTTGCCGACCTTTTCTTCGATCCAGCCCAGCCAGTGGAGTTCCTTTTCCTCGTCGAACAGGAAGTTGAGGAAGACCAGCAGCAGGAACGCGCCGCCGAACGCGGCCACTTCCGCATGGCGCGACGTCAGGTTGCGGGCATATTCCTCCGGGTTGTCGGTGGCCATGTGCCAGACGTCGATCAGGCCCAGGCCCGTCGCCACCGACACGATGAGGAGGGGAAACAGCAGGCGCATGCCGAACACGGCGACGACGATGCCGACCGTGAGGAACAGCTTTTGCCAGAACGCGTTCCAGTTGCGCAGGACGGAGGCGTTGACGACGGCGTTGTCGAACGACAGCGAGATCTCCAGCACGCCCAGCACGGCCGCAATCCACAGGGCCTGCAGGAGGCCGGCGGTGCCGCCGTGGGAAAAGCCCCACCAGCCGGCCAGCGCCAGCAGGACGGCGGTGACCACGAACGACAACCTGAAATGTTGCATGCACTTCTCCTGTGACTCGATATCTATCGTCGCATTGTCTGAATGACTACACGGCGCATATTAACCCGTTTCCCACGTTGGCGGGCGCATCGATCGCCGCCGCGTGAATTGCTCACGTGACATCGCATCTGCCATAATGCCGCCCGGCGTCATGCCTCCCGTTTCCCTTGAATGGATTTCACATGGATGTCTCTTATCTGGTCACCCCGCTGCTGACCTGGCTCGTGGTCGGCCCGATCAAATTCCTCATCAACAGTGCGCGCCAGCGGCGCTGGGCGTTCAACCTGGTCGGCAATGGCGGTTTTCCCAGCAACCACAGCGCCACCGTCACCAGCATGGCGACCCTGATCGCCCTGCGCGAGGGCATCGGCCATCCGGCGTTCGGCGTGGCCGTCACCTTGTGCTTCATCGTGATGATCGACGCCAACAGCCTGCGCCAGCACGTCGGCCGCCAGGCCGCCGCCATCAACCGCCTGGCCGCCGGCAGCGCCGGCCACAAGACGCTGCGCGAGCGGATGGGCCATACGCTCGTCGAGATCGGCGGGGGCATCGTGACCGGGATCCTGATGGGGAACCTGGTGTACCACCTGTTCGTCAAATAAAAAGCTGTGTAGAAATTGGGTCCCCGCCTGCGCGGGGACGACGTTTCATTGGCCGCGTCATATAAACACCGTCGCTCCCGCGCTGCACCGTCGCTCCCGCGCAGGCGGGAGCCCAGGTTCCTTCGCGCACCACTCACCCCATCGTCCGTCCGGACGTCCGCCTGTCCGCGGGTTGTCTCTTTTTTCGCGCATTTCAACCTCGGCCAAACGCATTTCATCCCGCCTATCTGCAGTTCATCCCACCAAAACCGCGCTTTGCCGAAACGTCAATTGACGGTCATGACGGCCTAATCGATACTGCGCGCTGGCCTTTTCCATTCTTATTTTTACAGGTAACGAGTCCATCCTCGGGGGAACCAAGAAATGCTGCGCAAAACTATAATCTTCCTTGCCATTGCTTCCGCACTCAGTGCGTGCGGCAAACACGACAAGGACCCTGCCAAGCCCGACGCCGCCAAGGCGCAGGCGGATGCCAAGCAGAAGGATGGCAAGGCCGTCCAGTTGCTCGTCGCTCCCGAGGATGTGCTGACCGTGCAGAGCAGTGCGCTCGCGAACGGCCCGGTGATCACGGGCTCGATCCAGCCGGAACGCAAGGCCGACCTGCGTGCGGAAGTGTCCGCCATCGTGCTGCAGGTCCTGAAAGAGAACGGCGACCCGGTCAAGAAGGGTGACGTGCTCGTCAAGCTGGACGAGACGTCGATCCGCGACAGCCTGATGTCGGCCCAGGAAGCCCAGCGCGCCGCCACCCAGGCCCTGGAGCAGTCGCAGCGCGCCCTCGAGCGCCTGAAGACGCTGCGCGCGTCCGGCATGACGTCCGCCCAGGCGCTGGACGATGCCGAGGTGCGCCGCAACAGCGCCCAGAGTGAACTGTCGGCCGCCAGGGCGCGCCTCGTCGCCGCCCAGCAGCAGGTGACCCGTACCGTCGTGCGCGCGCCGTTCGACGGCATCGTCTCCGACCGTAAAGTTTCTCCCGGCGACACGGCCGCCATCGGCAAGGAATTGCTGAAGGTGATCGATCCGACGAGCATGCGCTTCGAAGGCCGCGTGTCGGCCGACAAGATCGCCGCCGTCAAGGTCGGTCAGCCCGTCTTCTTCCGCGTCAACGGTTACGGCGAGCAAAAGTTCACCGGCATCGTCAAGCGCATCGACCCGACCGCGAACGACATCACCCGCCAGGTGGAAGTGCTCGTCGGCTTCAACAACGAGGCGCGTCCGCGCGTGGCCGGCCTGTATGCCGAGGGCCGTATCGACGCCGAGCTGTCCGATGCGATCACGCTGCCGGAATCCGCGATGGTCAAGGCCGGCGACAAGACGTACGCCTGGAAAGTGAAAGGCGGCCAGCTGGCGAAGATCGACCTGACGGTGGGCACGCGCGATCCGCGCACCGGCAATTTCGAAATCAGGAACGGCCTGGCATCCGGCGACACCGTGCTGCGCCACCCGGGCTCGACTTTGAAGGACGGGCAGAAGGTGGAAATGGCGGCCGCTGCGCGCGTCGCCAGCGCCGCCGGTACCGCCAACAGCGCCGCCAACAACGCGGCCCAGGGTAAATAAGCGGGATTGACCACCATGTTCCTGTCCAATTTCAGTGTCAAGAAGCCCATCGCGACACTCGTGCTGATCATCGGCATGATGTGCATGGGCCTGCTCGCGCTCAATCACTTGCGCGTGAACCAGAACCCGGACGTCGAGATTCCGATCATCGTCGTGACGATCCCGTATCCGGGCGCGTCGCCGGAAACGTCCGAACGCGAACTCATCCAGCGCCTCGAGAAGCCGATGCAGGCCATCACCGGCGTCACCGACGTAAACGCGTACGCCAACGAGGGCAACGCCACGATCGTGCTGCGCTTCGACTTCAAGCGCAACCTGATCGAGGCGTCGGACGACGTGCGCAATGCCATCGCGGCCGTGCGCTACAAGCTGCCGATCGAGATGCGCGAGCCGGTGCTGCGCCGCGTCGATCCGTCCGCCCAGCCGATCATGAACCTGGCGCTGTCGTCGAGCTCGCAGACCCATGCGGAGATCTCGCGCCTGGCCGAAGACCAGCTGGCCGACCGCTTCCGTGCGATCGACGGCGTGGCCAACGTGCAGGTGAACGGTTCGCTGCGCCGTGAGCTGTCCGTGCTGCTCCATTCGGAAAAGCTGCGCGAATACAACGTCTCCGTCAGCGACGTGACGAACGCGCTGTCGCGCCAGAACACGAATGCCCCGGTCGGCAAGGTGCGTAGCGAACTGGACGAGAAGGGCATCCGCCTCGTCGGCCGCATCGAGCGTCCGGAAGATTTCTCCCAGGTCGTGGTGAAACGCAACGGCGACACCATCGTGCGCCTGAACCAGGTGGCCGACATCAAGGACGGCTTCGCCGACGTCGACAGTGTGTCGATGCGCAGCGGCAAACCGAACGTCGGTATCCAGATCGTCCGCTCGCGTGAAGCGTCCACCGTCGCGATCGCCAAGAAGGTCCGTGCGGAAATCGAACAGATCCGCAAGGAACTGCCTGCCGGCACCAAGCTGGACATTTCCTATGACGGCGGCGAAGACGCCCAGGACAGCCTGAACAACGTCATCGAATCGCTCGTGTTCGGCGCCGTGCTGACGATCTTCGTCGTGTACGCCTTCCTGAATTCCTGGCGTTCCACGCTGATCACGGCGCTGTCGCTGCCGACGTCCGTGCTGGCCGCGTTCATCGCCGTCTGGCTGTGCGGCTTCACCCTGAACTTCATGACGTTGCTGGGCCTGTCGCTCGCGATCGGCGTGCTGATCGACGACGCGATCGTCGTGCGGGAAAACATCGTCCGCCACATGGAAAACGGCTCCGACCGCCGCACGGCCGCCCTCGAGGGTACCGCCGAGATCGGCATGGCCGTCGCGTCGACGACATTCTCCATCATGGCCGTGTTCATCCCCGTCGCCTTCATGCCGGGCATCTCGGGCGAATGGTTCCGTCCGTTCGCGCTGACGGTCGCCTGCTCCGTGATCGTGTCGCTGTTCATCTCGTTCACGCTCGACCCGATGCTGTCCGCCTACTGGGGCGACCCGCCGGGCCACCACCATGCGCCGAAGAAGGGCATCGAGAAATATCTCGCGCGCTTCAACACGTGGTTCGACCACCAGGCCAACCGCTACGGCCACGTGATCGCGTGGGCGCTGCACCACCGCCGCTGGATGGCCGTCATCGCCGTCGCCAGCCTCGTCGCGGCGCTGGGCCTGCAAGGCAAGTTCGGCGGCACGTCGTTCCTGCCGAAGCAGGACAGCGGCCAGCTGCTGATCGAAGTGCGCACGCCGGCGTCGTCGTCGGTGGGCTATGCCCGCATGAAGATGGAAGAAGCGTCCGCGCTGGCACGCACGATGCCGGAGACGAAGGACACCAACGCGTCGATCAACTCGGGCGGCGGCCGCATCTACGTCGACATCGGCAAGCGCGGCGAACGCAAGCGCAGCGCGTCCGAGATCGCCGTCGAGCTGCGCGACAAGATCGCCCGCCTCGTCGGTGCCGAGTACACGGTCACGGACGACCTGAACGGCAACGGCAAGCCCGTGCAGATCGAGTTCACCGGCCCGGATTCGCGCAAGCTGATGGACCTGACCAATGCCTACATGGAAAAACTGCGGCAGGTGCCGGGCGCCGTGGACGTGACGCTGTCCCAGCAGGATCCGAAGGACGAGCTGCAGATCGAGCTGGACCGCGGCCTCGCGAACATGATGGGCATCTCGGTCGGCGACGCCGCCACCGCGCTGCGCGTCGCCTTCGCCGGCATCGAGGTCGGCGACTGGGTCGACCCGACGGGCGAGACCCGCGACGTGGCCGTGCGCCTGGCGCCGGAAGACCGCGTGGGCCTGGAGAACATCGAGCGCCTGCCGATCGCCGTTACCGGCAGCAACATGATGGTGCCGCTGGACCAGATCGCGAAGATCACGATGGGCAAGGGCCCGTCCGCGATCGAGCACAAGGACGGCAAGCGCGTCGTGCGCGTGTCGGCCAACGCCCAGGGCCGGTCGAACGGCGAAGTCATGGACGACGCCCTCAAGCTGGCGAAGTCGATGGATTTCCCGCCGGGCTATGGCCTGGCGCTGGGTGGCCAGAGCAAGGACCAGCAGGAAGTGTTCACGCAGATGACGATCGCACTGGTGTCCGGTATCGGCCTCATGTACCTGATCCTGGTCATGCAATTCGGCTCGTTCACGGCCCCGCTCTCCGTGATGCTGTCGCTGCCGTTGTCGCTGATCGGCGTCGTCGTCGCGCTGCTGCTCACGAAGGGCACGCTGAACCTGATGAGTTTCATCGGCATCATCATGCTGATGGGCCTCGTGGCGAAGAACGCGATCCTGCTGTTGGACGCCGCCCGCACCCGCGAAGCCGAAGGCATGGACCGCGAAGAGGCGCTGATGGCCGCCGGCCGCGCCCGCCTGCGTCCGATCCTGATGACGACGTTCGCGCTGATCGCCGGCATGCTGCCGGTGGCGCTGGCCCTGGGCGACTCGGGCGAGTTCTACCAGCCGCTCGCGATCGCGATCATCGGCGGCACGATCACGTCGACCGTGCTGACCCTGCTGGTCGTCCCGACCTTCTACGACAGCATCGAGATCGCCCGCGACCGCATGGTGGCCAAGTTCCACCGCCGCGCGGCCCGCTTCACCGCGGTGCCGGCGTTCGTGATGACCTTCGTCGAAGCGATCCTCACGCTGGTGCTCGTGCGCCTGGTCTTCCGCATGATCGTGAAGGCCGGCCGCTTCGCCATCGGCCGCGGCCGTCCGGCGACGGCGTAACGATGTGGTGCCGGCTGCGGCCGGCATGCAATGAGAAGGGCCTGCAAGCGCAGGCCCAAAAAGACCTGCCCCGCAGGTCTTTTTTTTATACCGTCACGGCATGCACTAGGGCCGCATCCGCCGCGCCCAGTGCATGCCGGTGCAAAGGGCCGGTCACGACCCTTTGCCGATGCGCCACGGCGATCAGCGGCCCGAGGTGCCGGTGCCCGAGGTGCCCGTGCCGGAGGTGCCGGTGCCCGACGTGTCGCTGCCGGTCGTGCCCGACGTACCCGACGTGCCCGACGAGCCGGTGCCGGTCGTGCCCGTTGCGCCGGTACCCGTGGTGCCGGTTGCGCCCGTGCCGGTGGTGCCGGTGCCCGTTGCGCCCGTGCCGGTGTCGCCGGTGGTGCCCGTTGCGCCGGTGGTGCCGCCCGTGGTGCCGGTAGTGCCGGTTGCGCCGGTGCCGGTGGTGTCGCCCGTTGTGCCCGTGCCGGTGGCGCCGGTCGTGCCGCTGGTGCCGGAGCTGCTGCTCGGCGCGGTGGCCGACGTGTCGCCGGTACCGGTCGTGCTGGTGGTGTCATTCTTCTTGCAAGCGGCCAGGCTGGCCATCAGGGCTGCAGCAAACAGAATTTTCGATGCGTTGTTAAGAGCTTTCATTTGTTTTACTCCTCGTTCACGTCTATCGTTTACCACCGTCTCCAGGTGAGGCGCTGGAGGGTCGGCGGCGCTTTGGGTTCCCGATGGACCATGCGGCCCAAGCGCGAACCATCGGGGAACCGACGTAATACGCGGCCCCGGTGGCATACGAATCCGACTGTTTGCATTAGACCGGCGTCACGCCGGCCGGTTCGTCGGATTGCACGCCTTCTGCGTTGGGAAACCGAAGTTCCCCGCATTCCGCCGTGCCGTCTGCAACGTCGACACGTGCGGATTAGATAAGAGCCGAACCATCATCGTTCAACCCTCGATCCCCCGGCGAGCGCCGGATGGCCGTGATGCCGCGTCGGCGTTGTCGCCGGCGGCCTGTTCGAGCAGGGCGGGAATGATGTCGCACAATTCCCGCGCCAGGTAACCCAGTCTGCCGAAGCGTTCGGCGAGGCGCTCGCCCGCGCGCGCATGCAGGGCGACGCCCCAGGCGGCGGCCTGGGCGAGCCCGGCACCGCGTGCCGCGAGGCCCGCGATGATGCCGGCCAGCACGTCGCCCGAGCCCGACGTGGCGAGCCCGACGTTGCCGCCTTCGTGCTGCCACCGCTCGCCGCCCGGGGCCGCGATCACGGTGCGCGCGCCCTTGAGCGCGACGACGGCGTTCCAGTCCTGCGCGGCCTCGCACGCATGGCGGTCCGGCGCCGCGCCGATCTCGTCTTTCGCAATGCCCGTCAGGTGCGCCATTTCTCCCGCATGCGGCGTCAACAGGACCGGCACGTTGAAGCGGAACGGCGCGGGGTTCGGCGTGCCTCCGGCGGGCGGATGCAGCACCGCGCCCATCGCCTCGGCGTCCAGCAGCACCTTCGTGTCGCTGCCGTCCAGGCGCGGCAGCAGCGCGTGCACGAGGCGGGCCGTCGCGGCCTCGTCCTGCATGCCGGGCCCGATCAGGATGGCGCTGATCTTGTCGGCCAGCGGGTCGAGCGCGGCCACGGCTTCGACCGTGAAGCCGCCGGCGTCGTTTTCCGCCAGCCCCAGCACGCGCGATTCCGGAATAGCGAGCGCTACCAATTGGGCCACGCTGCGTCCGGTCGCGATGGTCAGCTTGCCGGCGCCGGCGCGCAGGGCGGCCGTCGCGGCCAGGATCACGGCACCCGGCATTTCGCGCGAGCCGCCGAGGACGAGCACGTGGCCGCGGTCTTCCTTGTCGGCATCGTTCGAGGGTATGGGCAGCGGCCAGCTGCGCAGCAGGCTCGTATCGACGTCGCGCGGGCGGGCGTTGGTTTGCAGCGTCATGGAAGAGGGACCTCAGGCCTTGGCCGCGGTGGGTTGATCTTTGGCGACCGTCACCGGCGTGCCGGTGGCTTCGAGCGGGGCGACGAAATTGACCAGGCGGACGGCCAGCTTGCCGCGCTTGCCCAGCGTGGGATCGAAGACGTAGGAGGTGACGGAGCAGTTCGGCACGTCGCCGGCGCGGTCCTGCGCGAGGATCGTCGCCTCGTCCATCCGCTCGATCAGGTAGCGGAAGCAATTGACGATGACCTGGTGCGCGACGATCAGCACGCGCTCGCGCGGATACTCGCGCGTGATGGTGTCGAGGACGCTGCGCAGGCGCAGGATGACGTCGCACCAGCTCTCGCCGCCGGGCGGGCGGAAATAGAACTTGCCGACGTGGTGGCGTTGCTCATGCAGCTCGGGATATTTCTCGGCGATGCCGCGCACCGTCAGGCGGTCGAGGATGCCGAACTCCTTTTCGCGCAGCCGCTCGTCGGCGTGGACGGCCAGCAACTCGTCACGGTTCAGGCGCTGCATCAGGATATTGGCCGTCTCGGCCGCGCGCACGTACGGCGAATGCAGCACGACGTTCGGCTGGCCGTCGGGCGGCAGCGCGGCGAACCAGCTCGACAGTGCCTGCGACTGGCGCACGCCCAGCTCGGACAGGGGCACGTCCACGTCGCGTTCGGCGATGTCGATGTGCAGGCCCGCCGCGGCTTCGGCGGCATCGCGCGCGACATTGCCGGCGCTTTGTCCGTGCCTGACGAGCCAGATTTCCTGTGGCCACTTCTGATCCATCATCCGACCGTTTGCGTTTTTGACATGACGCGATCATAGACGGATTCGGCGGGACTTCCGCGCACGATTCCGGACGAAAATGTGTGCCGAAACGACGTGTAGGCGCGCTCTTACGTGGACAGTGGAAACGGATTACGCCACCTGTTCCTCGCTGTCGAGGTTGACCTCCGCATTGCTGTCGAACACTTTCATGTCGGTCTGGCCGAGCACGCGGCTGGCGAAGGTGCCGGCCGTGATGGAACCGCTGACGTTCAGCGCGGTGCGGCCCATGTCGATCAGCGGTTCGATGGAAATCAGGAGGCCGGCCAGCGCGACGGGCAGGTTCAGCGCCGACAGCACGATGAGGGCCGCGAACGTGGCCCCACCGCCCACGCCGGCCACGCCGACGGAGCCGATGGTGACGATGCCGACGAGCGGCAACAGGAACGAACTCGTGAACGGATCGATGCCGACGGTGGGCGCGATCATGACGGCCAGCATCGCCGGATAGATGCCGGCGCAGCCGTTCTGGCCCATCATCGAGCCGAACGACGCCGCGAAGTTGGCGATGCCTTCCGGCGTGCCGAGGCGCGCGGTCTGCGTCTGCACGCTCATCGGAATGGAGCCGGCCGACGTGCGCGACGTGAACGCGAAGGCGAGCACGGGGAAGATCTTCTTCACGTAGCGGCCCGGGTTCAGGCCCACGGCCGCGATGATCAGGAGGTGCACGCCGAACATCAGGATCAGCGCGCTGTACGACGCCATCACGAAACCGATCAGCTTCAGGATGTCCTGCACGCTGGAGCTGGCGAGCACTTGCGTGATGAGGGCGAACACGCCGAACGGGGTCAGGCGCAGCACGAGCGTCACCATGCGCATCACGATCACGTGGGCGACGTGCACGAACTCGCTGAACTTCTCGAACACGTCCGGCTTCTTCGCGGCAATACCCGTGGCGGAAACGCCAATAAAAATCGAGAACAGCACGACGGCGATCGTCGACGTCTTGCGCGCACCCGTCATGTCGAGGAAGGGGTTCTCGGGAATGAACGACAGGATCATGGTCGGCAGCGACACGTCCTGCGCCGTCGCCAGCTTGCCCTCCAAATAGTGGCCACGCGCGACCTCGGCCGCGCTCGACGTCAGGCCGACGGCGGACAGGCCGTACAGCTTGGCCATCAGGATGCCGATCGAGGCGGCGATGGCCGTCGTGACCATCAGCGTGCCGATCGTCAGCGCACTGATCTTGCCGAGCGACGAGGCATCGCGCAGCTTCAGGATGGCCTGGATGATCGACACCATGATCAGCGGCATGATGATCATCTGCAGCAGTTTTACATAGCCCGTGCCGACGATGTCGAGGTAGGCATTCGTCTGCGCGATGACGGGCGAACCGTTGCCGTAGAACGCCTGGAACGCGGCGCCCAGGACGATGCCCAGGCCGAGGCCCGTGAACACGCGTTTCGTGAAGGACAGGTGGCGTTGCTGCATCACGTACAGCAGGCCGCAGGCAGCCAGGGCGATGGCCAGGTTCAGGATCAGGGGGAGACTCATGGTGTCCGCGCTTATATGCGTACAGGAAATATTAGAACCGCATTCTATATCCAATGATGCGGGTTTGCATGACGACCACACCGCATTGCAAATTGTTAAACGTTGTTGACACTGCAAGCCGAGTTTGCAACACTCAGCCGTCGTCCGTCCGCCATCTCCCGGGAGAAATCATGGCCGTCCTGCGCCGCCTGCTGTGCTTCGTCTTGCTGTGCTGCTGGTCGGGCGCGTGGGCGCAGACCGCCGTGTCCGGTTTTTCGCCCGAAGGGCAGGTGCTGCGCGTGCGCCAGGCCGTGGCCCGCTTTTCGCAGCCGATGGTGCCGTTCGGCGACCTGCGCGCGGACACGCCGTTCGACGTGGCGTGTCCGGTGCCGGGCAGCGGCCGCTGGGTCGATGCGCAGACGTGGAGCTATGACTTCGAACGCGACCTGCCGGGCGCCACGCGTTGCCGGTTCACGCTGAAGCCCGGCGCGCGCGACCTGGCCGGCCGGCCGCTCGCGGGACAGCAGGCATTCGACGTCGCCACGGGCGGCCCCGCCGTGCTGGAATCGCTGCCGCACGACGGCGCGTCCGGCATCGACGAGAAACAGGCCTTCGTGCTCGCGCTGTCGGCGCCCGCATCGGCCGACAGCATCGTCAAGCAGGCCTGGTGCCGCGCGGACGGCGCCAGCGACAAGATCGGCGTGACCCTGCTCGCGGGCGAACAACGCGAACAGGTGCTGCGGTCGGACCGCTGGTTCGTCCGGCAGGTGGTCGCCGAGGACAGCGGCAAGGAAGACATCGGACCGTACACGGACGCGCGGCTGCGCGCCGACGACAAGGCCGGCCGCCTGGCCCGCATCGTCGTGCTGCAATGCCGCCGCACCTTGCCGTCGAACGCTGAAGTGGCCCTCGTCTGGGGCGCCGGCGTGGCCGCGCCGAACGGCATCGCGACCGCCGAGGAACAGACGCTGTCGTTCAAGACGCGCGCCGATTTCACGGCCCGCTTCAACTGCGAGAAAGTCAACGCGCGGTCCCAATGCATCCCGTTCCAGCCGATGCGCGTGGACTTCAGCGCGCCCGTGCGCGCGGCCGTTGCCGCGAAGGTGTATCTGGAGGGACCAGGCGGCAAGCGCTGGCCGGCGAGCGTCGAGAAAGAGGGCGCGCAGACGCCGGAGTTCGTGGGCCAGGTCAGCGTGCCGGGGCCGTTCCCGGAACAGTCGAAGTTCACGTTGCACCTGCCGGCGGACCTGCGCGACGATGCGGGCCGGCCCCTCGTCAACGCGGGCCGCTTCCCACTCGCCGTGCGCACGGGCGAGCAGCCGCCGCTCGTCAAGTTCGCCGCGCCGTTCGGCATCATCGAGGCGAACGGCGACCGCCTGCTGCCTGTCACCGTGCGCAACGTCGAGGCGCAACTGGCCGGCCGCATGCACACGAACGGCGCCGCCATGCGCCTCGACGCGCGCCGTACGGCCGACGTGCTCGCGTGGCTGCGCAAGGTCGCCGGGCCGCACGGCGGGCTGAATCCCGGCCAGCCCGGAGGGGACCAGTTGAAGGTGTCGATCTTCAAGGGCGCGCAGCCCGACGCGTTGCAGCGTTTTACCTTACCCAAGCCGCACGGCCGGCGCGCGTTCGAAGTGATCGGCATCCCGCTGCGCCAGCCCGGCTTCTACGCCGTCGAACTGGAAAGTCCGCGCCTGGGCGCCGCGCTGAATCCGAAGGGACGCACGGCCTACGTGCGCAGCGCGGCCCTCGTCACGAATCTCGCCGCGCATTTCAAGCTCGGCGCGCAGTCGTCGCTCGTGTGGGTGACGTCGCTCGACAAGGGCCAGCCCGTCGCGGGCGCGCGCGTGGAAGTGCGCGATTGCGGCGCGCGGCTGCTGTGGAGCGGCACGAGCGACGCCGCCGGCATCGCCCGCATCCGCCAGGCGTTGCCGCACGCACGTTGCAAGGAAGGCGACATCTACATGGTGACGGCCGCGCGCGGCGATGACTTCACGTTCACCTTGTCGGACTGGCAGCAGGGCATCGAGGCATGGCGTTTCAACCTGCCCACGGGCAGCCGCGACGAGGACAGCCGCATCGTCGCCACCGTCTTCGACCGGACCCTCCTGCGCGCCGGCGAGACGGTCCACATGAAGCACTACCTGCGCCGCCGCACGCAGCAAGGGTTTGCGTTCGTGCGCGCGAAGGATGCGGCGCCATCGGCGCTCCGCGACTGGCGCGCGCAGGAGCTGGGCACGGACAAGACGGCACTGCCTGCGCGCGGCTTCCTCGTCCACCAGGGCAGCGGCGAGAAGGTCGAGTTTTCCCTGCGCTGGGATGCGAACGGCAGCGCCGAGGGCGAATGGGCGATCCCGGCGGAAGCGAAGCTGGGCGTGTACGACGTGCTGATCGGCGGCCAGGTGGCGGGCGATTTCCGTGTCGAGCAATTCCGCGTGCCGACGATGAAGGCGCAATTGGCCGGGCCGAAACAGCCCGCGGTGGCGCCGCAGGCCGTCACGCTCGACGCGCAGGTGAGCTATTTGTCCGGCGGCCCGGCGGGCCTGGCGCCCGTGAAGCTGCGCAGCGTCGTGCAGGATACCGGCGTGCAGTTCTCCGACTACGATGAGTTCACGCTGGGTGCGGGCGACGTGAAGGAGGGCGTCGTCGACCAGGGAGCGGAGGGTGATGAAGAGGCCGAATCCGAAGGCACACCCGGCCAGGAGGTCGCGCGCACGCAAAGCCTGCAACTCGACCGCGCCGGCGGCGCACGCATCGTCGTCGACCGGGTGCCGCCGATCGAGCGTCCCAAAAGCCTGCTGGCCGAGCTGTCGTACCAGGACGCCAACGGCGAGACATTGACGGTCTCCACGCGCGTGCCGCTGTGGCCTTCGGCGTACGTCATCGGCATCAAGCCGGACGGCTGGCTGCTGCGCCGCGACGCGTTGAAATTCCAGGCCGTCGTGCTGGACGTCGCCGGCAAGCCCGTGGCGAACGTGCCGGTGACGGTCGACCTGCTCAAGCGCGTGACCTATTCGCACCGCCGGCGCCTCGTCGGCGGCTTCTATGCGTACGAGCACAGCGCCGAGATCAAGCGCGTCGGCGACGCGTGCAGCGGCACGACGGACGCACGCGGCCTGCTCGTGTGCGACGTAAAGGCGCCCGTCGACGGCGACCTGATCCTGCGGGCCCGCGCGCAGGATCCGCAACAGCGCGTGGCGGCCACGCACCGCGAAGTCTACGTGGCGGGCGAAGAAGAACAATGGTTCGCGAACGCGGACCACGACCGCATCGACCTGCTGCCCGCACAGAAGCGCTACGAGCCGGGCGAGCAGGCGCGCTTCCAGGTGCGCAGCCCGTTCCGCCGCGCGACCTTGCTGGTGACCGTCGAGCGCGAAGGCATCCTCGACACGTATGTGCGGAGACTCTCCGGCCGCGACCAGACGATCTCGATTCCGGTCAAGGCCAGCTATGCGCCGAACGTGTTCGTCTCGGCCCTCGTCGTGCGCGGGCGCGTGGCGGGCGTGCAGCCGACGGCGCTCGTCGACCTGGGCAAGCCCGCGTACAAGCTTGGCATCGCGCCGGTCCGCGTGGGCTGGAAAGGGCACGAACTGAAGGTCGACGTGGCTGCCGACAAGCCCGTGTACAAGGTGCGCGAGCACGCGCAGGTCAAGGTCCGCGTGCGCGACCCGGACGGCACACGGCCCGCGGCCGGCACGGAAGTGGCCGTTGCCGCGGTCGACGCCGGCCTGCTGGAGCTGATGCCCAACACGAGCTGGAACCTGCTCGAGACGATGATGCACGAGCGCAGCCTGCAGGTGGAGACGTCGACCGCGCAGATGCAGGTCGTCGGCAAGCGCCATTTCGGCCGCAAGGCGTTCCCGCATGGCGGCGGCGGCGGCCGGGGTGCGGGACGCGAGCTGTTCGAGACGCTGCTGCTGTGGAAGGGCAAGGTGGCCCTGGATGCGAACGGCGAAGCGAGCGTCGACGTGCCGCTGAACGACTCCCTCACGTCGTTCCGCGTCGTCGCCGTCGCGAGCAGCGGCGCGGGCCTGTTCGGCACGGGGGGCACGGACATCCGCACGTCGCAGGACCTGATGCTCGTCTCCGGCCTGCCGCCGCAGGTGCGCGAGGGCGACCGCCTGCGTGCCGGCTTCACCTTGCGCAATGCGTCCGACCGGCGGCTCGCCGTGCGCCTGGATGCCGGCGTGACGGCCGATGGCGGCAAGGCGCAGGCGCTGCCGCGCCAGGACATCGTGCTGGCGCCGGGCGAATCGCGCGAAGCCGGCTGGGATTACACGGTGCCCGCCGGCGCGGCGAAGCTGCAATGGGATGTGGCGGCGGCGGGCGACGGCGTCGGCGACCGCATGCGCGTGACGCAACGGGTGAACGTCGCCGTGCCGGTGCGCACGCTGCAGGCGACGCTCGTGCAGATCGACGGGACGAAGACGCTGCCCGTCGAGCGTCCGGCGGACGCACTGCCCGGCCGCGGCGGCATCCGCACGACCTTGCAGGCGCGCCTCGGGAGCGACCTGCCGGGCGTGCGCGACTACATGACGGCGTATCCGTACACATGCTTCGAACAGCGCACGTCGCGCGCGGTGGCGCTGCAGGACAAGGCGATGTGGGAGACGGTCGTCGCGACCTTGCCGTCCCACCTGGACGGCGATGGCCTCGTCAAGTATTTCGCGCCGATGGAGCAGGGCAGCGACGTGCTCACGGCCTACGTGCTGTCCGTGACGCACGCAGCGGGCTACCCGATCCCCGACGACCTGCGCGGCCGCATGGAAGCGGGCCTCGCGGCGTTCGTGGAAGGGAAGATCGTGCGCGGCAGCGGCCGCGCGACGGGCGAACTGGCCGTGCGCAAGCTGGCCGCGCTGGAAGCGCTGTCGCGCGACACGGACGTGCAGCCGGCCATGCTGGACTCGATCGAGGTCCAGCCGAACCTGTGGCCCACGTCCGCCGTCATCGACTGGTACCTGATTTTGAAACGCACGCCGGCGCTGCCGCAGCGCGACCAGCGCCTGGCGCAGGCCGGCCAGATCCTGCGCGCGCGCCTGAACCTGCAGGGCACGACGATGGGCTTTTCGACGGAGCGCGCGGATGGCTGGTGGTGGCTCATGACGTCCGTCGACGTCAACGCCAACCGCTTGCTGCTGGCGACCCTGGACGATCCGGCGTGGAAGGTCGACGCGGGCCGCCTCGCGCGCGGTGCCCTCGGCCGCCAGCAGCACGGCCACTGGGACACGACGACGGCCAACGCGTGGGGCACCGTCGCACTCAAGCGTTTCTCCGAGACCTACGAACGCGAACCGGTGACGGGCAGCGCCAACCTCGTCGTCACAGGCGCGGACGGGAAGCCCGTCAGCTGGGCCGGAACCGTGCCGGCGACCGTGCTGCAAGCCTGGCCGCAGGGCCGCGGCACGCTCACCATGCGCCAGCTGGGCAGCGGCAAGCCGTGGGCGACGGTCCAGAGCCTGGCCGCCGTGCCGCTCTCGGCACCGCTGTCGTCCGGCTACCGCATCGCGCGCACCGTCACGCCGGTCGAGCAGAAGGTCAAGGGCACGTGGTCGCGCGGCGACGTCTACCGCGTCCACCTCGACATCGACGCGCAGTCGGACATGACGTGGGTCGTCGTCGACGACCCGATCCCGGCCGGCGCCAGCGTGCTCGGTTCCGGCCTCGGCCGCGATTCGCAGATCGCCACGGCCGGCGAACGCCGCACGGGCTGGACGTGGCCGGCGTTCGAGGAGCGCCTGCATACCGGCTACCGCGCGTATTACGAGTGGGTGCCGAAGGGCCGCTTTACCGTCGAGTACACGGTGCGCTTGAACAATGAGGGCCGCTTCGCGCTGCCGTCCACGCGGGTGGAAGCCATGTACGCGCCGGAGATGTTCGGCGAAGTGCCGAATGCGGGCATGACGGTGCAGTGATGAAGATCCTGGTGTGGGTGTTGCTGCTGTTGGCGTTGCCCGCGCGTGCCGCGGTGCCGACGCCGCAGGAAGTGAAGGCGGCGTGGCGCTCGTCCGACGCGACCCTGCTCGACCGCCACGGCGAGACCATCGCGACGGTGCGCGTGGACATGGCGGGCCGGCGCCTCGCCTGGGTGGCGCTGGACGACATCTCGCCCACGCTCGGCCGCGCCGTGCTGCAGGCCGAGGACCAGCGCTTCATGGAACACGGCGGCATCGACTTCCAGGCCATCGGCAAGGCCGCGTGGGATAACCTGTTCGGCCTGCAGCGTACGCGGGGCGCGTCCACGATCACGATGCAGCTCGCGGGCCTGCTCGATCCGAAGCTGGCGCCGCGGTCGACGGGCCGCACGTGGGCGCGCAAATGGGACCAGGCGCTCGCGGCGCGCGAACTGGAATCGGGCTGGACCAAGCGCCAGATCCTGGAAGCCTACCTGAACCTGGCCAGCTACCGGGGCGAGCTGCAAGGCATCGGCGCCGCCGCGCACGGCCTGTTCGGCAAGGCGCCGTCCGGGCTGGACGCGGGCGAGGCCGCGATCCTCGCGAGCCTGTTGCGCGCGCCGACGGCGCCGCCGCGCACGGTCGCCCGGCGCGCCTGCGCGCTCGCGCGCGAGCTCGATGCGCGCACGGATTGCGCGGGCATCGAGTGGGAAGTCGACGCGGCGTTTGCGCGCACCGCATCCACGCCCGCATCCACGGCGACGGGCGTGACGCCGCAACTGGTGCGGCGCCTGGGCGGCGCAGCGGGCTCCACGTCGGGCAGCGTCGTGCGCAGCACCCTCGACGCCGGCCTGCAGCGCTTCGCCGTCGCCGCGCTGCGCCGCCACCTGGCCGCGCTGGCCGAACGCAACGTGGGCGACGGCGCCGCGATCGTCATCGACAATGCGAGCGGCGAAGTGTTGGCCTATGTCGCCAACGGCGGCGCGGGCGAAGTGGATGGCGTGACGGCGCTGCGCCAGGCCGGGTCCACGCTGAAGCCGTTCTTGTATGAGCTGGCGCTGGAACGGGGGCAGCTGACGGCCGCGTCGCTGCTGGACGACACGCCCGTCGACATCCCGACCGTCGGCGGCCTGTACGTGCCGCGGAACTACGACCACCAGTACCGCGATGCGGCATCGGTGCGCACGAGCCTCGCCGGTTCGCTGAACGTGCCCGCGGTGCGCACGCTGATGCTGGCCGGGCTCGAACGTTTTCACGAGCGCCTGCGCGCCCTGGGTTTCACGAGCCTGACCGAGGCGCCCGAGTTCTACGGCTGGTCGCTGGCGCTGGGCTCGGGCGACGTCAACCTGCTGGAACTCGCGCACGCTTATCGCACGCTGGCGAACGGCGGCCTGCAGGACGGCAAGCGGCGCGTGCTGGATGCGCGCGCCAGCTTCATCGTCGCCGACATCCTGTCCGACCGCGCGGCGCGCAGCACGACGTTCGGCCTTTCCAATGAACTCGCGACGGGCTTCTGGAGCGCCGTCAAGACGGGCACCAGCAAGGACATGCGCGACAACTGGTGCGTGGGCTTTTCGGACCGCTACACGGTGGGTGTGTGGGTGGGGAATTTCGACGGGCGCTCGATGTGGGACGTGTCCGGCGTCTCGGGTGCCGCACCCGTCTGGCGCGACGTGATGGACTACCTGCACCGCGACCGGCCGAGCAGGGCGCCCGCCGCGCCGCCGGGCCTCGTGCGCCAGACGGTCCGCTTTGCGCCGGCCGTGGAACCCGAGCGCAGCGAATGGTTCGTGCGCGGCACGGAAGTCGCGCTGGTCGAGATGCTGGCGCCCGGCCGGCGTGCGCCGCGCATCGTGTATCCGGCCGCGGACAGTGTCATCGCACTCGACCCGGACATTCCGCCACCGCTGCAGCGCGTGAGTTTGCGCGCGTATGGCGGCACGGGCCTGCGCTGGGAACTGGACGGGGCGGACGCCGGTCCGGCCGACCGGAGCGCCACATGGGCGCCGCAGCCGGGCGGGCATGAGCTGAAACTGGTGGGAGAGGATGGCCGGGCGGTCGCCGCCGCCCGGTTCGAAGTGCGCGCTCAGGCAGCGTCGACTTTTTCGACCAGCACAGGGGGATCGGCGGGCAGGTCGAGCGGCACTGGCGTGAACAGCGGCGAGTCCGAGCGGTAGGGCACGCGTCCGGACGGCACGTGGCGCGCGGCCGGGTCCAGGTGCAGGTCCTGGTCGTCGAAGAACAGGTGCGCGCGGAACGCCTTGACGACTTTCGACTTCGGCACGCCGCCGAGGAAGAAGATCTCGTTCACGTACACGCCCCAGTGGCGCAGGGTATTGATGACCCGCATCTCGGCCGGGGCGCTGCGCGCCGTGACGATCGCGATGCGCACCGGCGACACGTCCGCGCCGAACGGCAGCCGTTCCTGCAGGCGCGCGAGCCGGCGCAGCAGGATCGCATAAGGGCCGTCCTTCATCGGCTCGTTCTGCTTCTCGTCCTCGATCGTGTGGAAGCGGTCCAGGCCCTCGGTCTTGTAGACCAGCTCACTGGAATCGTCGAACAGCACGGCGTCGCCGTCGAAGGCGATGCGCACCTGGTCTTCCGGCGACGCCTCGGCCGTGTGCGGCGGCGGTTTCAGCACCGCGGCGGCGCAGGCCTGCGCATCGATCACGCGCTGCGCGTCTTCGACGTTCGTCGTCAGGAACAGGTCGACGGCGAAGGCGTCCAGGTAATCGACGACGGACTCGCCGCCGGTGAACGCGTGGCGCGAGATCGGCAGGCCGCGCGACCGGATGTTGTTGAAGACGCGCACGCCGGTCTCCGGGCTGTTGCGCGACATGACGACGACTTCGACGAGCGGCTTCGTCTCGGACGGCGCATAGCGGTTCAGGCCGAGCAGGGCGCGCACGAGGGCCATGCCGGTGCCGTCGCGCAGCGGCTCGTTCTCGCGCTCGAGCATGTAGGCGCGGTAGTCCTCCAGCGCGCCTTGCGGGTTCTTGATGGACCTGGCTTTGTAGACGGCGTCGGCTTCGGCCAGGTCGAAGAGGGCGGTGGCCGAGATGCCGACCACGAGGGTATCGGAAAGGTCGAGGGACATGGCGTTCTGACTCCTTGGTGGCGGAACAGGAGCATTCCAAAAGGAAATTATCGAGGGCAGGATCGAAGGATACTTGAGTTCAATCGATCACCCCGCCTGAGCGAGCGCAAACTGCTCATGCAATATGGGTAACACCATGGAGTGCATGACCTAACGGGACAGGTGACGACATGGCCGACCAGATGGTGTGCACCGAGCCCCTCGCGCGCCTGCGCGAGATCCGCCGGCTCGTGCACGAGAACAACCGCTCCAGCCTGCCGGACGCACTGATCGTCTGCCAGATTTACATGGAATCGCGCTTCGACGCGTGTGCCCAACCCGCGGGCAGCAGTGCGCGGGGGCTGATGCAGTTGCTGAAGGTGGCGAACCGCGAACTGTTCCGGCTCGATAACCTGTGCAAGCCGCCGTCGCAGCGCTGCGCCGAGCCGGCCCTGTACGCCGAGGCGGACGCGTTCCACGCCAGCCCGGTCTTCATCGACGAGGCGACGAACATCCAGATGGGCACCCGCTATCTGCAGGCGTTGATCGACCGGGCCAGGCGGGAGAAGCGGGCGGATCCGGTCGCGGAAGCGTACATGGATTATCGCGGGGTGCGGAACGGGATCTATTACTGCAAGATTCGCGCGGCAGCCGAAAGGCTGGAACGCGATCCGGATGATGTCGAGGCACTGCGGACCATGACAACGTAAGTGGCGGCGCAAATCTTCCGCAGCAGTATTTCATGCTGCAATTCCCAAGATCATCGTTTTCGTTTCGAGACTGGCAAGGTACTCGTCGATTGACATGGCAATACCTTACAAGGCCTTCAACCGACCGTCGCAGGCAAGCTGCCGATCAGCTTGCACCCGCATTCCGTCGCGCATCCCTCGACCGCAACTGGCACCCCGTCGACTGTAAGTGTGTCGTGGGCGGTAATGATCTTATTTATACCGTGCGGTTTGCCACCGGGGTAGGGTTGCGGACAGTCAACTTTGTCACCCAGTCGGGCGATCGCTCTTCCCCTGATGTCGTGGTTGGGCGAACCGCTAATCACTGTGCCGCCATGATCGGTTTTGTCTCCGACTGTAATGATTTTCAATGACATTTGGCTCTCCCGTGGAATCGGTGACGTTAGTAGATCGGTGGATCGTCTGGCTCTGGCTCAACTGCTCCTAAACGCCCTGCGATGGCGGCAGCTCGGCTGGTGGCAATGGCCGGCTGCCGGTTTCTTTGTCTGTCTGCTACGCTTATTTGCTCGGAATGCGCGATCGCTAACGCTCACGGCGCGGACGCAGCTTTGTACGACTGGCGCTGTCGATATGCCATTCTCGAAATGAGCCTGGCTGCTGTTGGCGTGTGTGCGTGAGTAGGTTGCCGTGCCGAAACCGGGCCATACACAACGAAATCCGGGGCGGAATTTTGGGCGGTCATGTGCTGGCCAGGTCCACGGTCGAATTCCGAGCGTGCAAGGCCGGGAAAGGCCTGCACTGGGTCATCGGTGCGCAAGACACCGTTGTCTGAAGAAAAGTAGCTGTTTAATGGTGTCATTTTGAGAATTTCACAATCGGCCGCAGGTCAATTCCGGTTTGTCGCCATTCTCAATGAAGTATTGGGTTCCTCCGCCCGTTCCTAGATGAGGATTGACAAGCGCCGCGCCCTTGGCGACGCATATGTCTTCCTTGATGACAAACGCTTGGACTTGTGTCCGCATCGGCCGCATGTCAGGTGTATTGCCCGCATGTGCCACTTGGATCTACCTGCCATTGGACGCTTCGCGGAAGCTGGTATTGAGTTCCATTCCCTGGCTGATTGAACCAAGGTTCTGCTGGTCCACCTTGAGCGCCATCAATAGCCTTCTTCACTTATAGGCACGCCTCCCGCCGAGTAGATCAATAGGATTGGTCGTTATGGAACGTGCGCCGGTAAGATTTTAATACCGATATCGGTTGTAATAGAGCCTTGGCTCATCATCTTCATGCTGCCCTTGGAATTATCAAATGGATTGCACATGCTTCTTGGTTGATCTACCAAGTTTTTCAAGCCTTCCCCACCAATCTTTTTGCGATAAATGAGGCAAGTAAAAATCGCCAAGCCACTTTACGTGGCAACGCATCTCAATTTGCTTCAAAGCATTTTTGCGAGTATCTGCCAACTGGGTTTGGTCTAACGCCAAGTTGGCTAGGTGCTGCAACTCATCAGCATCTTTAATAAATCCTCCTTGATACAAATCGGAGACAATGCTGGTAATTAATTCTGAAAAGGTCGTCATCGTTTGACTGCTCCTGTGTATT
Source organism: uncultured Massilia sp. (assembly GCA_966211695.1). GTDB lineage: Bacteria > Pseudomonadota > Gammaproteobacteria > Burkholderiales > Burkholderiaceae_D > Telluria. The sequence continues at coordinate 43,396 of CBIHOW010000023.1, read as the reverse complement.
TGCCTCCGGCGGTTACGACTTGCCACCCCCCTCCGGTTTTGTCAGATCCCCACTGTAGCTGAGGTGCCACTTTTCCTTCAAGTAGCATCTGATTCCGAGTTAGGGCAACAGGACTTTCAAATTCTGCTGTATTGCTTGGTGGAAGCGCAAGTTTTTGGCGCCTTTCCGCAGGTGTTGTCCCAGCCGAGCATCGTGTCACAAATACTCCTGACGCTGCTCCTGCGTCGGACTCAGTAATTACAAATTGTTCACCAGCGCGTCCGTGAGAAGCATAAATTTGACCATCAAAGCTTTTTACTACCTCGTGCTGCTGTTGTTTTGAAAGTCCTCGTGCTTTCAAAAGGTTTCTTGCAGAGTTATTTTTGATTGGGATTCCTGTGCATGTGGTAAGCCCCAGCGGGTCGATCCATCCTGTGGGATTAGGCGCGTATCTATAGAGATTCTCACCGCCATTGAGCCCAATCGGGTCTTGGGTGAGGTATCTTGCTGTCTCGGGATCGTAGTACCGATGCCGGTTGTAGTGCAGCCCTGTCTCTTCATCAAAGTACTGCCCCTGAAACCGTATCGGATTCCGTATCCCGGCCTTGTACGCCGCGCGGCTGATCGCCTCCTTCGCTTGCCCCCACGCCTTGTACTGCGCCGACCATGCAACGTTGCCCTCGCAGTCCGTCAACTCCTGCGGTGTCCCCAAATGGTCGCATTGATAAAAGGCGATCTCATCCTTCCCGAACGGTTCAGCCTCTTGCTCGAACTCGCCGTTCCATAACGGATCAAGCGCAACGTCGTATCTGCCGTCGTTACGCGCCATCAGTGCCTTGATATCGGTGGTGGGCGCCAGTCGCAGCGCCCCGCTTCGACTGGCCTGCACTAGTGGCACGAAGCTGTCGCGCTCATATACGTAGTGCACCGTCCGTTCGCCAGCCGCATAGCCCTGATGCACGCAGCTTTCCAACGCCAGCGTGTCGCCGTCCCAGCCGTACATGGTCCGGGTCGTCTCCCGGAAGGCAGTGCCTTCTACGGCCTGGCTGTGCTTGGCAATGCGCCGCCCCAACGGATCGTAGGCGAACGTGGTGACGCCCTGCCAAGTCGTGGCGCGGGTCATCCGGTTGAACGCATCCCATTCGTACTCGGAGCGCTCACCGTTGTGCACGCGCTCCACGAGGTTGCCGCGTTCGTCGTAGCGGTAGCTGATGCCGGCGTATTCCTTGAGCAGGTTGTCCAGCAGCTTCGGCAACGGGGCGCGGCGGGTAACAGGCTCGTGCTGCGCGGTATCGGCTGCCTGGATATTGCCGGCCGGGTCGAACGCGAAGGTTTCATGTCCCAATGCGCTGTTTGCGGCCAGCAGCCGCCCGACCGGATCGTAGCGGTATTCGATGCGGCCGCGCCGGCTGTCTTCCAGGCTGGTCAGTTGGCCGGACGGGTCGTAGCGGTAGCGCCGCAGGATCGCGGCTTGCATGCCGACCTGCACTTCGGGGCGATACGTATCGGGGTAGACATCCCGGTCCTTCCGGCGGGCCTGCACGATGGTGCCGAGCTGCTGTTCGACCAGGCGGCCGACCGGGTCGTACTTCATCGTTTGCAGCAGGCCGTTGGCCTGGGTGCGGCCGATTTCCTGGTACAGCGCGTCGCGTTCGAAGGAGACGAGCTCATGCCCGTCGATCAGAAGGCCGTGCACGTGACCGGCGCCGTAGGTCAGCCATTCGATGCGGTGGCCGTCGGGGCGGATAGTACTGATGCGCTGGTTGAGTTCGTCGTAGTGGTGGTGCCAGACCGCGGTGCGCCTGTCGGGATGAAACGGGCCCTGGTAATGCTGGTGCTCGCGAATCAAGTTGCCAGCGTCATCGTAGAACCATTGCAGCCTGGCGTGTTCGTTCTTCGCTTCGGCCAGCTGGCCGTTGGCGTTGTACATAAAGGTTTCGGTTTGCTCCGGCTGGCCGGGGGCTGATGCCCGGCGCTGCACGAGCCGACCCATGGGGTCGAAGACGAGCCGGGTGGTCACGCCGGCTTCGACGGTTTCCGCCAGCACGCCGCTGGCTTCGTCGTAGCGGTACTCGGTCGTCTTGCCGTCGAAGCCCTGTTCCTGCAGCAGGCGACCGACCGGGTCGTACTGCAAGCGATGGACGCTGCCGTTTTCATTTTCCAGTGCGATCAGCCGGCCCAGCGCATCCCATTGGTATTGCAGGTTGTGTTCCAGCGCGTCGGTGCGCCTCGCGATCAGTCCGGCCGTGGTGTAGTGGTAGGTGGTGGTGCGTCGCAGTGCGTCGATGTGCGCGAGCAGCCGGCCTTCGGCGTCGTGGCGTAGCTGCTCCTCGCTGCCGTCAGGGTGGATGACGGCTTCGACCTGGCCGGGATGGTTGCCCCCTTCACCGTGTACTTGCGCCAGCGTTTCGGCGCTGAGCGGCGTGTAGCGGTAGCGGGTCACATTGCCGGCAGCGTCGATGCTCTTCACCAGGCGCTTGCGGTCATCGTATTCCCAATGGCTGCTGTGCCCGGAACAGTCGGTGTAGCTGGCGAGCTGACCGTCCACGGTGTAGACGAGTTTCTTGACGCCGCCTTTGGCATCGGTGACTTCGACGGGCCGGCCGGCCTTGTCGTACGCGTATTGGGTCTTATTGCCCCGCGGGTCTGTTTCCTCGACCAGATAACCCTGGACGTTGTAGTCACGCTTCCAGATGCCGCCTTCGCCATCGAGGATGCCGGTGACGCGGTGCTGGTCGTCATACTCGAAGTGAACCTGGCTGCCGTCGGCACGCATGTGCGTGAGCAGGTTGTCGTGTTCGTCGTAACGGAAATGCTCGCTGCTGCCGTCGGCGTGAACGTGACGGACGACGTTCTTGGCATCGTCACGGAAGAGCCATTCCTCGAGCCCATCCGGATACACGATGCGGTAGGTGTACCCGGCAATGTCGTAGTAGTAGCGGGTCTCCTGGCCAAGCGCGTCGGTGACGTAGGTCAGGCGGATGTTCCTGTCCCACTCGAGCCGGGTGTCGTAGCTGCCGTCGTCGGCCCACTCGCGGATCGCCTTGGCATGGGCGCCGCTGTCGATGCTGGTGTCGTAGGCCAAGTTCATGCCGCGCCCGGTGCGGTCAGTGTAGTGGGTGACGAGGTGTCGGTCGTACTGGTAGTGCCACGCGGCGGCGTTCTCGTCCTGCGCGCGGATCAGGTCGCCGTGTTCGTCATAGTCGTAGGCGGCAAGTTGGCGCACCAGCTTGCCGTCCCGGATTTCCCACAGCGCGCGAATGTAGCCGGTATCAAGGTCGACCTGGGTGCCGGCATGGGCGACGATGGTCTCGCCCTGCTTGCTGATGATATCGCTGAGCACCTGCTCGCCGGCGACGACGTGGTCGTAGCGCAGGCCAAGCGCGGCGCCGTCGCGGGCGTGCACGGCTATCAGCCGGAAATGCTCCTTGCCCAGGTCGGCTACCTTGGCGCGCACGGTGTCGACCAGCTCATAGGTTTCGCGCCATGGGCTGGGCTCGCCCTCGGGCAGCGGCTTGCCGAAGTCGAGCGTGAGCAGCGTGGCGCTCGCGCGGGTGAGCATAATTTGCTCGACCGGGTCGTAGTGACGCTGGCCGACGCCCAGCCACGGATAGCGGTGGTTGCGGCCGTCGGCGGCGTGGTAGAGCAGGGCGACGGGCTTGCCTTGGCCGACGATGTCGATGCGCGTGCTGTACGGGGTGAGCCAGCGCGCGCCGAGATTGCCGCGGTCGTAGGCACTCAGCTGGCTGCGGTAAGTGCGGCTCCATTCGATGGGGAGCGGCGCATCCAGCACGAAGTCGGTGTGGGTGAAGGTTTCGGCGCCGGTGGCGAAGCTGATCGAGTGCGCGGTGCCGCCTTTTGCCGGGCAAAGTTTACAGGCGTTGGCGTCGCCGGTGGCCGGGCTTTGCCGGCCGGTGGCTCCCAGTTCGTGGCCGGGGTTGTTCTTTTTGTGATGCGCACCCTTGCTTGACGGGACCAGCGCCGGATACCGCTTCTTGTGCTTGATGACCGCGTCGCGCAGCCGCATCAGTATCCACCGGATGCTCATCTGCGCCTGTTCGTCGGCCAGGGCGGCGAGCTTGCCGCGAAACGCCGGCTTGAAGTCGGTCAGGTGTCCGATGATCCCCTTCACGCCCGCTACCGCGCTCTGCGGCAGGTGGCTGGCCGCCACCGCGACAGCGTAGTTCGCGGCCTTCTTGTACTGCCGAGCAAGGGCGCCGAGCATGCGGCGCCAGCTGCTTGTCACCTTGGGGTCGTGCAGCTTGCCTTCGACTTCCACCGGGGATGTCACCTCGAACAGCGGTTCCGTGCCGATGCAGCGCTTGAGAATCTTGATCAGATCATCGGCGATGCCGTCGGCAGTATTGGCGCAATCGTCGAGGATACCTGCAAGCTTGCCCATCGCACCGTCGATAAAGGTCTCGATCTCGCCGGCCAATCTGGCGTTGAGGTGCACGATCAGCACCTCGATCAGCGCGGCGCCGAGATCCTTGACGCCCAGCGCCAGCTTTTGCCGGACCAAGTGCAGCGCCGGCCGTAGGCTCATGCGCGCCGCGCTCATCCCTAGCGGCACCGGGACCACGCCAATCAGGTTGATGCCCAGGCTGACCCATTCCAGGAAATCTATTTCCTTCTTGGCGATGTACTTCTGGATGACCCCCACCACGTCCATGATGGCGTCGATCAGCGCCATGATGTTGCCGATCACCGGCAGGCTGCCGGCCACGGTGCTCAGGCGTTCCAGCGTGACGTAGTCATGGCTGATCTCGCGCAGCCATTTGTCGAAGGCGGCGGCGCCAGCGCCGATGTCTTGCTGGTCTATTGTGTTGAGCGGAGCGACTGCGACTTCCGGCACGCGTTCGGCCGGCTTGGACGGGGCTTGCGTGGGTTCGGTCATGGAAGTCTTTTATACGATGGATGATTTCAGAGGTGAGGGCGGGACTTCAGCACCGATGCGCGGCAGCGATCCGGGCAAACCGGCTGCTTGCCCGATCGGTGCCAGCAGTGCTTGCGCGCCGCCTTTTTTCAGCGACTGCACGGCGCTTGCTGCTTGTTCCGCAGCTTGCGCAATCGCGCCGAACTTCCCGGCTGCGCCGTTGAGACTGCCTGTCGCAGCGTTGGCGCCGGCCTCGGACAACGCCACGGTCGGCCATTCCGTTCCCTGGCCGAAGTAGCTGTCTTCATCCCACGGGTCGCGCGGGTCCTTGCCGTAGCTGACCGAGGCCATTCCCATCGGCAGGCCGGCTACGCTGGCAAAGCCGTTGCCATCGAGCTTCCCCTGGTGGACACCACCTTCGGCGTCGACGACGGTGTAGTCGCCTTGCCGGATGCCTTGCTTTCTGCTGCCTTCCGGGTTCACGTACTGGTGATGCAGGTCGAGCTGCCCCGGCGGCAACTGCACGGGCTGCGGCAGGCCCGGCGTACCTTCGCTCTTGGCGGGGTCGAAGCTATGTTGCGCCGCGTGTTGGCGCCAGATGCCGTTGGTGCCATGGACGATCCCCGATGCGTTCCAGCGGCTGAAGCTGGTACCACCGTTGATCACTACCTCTTCCTTTGCCGTGATCGTGATCCGGTTGGCGGTATGGGTGATGTTGAGCTTGGCCAGGATATTGACGCTGTCCTTCAAGGCGGTGATGTCGATGTCGGCGCTGGCTGCCACCAGCTTCATGCCGGCCTTGTAGGCAAACATGCGCACCGCTTCCTTGACGCTGACGAGCAGGCTCTTGCCCGCGCTCACGCTGGCATGGCCGCCGCTGGTCAGGGCGTTGTGCTCTACACTCATTAAATGGGTAGAACCCTGCGTGCTAGTTTCGATGCCGGCGGGGCTGGCTAGAAGCAGGTGGGGAGCCTGGAATTCCGGGAATTCGCCTTGCGCCGGCGTGCCTCCCTGGCCTTTGATGGCGTCGACCTGCGCCTGCAGCGTGGCGGCGACCTGGTCCTGGTCGCCCGGCTGGTGCGCCTGCGCCTGTTGCGCCACGTGCGACAGGCTGTCGTGCAACGCCTGGCCCTGCGCCATGCGCGCCAGCGTCTCCTCTACGTCGGTGATATGGGCGCGGGCGTTCGGCCGTCCTTCGGTGCTTAGCAGCAGGCCCTGCTGCGCGCGCACCGCGCCGTGGCCGTCGGTGCGCAGTTCGAAGCCCTGGCCGCGCGGGCCCTTGCGTCCGGCATTGTCTTCGATGCGGTTGATATGGCCGAGGCTGAGCTGGCTGGCGAGATGGTCGCTCTTGAGCTGTGCCTGGATCTGCCCTTGTGTGTCATCCAGCACCAAGTGATTGCTGCGCCCGCCGGGCGTGTTGCCGCCCTGGGCGGTCAGCTCCCGGCTTCTGAGCCCCGTCAGCGCCCGCTGTTCGGGCAGCTTCCACGGCGGCATATAGCTCTGGTTGTACACCGAGCCGGTCACGATCGGATGGTCGGGATTGCCGTCGAGCCATTGCACGATCACTTCCGATCCGACCCGTGGATGGCTGGCCAAGCCCTTCTCGCCGCCGGCCCAGTTGCTGCTTACCCGTACCCAGCAGCTACCGCTTTCGTCCCGGTCCCAGTGAAACTGAACCTGGATGCGTCCGTACTGGTCCACGTGCAGGCTGCCGTGACCTTCCGGACCGACCACGATGGCGGTCTGCAGGGCCAGCAGTCTGGTATCCGTGCTGTTGAAGCCGCGTCCCGGCCGCCAGGGCAAGGTCTTGCTCTGGCAGAGCAGGCGGTTCTTGTACACGGCGAGTGCATTCTTACCTTGCAGGTAATTGTTGCTGGCTTCGTGATGCACTTCCAGGATCAGGAATTCGCTGTCTTCGCTGTCGCTGAAATGGCCGAGCAGCCTGAACCACCTGCCTGCGGCGACGCGCCGGTTGTTGCCTTGCGCTTCGTACCGCTTGCCGCGGGCTTCGATTTCTTCCATGCGCAATTGCGAAAGCCGGTAGGCGTCGGACTGGTGCTTGAATCCGTAGTGCCCCTCATAGCTGTGCACCTCTAGCTGCGGGATATCGCCTCGCTGGTTGATGGTGACGGTATCCGCATGTATCGGGCGCGGATTCTTGAAGTCGAAGCCGCTCACCGCCGCTTGTCCGGACGCCCACTGTTGCAGCGGGCTCCAGTCGCCGATCGCGTCCTCTTCGATCGCGCCACCGGCGCGGTGGAAGCGGATGCCAGGCGACGGCCCGTCGATCGGCGCCGCGGCGCGGGTGTCGTCGCAGACCTTGAGCGTATGGCCTTCGCCGCTGTGTTCGTACCAATAGCTGTAGCCCGCCGCTTCCCAGCGCCGGCACAGATAGTTGTGATCGGTTTCGTCCCATTGCGTGGCCATCGTGAGCGGCGGCTGTTCGCCGGCGACTTCCCACTCCCACGCGGGCATGCTGCCGTAGCCGGCGAAGATCGTTTCTGCCTGCTCGCGCAGGCTTCGAGCATGGAACAACCGGTTGTTCCGGCGCAGGCGCGTGCACGCCAGCCATGGCCTCAGCGTGGCCTCGTAAAACGCTATGCCGCCATCCGTTTTGACCAGCTTGAACGACGTGACATAACCCGTGAAGGGACGGAGGCTGCCATCGGCCTGCACCAGCGAGACACACAGCAGCTTGCCGAGCATCGACTCAGGCTTGATCCTGCCGTCGTCGCTCAGGAGTTCTACCCTGAATTCGAAGTCGCGCGACAGGTATTCCGTGCCTTCGAACCGGTTCACCATCAGCTTGGATCGCGGGCCATCGTTCCTCGGGAACGACAAGCGCAACAAGCGCGTGCTTTGGTGCGCTTCCAGCAGTGCTTGCAGATCAGTCATCGTAGTTGCTCACCAGTTGAGCTGGGCATTGTTGAGTTCGGAATGCTCCAGGTGGCCGTTAGGGCACGTCTTAACTTGCGACGAACTTCTTGACTGTAGTTATTTAATTACGATTAGCCAGTGACAAAACGCAAGTCTTTGCAAAGTCGCGTGAAGTGGCCAATGCTCGCATTCACGGCGTCACCGGGAGCAGCCAGCCACAGTACTGAAGGGGGACGTTGGGGATCGCATGATGCCAGGTGCGCTAACCGAGGGGCTGCTGCGCGTCGCAAGTACGGCACAGCAAGTAGACGAGGAAGGACTGCCGCAGAAACAAAAAAGGCGTCACGATCACTCGTAACGCCTTGCTTTGCTACTGCTGAATTCTGGTAGGCCGTGCTGGGCTCGAACCAGCGACCAACGGATTAAAAGTCCGCTGCTCTACCAACTGAGCTAACGACCCGAAAGAAGCAAGATTATAGGGGGTAACTGCGGTCGTGTCAAACGGCTTACTTCAGCGCCGCCAGGCGGTCCTTGGCGGCCTGCGCCGCGGCCGAGTCCGGGAACTTCGACACGAGCTGCTGCAGGGCCTTCTTGGCGTTCTTCTTGTCTTTCAGTTCGGTATAGCTGGAAGCGATGTTGAGCATGGCGTCCGGGGCCTTGGCGCTCGTGCCGTAGTTCGAGACGACGGCTTCCTGCGCGGCGATCGCGTTCTTGTAGTCGCGCTGGGCGTAATACGCGTTGCCGAGCCAGTACTGGGCGTTGGCGGCGTAGGCCGAGTCGGGGAAGCGGCGGACGAATTCCTGCAGGGCGCCGGCGGCGGCCTTGTAGTCGCCCGATTTGAACAGGTCCATCGCGGCGTCGTAGGTTTTCTTTTCGCTCGGCAGGACTTCGGCGGTCTGGCCATCGATGGTTTCCTGGCGCGGTTCGAGTTTCTTGATGCGGGCGTCGAGGTCCGCGTACAGGTCTTTCTGGTTCTTCTGGGCGTTGGCGATCTCGTTGGCGAGGACTTCGACCTGGCCGCGCAGGCGCGAAATCTCCTGCATGGTCTGCTCGTGCTGGTTCAGCATGTCGACGCCGATCGACTTCTCGGCCTTGTTGTCGAGGCGTGTGTTGATGTCGCGTGCCAGTGCGTCGACCTTGGCGCGCAGGTCGAGGATCGCCTTGCGGGCTTCATCGTCGTCGAGCAGGCCGGCGTTCGCGTGCAGGGGCAGCCAGGCGGTCAGAGCAAGGGCGACGGCGGCGAGACGGAACTGGAACGGTTTGATCATCATGACTCTTTCTAAATCCAAATGGAAACGGGGCGGGATGCAGTCTGCACCGCATCCCGCCCCGCTGTCAATGTACTGTACTAGACAGCCTCGACAGCGTCCCGATTATTGATAGACGATGTCGGCGCGGCGGTTTTCAGCCCAGGCAGCTTCGTCGTGGCCGGTGGCCTTCGGCTTTTCCTTGCCCAGCGAAACGGCTTCCATCTGGCTGTCCGACACGCCCAGGGCAGCCATCGACTTGCGCACGGCTTCGGCGCGCTTCTGGCCCAGGGCCAGGTTGTATTCGGTGCCGCCGCGTTCGTCGGTGTTACCTTGGATCAGGATCTTGCGCTGCTTGTTCTTGGTCAGGTAAGCCGAGTGGTTCTCGACGACCGGCTTGCCGTCGTCACGGACAACGTAGCTGTCGAAGTCGAAGTACACGCTGCGGTTCGCCAGAACGCCTTTCGGGTCGTTCAGCGGATCGACGTTGCCGGTCTCGACCGGACGGATCTCACGGGTGTCGGCCGGCGGGGTCGGTGCTTGTGCGACCGGCTTTTCTTCGACTTTCGGGGCTTCCTGCAGCTTGGTCGACGAGCATGCCGACAGCAGGGCGGCGGCGGCCACGATGAACGCTACACTTTTTACATTACGCATGGTTTTTCTCCTGGTCAAAAAATTTTTACTTCATAAACGGGCCCCAGCTGGGCTCCCGAATGTTTCCCGCTTGGGTGCTCAAGCGCTGCTTGACGCGTCCGTCGACCGACACAACGGCCAATGCGGTACGCCCGCCACCCTTCGTCGCATACATGATGTATTTGCCGTTCGGCGAAAAACTCGGTTCGGTGGCCCCATCGGCCAAGCGTTGTTCCTGACCGGAAGCCAGGTCCATCGCATACAGGGAAAAACCCCCTTCGCGTTGCGAAATCCACGCCAGCGTCTTGCCGTCCGGGGATACACGAGGGCTGATATTGTAGTTGCCGTTGAACGTGACGCGGGTTGCCTGCCCGCCGTTCACGCTCATCTTGTAGATCTGCGGGCCGCCGCTGCGGTCGCTGGTGAAGTAAATCGACTGGCCGTCGTGCGAGAACTGCGGCTCGGTATCGATGCCGCTGCTGTTCGATACGCGGCGCAGGCCGCTGCCGTCCGCGTTCACGACCCAGATTTGCGTATTGCCGGTCTTCGACAGGGCGAGGGCCAGCCTGGTGCCGTCCGGCGACCAGGCCGGTGCGGAGTTGTTGCCCTTCTCGTTGGCGACGACGGTGCGCTGGCCCGTCACCAGGTTCTGCACGTAGATCACGGGCTTGCGCAGTTCGAACGAGACGTACGCGACCTTCGTGCCGTCCGGCGACCACGACGGCGAGATGATCGGCTCGCGGCCGTGCGCGGCGACCTGTTCGCCTTCGCCGTCCGCATCCGCCACGACGAGCTTGTAGTCGCGTGCGGCCGGGTCCTGCTTCACGTACGTGATGCGGGTCGAGAAGATGCCGCGCACGCCGGTCAGTTTTTCGTAGACGTCGTCGGCGATGCGGTGGCCTTCCAGGCGCGTGTTGCGTGCGGTGACGGCGTCCGACAGTTGCGACAGTTGCGACTGCTTGACGGTGTCGAGCAGTTTATAGCGCACCTGGAAGCGGCCGTCCGCGAGACGCTGCACGGAGCCCACGACGAGGGCGTCGGCACCGCTGGCCTTGAATGCGGCCAGGTCGATGTTGGCGGTATCGGAAATGGTCTGGCGCGCGTCGATGACCTTGAACACGCCGCTGCGTTCGAGGTCGGCGCGGACGATGGCCGAGACCTGTTCGGGCGCCACCGACTCGTCGGCGAACGCCGCGACCGCGACCGGGATCTGGTTGCTGCCCACGCCGGCGATTTCGACTTTCAGCTGGGCATGTGCAGCCACGCCCATCAGGAGGGTGGCCGAAAACAGCAGGGTATGTAGTTTCTTCATGTTTCTCTCAGCAATGGTTAAGGTCGGACCGCGATCACTGCAGATCCTTCATATGGAACTCGATCACGAGGGAACGCTCTACCGTACCATCTTTCTTCTTTGGCAGTGGGGACGATTTGGTGATGCCCTTTTCGACGGCGTCGTCGAACGCCGGCACGCCACTGCTCTTGATCTTCCTGACCGAAATGATCTCGCCGGTCGGCAGCTGCTCGACGCGGAAGCTCGCCGTCGGATTGCCCGGTTCGTCCAGGCTGCCCGCATACGACGTATTGCCCTTCACCTTGGCCGTGATGGCCGCGGAATAGCCCTTGTCGATGCGCGGCGCCGTCGATTTCTCGGCCGTGCCGGTGCTGGTCGGATTGCCGGCCGCGCCCGTGATGCGGCGCATTTCCTCGGCGCGCGCGGCGTCCAGTTTCTTCTGTTCTTCGGCGGCCTTTTTCTTCTTGTCCGCTTCCTCTTTCTTTTTCTTTTCCGCTTCTTCTTTTTTCTTTTTCTCGGCTTCTTTCTTTTCAGCGTCGGCCTTGGCCTTCTTCTCTTCGAGTTCGCGTTCCTTCTTCTCGGCGAGCGCCTTCGCTTTCTTTTCTTCCGCGCGCTTCTGCTCGGCCAGCTCGCGCTCTTCCTCGAGCTGCTTGCGTTTCAGTTCTTCCTTGCGCTTCTTCTCGCGCTCGAGGGCGATGTCCGGCTGCTTCGGCTGCGGTTTTTCGACGACGGGCGGCGGCTCCACGGCTTTCGGCGCGGGTTGCGGCGGCGGTGTCTCGGGTTCGGGTTCCGGCTCGGGGGCAGGGGCGGGCGGCGGTGCGGCGGTCTGCGTCGCCACGTCCCAGATCTCCGCTTCGACGGCGACGGGCGCATTGTTCTGCCAGCTCACGCCGATCCACAGGAACGCCAGCAACAGGGCGTGCACGCCCACCGCCAGGCCGATGGCCGGCCAGCGGTTCGGTTCAGGCGGCACGTGATAGGGCGCGCCGTTGCTGTTGCCGATGTTGGTCTGCTTCGTTGCTGACATCAGTTCTTCTTCACTTCGTGGCCAGGCCGACGCGGGTGATACCCATCTTCTTGGCTTCCGAAATCAGCTGGATGACGTCATCGTATTTGCTGTCGCGGTCGCCGGCTATCAAGACCGGATAATCCGGATGCTCGGCGTGCAGGTCGCGCAGGCGCGTGACGAGCGTCGAGCGGCTGGACACGTCTTCCAGCGGCTGCGGCGTCTTGCCCGTGATGCCGATCTGCAGCTGGGCGTTTTCCTTGATCGCGATCTGGATGTAGTCGTCCGGCGGCTGCGTCGAGCGCTCGGCGCTGGGCAGCTTGATCTCGCTGGGGTTCTGCGTCGGCGGCACCGCCATGAAGATGATGAGCAGCACCAGCATCACGTCGATGTACGGCACGACGTTGATCTCGGACTTGAGCTTGCGACGGCTGCCCCGCAGGCTGCTGTTGAAGGCCATGTCGGTTCCTCTGGCGGCGATCAGCGCGACTGGCGCTGCAGGATGTTCGAGAATTCCTCGACGAAGCTTTCGAAGCGGATCGCGAGGCGGTCGATGTCGTGGGTGAAGCGGTTGTACGCGACCACGGCCGGAATGGCCGCGAACAGGCCGATCGCGGTGGCGATCAGCGCTTCGGCGATGCCGGGCGCAACGGTCGCCAGCGTCGCCTGCTGCACGTTCGCCAGGCCGCGGAACGCGTTCATGATGCCCCACACGGTACCCAGCAGGCCGATGTACGGCGAGACGGAGCCGACGGACGCGAGGAAGTTCAGGTGCGTGTCCATCTGGTCCAGTTCGCGGTGGAAGGCGGCGCGCATCGCGCGGCGGGCGCCGTCCAGCACGGCACCCATGTCGAGCGCGTCGCGCGAGGCCTGCTTGCCCTTGATGAACTCGCCCATGCCCGCTTCGAAGATGCGGGCCAGCGGGCCGCTCTGGTCGCGCTGGCTGCTGGCGCTTTGGTGCAAGGTGTGCAGGTTGCCGCCGGCCCAGAAGCTGCGCTCGAACTGTTCCGTCTGGCGGCGTGCCGCGCGGATCGCGAACAGTTTGCGGAAAATATATGTCCAGCTCATCAGTGAAATCGCGAACAGCAGGGCCATCAGCAACTGCACCAGCACGTGGGCATGGCGGATCAGTTCAATGAATGAGAGGTCTTGGACTGCGTTCATTGGATATCTATTTGGTCAAATGGAGGATCAGGCGGCACGCATTTTAGCAGCGGCAAGGTCGGGGAGGGAACGCGGGCGCATCGTGACGGCATCGATGCAGCCGACTTTCACGTCGGCGCTGGAGAGCAGCGTGTCGCCGCGCCAGGCTTGCTGGGCGAACTGGACGGAGGCGCGGCCGAGCTTTTCCACGTTCAGGGTCAGTTTCACTTCATCGTCCAGGCGCGCGGAGGCCACATAGTCGACGCTGGCATTGCGCACGACGAACAGCGCGCCGTCCTGGTCGCGCAAGGTTTGCTGATCGATGCCGAGCGAACGCAGCCATTCGGTGCGCGCACGTTCGAAGAACTTCAGGTAATTGGCGTAGTAAACGATGCCGCCGGCGTCCGTATCCTCGTAATAGACGCGAACTGTCCAGGTGAAAACTGAAGGCATTTCAGCTGCCATAAATGAAAATGGGAAACATTTTACGCCATTTCTACCCGCTATATGTGCGCCAGAGTACATATAAACGGGTATGAGTGGCAGGCGTGAGAATGTGAGAGGCTCATGCCAAGCCAGCAACTGTAGCACTTTTTCATTTTCGACGGCGCCGCTGTTACAAAGCGAAAACAATTCGTTCGCCGGTCGGCCGATTTTTGTGTTTGGAAGATCAGCCCAGGTTACGCTTGATGTTGAGCGGACCGTAGCCCTGGCAGGTCGGCATCATCTCGATCTGGTTGATGTTGACGTGCGGCGGCAGCGAGGCGACCCAGTAGGCGGTTTCGGCGATGTCTTCGGCCGTCAGCGGCTGCGTGCCTTCGTAGACCTTGGCGGCGGCCGCGTCGTCGCGCAGGCGCACGTTCGAGAATTCCGTGCCGCCGCACAGGCCCGGCGCGATATTCGTCGCGCGCACGCCGGTGCCCACGAGGTCGGCGCGCAGGTTCAGGGTGAACTGTTCGACGAACGCCTTGGTGGCGCCGTACACGTTCCCGCCCGGATACGGGGTGCGGCCGGCCACGGAGCCGATGTTGATGACGAGGCCGCTGCCGCGTTCGACCATCGCGGGCAGCAGGGCGTGCGTCATCGTCACGAGGCCCTTGATGTTCGTGGCGATCATCGTTTCCCAGTCTTCCAGCGGCACCTCATGGGCCGGCTTCGTGTTCAGGGCCAGGCCGGCATTGTTGATCAGGACGTCGATCTGGCGCCAGGACTGCGGCAGCATCGACAGCGCTTCCTCGATCGAGTTCTTGTCGGTGACGTCCATCGCGATCGGCAGCGCCGACTCGCCGAGCTCTTTGGCCAGCGCGTCGAGGCGATCCTTGCGGCGTGCCGCCAGTACCACCTGGTGGCCGTTCTTGACGAAAGTGCGCGCCATGGCGGCGCCGAAGCCGGCCGATGCGCCGGTGATGAAAACGATCATTTTGGTTTTTGCCTGGCAGGTTTGTAACCGTGCGATTGTAGCTGAAATGACCACGTGGGGCACCGCCGGAGGCCGGGTTGACAGGTCGGCATCGGTTTCCTTGCCTGCCAGCCGCACAATCCCGTACAATCTGACGTTCCATTTACATCTCACGTGACTGGCGAAAACCGTGCGCTGCCGTCCGATCAGGAGCGATCGGCCTGCCGGTGCGTGGCGAAGGTGGGCACCCACCGGGGAACGTGAGATTTCAAACTTGCCGTTCGCCTGGGCAGCCACCGACTGGTACGCGTTGGTATCGCGGCTGCCCCGCATGTGTTTCGGCTCCCGCCTGTTCAGCGCTGACCGTTGCCTGGTTCTCTTATCGATTGGAGTTTTTTCATGTTTGCAAAAGATCACACGCTCGCCAAGGTTGACCCGGAACTGTTTGATGCCATCCAGAAGGAAAACAAGCGCCAGCAGGACCACATCGAGCTGATCGCATCCGAGAACTACACGTCGCCGGCCGTGATGCAGGCCCAGGGCTCGCAACTGACCAACAAGTACGCCGAAGGCTATCCGGGCAAGCGCTACTACGGCGGCTGCGAATACGTCGACGTCGCCGAGCAACTGGCGATCGACCGCGTGAAGCAGTTGTTCGGCGCCGAAGCCGCGAACGTCCAGCCGAACTCGGGTTCGCAGGCGAACCAGGGCGTGTTCTTCGCCATGCTGAAGCCGGGCGACACCATCATGGGCATGTCGCTGGCCGAAGGCGGCCACCTGACCCACGGCATGGCGCTGAACATGTCGGGCAAGTGGTTCAACGTCATCTCCTACGGCCTGACCGAGCAGGAAGACATCGACTACGAGCAGATGGAACGCCTGGCGCGCGAGCACAAGCCGAAGCTGATCATCGCCGGCGCCTCCGCATTCGCCCTGCGCATCGACTTCGAGCGCTTCGCCCGCGTGGCGAAGGAAGTCGGCGCGTACTTCATGGTTGACATGGCCCACTACGCCGGCCTGATCGCCGCCGGCGAATACCCGAACCCGGTCCCGCACGCCGACTTCGTCACGTCGACGACGCACAAATCGCTGCGCGGCCCGCGCGGCGGCATCATCCTGATGAAGGCCGAGCACGAGAAGGCCATCAACTCCGCGATCTTCCCGGGCATCCAGGGTGGTCCGCTGATGCACGTGATCGCCGGTAAAGCGGTCGCCTTCAAGGAAGCGCTGTCGCCGGAATTCAAGGCGTACCAGCAGCAGGTCGTCAAGAACGCCAAGGCACTGGCCGACACGCTGATCGCCCGCGGCCTGCGTATCGTCTCGGGCCGTACCGAGTCGCACGTGATGCTCGTCGACCTGCGTTCGAAAGGCCTCACCGGCAAGGAAGCGGAAGCCATCCTGGGCCAGGCGCACATGACCTGCAACAAGAACGGCATCCCGAACGACCCGCAGAAGCCGTTCGTGACGTCGGGCATCCGCCTGGGCAGCCCGGCCTTCACGACCCGCGGCTTCAAGGAAGAAGACGCCGTCAAGGTGGGCAACCTGATCGCCGACGTGCTGGACAACCCGCACGACGACGCGACCATCGAGCGCGTGAAGGCCGAAGTCAAGCAACTGACCGACAAATACCCGGTCTACGAAGCGTAATGTGATAGCGGGGCGCCCATGCGGCGCCCCATCGACCCCATGAAATGTCCGTTCTGTCAGCATGACGACACCCAGGTCCTCGATACCCGCGTATCCGAGGAAGGCGATGCCATCCGGCGCCGCCGCCGCTGCGTCGCGTGCGACAAGCGTTTCACCACGTACGAACGGATCGAGCTCTCGATGCCGTTCATCGTCAAGAAGAACGGCAGCCGTACCGAATACGAATCCTCCAAGCTGCGCGGCAGCCTGATGCTCGCGCTGCGCAAGCGTCCCGTCGCGGCCGAAGCCATCGACCGCGCCGTCGCCTCCATCGAAGAAAAACTCCTCACCAGCGGCCGGCGCGAAGTCGATACGGGTTACGTCGGCGAACTCGTGATGCAGGAACTCAAGCGTCTCGACAAGATCGCCTACATCCGCTTCGCCTCCGTCTACAAGAACTTCGAAGACCTGGCCGAGTTCCAGGAAGCCATCGCGGAAGTGGGCCAGCCGCGCAAATAAGGCCTGTCACTTTTCCCGGCATTTAGTTCCATCCTCACGGTTGAGTCGCCACACGGCCCGCCGGAGCTCGACTGTTACCTTTTCAGCTCTTCGAACGTAAAGCTGGAGGTCGTCGATGCGGTCGCTGTCGGGTTCGCCAATGCGCGTACACGCCGGATTCACTCTGGTCGAGGTGCTCGTCGCCCTGTTCGTCGTCGCACTCGGCACTGCCGGCGCGGCCGCGCTGCAGACGCTGGCCGTGCGCGCCGCGCGCGACGCCGCACGGCTGTCCGACGGCAGCCGCCTGGCCCGCTCGCTGGCGGAGCGCATGCGTGCCAATCCCCGTGCGCTGGCGCAGCCCGACAATCCCTATCTCCACCTCGATTACGACGCCGGCAGCGGCGCACCGACCGCACCTGCCCTGTGCTACGCAGATACGAACTGCGCCGCGGACGACCTGGCGCGCTTCGATGTGTTCGAAGTGCTGGACGCCGTCTCGGCCGGCTTTCCCGGCGGGCGCATCCGCGTATGCCGCGACGCCGGTGAGCCGGATGCGGCCGGCGTGCTGCCCTGGACCTGCGCCGCGGAGGAGGGTGCACCCATCGTCGTCAAGCTCGGCTGGCGCGCGCAAGGCGAACACGAGACCGGCGCGCCGAAGCTGATGATGCCGTTGGCGGGAGCGGCGCCATGAAGTTTTTCATTTACCAGCGTGGTTTGACCCTGGTCGAGTTGATGGTGGCGCTGACGATGGGCCTCGGCATCGTGCTGATGGCCGGACGCCTGCTCGTCCTCGCGAACGGCGCATACGCGGCCCAGGCCGAGTCGGCCGGCGTGGAGGATGGCGGCCGCTTCGCCATCGACCTCATCGGCCGCGCCGTGCGCCAGGCCGGCGCCATCGACCCCGACACCGTGGCCGATCCCGCCGCGGACAGCGCCCCCGCACGGCTTGCGGGACTGGATGCGCGCACCTTGTCCCGCGCCACGGCCGGTATCGACGACGCGCTGCCGGCCGCCGTCAACGGCAGCGACGTGCTGGCCGTCCGCTTTCCCGGCGACGGCAGCGCCGCCGATTGCGCCGGCTTCCCGGTCGCCGCGGGCGACGAGGGCTGGAGCATTTTCTACGTGGCGCGCAACGGCGCAGGCGAGGCCGAGCTGCGCTGCAAATACCGCGGCGCCGCGCACTGGGGCGCGGATGCGGTGGTGAGCGGCGTGGACGGCTTCCAGGTCCTGTACGGCGTGGACACGGACGACCCGCCGGACGGCGTCGCCAACCGCTATGTGAACGCGACGGCCATCGATGCCCTCGATGCGGGTTTTACCGGACTGCCTACAGCCGAGTTCAACCGGCGGACGCATTGGAAGCGCGTCATCGGCGTACGCGTGGGCCTGCTGCTGCACGGCAGCCGTTCCACGCGCACCGAACCCGGCAGCGCGCACTTCGACCTGTTGGGTGCCGGCTATGCGGACGCTGCGGGTGCCGATGATGCCGGCAGCTCGCTCGACGAGGCCCGCATGACACAAGTCCTGCGGCGGCGCGAGCGGCGCCTGTTCACGTTCACGGTCGCGTTGCCGGCGCCGCCATCATGAGGCCGACTGCACACGAGCGCGGGCTGGCCCTCGTCTGCGCACTGACATTGATGCTGGCGACGATGGTGATCGGCGTGGCGGTCGCGCGTGGGGCGTTCGTCCTGCTGGCGTCCGCCCGCAACGAGCGCGATCGCGACGTGGCGCTGGCGGCGGCCGAGGCGGCCCTGCGCGACGCCGAGCACGATATTGCTGGCGTCGGCGGCGTTCGGCCGGACCGTGCGGCGCATTTCGGTCCGGCAGGCAGCTACGCGTTCGCGGAGGACTGCGGGCGGGGCCCGGACGACCTGGGCCTGTGCGGCGCGCGCGCACCGCCCGCGTGGCAGGCGCTCGATCTCACGGACGCCGGCAACCCGGCGCTCGTCCCGTATGGCCATTTCACGGGCGCCGCGCTGGCGGTCGGGCGCGGGGCGTTGACCGCGCGGCTGCCGGTCTACGTCATCGAAAGCATCGCGCCGGCGGGCGCTACGGCGCAGCAGGGCAGCTTTTATCGCGTCACGGCCATCGGGTTCGGGACCCGGACGTCGACGCGGGTCGTATTGCAGTCGCTGGTCCGGGTGCCGCCGCCGGCGGGCGGCGCCGAAGGCAATCATGGACATGGAGACGACAGCGATGAGGGACATGATGAGGACAGCGATGATGCACATGGCAGCGACAATCCGACTCCGGCCGGGCCGCAGGGGCGCCGGCTTCCGGCCGGCCGCGTCGGCTGGCGCGAGGTTACGAACTGGGACGAATTGCACGCCCGCGCCGGGCCATGACGGGGGATTCACGCTCGTCGAACTGATGATCGTGCTGGCCATCGTCTGCATCCTCGGCGCGCTCGCATACCCCAGCTACGCCGGCTTCTCCGTGCGCGCCAGGCGCGTCGAGGGCCAGGTGGCGTTGATCGATGCGATGCAGCGCGAGGAGCGCTACCGCCTCCAGCACCATACGTATGTCGCGTTCTCGGCGGACGAGCCCGGCACGGACGGCTTCGTATGGTGGTCGGGCAACCGCGCATCCGCCAGCGCCTACGAGCTCGACGCGCATGCCTGTCCCGACCGCGAAATCGGGGAGTGCGTCGAAATCCGCGCCCGTCCCGGTACGGCGCGCGTCGACGCGCGCTTCCGCGATCCCGACTGCGGCGCGCTGACGCTCGACAGCACCGGGCGCCAGGGCGCGGAACATGCGGAAGCGCGATGTTGGCCGTGACGCCCACGGCGGCGACAGGCGCGCGCACGTCCGGTTTTGCGCTGCCCGAACTGTGCATCGTCCTGGCCGTGTCCGCTATCGTGCTGGCCATCGCCGTGCCCGACCTGCGCGACCTCGTGCGAACACAGCAGTTGAAGGCGGCCACCGGCGACCTGTTCGCGGCGATCGACCTCGCGCGGGCGCAGGCGCTCGTGCGCGGGCGGCGCGTCAAGGTGGTGCCGCGCGATCCGCTCGGGGCAGACTGGCGCCTGGGCTGGCAGGTGGTCGGCGACGGCGGCGGCCGGCCGGGGGAGGGCGAGCTGATCGCGGAGCACGGGCCGCTGGCGCCGGGCATCGCGATCGACTTCGCTTTCACGAATGTCGCACGGCCGTACTATATCGCCTACAATGGCGCGGGACGCAGTTGCGCCGACGGTAACAGCGCGGCGGCGCGCTGGGGAACGGTGTCGCTGTTTCACGGCGGGCACATCCGCCGTATTAAAATCAACATGCTGGGACGGGCGCGCGTGTGCGATCCGGCGCGCGACGCGGGTTGCGACGGCGCGCCGGCCCCGACCTGACCCCGCGGCAACACAACGTAGCGAGACCGGAAACGAGAGTGCAGATACAGAGCGATACCGACGGCATGGCGCTGGCCCTGGAATGGGCGGCGAAGGGCATGTACATCACCGCGCCCAACCCGCGCATCGGCTGCGTGATCGTGCGCGACGGCATCGTCATCGGCGCCGGCCACACGCAGGCCGCGGGCCAGGCCCATGCCGAGATCCAGGCGTTGCGCGATGCCCAGGCGCGCGGCAACGACGTGCGCGGCGCCACCGCCTACGTCACGCTGGAGCCGTGCAGCCACTACGGCCGCACGCCGCCGTGCTCGAACGCGCTGATCCAGGCGGGGCTCGGCCGGGTCGTCGCGGCGATGGTCGACCCGAATCCGCTCGTCGCCGGGCGCGGCATGGCGCAGCTGGAGGCGGCCGGCATCGAGGTCAGCGCCGGCCTGCTGGCCGAACCGGCGTATGAAATGAACATCGGCTTTTTCACGCGTATGCGCCACGGGCGGCCGTGGGTGCGCCTGAAGACGGCCGCCAGCCTGGACGGCGTCACGGCGCTGGACAATGGCGAGAGCCAGTGGATCACCAGCCCCCAGGCAAGAGCCGACGGCCACGCTTGGCGCGCACGCGCGAGCGCGATCCTGACCGGCATCGGCACGATCAAGGTCGACAACCCGCAGTTGACGGTACGCGGCATCGACACGCCGCTGCAGCCGCGCCGGGTGATCGTCGACAGCCGCCTCGACATCGACCTCGACGCATGCATCCTGCAGGGCGAACCCTGCTGGATCGTGGCCGCCGTGCCGAACGCGGACAAGGAGGCGGCGCTGCAGGCGCTCGGGCACGAGATCGTCATGTTGCCGAACGCGTCCGGCAAGGTCGACTTGCCGGCGCTGATGCGCGAGCTGGGCCGGCGCGAAATCAACGAGCTGCACGTCGAGGCCGGTTCCAAGCTGAATGCGTCGCTCGTGCGCGAGGGCTGCGTGGACGAGCTGCTCGTCTACCTGGCGCCCAGCCTCGTCGGCTCCGGGCAGGGGATGTTCGCATTGCCGCCGCTCGCGCACCTTGCCGACAAGGTGCCGCTGCATTTCCACGGCGTGGCCCAGGTCGGGCCGGACCTGCGCATCCTGGCGCGTTTCAAGCCGGACGAGGATCCGAACCGCCACACGTAATACCGATACCAGACCAAGCAAAGGAAGAGATCATGTTCACCGGAATCGTCGCTGCCGTCGGCAGCATCAAATCGGTCACCCCGCTCGCGGACGGCGCGGATGCCGGCGTGCGCCTGGACATCGACGCGGGCGGACTGCCGCTGGCCGACGTCGCGCTGGGCGACTCGATCGCCATCAACGGCGCCTGCATGACCGTGGTCGAGAAGACGGACAGCGCCTTCTCCGTGGACGTCTCGCGCGAGAGCCTGAACCGCACCGTGGGCCTCGACCAGCCGGGCGAAGTGAACCTGGAAAAGGCGCTGACCCTGGCCGAGCGCCTGGGCGGCCACCTCGTGTCGGGCCACGTCGACGGCCTCGGTGAGGTGCACAGCTTCGAGCAGGTGGGCGAGTCGTGGAAGCTCGTCATCGACGCGCCCCGCGACCTGGGCAAGTACCTGGCCTATAAAGGGTCCGTCGTCGTGAACGGCGTGTCCCTGACCGTCAACAGCGTCGAAGACATCGACGGCGCGGGTCAAGCGTGCTGCCGCTTCTCCATCAACCTGATCCCGCACACGATCGCCGTCACGACGCTGAAGCACCTGCGCGCCGGCGCCAGGGTCAATCTCGAAATCGACCTGATCGCGCGCTACGTGGAGCGCATGCTCAGCGCCGCCAAGGCCTGAGCGAATGGCGTAGACTGCTGCTGGCATCCATGCCAGCGTAGCCGGCCTGTCCGTCCTTACGTCGGCATCGCCACGATGACAACGACAACAAGGACGAGACATGACCCGAGACATCTCCACCGATGGCAAGACCCTCGCGCGCGGCGCGGCATTGACCGTGCTGCTGGCGGCGGCCGCGTTGGCGCACGCCGACCCGGCCGGCATGCGCAGCTACCGCACGCTCGCGCTGACGGCAAGCGGCGAACGCATCGCGGCGGTGGAGGCGGTGGAGGGAGAGGCGAATACGGGACCGCGCATCGTCGTGCGCGAGACGGCCACCGGCCGGATCACGTCGACGTGGCAAAAGCCCGATTGCGCGCAATGCCGCCTGGAGTCCCTCGCCTGGTCGCCGGACCAGAAGACGCTGGCCGCCATCGTCGCCGACCCGAGGGCCGGCACGGCCACCGTCGTGCTGGTGCGCGATGGCCGGATGACGACGCTGGCGACCGTGAAAGGCGTTGCCGGCACGGTGCGCTGGTCGCCGGACGGGCGCCAGGTCGCCTTCCTCGCGACGGTCGGCGCGAAGAAGCTGACGGGAGCCGTCGAGGCGGGCGCGCGCCAGGTCGGCGAGATCGGCCTCGCGCAGGAAGAGGACGAGCAGCGCATCGCCATCGTGCCCGCGGCAGGCGGTGACTACCGTCTTGTATCTCCGGGCGACACCTTCATCTACGAGTACGACTGGACGCCGGACAGCAAGGGCTTCGTCGCGACGAGCGCGAAGGGCAATGGCGACAACAACTGGTGGATCGCGACCCTGGGCCACGTCGACGCGGCCAGCGGCCGCCTGCGCATCATCGCGGCGCCGAAGATGCAGATGAACATGCCGCACGTGTCGCCGGACGGCCGTACGGTCGCGTTCATCGGAGGGCTGATGAGCGACTTCGGTTCCGTCGGCGGCGACGTGTACACGGTGCCGCTGGAGGGCGGCGAACCGGTCGACGTGACGCCGGACTACAGGGGCACGTTCAACGGCATCGCGTGGCGCGGCAAGGAATTGCTGGCGTCCGTGCTGGCGGGCAGCGACGCCGGCATCGCCGCGATCGATCCCGCGGCGCGCAGCGCGCGCATGCTGTGGCAGGCGCCCGTCACGACGTCGGCAGGACGGGACGGACGGGTCGCGTTCAGCGCGGACGGGCGCGTGGCCGCGTCGGTGACGGAAGACTTCGAGCACGCGCCGCGCATCGTCGCCGGCCGCCTGCCGGAACTGGCGCCCATCACGCGCGACAACGACGGGTTCGCGCCGCAGGTGTCGGCGCGCAGCGTCAGCTGGACCAACGAAGGTTTCGACGTGCAGGGCTGGCTGGTCGGCCCGCGCACCGTCGATGCGGGCAAGACGTATCCGATGATCGTGCAGGTGCATGGCGGCCCGGCGGCGGCCGCGTCGCCGCGCTACGTGTCCGCCGGCGACAACGGTAACCTGCTCGTGCGCGACCTCGTGAAGGAAGGGTATTTCGTCTTCATGCCGAACCCGCGCGGCAGCTATGGACAGGGCGCGGCGTTTACGCAGGCGAACCGGCGCGATTTCGGCGGCGGCGACTGGCGCGACATCCTGGCCGGCATCGATGCCGTCCTCGCCCGCGCGCCCGTCGACGGCAACCGTCTCGGGCTGATGGGACATTCCTACGGCGGCTTCATGACGATGTGGGGCGTCACGCACAGCCGGCGCTTCAAGGCCGCGGTGGCCGGCGCCGGCATCGCCAACTGGATCAGCTACTACGGCCAGAACGGCATCGACCAGTGGATGGTGCCGTTCTTCGGCGCGACGATGTACGACGATCCGGCAGTCTATCGCGCGGCGTCGCCGATCGAAGCGATCAAGGCGGCGCGCACGCCGACCTTCATCTACGTGGGGGAGCGCGACGTCGAGTGCCCGCCGGCGCAGTCGTTCGAGTTCTGGCACGGCCTGAAGGCGATGGGCGTGCCGACCACGTTGCTCGTGGTCGACGGCGAAGGACATGCGTTCCGCAAGCCGGAGAACCAGCGCGACCTGCGGGCGCGCGAGATCGCTTGGTTCAACAAGTACCTGAAGTGATCAGGATTTGCCGGGCTTCTTGTCCGTGTCGTTCCTGGCCTGGGCCGCGGCAGCCTTGGCCTCCGGATTCAACACCACCTGCACGTAGTTCTCCGTGTTCAGGTAGCGCTGGGCCGCCCGCTTGACGTCGTCCACGGTCAGGTTCTGCACTTCCTTGTCGAACGTGAGGATGGTGCCCGGATCGGTCCCTTCCGTCAGCGACGTCTGCAGGGCGGCCAGCCAGTACGTGTTTTCCTGCAGCGACTTGCGGTAGGTCTGGAGCCAGTTCGTCTTGACCTTGTCCAGGTCGGCCTGCGTGGGGCCTTCCGTGCGCATGCGCTCGATTTCGGCGAACGTGGCGCTCAAGACCTTGTCGACGTTGTCCGGGCCCGTCGGCAGCTGGACGCCGATCGTGTAGTGGCTGTACGGGATGCGCGTCATCGAGGCTTCCATGCCGCCGCCGTAGATCAGGCCCAGCTTTTCGCGCAACACGTCGATGATGCGGATGTTCATGACTTCCGTCAGCGCGGACAGGCGCAGCTCTTCCAGTTCCGTCACCTCGGTCGGGCCCGTGAACGTCAGCGACACGTTGCTGCGGTCTTCCGATCCGCTCTTGATTTCGCGCTTGACCACGCCGGTCACGGGGCGGATGCCGAGGTCGCGGTAGGCGGTCGGGATGTCCGGCGTGGGCAGGCTGCCGAGGTAGGTAGCGACGAGCGGCTTGATGGCGGCGACGTCGAAGCTGCCGACGAAGATGAACGTCAGGTCCTTGGCGCTGGAAAAGCGCTGGCGGTAGATGGCGATGGCGCGGTCGAGGTCGATCTTGTTGATGTCCTCGGGACGCAGGGCACGCGGCGCGCGCGGGTTATTGTTGTACAGCGTGGCCAGCACGGTGTCGCCGAACAGGGCGCCCGGCTGCGACAGGCGGTTGCGCGCCAGTTCCATCTGCTTGCCGATGAAGGATTTGTACAGGTCCTCGTCGCGGCGCACGCCGGCGAACTTCAGCCACACCATCTGCAGCATCGTCTCGACGTCGGTGGCGCCCGCCGTGCCCGCGACGACGTCCGTGTTGTTGCCCAGGCCCGCGCTCACGGAGGCGGCCTTGCCCGCCAGGATCTTGCGCATGTCCAGCGGCGAGAAATCCTTCAGGCCCATCGCGGCGACGATGGTGTCGGCGTAGCGGGCGTTGAACATGTCCTTGTCGTCGAACAGGCTCTGGCCGCCGAAGCGGGCGGCGCTCATCAGGACCTGGTCGTTGCGGAACGTGGTCGGCTTGAGGATCACCTTGACGCCGTTCGACAGGGTCAGCCGCGTCAGGCCGAGGGATGCGTCACGGCTTTCGTCGACGATCTTGCCGGGCGCGGGCGGCTGGTCCATCAGGTGCGCGGCCACGGCCTTTTCGTCGTGCGCCTGCACGTCGCGCTTTTCGGCGTTCGTGACGGCCGCCAGCAATTGCTCGCCGGTGGGAATCGGTGCGTCGCCTTCCGTCTTCGTCGAGCCCGTGTAGATCACGAGCTTGCCGGAATCGGCCGGGATGGTCTTGGCGGCATAGGCATTGATTTCCGCGAGCGTGATGCCGGGCACCAGTTCGTTCACGTACCGGTATTCGGCATCGATGCCGGGGATCGATTCGCCTTCGAGGAAGTTGCGCATCAGTTCGGCGGCATGGACGGCGGAATCCGTCTTGTCCCGTTCGTTCCAGGCGCGTTCATAGGTGCGCATCATGGTTTTCTTCATGCGCTCCAGTTCGGCCGCCGTGAAGCCGAAGCGGCGCGCCCGCTCGTTTTCCTGCACGAGGGCGTCGATGGCGACGGTGGCGCCGTTCATGCCGAGCGCGGCCATCGCATTGTACGACCGGTAGCGCGGCGTCAGGCGCGACAGGGCGCTGCTGGCGCCGATGAACGGCGGAGAAGGCAGCGCCGACAATTCCTGCAGACGTTGGTTCAGCATGCCGGCGAACAGCGCTTCGACCAGTTGCTCGCGGTAGCCGCGCAACGTGGCGCGCTCGTGGAAGGGCTGCAGCGGATAGCGGATCAGGATCGATGCCGGGCCCGCCTCCTTGTCGGTGACGACGAGCGCTTCGTTGTCCGTGCGGGCCGGGATCCTGGCGTAGTCGCGCGGGCGCTCGCGGGAAGGATTCTTCAGGCCGGCGAAATGACGCCGGATCAATTTCTCGGCCTGGGCCGGGTCGATGTCGCCCACGGCCACGACGGCCATCAGGTCCGGGCGGTACCAGTCCTTGTAGAAGCGGCGCAGCGTGTCCGGCCTGAAGTTGCGGATGACGTCTTCCTGGCCGATCGGCAGGCGGTCGGCATAGCGCGAGCCGTTATAAATCTTCGGCATCAAGACCTTTTGCATGCGGTCGCCGGCGCCCTTGCCGAGGCGCGCTTCCTCGAGGATGATGTCGCGTTCCTTGTCGATATCGGCGTCCGTCAGCGTGAGGCCGTGGGCCCAGTCTTCCAATACGAGGAAGGCCTTGTCGAGGTCGTCCTTGCGGTCGGACGGCACGGGGAGGATGTAGACGGTCTCGTCGAACGACGTGTAGGCGTTCAGGTCGGCACCGAACTTCACCCCGATCGACTGCAGGTAAGAGACGAGCTCGTGCTTCTTGAAATGGCGCGAGCCGTTGAAGGCCATGTGCTCGGTGAAATGGGCCAGGCCCTGCTGGTCCTCGTCCTCGAGGATGGAGCCGGCCTTGACGACGAGTCTCAGTTCCAGCTTGTGCTCGGGCATGCGGTTGCGCTGGATGTAGTAGGTCAGGCCATTGTCGAGCTTACCGACCTTGACCTGGGCCCCGACCGGCAGCGGATCGTCCAGCTTCAGGGACGCGCCCGGCGCCAGGCCCTGCACGAGCAGGGCGGCGACGAGGAAGGAGATGCGGGCGATACGGATGAGCATGCGACGACGTCCTCAGCATGGAAAAAAATCATTCTACCTTGCCCGACTTGCGCCACACTTGTAAATGAGCATGATGTAACGCGGGCCCGACACAGCGGGTCGTTGTCATTATGCAACGAAACAATGGGGCGCCAGTGGTAGCGGGACTCTAGAGTGCGCGGCCTCCCGACGGGGATACGGCCGAGGACTGGCAAATCCTTTAAAATAGCGGATTTCCGCACCAGCCGGTCCGTACTCTCGAGGAATCCACATGCCCATCTCCACCACCCAGGAAATCGTTGACGAATTGCGCGCCGGGCGCATGGTCATTTTGGTCGACGAGGAAGACCGCGAGAACGAAGGCGACCTGGTGCTCGCCGCCGAGCACGTCACTCCGGAGGCGATCAACTTCATGATCCGCCACGCGCGCGGCCTCGTCTGCCTGACCCTGTCGGAAGAGATCTGCGACCGCCTCGAACTGCCGATGATGACGACGCGTAACGGCACGTCGTTCGGCACCAACTTCACCGTCTCGATCGAGGCGGCCGAAGGCGTCACGACCGGCATCTCGGCGGCCGACCGCGCCCGCACCATCCAGGTCGCGGTGGCGAAGGACGCAAAGCCGGAAGACCTTGTCCAGCCGGGCCACATCTTCCCGCTGCGTGCCGTCAAGGGCGGCGTGCTGATGCGCGCCGGCCATACGGAAGCGGGCTGCGACCTCACGGAAATGGCGGGCCTGACCCCAGCGTCCGTCATCTGCGAGATCATCAAGGAAGACGGCACGATGGCGCGCCTGCCGGACCTGCTGGAATTCGCGCAGGAGCACAACCTCAAGATCGGCACCATCGCCGACCTGATCCATTACCGCAGCCAGAACGAGACCCTCGTCGAGCGCGTGGCGGAGCGTCCGCTGGCCACCGTGCACGGCGAGTTCAAGCTGGTCGCCTTCCGCGACAAGCCGAGCGGCTCGGCGCACCTGGCACTCGTCCACGGCACGCCGCAGGAAGACCGCGAGACGCTCGTGCGCGTGCACCAGCCGGTGTCGATCCTCGACCTGCTGGACAGCGCGTCCACGTCGCACTCGTGGAACCTCGCGGCCGCGATGCAGGCCGTGCAGCAGGCGGAGGCGGGCGTCATCGTCCTGCTCGACTGCGCCGAGACGGCCGACGAACTGTTCGACCAGTTCCAGGACAAGCCGGCCCGCCCGGTCGGCCGCGCGGCCAACCTGGACCTGCGCACCTACGGTATCGGCGCGCAGATCCTGCGCCAGCTCGGCGTGCGCAAGATGAAGCTGCTGGCCAATCCGCGCAAGATGCCGTCGATGGCCGGTTTCGACCTCGAGGTCACCGGCTACCTGGCCAAGCCCGGGTGCGACGTTGCGGCATAAAGCGGTACCATTGAACTATTAATCAACGAAAGAACAAGAGGCATAGCCATGACGGTAGGAACTTTTGAAAGCAATCTGGCAGGTGAAGGCCTGCGCATCGGTATCGTGCAGGCACGTTTCAATGCCGATGTCGGCCATGGCCTGCTGTCGGCATGCCTGGCAGAACTGAAGCACCTGGGCGTGGCCGACGAGGACATCCTGCACGTGACCGTCCCGGGCGCGCTGGAAATCCCGCTGGCCCTGCAGAAGATGGCCGAGACGCAGCAGTTCGACGCCCTGATCGCGCTGGGAGCCGTCATCCGCGGCGAGACCTACCACTTCGAGCTCGTGTCGAACGAGTCGGGCGCCGGCATCACCCGCATCGGCCTGGATTACGGCATGCCGATCGCCAATGCCGTGCTGACGACCGAGACCGACGAGCAGGCGGAAGCCCGCATGGCCGAGAAGGGCACCGATGCGGCACGCGTCGCGGTCGAGATGGCCAACCTGCTGCTGGGCCTGGAAGAACTGCAGGCCGAAGAAGAGTAAGACGAGTACAACCATGACTGACAAGACCACGCACGCCAATCCCAACAAGAACCGCACGCCGCGCCACCGCGCGCGCGAGTTCGCGCTTCAAGGGCTGTATCAATGGCTGCTGAACAATGAGCCGGCCTCCACGGTCGTTACCAACATCCGCAGCGCGCACGGCTTCGACAAGGCCGACGGCGAGTACTTCACGGCGCTGCTGAACGGCGCGATCGCCCAGTCGGTCGAGCTGCGCGAGGTGATCGCACCGACCGTCGACCGTCCGATCGCGGAACTGTCGCCGATCGAGCACGCCGTGCTGCTGCTCGGCGCGTACGAACTGAAGAACCAGATCGAGATCCCGTACCGCGTCGTGATCAACGAAGCCGTGGAACTGACCAAGTCGTTCGGCGGCATCGATGGCCACAAGTACGTGAACGGCGTGCTCGACCGCCTGGCCGGCAAGCTGCGTCCGGACGAGGTGGCGGCGGACGCACGACGCTAACTGCTGCTTTTTTGCGCCAGCGCAAAGGCCGTTCCGGGAAACCGGGGCGGCTTTTTTGTTTGTCCCGATCCTAGTGAATTTACATGAAGCGTTACGAAAAAACGTAATTGAATTCAAGGTCGTGCCTGCAATGATGATCATTCGTCCAATAACAACCTTGGAGGTGGTGACGTATGAAACATCATTTCATTCTCGCTGCACTGGCAGGCGCCGTCCTGCTGGCGGGCTGCGGTGCCAGTGACACCGACGCCGGCGCCGGTGGGCAGGCGCCCCGGCTCCTGGCCGCGACCGGCAGAGCCCCGACGGCCAGCGTCAGTGCCGTCAGCTCGACCAACTCGAGCTTCACGACACTGTCCATCCTGCGCGTGGGCCAGACGGCCTATTTCAAGGTGCTGGGCAGTAAGTTACCCAGCACCCTGGCGCTGGACGTGACGGATTGCACCGGCATGACGACGCTCTCGACCGGCGCCACCGAAGCGCATTACCAGTGCACGCTGGGCGGCACCGCCGGCATGAAGACCGTCACCGTCAGGGACAAGACGGGCGGCGCGACGCTGTACACCAATGCGGTGAACGTGCAGGCCACGAACCCGCCGCCGATCACGACGGCGCTGCCGATGCCTACCCGCGGCTTCAACCTGGGCAATTCGTTCGAAGCCGTCTGGGGCTATTCGATCCCGGGCCAGGCCGTGTATGCGGCTGCCGCCAACGCCGGGTTCAACGCCGTGCGCATCCCGTGCGCCTGGAATACGAATACGGACCAGGCGACCGGCAAGATCGATCCGACCTATATGGCGAAGGTCAAGCAGGCCGTCGACTACAGCATCGCGGCCGGCATGTACGTGGTCCTCAACGACCACTGGGACAACGGCTGGTTCGAAACCCATATCGGCGACACGGTCGACCCCGCCCTCGACGCGAAGATGCGCAGCATGTGGACGCAGATCGCCACCGCGTTCGCCGGCTACGACAACCACCTGCTGTTCGCGGCCGCGAACGAGCCGAACATCAGCAGGCCGTCGCAGACGACGACCCTGATGTCGTACTACCAGACCTTCGTCAACGCGGTGCGTGGCGCCGGCGGCAGCAACACCAACCGCTGGCTCGTGTTGCCGATGCAGGGTGACGCGTCGTGGATCACCGCGTTGCCGTCCGACCCGACCCCGGGCCGCATGATGATGGAATTCCATAACTACACGCCGTCGCTGTTCACGATCATCCACACGGACCAGACGTGGGGCAACGCGATCTATTACTGGGGCCAGGCCTACCATTATTCGGGAGACCCGAGCCGCAACGCGACGTGGGGCGAGGAGGGCGCCATCGACGCCGCCATGCAGCAGTTGCAGGACCAGTTCGTCAGCAAGGGTATTCCCGTGATGATCGGCGAGTTCGGGGCCTACGTGACGCCGGGCCTGACGGGCGCCTCGCAGACGTGGAATAACGTATCCCGCCTGTACTGGAACAAGTTCGCGGCCGATTCCGCACGCGCCCACGGCATGAGTCCGTTCTACTGGAGTACGCCGAACGCTCCATTTACGTACGACACCGGTTCCATCACGGATCCGGCCCTCGTCACCGCCCTGATGGACGGCGCCGCGCCGCCGCCGCCGAACGGCGCACCGTACGCGGTCAGCGGCGTCGTCGCCACGGCCGGCACGGGCCAGGTCACCCTGTCGTGGAACGCCGCCAGCGGCGCCACCAGCTACCAGCTGTACCGCACGGCGAATTCCGGCAACGAATCCGCCACGCCGTCCGTCAGCGGCATCACCGGCACGACGTACACGGACACGGGCCTGAATCCCGGCACGACGTATTACTACCGCGTGGCGGCCGTGAACAGCGCGGGTGCGTCCGGCTTCTCGACCGAGGTCAGTGCAAGCATGCCCGGCACCAGCCCGGACCCGGCGAAGTTCAACTTCGAGGTCGACACCCAGCTGTGGACGCCCAGCGGCGCGCAGACCAGCGGCGTCGCGTCGTCGGCCACCCAGCACTACGCGGGGCTGCGGTCGCTGGCCGTGAATTTCGGCGGCGCGGCGGCGGGCACGTCGTCGGTGCAGGCGAGCGGCGTGGTCGTGCCGTCCGGTGCGACGATCACGTTCCACGTCTTCATCCCGGCCGGCAGCCAGGTCACGGCGATCGAGCCCTATCTCCAGGACTACAACTGGAATTGGGTCTCGAACCCGACGAGCTCGTTGACGCCCGGCGCCTGGAACACGGTCACGCTCACGGTGCCGGCGACGTCGGTCACGCCGTTGCAATACCTCGGACTGCGGGTGACGACGGGGGCGGCGTGGACGGGGACCGTCTACGTCGACGCGATCAACTGGTGAGTCAGGCGCGCAATGGCTTCAGGATTTCGGCCGGGATCGTCGCCAGCGGCACGATGTGGTCGACGGCGCCGCGCTTGACCGCCTCCTTCGGCATGCCGTAGACGACGCAGCTGGCCTCGTCCTGGGCCAGCGTCGCGGCGCCTGCCTTTTTCATCTCCAGCAGGCCGGCGGCGCCGTCGCCGCCCATGCCGGTCATGATCACGCCCAGGGCGTTCGCGCCCGCGCTGTGCGCCACCGAGCGGAACAGCACGTCCACGGAAGGACGGTGGCGGTTCACGAGCGGGCCGTCCGCCACCTCGACCACGTACTGGGCGCCGCTGCGGCGCACCAGCATGTGCTTGCCGCCCGGCGCGATCAACGCGTGACCCGGCAACACGCGCATGCCGGTGGCGGCTTCGGCCACGCGGATCCGGCAGATGCCGTCCAGGCGCGCCGCGAACGCCGCGGTGAATTTTTCCGGCATGTGCTGCACGATCACGATGCCGGGTGCGGTCTGGGGCAGGGCCGACAAGACCTGTTCCAGGGCCTGGGTGCCGCCCGTGGACGTGCCCAGCGCCACCAGGCGGTCGGTCGTCTGGAGCGCGGCCGGCGCGGCCTTGGACACGGGCGGCAATGGCGCGCGCGCCGCCAGGTGCCGCACGTTTGCGTGCGCGGCGGCCTTGACTTGCGCCACCAGGTCGAGCGCATCGTCGGCCAGGAATTGCTTGAGGCCGAGCTTCGGCTTGGCGATCGTGGCCACGGCGCCGGCCGCAAGGGCGTCCATGGTCGTGCGGGCACCGCGTTCGGTCAGCGTGGAACAGATCACGACCGGCGTCGGCCGCTCCGCCATGATCTTGCGCAGGAACGTGAGCCCGTCCATCTGCGGCATTTCGATGTCGAGCAGGATCACGTCCGGCCAGTCGCCGCGCATTTTCTCCATCGCCAGCAACGGGTGGGCGGCGACGGTGACCGCGCCGATGGCCGGGTCGGCCGCCAGTATCTCGCGGGCGACCTGGCGCACGACGGCGGAGTCGTCCACGACGAGCACCTTGATGAGGCGGGCCGGCATCAGGCGCCTCCGGGTTTGCGGAACACGGAGGGGGCGACCGGCCGCAGGTCGCCGGCGATGTCGTGCAGGCTTTCGGAGTGACCGATGAGCAGCAGGCCGCCCGGCTTCAGGACGGATGCGATGCGCCTGACGACCTCGCGCTTGGTCTCCTTGCTGAAATAGATCATGACGTTGCGCAGGAAGACGACGTCGAACGGGCCGATCCGGGGCAGCGCAACGTTCAGGTTGACTTGCGCAAACTGGACGCGCGCGCGCAAGTCGCGCGCGACCAGCATCGTGCCGTCCTGCTTCCCCATGCCTTTCAGGCAGTAGCGGTGCAGCAGGGCCGGCGGCACCAGGCGGGCCCGCTCGGCCGGATAGTGGCCGCGTTGCGCCTGCGCCAGCACGCGGGTGCTGATGTCCGAGCCCAGCACCGACCATGGCACGCGCTCGCCGAGCGTGTCCGCCAGGGTCATGGCGATGCTGTACACCTCCTCGCCGCTGGAGCAGGCGGCGCTCCAGACCTGGAATCCGTTGCCGCTCGCCTGCGCGGCCCGGGCTTCGTCGCGCAGCAGGTCGAAGTGGCGCGCTTCGCGGAAAAAATACGTCTCGTTCGTGGTCAGGAGGTCGACCGCCACCTGGGTCTCGCCGGCGGGCGCGCCGCTGCCGAGCAGGCGGAAGTATTCGCCATACGTGGCCACGCCGCAGTGGTGCAGGCGCTTGGCCAGGCGACCGGCGACGAGGGCCTTCTTGGCCGGCGAAATGGTGATGCCGGCCGAGTCGAAGATGAAACCCTGGAACTGCCTGAACTCGGCGTCGGTGATGAGTGGGCGCGTCATCGGGGGAAGCGCGGCGCCGCCGCCGGTTTGGCGCCGCGGATGGTCATTCAAGGGCGTCGGCGGCCATGAGGCCGGCGATTTCGTGGATCGAGAAGACTTTGCCGATGTCGAGCAGGATCACGAACCTGTTGTCGATCTTGCCCATGCCTTCGATGAAGTCGTTGCGGATCTTCGCGCCGAAGGTGGGCGGCGGCTCGATGTCGGCCCGGTCGATGTCGAGCACGGCACTGACGGCGTCGACGACGACCCCCACCACTTGCCGCTCGTCGCCGTCCTCGAGTTCCACGATCACGATGCAGGTGCGCTTGGTGACTGCGGACGGCGGCCGCCCGAAGCGGGCCGCCAGGTCCATCACGGTCACCACCGAGCCGCGCAGGTTGATCACGCCGCGGATGCAGTCGGACATCATCGGCACTTCGGTCACGCCGGCGTACTCGATGATCTCCTTCACGTTCAGGATGCCGATCGCGAACGTCTCATTGCCCTGGGTGAAGGTCAGGTATGGCGTCGACGGCGCCGCCGAAAGGTCTGCTGTCATGGGCTGTCCTCAGTACTTGGCGAAATCCGATTCGTCGATGTCGCCGGCCATCGCCATGTGCTGGGCCGCCGGCTTGACCGCGATGCGCTGCGCCGTCGCGCGCCTGGCCGCGGGCTTGCGCGCGGCCGTGACGGGACCGTGCCCGTCGCGCTGCAGGCGGAAGAACGCCATGGTCTGTTGCAGCAGCTCGGCCTGGCTGGACAATTCCTCGGCGGTGGCGGCCAGTTCTTCCGAGCTCGACGCGTTCTGCTGGGTCGCCGTCGACAGCTGGCTCACGGCGGCGTTGATCTGGCCCACGCCGGACGACTGTTCTTCGGACGCCGCGGCGATCTCCTGCACGAGGTCGGACGTCTTGCGGATGCTGGGGACCATCTCGTCGAGCAGCTTGCCGGCGCGCTCGGCCAGTTCCACGCTGGACGTGGCCACGGTGCTGATTTCCTGGGCCGCCACCTGGCTGCGTTCGGCGAGCTTGCGCACTTCGGCCGCCACGACCGCGAATCCCTTGCCGTGTTCGCCCGCGCGCGCCGCTTCGATGGCCGCGTTCAGCGCCAGCAGGTTGGTCTGGTAGGCGATGTCGTCGATGATGCCGATCTTCTGCGCGATCTGGTTCATGGCGCTGACGGTCGCCTTGACGGCGTCGCCGCCCTCGGCCGCTTCCCTGGCCGCCTTGCCGGCCATGCCGTCGGTGACGCGCGCGTTCTCCGTGTTCTGGGAAATCGACGCGGTCATCTGCTCGATCGAGGCGCTCGTCTCTTCGACGCCGGCGGCCTGTTCGCTGGACGATTGCGACAGCGACTGCGCGGTGGCGTTGACTTCTTCCGAGGCCGAACCGAGCGCATCGGCGGCGCTGTTGACTTCACCGACGATGTGGGCCAGGCGCTCGACCATCTGCTTGACGGCGGCCATCATGCTCGTCGTATCGCCTTTCTTGACGTCGACGTCGATCGCCAGGTTGCCGTTGGCGACGTCGGTCAGCACGGCCGCCGCGTACGAGGGTTCGCCGCCCAGCGTCTTGAGCAGGTTGCGGGTGATCAGGAAGGCCACGACCAGCGCGACCAGTGCCGCGCCGGCCGACAGCGTGATGATCAGCTGGCGCGACGACTTGTAGTTCTCCGCCGAGGCGGCCGCCGCGTCCTTCATCAGCGTCGACTGGAACTTGGCGAGCTCGCGCACGGCCGCCAGCTGCGCGGTGTTGGCCGTGATGAATTCGTGATTGAGATAGTCGACGGCCTTGGCGTGGTCGGTTTTCATCAACTGGAACAACGTTTCGTAGCGCGCGGACACGATCTTGCGCTTTTCGATGGCGTCGTTGTACATCTCGCGGCCCTTGTCCGTGTTGATGAACTTGTCGAGGCGCTCGTAGATCCCGGCGTTGGTGGTACGCAGGTTCACGACGCGCTGCCGGTACTCTTCCGCCTCGGCCTCCGTGCTCGCCAGGAGGGCGCTGCGCAACTGGCGCCCGGCGTCGAGCGCGTTCTGGCTGATTTCATTGGTCATCTGGACCTTCGGGTAGATGCTTTCCGTCATCTTCCGCGTCTGCTCGTTCATGGCCGCCATGTTCTGCAGACTCTGGACCGATTGGGCGATCAAGAGGGCCAGCACGATGCCGAAACCGAGCGCTAGCCGGGTTGCAACTTTCATATTGCCAAACATAGTTCTTTCTCCAATAAAGGTTGGATGTCGCGTGTTAGGTGTTCGCCGTTTCAAGTGCCTGGCTGGGGCGTGGAACGTTGTTGTCCGCCAGCCGGATCAAGGCCGGCACGTCGAGGATCAATGCGATGTCGCCGCTGCCCAGGATGCTCGAGCCGCTGACGCATTGCAGATGCTGGAACACCTTGCCGAGCGGCTTGATGACCGTTTGCGCTTCGCCCAGCAGGCCATCGACGACGAGGCCCGCGCGCTGCCCCGCGTACCGGACCACGACCAGGCTGCGGCGGGCGCCGGCCCGGCCCGGGATCTGGAACAGTTCGTCCAGGCGGATGAACGGCAGGATCTTGCCGCGCAAGTCGGTGTAGTCGTGTCCGGCCGCGGGAAGGAATGCCACGCATTCCTCGACCATGTCCAGCGGCAGCACGAACACCGAACTGCCCACCGCGACCTGGAACCCGTCGATGATGGCGAGCGTGAGCGGCAGGCGCACGGTCACGGTCGTGCCGACGCCTTCGGCGCTGTCGATGGCGATGCTGCCGCGCAGCGCGATGATGTTGCGTTTCACGACGTCCATGCCCACGCCCCGTCCGGACAGGTTGGTGACCTGCTCGGCTGTGGAGAACCCGGGTTCGAAGATGAGCGCGTAAATCTCGTCGTCCGTCAGGACCTTGCCGGCCTCGACGATGCCGCGTTCGACGGCCTTGGCCAGGATCTTGTCGCGCTTGAGGCCGCCGCCGTCGTCGCTCACCTCGATCACGATCGTGCCCGAATCGTGGTAGGCGTTGAGCCGGATCGTGCCCGCCGTGGGCTTGCCCCGTTCGGCGCGTAGCGCCGCCGGTTCGATGCCGTGGTCGATGGCGTTGCGCACCAGGTGGGTCAGCGGGTCGGTGATCTTCTCGACCACCGTCTTGTCGAGTTCCGTGTCCTCGCCGCTGATCGCCAGGTCGATTTGCTTGCCGAGGTCGCGCGCGACGTCGTGCACCACGCGCTGGAAGCGCTTGAAGGTGGCCCCGATCTTCACCATGCGCAGCTGCAGGGCGCTGTCGCGCACGTCCTCGACGAGGGCGGCCAGGTTGGAGACGCATTCCTGCAGCTCGGTGTTGCCGGTGCGCCGCCCGATCACGCCGGCACTGGCGGTGGCGACGATCAGCTCGCCCACGAGGTTGATCAGATGGTCGAGCTTGGCGGCATCGACACGGACCGACGCCTGTTCGTTGGCGCGGCCGTCGCGCTGGCGGCGCTCCGGCGTTCCTGGCTCGGCAACGGCCGGCGGGCGCGGCGCGGCCGGCGGCGCCGGCGTGCCCGCATCGGGCGGGGCGCCGAGCGCGAACAGTTCGCCCAGCAGGGAGGCCTGGTCCGGATACGTCTCGACCAGGCGCGCACGGTCGGCCGCGTCGCAGTCCGGGGCGATGATGTGGAGCCGGCAGTCGTCGCGCACGAAGTCGAACGCGCCTTCGATAGCCGCGCGCTCCGCGGCGCTCGCGAACACGATCTCCAGGCCCAGGTAGCAGGCTTCGGGATCGAGCAGGTCGAGCGCAGGCAGGGCGTCGTCGATCAGGGCGACCCGTACGAGCCTGCCCATGGTCTCCAGGTAGCGCAGGAACGACATTGGGTCCATGCCGTTGCGCAGGACGTCGGGCCCGAAGCGCAGCGAGATGTGCCAGTATCCGCCGGCCGCACCCGCCTCGGCGGGGACGGGCGGCACGGCCGCGGCGTCGTCGTCGTGGGGCGCCGGCAGGTAGCGGTTGAGGCTTAGCGTCAGCGGCTCGCCGAGCGCGGCGAGTGCCTCGTCCGCATCGGTGCGCCCGCCGTCGACGGCGTCGATCTGCATCCGGATGTGGTCGCCGCACGCCAGCATGAGGGAGGTGAGTTCGGCGTCGAAGACGATCCGTCCGTCGCGGGCACGGTCCAGGACGCCTTCGACCACGTGGGTGAAGGCGACGATGTGATCGAGGCCGAACAGGCCCGCCGATCCCTTGATCGTATGGGCCGCCCGGAACACGGCGTTGATGCCGTCGGACGAGATGCTGCCTTCGCCGTCGCCGTCGCCGCCGGAGAGCAGCGCCGCCTCCATCTCGTCGAGGAGTTCGCGGCTTTCGATGGTAAACACGCGCAGGGCCTGTTGCATGGGCATGCCGGCGCTCCTTTCAGTCCGTGGCCGCGGCGCCGAACGCGTCCGCCAGGCCATACAGGGAGAAGACCGCCTGCGCCGCGGGGCCGCAGGCCGCCAGCCGGATTGCCGCGCCATGCGCGGCCAGGGTGCGCCGCGCCGCGAGCAGGACCTGGATGCCGGCGCTGTCGATGTCGGTCACGCCGGACAGGTCGAGCGCCCAGTCGCCGCCGGGTGCCGCGAGCGGCAGCAAGGCGTGCTGCAGGTCGGCCGCATGGTAGATCGTCAGTTCGCCGGACAGGCGCAACGACGTCCCGCCGCCGGGGAGGGGTTGGTGTTCCAGCTGCATGGCCGGCTCAGGGCAGGATCAGCTTCTGGACGGCGGCCAGCAGCGTGTCCGGCTTGAACGGCTTGACCATCCACGCCCTGGCGCCGGCGGCCTGGCCTTCGCGCTTCTTGTCGTCGCCCGATTCCGTCGTCAGCATCAGGACCGGCGTGAAACGGTGGGTGGGCGATGCCTTGACGGCCTTGAGGAAGGCGATGCCATCCATTTCCGGCATGTTGACGTCGCTGATGATGAGGTGGACCTTGGCGCCTGCCAACTTGCCCAGTGCGTCCTGCCCGTTGCTGCCTTCGATCACCGTATATCCGGCGCCGCGAAGCGTCAGGCCGACGACCTGGCGCACCGACGCCGAATCGTCCACGATCATGATGGTTTTTCCCATGTAGTCTCCAGTTGTCGTTGTTGTGTTTGAGTTATCGATACCGCGCCGAGGCGCAATTAAAAGAAGGTGATGGCGTCGGCGGTCCCGGCACGGCGGTCCCGTCCCGGCCGATGGTTCTCGTGTTCTTCCGCCATCGTGTAGGTCGTGCTCAACGCCGCGAGCCAGGTGCCGGCTTCCGGCGCCGGGTCGCCGTCCGCGGCGGTGGCACCAAGGCGCCGCATGTCGGCCTCCACCACCTCGAGAATCTGGCGGATCCGGTCCTGGAACTGGAGGGCGACGATCAATTGTTCGACTTCGCCCCGGATCAGGTTGCCCTGTTCGCGCAGGCGCTCGGCCGCGCCGGCGACGGTGCGCATCTCGTCCAGCACGTGTTCGACGGCCTCGCGCGACGCGCCGATGGCCTTGCGGTCGCTGTCGTCGGCGTCCGCCGCGACCCCCAGCGTCGCCGCCATGGTGGCGCCCATCTGCGCCATGCCGGCGGTGATGCGCTTGCCGATGTCGGCCGACACGTTCGACAACTGGCGGACCTCGTTGGCGATGACACCGAAACCGCGGCCGCTCTCGCCGGCGCGTGCCGCTTCGATCGCCGCGTTAATCGCCAGCAGGTTCGTCTGCGCCGCGATGCGTCCCACTTCGTCGGCCAGCCCCTTCAATTCATCGGTGGCCGTGGCAAGTTCGCGCACGTGGTCGAGCAGTTCGGCCTTGCTGTCGACCATCAGTTGAAGCCATGCCAGCACGGGACCCAGCGTCCGTTCGCACGTCACCAGCAACTGGGCCGTCGCCTGGTGATCCCCGGCGGCGTCGGCGCGCGAAAAACCGGCCTGCTCGAAATGGGCCAGCAGCGCCGAAAATCCGTTCAACAGTTGCTCGATTGCCGTTTCGGACTGGTCCTTGACGGACTCGATATGGCGAGCCCATACGGGCGTGACTTCCGCCAGGAGGGCGCCGAGCGGTTCGGCCGCGGGCAGGGCGGCGGCGTCCGGCTGCGGGGCCGCGCGCATCCGCGCCGCTTGCCACGCGGCCGCGCAGGCCAGCACGGCGAAGGAGGCGAGCCTCAGGTAGGCGGGCGGGTCGAACAAAGGAACGCTTGCCAGCGCAACGATGAGGATTGCGCACGGCCATCGGATGAGCAGGGCGGTCAACCCTCCGGTCGCCTCTTCCCTATGTAGTCGAAACATACTGCGGACTCCAGGTTATGTGCGCAGTCCCTGCCGACAGCGCGGTCATCATCGGTGGCATGATGAGGGGTTATAGGACTATTCCTACAATAAATACGGATTATATTATGGACTGTTTATTACGGTAAGGAAATATTTGTTACAAAGCAAAATTGCCGATGCGGAGGAGGGGGAAGGGAGGCTTGCATGGCCAAAATGAAAGCCACCGCAGCTTGCGCCGACGGTGGCTTTCGACCAGGAAAGGAGTGTTCGGGTTGGCTCAGAGTCCGGCGACCGTTTCGCCGTTCTGGTTGCTGCCGTGTGCCGCTTCGACCGACGCGGTGTCCGGCTTGGCCGGCGCGGTGGCCGATTTCTGGGCCAGCGTCGTGCTCGGGACCGGCGCCGCAGCCGGCGGGAAGTAGATCGGGACGTTCTTGCCGCTCGCGACCTGTTTCAGGCGCTTGTATTCGGTCAGGACCTTGGAGCCATAGCCGGAGTCGTCGTCGGCCGCGCCGGCACCGACGTAGCTCTTGAGGGCGCCTTCGACGGAGCCGGTGCGGTTCACGTAATCCTTCAGGATCAGGGCGCCGACACGGATATTGGCCACCGGATTCAGGGCAGCCTGCGAGCCGCCGACTTCCTCGAACTTGTCGCTGTGGACCTTGGACATCACCTGCATCAGGCCCTGCGCGCCCATCGGGCTTTCCGCGAACGGGTTCAGGCCCGATTCGATGGCCATCACGGCCAGGATCAGCAGGGGATCCAGCTTGATCTCGTGCGCCGTGCTGTACGCGGTCGTGACGAGCATGTTGGCGGCGTCGCCGGCCACGCGGTAACGGCGCGACAGCCAGTCCGTCACGTATTTCTGCTGGCGGGTGGGGCGGTTCGCCTTATCGTCGCTGTTGGCGATCTCGACGGCGTCCGCGCCGCGCGCAGATACGAGCTGGAGCGCGGGATTGGCGGTGGCAACCTGCGCGTGTGCCGGCGCGGCGTGTTGCGGGCTCAGGAAATCCGACACCCGTTTCGCAAAATCGGGGCGGCTGTACAGCAGGGCAATCATTGCTACTGCGGAAAGACCGAAAACGGTCAAGGTATGTTGTGCGGTGGTCAAGACACCGCGTGCCGCTTTGATCACGGAAGACCACGTGACTGGCTGGCTGGCCATCTGTTGGACGAGCCTTGCGCTCGTGCCGATGAAGCGATGGATCATCGTCTCTCCTTTGTCGCGGAAAAAGCCATCCCGTCGCCGCGCATGGGCGCAGCGTTCGAGCGTACTAATGCCGTGCATCAGAAAACCGTCCGTCGCCGCTCGCTGCGGTCGAGGAACGCCGTCATTGCTTGCTTCAGCTGGGCAGCGCTGCAGTGGAGGCGCCCAGTGGCTAACAACTGTCTCGGGGTTGGTTGGGCAGACGCCCAGTGAAAACACTC
The DNA here is from genome assembly GCA_966211695.1 of uncultured Massilia sp. Classification (GTDB taxonomy): domain Bacteria; phylum Pseudomonadota; class Gammaproteobacteria; order Burkholderiales; family Burkholderiaceae_D; genus Telluria. The sequence goes on along the minus strand of CBIHOW010000023.1, from coordinate 2,531 downwards.
CTTAAAATGTCGCTGGGGCCCCGACCCCGTGAAAGAATGAGACCGGATAAAATCACGTGCTGGACGGGACCGGCTCAATTTGTACGGCGGATTGTAGAAGCTCGTTTATATCAAGTCAATACTAGCACTTAAGCGTTCTATTACTTTTGGATCTAAAGAACGCACAGGCGCTCATCAATTCCTTGGCAAATCAACCACTTGCCGGCGATTGTTAGCACTCCTCAAAAGATGTAAAAAAGAATTAAAAATTCAATGAACTACTCTGATCTGCGGGATTTTATTGCTAAGTTGCAAGAAAACGGTGACTTCAAGCGCGTATCGGCGCCTATTTCACCGAATCTTGAAATGACGGAGGTATGCGACCGGACCTTGCGCGCCGGCGGGCCCGCGTTGCTGTTCGAAAACCCGGTGGATGCCACCGGCAAACCCTATCCGATCCCCGTGCTGGCCAACCTGTTCGGCACGCCGCGCCGGGTGGCGCTGGGCATGGGCGCGGACGATGTCGGCGAGCTGCGCAAGATCGGCCATGTGCTGGCGCGCCTGAAGGAGCCGGAGCCGCCCAAGGGCTTCCGCGACATCATGGACCTCGGTTCGCTCGTCAAGGCCGTGTGGGATATGGCGCCTAAAGAAGTGAAGGGTGCCCCGTGCCAGGAGATTGTCTGGGAGGGTGCCGATGTCGACCTGGCCCGCCTGCCGATCCAGCATTGCTGGCCGGGCGACGTCGCACCTTTGATTACCTGGGGTCTCGTGATCACGAAGGGACCGAACAAGAAGCGCCAGAACCTGGGCATCTACCGCCAGCAGGTGCTGGGGCCGAACAAGGTCATCATGCGCTGGCTCGCCCACCGCGGCGGCGCGCTCGACTTCCGCGAACACTGCATCGCCAATCCGGGCAAGCCGTATCCGGTGGCGGTGGCGCTCGGCGCCGATCCGGCCACGATCCTGGGCGCCGTGACGCCCGTGCCGGACACGCTGTCCGAATACCAGTTCGCCGGCCTGCTGCGCGGCCAGCGGACCGTGCTGACGAAGGCGATCGGCAGCGAGCTGCGCGTGCCGGCGTCGGCAGAGATCGTGCTCGAGGGCCATATCTATCCAGACGAGAGTCACCCGTCCGGCTTCGAGCATGCACTGGAAGGGCCGTACGGCGACCACACCGGTTATTACAATGAGCAGGACTGGTTCCCCGTGTTCACGATCGACCGCATCACGATGCGGCGCGATCCGATCTATCACTCGACCTACACGGGCAAACCGCCCGACGAGCCGGCCGTGCTGGGCGTCGCGCTGAACGAAGTGTTCGTGCCCCTGCTGCAGAAACAGTTTACGGAGATCACGGATTTCTACCTGCCGCCGGAAGGCTGCAGCTACCGCATGGCCGTCGTGCAGATGAAGAAGCAGTACGCCGGCCACGCGAAGCGCGTGATGTTCGGCGTGTGGAGCTTCCTGCGCCAGTTCATGTATACGAAGTTCATCGTCGTCGTGGACGACGACGTCGACGTGCGCGACTGGAAGGAAGTGATCTGGGCCATCACGACCCGCGTGGACCCGACCCGCGACACCGTCATGGTCGACAACACGCCGATCGACTACCTCGACTTCGCGTCGCCGATCAGCGGCCTGGGCAGCAAGATGGGTATCGATGCCACCAATAAATGGCCGGGCGAGACGAACCGGGAGTGGGGCACGCCCATCGTCATGACGCCCGAAGTGAAGGCGCGCGTGGACGGGATCTGGCAGCAGCTCGGGCTGTGACGTCCGATTGATGCAGGTGGATGCGCCCGCATACTATATATGTATGCGCGGCGCATCCAGCAAGCGGTTTGCCGGCATCCCCTTAACCGGTTATAATGCGAGCTGGCGGGCCCCTGCGCATTGTGGCATGGTTTACCTGGTCAGGTCGGGAACGAAGCAGCCAAAGCCGTTCACCGCAAGTGCCGCAGATCAGGCTCGCCTACTTCCCCTTCAGTCGTCGATCTCCGCTTCCAGCGGGCGCACCGACACTTCCACCAGCGGATTTTCCTTCAGCATATCCTCGTCGAGCTTGAGCCTGACATGGTGCTTCGCGTCGCTGGCATAGCGCTTGTCGCCACCGGCCGCCTTGATGGTCAGCTGGGCCGGCTTGTCGAACTTGAAGATCACCGACTTCATCGTGGGTACGAACAGGCTCAGCGCGCCGGCCACTTTGCCGATCGCGGCATTGGTCTGCGGAATGGCACCCATCACGGTCGCGTAGCGCCACTGCGTCGTCTCGGGCAGCACGGCGCCGAGGTCGAAGCCCATGCGCATCTTTTCGCCCTTGGGCAGGCTCGTCCAGATCTGCGCGTCATGCGCCATCCACTGCGGATTCAATACCATGCGTGCGCGGCCGCCGGCATCGAGCGGCAGCGGGGTGCGGCTGGCGCCGTCCACGACGACGAGGCCCGCGTCCAGCGGCGAGAGTGCCTTGTTCACAGGGACCAGCTTGGCGTACAGGATGACCTTGTCGCGCTCGGCCGGGGGCAGGGCGTCGAACTTGTCGAGCTTGATGACGT
>CBIHOW010000022.1:0-81828 GCA_966211695.1 uncultured Massilia sp. | reverse complement strand
CCAGGTGGATCGCCGTCAGCGAGGACGAGCACATCGTGTCGAGCGCGATGCTCGGGCCGCGCAGGTCGAAGAAGTACGAGACGCGGTTCGCGATCGACGCGTGCGACGAGGTGGGAACGGCACCCGACGCGGCGTCCGCCCCGAACAACTCGTAGTGGCCCCACATGGCGCCGACGTACACGCCCACCCGCTGCCCCGCCAGGCTCTCCCTGCTGTAGCCGGCATCTTCGATGGTCTGCCACGCCGTCTGCAGGAACAGGCGCTCCTGCGGGTCCATCACTTCCGCTTCGCGCGGCGAGATGTTGAAGAACAGCGGGTCGAACTTGTCGACGTCCGCGAGGAAGCCGCCCCATTTGGCATAGGTCTTGCCGGGCTTGTTGCGGTCGGCATCGTAGTAGCGGCCGTGGTCCCAGCGGTCGGACGGCACCTCGGAGATGCAGTCGCGGCCGGCCTTCAGGTTGTCCCAGAACCGGGCCAGGTCCTCGGCCATCGGGTAGCGGCCGCTCACGCCGACGATCGCCACGTCGCGCTCGCGCCGGGCATTGACGGCGCCGAAGCGGACGGTGCGGCGCGGTGCGGGCAGCGCCGGGGCGGCCGGCGCCGCGGCAGGTTGTGCCGCCGGCGCGGCGGCCGTATCGAGCAGCCGGCCCACGACGTCCGGGAACGACTTGAGCAGGTAGCCCGCCAGGCTGGCGATCGTCTGGTGTTCGAAGAACAGCGTCTTGGGCAGTGAACCGAAGGCCTGCTCCAGCACATTGGTCAGTTTCATCGCCACGACGGAATCGATGCCGTAGTGTTCCAGCGGCGCGCGCGCGTCGATCTGGTGCGCGGCAACCTTGAGCACGTCCGCGAATTGCTTGCGCAGATAGTCCTCCGTCCGCTCCGGCAGGCGTGAAGCGCTGCCGGCAGCCGGCGGCGCCGCGACGGCCGAAGCCGCCATCGCCACCGTCTCACGGCGGACCTCGCCGGCCAGCAGGCGCCGCAGCCGTGCCAGGTCGCCTTCCAGCACCAGCGTCCGATCGTGGCCCGTGGCCACGCAGCGGTGGAACGCGGCGATGCCGGTCGCCGTGCGCAGCGGCCGAACGCCGCTTGCCTGGAACAGCAGTTCCCGGCTCGCCGCGTCGATCTGCATGCCGCCGTCCTGCCACAACGGCCAGGCGATCGCCACGGTGCGGCCGCGCCGCTGTCCCGCATCGGCCAGGCGATTGCGGTAAGCCGCGAAGTGGTCCATGAAACCGTTGGCCGCCGCGTAATCGGCCTGCCCCACATTGCCAAGGGCGCCGCTCACCGACGAGAACAGCACGAAGAAGTCGAGATCGACGTCCGCGCTCGCCTGGTCCAGGTTGACGGTGCCGGCGACCTTGGGTGCCAGCACGGCGCGCAGCTCGGCGTCGGTCTTCTTCATGATGAAGCCGTCCGCGGTCATGCCCGCGCTATGCAGGATGCCGTCCAGCCGCCCGTGTTCCGCGACGATGGCGCCGACCAGCCGCGCGGCCTGCGCGGCGTCGTCCAGGTCGAGCTGCCGGTATTCGACGCGGCCGGCACCGGCCGGCAGCCGGTCGAGCGCCGCCTGCTTGTCCGCGTCCAGCGGCGCGCGGCCGGTCAGGATCACGCGGCACCGCGACGCCTGCGTCAGGATCTCGCCCGCGAACAGCAGGCCGAGGCCACCGAGCCCGCCGGTGATCAGGTACACGCCGTGGTCCTTGAACGCCACGGGCGTGGCGCCGCCCTGCAGCGGCGTCTCCTGCCAGCGCAAGACCTGGCGCGTGCCCGCTTCAAACCGGACGAGGACGTCGCGCGCGCGCCGTTCCTGGCGCAGTTGCGCCGCCAGCGTGGCGGCGGTCGCGCCCTCTTCGGCAACGATCAGCTGTCCGGCGAAGCCCGGATGCTCCAGGCTCGCGGTGCGCAGCATGCCGGACAGGCCGGCCAGGAGCTCGCCCGCGCCGCCGCCCGGCACGACGACCTGCAGCAGGACGGTGCCGGCCTGCGCGCGCCGTACTTGGGTGCGCAACTGGTCGAGCAATGCGTGCGCGTGGTGACCGTAGCCTGCGGCCAGCGTGCCGCCGGCCGGCGCATTCGACGCCGTGCACGCGGCGCCGGACAGCAGGCCTGCGAGCGCCTGGGGATCGACGCCCTGCATGTCACACAGCAGGACGTGATGCGCCGCCGGTTCGTCCGCCGCCGCAACCACCGGAGCAGTCTCCCATGCGGGCACCGCGACCAGGCTGCCCACGCCGTCGTCCGCGGCCTGCCCGCCGAGGGCACGCGAGCACAGGTCGCGGATCCGGACGCATACGCGGCCTTCCCCATCGCACAAATCGATGTCGAGCTTGACGACGGCGTCGGCCGGGCCGCTGCCTTCGGCATAGCGGACCCACGCCAGCATCTCGTCCGCGCAGGGCGCCAGCACGTGCAGCGCGCCGAGCGCGAACGGCAGCCGCGCCTGCCCCATCGGGTCGTCCTGCCAGTCCAGCAGCCCGATGGCGGCCTGCAGCGCACCGTCCATCAGGCTCGGGTGCAGCAGGTAGTCCGATGCGCCGCCCTGGACCGATGCCGGCAGGCGCAATTCGGCCAGCGCCTCGCCGTCGCCCAGCGCGACCGACACGATCGGACGGTGCGCCGGGCCGTAGTCGAGGCCCATGCGCGCATAGGCGGCATAGACCTGCTCCCCGTCGAGCCGGCCGCGCCGCATCAGCGTCCCGGCCTGCGCGACGTCGAGCCGCTCCGCGCCCGCCGGCGCGCCGACGTCCACCCGGCCCTGGCAATGCACGATGCGCTCGCCCGCGGACTCGCTGTGGATCTCGAAATCGACCTGGCCGCCGTCGTCCGGCGCGAGCACGATCTCCGCCTGCGTGGCGCCGCCCACCACGAGCGGCCGCGCCCAGGCGACGTTGCGGAACGCCAGCGCCGGCGCCGGGTCCTCCGCGCGCAGCGCCTGCGCCACCGCGGCGCGCGCCATCTCGAGGAAGGCGACGCCCGGCAGCACTTTCTGTCCAGCCGCGCCGGCGATGGTCACGCGGTGATCGGCGAGGAAGAATTCCGCGCCGGTGAAGGTGGTTCGATAGGCCTGCTGCGCGAAGTCGGACGTGTTCCGGTGCAGCAGCGGATGCAGCACGGGACCCAGCCCCGCGTGCGTGCGCACCGGCCGTTCGATCCAGCAGCGCTCGCGCGCGAACGGATACGGCGGCAGGCTCACGAGGCGCGGCTTGCGCTCGCCGTACAGCTGGTTCCAGTCGAGCTCCAGCCCCTTCGTCCACAGGTCGAGCAGGCGTGGCAGCTTGCGCGCCGCGATCCATCTGGCGACCGTGTCCTGCAGGTCGGCATCGGCCTTGAACAGGGACACGGCATCGGTGCCGTGCAGGGCCTGCCCGCGATGGCAGTTGTCGAGCTGGTCGTCGCCGTCCAGGCAGGCCTGCAGGTCGCGCGCCAGCTGGTCGACCGAGTTCACGATCAGGGCAAAGCGTTCTGCCATCGCTTCGCGCCCGGTCTGCAGCGTACGGGCCATGGCATGCAGGTCGACTTGCGCGTCGTCGCGCCGGATGAACGCGAGCAGGTCCTGCACCTTTTGCGTCAGCTGCTCCGGCGTGCGCGCGGACAGCACGATGGCGGCCGGCTGGCCGTCCAAGGGCACCGCGGGCGCCGCCTGCACGTACTCCTGCACCACCAGGTGGGCATTGGAGCCGCCGGCGCCGAACGAGGAAATGCCGGCGATGCGCGGGAGCGAGCGCCCGTCGACCTGCGGCTGTTCCCACTCGCGCAAGGTCTGGTTGACGACGAACGGCGAGTCGTCGAAGTCGATGTTGGGGTTGAGCGCGGACGAGTGCAGCGAGGGCACGATCTGGCGGTGCCGCATCTGCAGCAGCACCTTCGTCAGGCCGGCGATGCCCGCGGCCGATTCGGCGTGGCCGATGTTCGATTTGGCCGAGCCGATCAGGCAGAAGCCGTTGTCGCCCGTGCTGCGCCGGAAAACCTGCGCGAGGGCCGCGATTTCGATCGGGTCGCCGAGCTTCGTGCCGGTGCCGTGCGCCTCGATATAGCTGATGTGGCGCGGATCGACGCCGCATTCCCGGAACGCCCGCGCGATGACGCTGGCCTGCGCCTGCGGGTTCGGGACCGAATAGCCGTTGGTCTTGCCGCCGTGGTTCAGGGCGCTGCCCCGGATCACGCCGTAGATGTGGTTGCCGTCCCGTTCGGCGTCGGACAGGCGTTTCAGGATGACCGCGCCCACGCCTTCGGCCGGGATGTAGCCGTCCCCGCCCACGCCGAAACTCTGGCAGCGGCCGTCGCTCGCGATGAACTGGCCGGCGCTCAGCAGCAGGTATTTGTTCGGATGGATCGTCACGTTCACGCCGCCGGCGATCGCGGCGTCGGTGCGGCCCTGGCGCAGGTCCTGGCACGCGAGGTGGATGGCCGTCAGCGAGGACGAGCACATGGTGTCGACGGCCATGCTCGGACCGTGCAGGTTGAGGAAGTACGACACCCGGTTGGCGATGCTCGCGTAGCTGGCCGGCGTGACCATGTGGTTGCCCAGCAGGCTGCTTTCGGCGCCGAACATCTGGTACTCGCCGTACATCACGCCGACGTACACGCCGACCTGGCCGGCCTGGTCCTGCTCGCGCGGGATCTGCAGGCCGGCGCGCGTAAAACCCGCATCCTCCAGCGCCATCCACGCATGCTGCAGGAACAGGCGTTCCTGCGGATCGATGCGCTCGGCGTCGACCGGGGGAATATTGAAGAACAGCGCATCGAACTCCTCGACGCCGTCGATGAAGCCGCCCCATTTGCTGTAATGGCGACCGGCGACGGACCGGTCCTCGCTGAAGTAGTCGCGCCAGTTCCAGCGGTCGTGCGGCACTTCGACGATGCTGTCCTTCCCGTCGCGCAGGTTGCACCAGAACTGGTCGATGTCGCCGGCGCCCGGATAGCGTCCGCTCAGGCCGACGATGGCGATCGGTTCGGCATCGCCGGCGGTGGTGCGTGCCAACGGCCGGCGCAGCGCGGCACGGGGGCGCGACGGCAGCGCCGGTGCCGGTGCCGACGCTGCGGCCGGCGCCGGTGCGGCCGGTGCCGCCGCGTCGGCGAACAGCGCTTCCAGCCGGGCGCGATGCTGGCGGACGAAATAGCCGGCCAGCTCGGACAGCGTCTGGTATTCGAAGAACAACGTCTTGGGCAGCGAGCCGAAGATCTTCTCCAGCTCACCGGTCAGGTTCATCGTCATGATCGAATTGATGCCGTACTTTTCGAACGGCGCGGCGGCATCGATCCGGTTGGCGGGCAGCTTGAGCAGGGCCGAGAGCCGCTTCTTGAGGAAGACTTCGGTGCTCTCCTGCAGGTCGGTGCCGGCCGCATGGACCGGCTCGGGCTGCGGCACGGGCGCAGCCTCCGGCGCGAACAGCGCCGCGCGCACGAGGCGCAGGTCGCCTTCCACCACCTGCACCTGGTCGTGCGGCAGCGCGAGGCTCCGGTCGAACGCGCGCAGGCCGGTAGCGGTGCGCATGGCGACGAGACCGGCGGCGCGCTGCAACTGCGCCTGCGTCGCGGCGTCGGCACCCATGCCGCCGTCTTCCCACAGCGGCCAGTCGACCGCGCGCGTGCGGCCCGTGCGCCGTCCCTGCCGCACCAGCGCGTTGCGGTAGGCGGCATAGCGGTCCATGAATCCGTTGGCGGCCGCGTAGTCGGCCTGCCCGACATTGCCCGTCACGGCCGCGCCGCCGGAGAACAGCATCAGGAAATCGAGCGCGACGTCGCGCGTCGCCTCGTCCAGGTTGACCGTGCCGGCGACCTTGGGCGCGAGCACCTCATCGAACTGCGCCGGCGTCTTCGCGAGGATGAAGCTGTCGGCGGTCATGCCCGCGGCGTGGAGGATCCCGTCCAGGCGCCCATGCTCGGCGACGATGGCCGCGACGAGCGCGCGCACCTGCTCCGCGTCGCACACGTCGAGCCGGCGGTAGTGCACCCCGGCAGGCAGTTCCGCCAGCAACGCTGCGGTGTGCGCGGACGCTTCGGCGCGGCCCGTGAGGATGACCGTGGCGTCGCGCGCCTGCGCCACGATCGCGCGGGCGAACAGCCGGCCCAGCGCGCCCAGGCCGCCGGTGACGAGATAGACGCCGCCGTCCCTGAACGCGGGCGCGGGCGCCTCGCCGGGAACGTCCAGCTCGCGCCAGGCGAGCACCTGCCGTTCGCCCTGCGCGTAGCGGACGACGGCCGGCAGCGGTCCCGCCGCCTCCGTGTCCAGTTGGCGCGCCAACGCCTGCGTGTCGTCCGCATCGGTCACGACGATCTGCGCGGCCAGCAGCGGATTTTCCAGCGCGGCCGTCTTGAGCAGCCCCGCCAGGCCCAGCAGGAGGTCGTCGGCCGGCGTGTGCGCGACCACGAGCTGCACCAGCGTGCGGCCCTTGGGCTTCGCGGCCAGCACGTCCTGGATGTGCAGGAAGTAGGCGGACGCCGTGGCACGGTAGTACGCGGCGAGGTCGCCGCCAGCCTGGCCGCCCAGGCGTACGCAGCGTGCGCCAGCGGCCTGCAGCGCATCCACGGCGCCGCCGGCGGCCGCGCTCAGGAGGATGTGGCGCTGCGTCCATGCCTGCGTGCCGCCTTCAGCGGGCGCGGCCACCTCCCATTGCGGGGCCGCATACAGCACGCCCGGCTCGGCGTCGCTGTGCAGCGTGCGCGACGTGAAGCCGAGCAGCTGCGCGCACACCCGGCCGTCCGGATCGCACAGGTCGATGTCGAGCTTCGTCACCTTGTCCGCGGCCGAGCTGCCCGGCGCGAAGCGCAGCCAGGCGACCATGTGGCGCGTGCACGGCGCGTAGATACGCAGCGATTCCACGGCAAACGGCAGGTTCGGGCGCGCGGGCAGCTGGTCGATGTTCTCGATGAAGCCGATGGCCGCCTGCACCGCGCCGTCCAGCAGGCTCGGATGCAGCACGTAGTCGCCGAGCGTGTCCGCCACGACGGCCGGCAGCTCCAGGCGCGCCAGCACCTGCCCCGCGCCCTGGTGCAGCGCGGTCACGGCCCGGTGCGACGGGCCGTAGGCGATCCCCATCGCAGCATAGGCGGCATACACTTGCGCCGCGTCCAGCTGCCCGCGCGTCATCTCGCCCTGCAGCCGTGCCAGGTCGAGCACGGGCCGCTCCGCCTGCGCCAGCACGACGGCCTGGCCGCGCGAATGGATCGCCGGCGCCGTGTCGCCGTCGGCCGCCTGGCCGCAGACTTCGTAGTCGATCCTGCCGTCGTCCGGACACAGCGCCAGCGTGACCTGCGCCTGGTCGTCGACGACGATCGGCTGGGCCCACACCACGTTGGCCAGGCCGATGGCGCCTTCCTCGCCCGGCAGCGCCGCCGCGACCGCGGCGCGCACCATCTCGAGGTAGGCGACGCCGGGCAGCACCTTGCGCCCGTCGACCACGTGGTCGCGCAGGTAGAACGCGCCGGCCTCGAACGTGGTGCCGTAGCTGTGCTGCGTGAGGTCGGACGTGTTCCGGTGCAGCAGCGGATGCAGGACGTCGGCCCGCGCCGCACCCTGCGCCTGGCCGCGGAACTGGGCAATCAGCGCCAGCGCGTCGGACCTGGACAGCCGCTTGTTCGACAGCTCCCCAACCACATATTCCACAAAATCGATCATCGGATTCTCGCTATGTCATTGTTCCGGGATGCCTAGACGGCGATCCGCTTCAGCACGGCGCTGGCCTGGTCCGCCGCCAGCGCACCCTGTTCGACCTGGTCGAGGATGCGGGCGATCGAATCGAGGCCGTCCTGCGGCGCGGCTGCCGGGGCCGCGCGGTCGATCCAGCAGCGCTCGCGCGCGAACGGATACACGGGCAGGCCGATCCGCTCCGGCGGCGTGCGGCCGGCGTACAGCAACGTCCAGTCCAGGTCGAGGCCGCGGGCCCAGAGCGACGCGAGCTTGTGCAGCTTGTTGCCGGTCACCCAGGAGACAATCGCGGCCTGCATGTCCTCGTCCTGCTGGATCACCTGCAGGCCGTCGTTCCTGCCGTCCGCCCTGCCCTGGAACGCCGCGCCGCCATCCGCGTTCCCGTCCAGGAAAGCGGCCAGCAGCGCCGCCAGCCCATCGAGCGAATCGGCCACGAACGCCGCGCGCTCCTCCATCGCCTCGCGCGCCACCTGGAGCGTGTACGCGACATCGTCCAGGCGCGGGGTGCGGGCGCGGATCGCGTCGAGCAGGTCGCGCACTTTCTGGCGCAGCTGTTCCGGTCCGCGCGCCGACAGGGGCACGATGACCGCCGCGTTGCGCGCGCCGTCGTCTTGCCGCGGCGCCGGCGACCCCACGTACTCCTCGATCACGACGTGGGCGTTCGTGCCGCTGCGGCCGAACGCGCTCACGGCGCCCATGCGCGGCTTGCCGGCCGCGCCGTGCCAGGCGCTGGTCGTCTTGTTCACGTAGAAGTCGCTGCGCGCCCAGTCGATGTAGTCGTTCTCTTCCTCGCAGTGCAGGCTCGCGGGAATCTGGCCGTGTTCCAATCCCTTCAGCAGCGCGACGACGCTGACGAGGCCCGACGCGGCCATCGTGTGGCCGAGGTTGGACTTGCAGCTGGTGATGGCGCACTTCGACGTGCGCGGCCCACCGGCCAGCTTGCGGAAGGCGTCGTTCAGCGCGTTGATCTCGACCGGGTCGCCGAGCTTCGTGCCCGTGCCGTGCGCGACGACGTGCGAGACGTCGCGCACGTCGATGCCGCTGCCGGCATACACCCGCTCGATCAGGCTGGCCTGCGCCCTGCCGTTCGGCGCGGTGACGCCGTTCGTCTTGCCGTCGAAGTTGATGCCGCTCGCCTTGATGGTGCCGTAGACATGGTCCCCGGCCGCGAGCGCGGCCGACAACGGCTTGAGCATCAGGACGACCACCGCGTCGCCGACGCCGATGCCGTCCGCGTCCTTCGCGAAGCTGCGGCATTGCCCGCTCGGCGACAGCATGCGCGCCTCGCTCATCCGGATCCACGCCTTGGGCGACAGGTTCAGCGCGACGGCCGCCACCAGTGCCGCGTCGCACTCGCCCTGGCGCAGGCTCATTGCCGCCTGGTGCAGTGCGACGAGACCCGAGGAACAGGCGGTGTTGGTGGCGATCGCGGGTCCATGCAGGTCGAGGAAATAGGACAGGCGCGAGGAAATCATCGCGGCACCGGCCGTCGTCACGCCCTGCACGTCCGCGATCAGGCCGAACTGGCTCTCTTCCATGCCGACGAACACGCCCACGTTGGTACCGCGCAGCGCGCCCGGCGACGTCCTCGCGTCCTCGATGGCGCGGTACGCCTCCATCAGCAGCAGGCGCTCCGCGGGGTCCATCTCTTCCGCCTCGGCCGGCGAGATCTCGAAGAACAGCGGGTCGAACTCCTCGATGCCGTCGATGAAGCCGCCCTTGTTGGTGCTGATGACGTTGCCGACGTGGCCGGGCGCGGTGAAGTAGTCGCGCCAGTCCCAGCGCGAGGCCGGCACTTCGGTCACGCCGCTCCCGCCGCGGGCGAGCAGGTCCCACAGCGCGTCCGGGTCGGCCGCCTGCGGAAAGCGGCCGGACATGCCGACGATCGCGACCGGTTCCTGGCGCGGGTCCGCCGCGCGCTGCGGCGCGAACCGTCCGGCAGCCAGCGGACGGACCGGCGCGGACGCCGGCGCGGGTGCCGCCGTGGGTGCCGGCGCGCCCTGCCCGCCGCCGTACAAGGCCTCGAAGTGCGGCCCATGGTCCGCCGCGAAGTGTTCGGCCAGTTGCTCGACGGTGGCATGGTTGAAGAACAGCGCCGGCGTCACCTCCAGCGCGAACTGGCTGGACAGCAGCTTGGCGAAACCCGCCAGGCTGATCGAGTCGAAGCCGACGTCGGCGAGATTGGTCTTGTCGTCGAGGCGGGCCGGGTCGATGCCGGCGCTCGCGCACACCAGCCGCCGTAACTCGGCGCGCAGGCGGGCGCGCAGCGTGGTGCCGCCCGCGGCGGGCGCCGGCAGTGCCGGCACGGGCGCCAACGTCGGCGCCTGCGGACGAACCGGCGCGGCGGCGCCGTACGCGCGGCCGAGGAATTGTTCGACGCGCGCGGGCTGGCCCACCATGACGAGGGTCTGCGCGCGCGCGGCGTGCATCAGGTCTTCGCAGATGCGGATACCCTCCGTCGTGCCCAGCGCCTGCTGGCCGCTGCTCTTGAGGTAGAAGGCCACCTGCGCCGGATCGTCGGCGCCCATGCCGCCCCGCTGGCCCGGCGCCTTGTCCCAGAACGGCCAGTTGACGACGACCGTCTTCCCGGGCAGGTGCGGCTGGCGGCGGCGCCACTCGCCGTACGCCATCTGGAAGCGGTTGGCGATCGCGTAATCGCACGCGCCGAAGTCGCCCAGGATGGCGGCGGACGACGAGAAGCAGCACACGACGTCGAGCGGCTGGTCGCGCAATGCCTCGTCCAGCAGCATGGTGCCGGCCGTCTTCGGCAGCAGCACGGCATCGATCTCGGCGCGCGTCTTGTCGGAGAACGGCCGGGCCGCCTCGACGCCCGCCGCGTGGAACACGCCGGACAACGGGAAGCGCAGCGCGCGCGCCCAGCGCTCGACCTGGCCGGCGTCGCCGAGATCGACCGCCGCGTATTCCACGTGCGCGGCGCCGGCCTGGCGCAGGCTGTCGAGCTGCGCCTCGATGTCCGGCGCCGGCGCGCGCCGGCCCACGAGCACCAGCTTCGCGTTGTACTCGCCGGCCAGGTGCATGGCGAACTTCATGCCCAGTGCGCCGCAACCGCCCGTGATCAGGTAGGCGCCGCCCTGCTTGAGCGGCGGCGGCAGCGATGCCGCGGTCGGCACCGGCGCCGGCCGGAAGGCGAGCACCTTGCGCCGGCCGCGCTCGTACCAGATCACGCCGCCCGCCCGCTGCGCGTCGAGCAACTGCGCCTGCGTGCACGCCGGCCCGTCCGTGTACAGCAACGCGACCCGCACGTCGGGGAGCACGAGCTTCAACGAACGCTGGAAGCCGATCCACGCATGATCCCAGGCCGTGTCGCGCTGCGCCGGGTCGTAGTGTCCGACCAGGACGACGTCCGACACGAGGGTGCCGCAGGCCTTCACGGCCCGGAACAGGTCGAACAGGAGATGAATGCCTTCCTGCCCGCGTCCCCTGGCCCACTCGTGGACGACCGCGACCGGCTGCCCCTGTGCGCCCGCCGCCTGGCGGATCGCGGCCTCGACATCGGCCGTCCGGTCCGTCACCAGCACGGCGCCGGGCACGGTGGCCGAACCGGTGTCGCCGAAGACCACGGTGCGGCCGGGGAGCGCGGCCGCGGCGGATGCCGCTTCGTCGCGCCAGTATTCCTCGAAGTACAGCGCGGCGCCGGCGTCCGCCTCGGCCGGCTTGTCCACGAACCGCGCCTCGCCCGCGCAGTGCACGCCGTCGTCGCTCGCGATCTCGAAGCCGACGCGGTCCGCGCCGTGCGGATACAGCGCGACCCGGAGCGCGGTGCTGCCCACCGGCGCGAACGGCGCATCCCAGCGCAGGTCGGACAGTTCGACGGCCTGTTCTTCGCGTTCGGGCCACGCCAGCGCCACCGCGGCGCGCGCCATCTCGGCCAGCTCGTCGCGCGTCAGCGGCGCGGAGAACACCGATGCATAGCTCTGGCGGCTCAGGGTCGACGTGTTCCGGTGCACGAGCGGGTGCAGCAACGCCTGCGCCGCATCCTCCTCGTCGATCCAGTAGCGTTCGCGCGCAAACGGATACGTGGGCAGGACGATGCGGCGCGGCGTGCTCCCGCGATGGAACAGGCTCCAGTCCAGTTCGAGGCCCTTGGTCCACAGCGCCAGCAGCTTGGCGAATTTATTCTGGGCGAACCAGTTCTCGACGATGGTGCGTTTCAGCTCGTCGTCGTCGCCGATGAGGCTCAGGCCTTCCTTGTCGGCCCGCGCCCTGCCGCGACAGACCTGCGCGCCGTCGTCGCGGCCGTCGAGCCAGGCCTGCAGCTGGTCGGCCAGTTGCGCAGTCGATGCCGCCACGACGCCCAGCCGCTCGTCCATCGCCTCGCGGCCCACCTGCAGCGTATAGGCGATGTCCGCCAGTTCGGACGAGGCGCCCGCGCCGCGGAGGAAGGCCAGCAGGTCGAGCGCGCGCTGGCGCAGCTGCTCCCCGGTCTTCGCCGACAGCGGCACCAGCGCCACCGGCGCCGCGGGCACGGATTGCGGGCGCGGCGGCGCGGCGTATTCGGCGACCACCAGGTGGGCGTTGGTGCCGCTGTAGCCGAACGAGCTGACGGCTGCCTGGCGGCGCGCGGCGCCGTCCGGCGTCCAGTCGCGCAGCCGGTCGTTGATGTGGAACGGGCTGTCTTCCAGCCGGATGTGCGGGTTGAGCCGCTCGAAATGGATCGTCGGCGGCAGCTGCTTGTGCCGCAGCGCCAGCACGACCTTGATGAACGACGTCACGCCGGCGGCCGTGAGGCAGTGGCCGATGTTCGATTTCACCGAACCGAGGGCGCAGTAACCGGTCTTGCGTGTCTGTGCGCGGAACGCCTGTTTCAATCCCTCGACTTCGATCGGGTCGCCCAGCGGGGTGCCCGTGCCGTGCGCCTCGACCAGCTGGATGCCGGCCGGGTCGATGCCGTGCCGGCGGTAGACCTCCTGCATCAGCCGGGCCTGGGACATCGGATTCGGTGCCGTGATGCCGTTGGTGCGGCCGTCCTGGTTGACGCCCCAGCCCTGGATCACGGCGTGGATCACGTCGCCGTCCCGCTCGGCGTCGGCGAGGCGCTTGAGCAGCACGACGCCCACCGCCTCGCCCGGCACGAAGCCGTTCGCGCGGTGGTCGAAGCTGTGGCATTTGCCGTCCTGCGAGAGCATGCCCGACTGCGCGGTCATGATGTGCATGGCCGGACCGGCGCCCACGTACACACCGCCGGCCAGGGCCAGGTCGCTGGCGCCGGACACGAGGCTGTCGCAGGCGGTCGCGATCGCCACGAGCGAGGACGAGCAGGCCGTGTCGATGGCCATGCAGGGTCCCTGCAGGTCGAGGAAATACGCGATGCGGGCGGACAGGATCGAACTCGCGTTGCCGGTGAAGCCGTGCGCGCTCAGCTGGGTCTTGCGCGACAGCAGGCCGTAGTCGTTGCCCGCCGCGCCGACGAACACGCCGCAGCGGCTGCCCGCCAGCGCCTTCGGGTTGTAGCCGGCATGTTCGATGCCCTGCCAGCACGTCTGCAGGAACAGCCGCTGCTGCGGATCCATCGCCTTCGCCTCGACCGGCAGGATGTTGAAGAACTGCGGATCGAACCGGTCGTAGTCGTCCAGCAGGCCGAGCCACTTCGAATTGGTCTTGCCCTCCGCCGGCTCGCCCTCCTGGAACCACCTGGCGACGTCCCAGCGCTGCGCCGGGACCTCGCTGATGCAATGCCGGCCTTCGGCGATGTTGCGCCAGTATTCATCGAGGTCGCGCGCCATCGGGAACTGGCCGGCCATGCCGATGACGGCGATCGGCTCCGGCACGCCGTCCGAGCGCGGCGCGGCCGCGACGGAAGCAGCGGCGGCGGGCGCCCGGCGGCGCCAGGAGACGAGTTCGCGCGCCGGCGCCGCCGGCTGGTCCAGCGCGACCAGGGGAACGGCGGCGTCCCGCGCCGGGGCTTGCGGCACGCGCAGCTTTCTCGTCTCCAGCTCCGCGAAGTCCGGCATGCCGCCCGCCGCGCCGCGGTTGTCCGCGACCTCCCGCACGTGAGCTCCCAGCTTCGCCAGCGTGGGGTAGCTGTAGACGATGGTGGCGTCGAGCGCGAGGCCGAAGTGTTCGTTCACCTTGCGCATCCACGTGACGCCCGTGATCGAATCCAGGCCCAGGTCGGTGAATTGCGTGTGCTCGTCGAGCTCGGCCTCTTCCAGGTGCAGTTCGCGTGCCAGCAGGCGCTTGATGGTCGCGACGACCGCCGCCGGCCCATCCTGCGGCACCGCCGTGGACACGGATACGATCGGGTCGAGCGCCACCGTGACCTGCTTGTCCCCGGCCGCGTTGCCGCGTCCCAGCTTGGCCGCCTCGAGCTCCGCGAAGTCCGGCACGCTCGTGGGCGTGCCGCGCGTTTCCACCTGTTCCTTCACGTGCGCGCCGAACCGGGCGAGCGTGGGAAAGCCGTACACGATCGTCGCGTCGAGCGCGAGGTCGTAGTGCTGGTTCACCTTGCGCATCCAGGTGACGCCGGTGATGGAATCCAGGCCCAGGTCGGTGAACTGCGTGTGCTCGTCGAGTTCATCGTGTTCCAGATGCAGTTCGCGCGCCAGCAGCTGCTTGAGCGTGCGCACCACATCGGCCAGGTCCGCCACCGTGGCGGCGGGCGGCGCCGACTGCGTTGCGGGCTGCCCTGCCGGCGGGGCCGAACCGAAGGCGGCCTGGATGCGGTCCAGGGTCTCGGCCTGGCCGACGAAGGTGTGTTCATGCATCTCGAGCTCGCGCGCGCAGGTGTCGTCCAGCGCGTCGCGCAAGTGCCGGCTCAGGTGATCCTTCATCCGGACCAGGCTCGCGCGCGGGTGTTGCGCGAGCGCGGCGGCCAGCGCCATGGCGGCGGCGCGCACCTCGCTGCGCGGATGGACGGGCAGCGCCACGCCCCGTGCGCGCAGCTCGGCGCCGTCATGTTCGCACGCGGTGAACAGGCTGTCGCGCGCCAGGTCGTGGCCGATGCGCGCGGGCAGGACCAGGGTCGCGCCGACGCCCGGCGTGAATCCGTAGGCCATGTACGGGCTCACGTACTTGCCCTCCTCGCACAACAGCGGGAAGTCGGCGAACAGGCCCATCGACAGGCCGGCGCCGACCGCATGCCCCTGCATCGCGGCGATCACGGGGACCTTGCACCCGAGCGCCAGGCGGAAGGTCCGGTCGTCGGTGAATTTCAGCCGGCCCTGCTGGATCGCCTCCAGCGCTTCGCGCGTGCCGCCCGTCGCGAAATAGGTGTCGTAGCCGGTCAGCACGACGACCTTGTAGGCGTCGCTCGCATCGATGTGCGCGAACACCTCGCCCATCCCCTGCACGAACGCCTCGGAAAACATGTTCTTCGACGCGCGGTCGTGCATCGTCACTTCCACGATGCCGCCGGCGTGGACGACGGCGGAGACGACGCTCGACGCCAGCGCGATCGGGCCTTCCACGGCGGCGGACTCGGGCGCCACCGGCGCCGCGGCCGCCGGCACGCCCGCGACATGCTCGCGCAAGTGCGCGTTCGTGCCGTCCTTCCATGCCCGCACCGCGGCCCACGGCCACGCGGCCCAGTCCTGCGCCAGCGCCAGCGCGCGCGCCAGGGCTTCGTCCGCGGGCGCGACCGCCAGCGGTCCGGCATGCTGCCGCAGTTCACTTCCCGCCAGCGCCGCACCGGGAAGCAGCACGTGGCGCGCCGCGTTCGCGCCGAGGCGCCACGCGAACACACGGGCGGCAAGGTCGGCCAGGTCCGCGCCGTGCAGCAGGCTCGCCGCGCCGTGGCTGCCGTCCTCCCGGACCACCACGCGGTCGCAGAACTGCGCCGCCAGCCACGCCTTGCCGCCGGCGGCCGGATTCAGGACGGCGACGACCGGAAGCGGCGCCCGCAGGAACGCGTCGCGCAGGGCCGCCACCGTGTTGGCGCCCAGGTCGGCGTCCGCGCCCGGCAGGAAGCCGGCATGATCGCTGGCGACCACCACCGCGCGGTAGCCCGATGCCGTCTCCAGCTGGGCAAACACGGCGGCCAGGTCGGCGGCGAACGCATTGCCGTCGTACTTCTTCTTCGCACGGACCCGGACGACCAGGGTCGCGCCGTCGGTCTCCAGCTGGATATGCTTGCCCGGCGCGGCGATCCGCACATCCGACTGCGGCGCGTCCTCCAGGTGCGCGGGCGCCAGCGCTTGCGCCAGGGCCGCCAGGTCGCGTCCCAGGTGCTGCTTCAGCAACCGCAGGCTCGCCTGCGTCTTGCCGGCCAGCTGTGCGGCCAGCTTGTCCGCATAGTCATCCACGTCGCCGTCCGGCAGCACGGGGCTCGACCAGCCCATCTCCTTGAGCGTCCGGCCGGTGCGCCGCTGCAGCAGGAAACCGGCGTGGACGGGGCCGAAACGCTCGGCCAGCAGCCGGTCTTCCGCGGCGGTCTGGAACGCCGCGCCCTCCGGGCACGCGTAGCCGTAGCAGGCCGTTTCGCCGAGCACGAGGAAATCGCACAGCGCCCCGAGCAGGAATCCCGCTCCCGTGGCGTCGCCGCGCAGGGCTGCGATGAGCGGATAGGGAAAGGCGGCGACGGCCGCGTACAGGCCCTCGGCCAGCGCCGCGTCGACGGCGGCACGTCCGCCGCCGGCGAAGCTGCCGCCGTCGGCGCGCAACAACAGCACCTTGGCGGATGGGTCATGGCGCGCCGCGTCCAGCGCGGCCGCCAGCTGTGCGGCCAGTCCGGCGTCGAAGACATCGCGGCCGCCGACGCGGATCGTCAGGATCCCGCTGTCGTGGCGGTCGAGCGTGACGGCGGAAGGCGCACCGTTTCCTTGCTGCAGGTCGTCAGGAGTCATGTGTGAGCTTGAGAGAGGAGTCGGGAGCCGGGCAGGCTCCGCCGTGTAACGTCACGTTCGCGTGCGTCACCCGGAAGAATCGGGGCAGAAATATCCCCTCCGGGCGACCGACAGGCCGCCCGGATGGCTGTTGCAGGCATGGGAAATGAACCGCAACGCGAAAACTGTATCGCGCGCTGCGTCCGAGGAGAACTACACGAACATGTAGTTTCCCCGGAATCGGCGGGAGGTGGATCAGTGCAGCGTGATCTGCACCGGGCCGCGCGCGACCGGCGCGGGAGGGTTGGCGGTAGCGGGATCGGCGAGCGCGATCACGGGGCGGGCCGCGGCCGGCGCCACGGCCGGTGCCAGTTCGAGGACGGGTGCCGCCGCGGTCACGCGGATGGCGTCGAACGCCAGGCCGCGCGCCTGGACGAGCACCTCGCCCTGGCCGTCGCACAGGTCGACGTCGAGCCGGAGCACGTCGTCCCGCGCCGGCGCGCCGTCTGCATGGCGCACCCAGGCGAATGCCGCGCGCGCGGCGTCCGGTGCGACGCACAGCGCGTCCAGCGCGAACGGCAGCGCGGGATGCGCGGGGCGGCGCGCCGCGCCGTCGGCCAGGCGCGCGACGGCGCCGAACAGCGCATCCGCCGGCGTGCCGCCTGCCACCGGCACGAGCACTTCGCCGTCCGCGCGGTACGCCGCCGGGGCACCCGCCTCTTGCTTCATGCGGCGGCGCAGGCCTTCGATATCGATGACGGCCGCGCCGCCAGGCGCGAACCGCGCCTGCCCCTGGCAATGGACGATCTCATCCTCGTCCCGGACGCCCAGGCTGTAGACCTCGAAGTCCACCCGCCCGTCGTTCTGGCGCAGCAGCGCGATGTTGAGCTGCCGGTCGCCGGCCACCAGCGGCCGGCCCCACGCCAGGTTCTCCAGCCGCAGCGGCGCGCCCTGTCCCGCGCCCGGCGTCGCATCCGCCATCGCGAAGCGGACCATCTCGAGACAGGCCGCCGCCGGCAGCACCTTCCGGCCGGCGTGGTCGACCAGGTAGCCGGCGTCCGGCGCGATCGTGCAGCTGTAGCCGGGCTGGCCGGGTGCCGACGTGTTGCGCTGCAGGAGCGGGTAGCCCGTCGGAGCGGCGGCCGGAGCGGCGGCGGGACGCTGCGGGGCGGCACCCGCGTTGGCCCAGCAACGCTTTTTCGCAAACGGATACGTCGGCAGGGCCATGCGCGCCGGCTGCGCCGCGCCGTGCAGCTGGCGCCATTCCAGGTCCAGGCCGCGCACCCACAGCTGCGCCACCTGCGCCAGGTCGGCGCGGGCCACGCACTCGCGCACCGTCTCGGCCATGCCGTCGCGCTGCGCCAGGACGGCCACGCCGTCGGGGCTGCGTTCCACCTTGCCGCGCCAGACCGGCGCCGCATCCTGTCCGCCGGCGAGCCAGCCATCGAGCGCCGCCGCCAGTTGGCCGACGGAGCCGGCCACCACGCACAGGCGCTCGTCCATCGCATCGCGACCCGTGAGCAGGGTCGCGGCCATCGCGCCCAGGTCGATCGCGTCGGCGCCGGCCCGGATGAAGGCGAGCAGGTCCTGCGCGCGCTGGCGCAGCTGTTCGCCCGTGCGCGCCGACAGCGGCACGAGATGCGTGCCCGCGCCGCCCGCGGAGCGCGCGGTCCGGCGCGGCACATATTCTTCGACCACCAGGTGGGCATTCGTGCCGCTGAAGCCGAACGAGCTGACGGCCGCGCGGCGCGGCAGGTCGCCGGACGCTTCCCATGCGCGCGCCTGCTTCGACACGTAGAACGGCGAGTCCGCGAAATCGAACAACGCATTCTCCTTCGTCACGTGCAGGGTCGGCACCAGCGTGCGGTGTTTCATGCAGAGCAGGACCTTGTGCAGGCTGGCGACACCCGCCGCGCCCGACGTGTGGCCGATATTGCTCTTCACCGACCCCAGCGCGCAGAACGCCTTCCGCGCCGTCTTCTCCTTGAAGACGGTGGCCAGCGCTTCCAGTTCGATCGGGTCGCCCAGCTTGGTGCCGGTGCCGTGCGCCTCCACGTAGCCGATGGTCGCGGGGTCGATGCCGCAGCGGTCGTACAGGTCGCGTTCCAGCTCGATCTGGCTGTTCACGCTCGGTGCGGTGATGCCGTTCGTCCTGCCGTCCTGGTTGATGGCCGACCCCGCGATGACGCCGTAGATGACGTCGTTGTCGCGCTCCGCATCCTCCAGGCGCTTGAGCACGACCGCTCCTACCCCTTCGCCGGGCACGAAGCCGTCGGCCGAGTTGTCGAACGTCTTGCACATGCCTTCGCGCGACAGCATACCCGCCTTGCACATTCCCATGTAGGTTTCGGGGCGCAGCCACACGCTCACGCCGCCGGCCAGCGCCATGTCGGTCTCGTGGTTCAACAGGCCCTGGCAGGCGAGGTGGATCGCGACCAGCGACGCCGAGCACGCGGTGTCGATCGAAATCGCCGGGCCCTTCAGGTTGAGGAAGTAGGCGATGCGGGCGGCGCCGATGGCCGGGTTGTTGCCGGTGATGTCCACCGACGTCGACACCAGGTCCGCGTACTCGGTGCCGATGATGCCCACGTAGACGCCGCACTTCCTGTTGCTCAGCGCCTTGCCGGAGTAACCGGCATGCTCGAACGCGCGGTAGCCTTCTTCCAGGAACAGGCGGTGTTGCGGGTCCATGTTTTCCGCTTCGGCCGGGGACACGCGGAAGAACAGCGGATCGAAGCAGTCGATGTCGTCGAGCACGCCCATCCACTTGCAATAGATCTTGTTGTCCTTTTTCGGATCCGGGTCGTAGTACTGGTTCACGTCCCAGCGCGACGGCGGAATCTCGGTCACCGAATTCTTCCCGTGCGCGAGGTTTTGCCAGAACTGGTCGAGGTTCTTCGCCTGCGGGTAGCGGCCCGACATGCCGACCACGGCGATCTTGCCGCTCGACCCGGCACGCGCACGCGGCGCCGGCTGCGCGGCACGCGCCAGGACCGGGAACGCATCCGGCGCGATCGCGGCCGCCTGCGCCGGCGCGACCGCCGCCGGGGCGGCGACGGCCTGCGTGGCCACCTGCGGCGCCAGGAACGCGGCCAGTGCGGCGATGGTCGGGTAGTCGTACAACCGGGTGGCCGGCAGCTTGATGCCGTACTTCTTGTTGATGTCGTTGACCCACTCCACGCCGACGATGGAATCCAGCCCCAGTTCGATGAACGGCTTGTCGACCTGGATGTCGGACTCCTGCATGTACAGCGCGCCCGCCAGACTGGCCTTCAATTCCTGCTGCAGCGCGGGCACGGTCGCCCGGTCCGCGGGCGCGGGTGCGGCCACTGGAGCAGGCGCCGGCACGGCGGGCGCGGCGCGCTCGATCTCGCCGTGCAGGTACGCCGCCAGCTCGGCCACGTTCGGGTAGTCGTACAGGCGGGCCGCAGGGAGCTTGATGTCGTAGGCCTTGTTCAGCGCGTTCACCCACTCGACGCCGACGATGGAATCCAGGCCCAGTTCGATGAACGGCTTGTCCACGCGGATGTCCGCGACGTCCATGAACAGCGCGGCCGCGAGGCTCTGCCTGACCTCTTCCAGCAGCCGGGCTTGCGTGATCGCCGGCTGCGGCGCCGGCGCCGGCGCCGGCGCGGCCGGCGGGGCGGCCCGGACGTCGAGACCGTGCAACGCCAGTCCGGTGACCTCGACGCACAGGTTGCCATGCTCGTCGCCCACCTCGACGTCGAACAGTGCCTCCTGCCCCGCATGCGGGCGGACATGCGCCGTGGCCGCGCCCGCGCAGGTCCCGGCGATGCGCACGCGTTGCGCGCCCGCGAGCAGCCAGCCGCGTGCGGCCGGCGCGCCGTCCTGCCCTTGCATCCAGGCAGCCAGCACGGTTTCGAGCAACACCGGATGGAGCGCATAGCCTTCGCGCTCCAATTTGGGCAACGCGATCCGTGCGCCGCCCTGGACCGTTGCGGATGCGCCGCCGCCGACCGTCACCCGTCCCCGGCAATGGACGGTCTCCGCTTCCCCGTCCTCGCTGTAGATCTCGACGTCGACGGCGCCGCCCGCATCCGCGCACAGCGCGACCGTCAACGTCCGGTCCGCGCCGACGACGAACGGCCGGCCCCACGCCAGGTCCTGCACGTCGATCACGGCGCCGGTCCCGGCGTCCGCGGCCTGGGCGACCGCCGCGCGGATCATTTCGAGGCATGCGGAGCCGGCAAGGACCGCCGAGCCGTCCGGCAGCCGCTCGACGCCGGCTTCGTCCCCGCGCAACACGGTGCCGAAGCTGACCTGGCGCAGGTTGGACGTATTCCGGTGCAGCAGCGGGTGGAGAACCGGCGCCGCGCCGACGGCTGCCGGCTGCGGCGCCGCGCCGGCCCGGGCGCCGTCGATCCAGTAGCGCACCTTTGCGAACGGATAGACCGGCAACGGAATGCGCCGCGGCCGGGCGGGGCCGTACAGCCGGTGCCAGCCGAAGTCGAGGCCCTTGATCCACAGGTCGAGCAGTTTCGCGAGCTGGCGCTGGCCGACCAGCCGGTCGACGATGGTCTCGCGCATGTCGGCATCGCGCCGCAGCAGGCTGGTGGCTTCCCTGCCCTCGCTCGCGCGGCCGTGCAGGACGCCGTCGGCGTGGCCGCCGGCGAGCCAGGTCCGCAGCCCGGCGGCCAGCTCGTCGAGCGAGGCGGCCATGATGCCGAGCCGCTCGTCCATCGCATCCCGGCCCGCCTGCAGGGTGTAGGCGACGTCGAGCGGGTCGAGGGCGCGGCCGTGCCGCGTGACGTGGTCCAGCAGGTTGGCGGCCTGCTGCTTCAATTGCTCCGCCGTCCGCGCCGACAAGGGGAAGATGATCCTGCCATGCTCCGCGACGAAGGACGGCGCGCTGCGCGCGGGCGCCGCCGTGTATTCGCCGACGACGAGGTGCGCGTTGGTGCCGCCGAAACCGAAGCCGCTGACGGCCGCCATGCGGGGTGCGGCGCCGCCGGGTTCCCAGGCGCGCAGGCGGTCGTTCACGTAGAACGGGCTGTCCGCCAGGTCGATGTGCTCGTTGAGCCGTTCGTAATTGATCGTCGGCGGCAGCTGCTTGTGGCGCAACGCCAGCACGACCTTGATGACGCTCGCCACGCCGGCCGCCGTGAAGCAGTGGCCGATGTTGCTCTTGACCGAACCGAGCGCGCAGTAGTCGGTCTTGTTCGTGTACTTGCCGAAGGACGCCTTCAGCGCATCCACTTCGATCGGGTCGCCCAGCTTGGTGCCGGTGCCGTGCGCTTCGACCATCTGGATGGCGGCCGGGTCGATCCCGAACTTGTCGTAGACCTCCTGCTGCAGCCGCGCCTGCGCGTCCGGATTCGGAGCGGTGATCCCGTTCGTCTTGCCGTCCTGGTTCACGCCCCAGCCATGGATCACGGCCAGGATGTTGTCGCCGTCCTGCTGCGCGTCGGACAGGCGCTTGAGCAGCACGGCGCCCACGCCTTCCGCCGGCGCGAAGCCGTTGGCGCGCTGGTCGAACGTGAAGCACCTGCCGTCGCGCGACATCATGCCGGTCTGCGCCATCTTGATGTGCAGCTCCGGGCCGCTCATCACGCCCACGCCGCCCGCCAGCGCCAGGTCGCTGCCGCCCGAGACCAGGCTGTCGCAGGCGGTGGCGATGGCGACGAGCGACGACGAGCACGCGGTCTCGATCGACAGGCACGGGCCCTGCAGGTTGAGGAAGTACGACACGCGCGCGGCCAGGATGGCCGTGTCGCCGCCCGTGAAGCCGAGGGCGCTCGTCTGCAGCTCGCGCGACAACAGGTGGTAGTCGCCCGGCCCGCAGCCGACGAACACGCCGCAGCGGCTGCCCGACAACGATCGCGGATCGTAGCCCGCGTGTTCGATCGCGTGCCAGGCCGTCTGCAGGTAGAGCCGCTGCTGCGGGTCCATGCTCATCGCTTCCTTGGGCGAGATGTCGAAGAACAGCGGATCGAACAGGTCGTATTCCTCGAGGTGGCCCATCCAGCGCGAGTTGGTCTTGCCGGGCGCCGGATCGCCGTCCTGGTACCAGGCATCGATGTCCCAGCGGTGCTTCGGAATCTCGCTGACGCAGTTGCGGCCGTGGGCGATGTTGTCCCAGTACTGCTCCAGGTTCTTCGCTTGCGGGAACATGCCGGCCATGCCGATCACGGCGACGGGTTCGCGCGCCGTCGACCGGGCGGCGGCCGGCCGCGCCGGCTGCCCCTCGCGCCACGACACGAGCCGGGGCCGTGCCGAGCGCGGTGCCTGCACGCGCGGTTGGGGCGCCGGCGCGGCGGGCGGCAACTGCACGGCGGCCGGCTGCGGCTGCGGCATGGACGCCGGCGGCGCCGGCGGCGGCGGGCTGGCCGCGGGTGCGCCCGATTTTGCGCCCGGCTGCCCGATTTCGGCCGCGATGAACGCCGCCAGCTGGTTCAGCGTCGGTTGGCTGTAGACCTTGGTCGCCTGGATCGACGTCTTGTACGTCTCGTTGATCTTGCGCATCCAGGTGACGCCGGTGATCGAATCGAGGCCGAGATCGACGAACGCCGTGTCCGGATCGATGTCCTTGGCCTGCATGTGCAGCTCCTGCGCGAGCAGCTGCTTGATGGTGGCGCCGATGTCGCCCAGGGATGGGCCGGCCGGGGGTGTCGTGGAAGTATCCATGGGATTGAAGTTCGCTTGGATCTGTTGGAGCGTGCCCGCGTGGCCGACGAAGGTCTGCTCGTGCATGGCAATCTCTTGTTGGGTATTGCGCTCCATGCGTTCCAGGATGGAGCGGTTCAGGTGGCGCTTGAGCGCGACGAGGCTTGCGCGCGGATGGGCGGCCACCTTGCGCGCCAGCGCCATGGCCGCGTCGAACACGGCGGCGCGCGGGTGGACGGGCAGGCGCAGGCCGCGCGCCTGCAATTCGCTGCCCGAGCTTTCGCGCGCCGTGAACAGGCTTTCGAGACCGAGGTCGCGTCCGAACTTGTCGGGCACGATCAGCGTCGCGCCCGCGCCGGGCGTGAAGCCGTAGCCCATGTAGGGGTTCAGGTATTTGCTTTCTTCCGAGAGCAGGACGAAATCCGCGAACAGTCCCAGCGACAGGCCGCCGCCGATGCCGTGGCCCTGCAGGGCCGCGATGACGGGGATCTCGCAGGCCAGCGCCAGCATCCAGGTCTGCTGGTCGGTGAACCTGGCGCTGCCCGCCTGGATCGCCTGCAACTGCTCGCGCGTGCCGCCGCACGCGAAGTACTTGTCGTGGCCGACCAGCACCACGGCCTTGTAATCCGGGCTTTGGCCGATATGCCGGAACACCTCGTCCATACCGCGCACGAACTCCGCCGAGAACAAATTCTTCGACGCGCGGTCTTCCATGCGCACGACGACGATGCCATCCTCGTCCACCGTGGCGTGGATCACCGACGAGCCGGCGGGCAGCGGGCCCGCGCGCGGCGCGGCCGGCGCGGCGGATGTCTGTTCGGCGGCGCCGGGCGCGCACGCGAAACGCCGCAGCTGCACGGTTCCCGCCGGCCACGCGGCCCAGCGCGCCGCGAGTTCGATGGCCAGCGCCAGGGCCCCGTCGGTGTCCGCGACCGGCATCGGACCGATGGCCTGCGCCAGTTCGGCGCCGGTGCATGCGCCGCCCGCCAGCGCGAGCGCACGCCCCGCCTGGGCGCCGAAGCGGGCAGCGACCACGTGGGCGGCCAGCGCGGCCCAGCCGGCATCCTGCGCCAGGCCCGCGACCTCGTGGCGGGCCTCCCCCGCGCACACCGCCGTGTCGCAGAACTGGCTGACCAGCCACGCCTTGCCGCCGGCGCAGGCGCGCGGCAGCGCGACCACGGGCAGCGCCGAGGCGCGCAGCATGGCGTGCAGGCGCAGCGCCGCGTCGACCGGCAGGCCGGTGGCGGGCGCCGGCAGGAAGTCGTCGCAATCGCTGTCCAGCACGAGCGCGCGCACGGCCGCCCGTCCGTTCGCGGCCGCGTCGTCGAGCTGCTTGAACAGCGCGTCCAGTTCGTCGAGCACGGCCGCGCCATCCGCGTCGCGCCCGATACGGACGTGCAGCACGCCGTCGGCCGGCACGTCAAACCGGACGTGGCTCGCCTGGACATCGAAGCCCGTGCCGGCGCCAGCGGACGGCGCCTCCGGCACCGGTACGGCGACCAGCGCATCGGCCAGCGCACGCAGCGACTGGCCCAGGTGCTGCTTGAGCAGCCGCAGGCTGTCGCGGGATTGTCCGACGAGCCGACGGGCGAGTTCGTGCGCATGGGCTTCGACCTGGTCCGGCGGCAGGAATGCGCAGGTCCAGCCCTTCTCCTGCAACTGCGCGCCCGTCGCACTGGTCGTGCAATACAGGAAGTCCGTCGCCCGGGCCCTGCCGAACCGCTCGGCGAGCAGGCGGTCTTCGGGCTCGCCTGGATACAGCCCGGCTTCCGGCCGGGTGTAGCCGTACACGGCGTCGCGGCTGCAGACCATGAAGTCGCACAGCGCGCCGGCGAGAAAACCCGGACCGCCCGCCGCGCCGGCCATGGCGGCGATCACCGGGACGGGAAACGCGGCGATGGCGGCGAACAGCCCGGCGTCGAGCGCGTCGTTGTAATGGGCGCGGCCGCCGTCCAGGAATGCCTGCGCGCCGCCCTCGAGGACGAGCACCCTGGCGGTGTCCGCGCGTGCGAGCCGGCCGAGGGCGTCCGCCAGCGCCGCGGCCAGGTCGCGGGTCAGCGTGCCGGCGCCGATGCGCAGCGCAACGACGCCGTCGCCCCGGTCATGAATGGCGACGGCGGGGCCGTCCACGGGATGCAGATCGATCGGAATCATGGCGGGTCTTTACGGTTCGAGGGAGGCCGGCTGGTCCGAAATCGACTCGCGCGACTTCATGGCCAGGTATTTTTCGTACAGTTCGATGTATTGCCGGTAGCGCGGGTTGTCCCACTTGAATCCGGTGAGCTGTTCGTCCAGCTCCGCCGAATTCTGCTGCTCCTTCGTGAACACCTTCGCGCGCCGCAGCAGCTCCTCGGGTACGCCCGGCTGGTCCAGCTTCAGGCCGAGACTGTACGGTTCGAGCTTGCCGAAATGGTGCGTGGAATGCTGGTTGATCAGCTGGACGCTGGTCGGCACGTGCGGATAGACGCCGGGGATGAACTGGTGCCCGTCGATGTCGACCTTGACGTCGAAGCAGTGGATCAGGAACGTGGTCACCGGGTTGTAGAAGATGCCCGGCCCGCCCATCGTGTGGCGCAGCACGCCTTCCAGGTAGCCGTTGCCGGACACGCCGATCAAGCCGCTCGGGATCGCGTCGTGGTGGGTGCCGTGCAGGTACAGGAATTCCAGTTCCGAGTGGTGCGCGAGCCAGTGGTCGCGATAGAACCACAGGTTGACCACCTTGAGGAAGCGCGAGTGGATATAAAAGCCGAGCGGCACCGTCAGCGGCAGCAGGACGAGGGAGAAGTTGAAGTACGTGATGGCCAGGTACCAGGGCGCGAGCAGCAGGATGTGCGTCAGCAGGCCGGTGCAGTAGGCGTGGACGATCTCGATGACGATGTTCGGCTGGCGCGACAGTGCCGCTTTCCAGCTGGTCTCCATCAGGAACGCGCGCACGTGCTCCTGCTCGCGCAGGTGCGCCACGAGGATCGCGGTGCGGTAGATGGTCAGCACGGCGAGGTGCGTGTAGAACAGGCCGAAGGCGATCGTGCGCATCAGGGCCGTATGGTGCGGCAGGCCGGGCGTGCGCCAGATCACGTAGTTCTCGACCAGCAGCGCGACCGCCGCGACGATCCACGCGAGGCGCATGTTCTGCACCTTGTAGACGATCATGTAGACCATGTCCTGCGGCCGCTTCGCGATCTTCGGCATGGTCAGCTCCCAGCCGTGCCTGACCGTGAACGCCCAGACCATCCAGGCGCACAGGCCGAGCGTGATCCAGGAAAGGGGATGGCGCGGGCCGAAGGCGAGCGCGGCGACGAGCCAGACCAGGACGGTCATCAACAGGTAGTCCAGGAAGTCGTCGCTGCGGTACACGAGGCGCGATGTCTTGGCGCCGTACATGCGGTGGAAACGGGCCGGATTGGCGGGTGTGTTCATTTGTCTTTTCTCTTTCAAGGACTCGGGAGTGCGCTTGTTTGAATGCGCTTATTGGATGCGCTGCGATTCGGGAACGGCGTTGCGCCTGACGGCCGGCGCGCGCTGGCGGCGTACGATCCACTCGGCCAGGGCGAGGTTGATCGCCCACCCCGCGCCCAGGAGCAGCGCGCGGGACAGCGTTCCCGGCTTGCCGCCCAACAGGAGCCACGGGATGTGTACCACCACCTGGGTCCCCGCGCCGATGCCGATCGCGTAGCCGCGGGTCATCCAGGCGCGGTGGCTGGCGACGTCGCGGCGCCGGATCGCGACGAAGCCGAGCACCATGCACACGGCCATCGCGACGCCGAACACCAGGCGGAATACGTCGAGCAGCTCGCCGTCGCCGTCGACGCGGGGGAAGAACACCGTCATCCACAGGCCCGAGAGCGCGGCCAGCAGGCCGAACGCCGTGAGCACCCGCCCCGCCGCACGGTGCCAGCCGGGCCGGCGGCGCCGGAACTGCGGCACGAACTGGAACGCGCCCACGATCCCGAACACGCTGGCACACAGCAGGTGCAGCACGGTCGGCGTCGGCGCCGCCAGGAAGCGCGCGTTGTCCGACGTGATCGCCGCCCCGGTGCCGAGTTCCAGCAGCCGCCGCACGCTGGCCGCGAACGGTATGGCGTTGAGGACGAGCAGCGCCACCGGAAGCAGCCAGTCAGCTTTGTTTTTCATCGATGTTTCCTTCCCGCTGAAGTGAAGCAGCCGGATGCCGGCGCGGATCAATCCATGGAGAGCGAGATCTGCGGCGGCCGGGCCTGCACCTGCCGCGCGAATCCTTGCGCCTCCGGCGCCTGCAGGACGATGCCGCCGTCCGGCACGGCCGCGGACGACGCTGCCACCGCCGCCTCGCAGCCGTAGCCCAGGCCGCGCATCTGCACGCAGACCCTGCCCTGCCGGTCGCACAGGTCGACGTCCAGCGTCGCCCCGGCACGGCGCGCCCAGACCGACATCCCGCCGCCGCAGGCGCCCAGGACGCGCAGCGATCCGAGCGTCCACGGCAGCGCCGGCTCGACGCCGGGGCCGAGCAGTCCGGCGGCGGCCTGCAGCGCGGCGCCCAGCACGGCCGGATGCAGGACCATGCCCTCGTGCGCCGCGTCCGGCTGGTCGGGCAGCTCCGCCAGCAACTCGTCGTCGGGCAGTCGCGCCTTCAGCCCGGCGAGGTCCAGCGATGCCGGTGCCGGCCCAGCGACCAGCGCCGCCTGGCCCTGGCAATGGATGATCTCGTCCATGCCTTCGCCCCCGCTGTAGATTTCATAGCCCAGCCGGTCGTCGTCCTGCGCGAACAACGCGACGTACAGCTGCCGGCCGGGTTCGAGCGTCATCGGCTCGGCCCAGGCGACATCGAACAATTCCATCGCCTGCGTGGACCGGATGGCTTGCGGGACCGGACGGCGCGCGTCGTCGACGGCGGCGCGCGCCATCTCGAGATACACGAGCGGCGGCACCATCCTGCCGGCGCCGAGCGGGGCCACGAAGAACTCGTTGCCGCCGAAGTCGGAGCGGTAGCGCTGCTGGCGGATGTCCGACACGTTGCGGTGCAGGAGCGGATGCAGCACGTCCCGCTCGGCCGGCACGCGCGCCGCGTCGTTCCGCTCGCGCCAGTAGCGCTCCTTCGCGAACGGATACACGGGCAGGCTGATGCGCCGCGGCGGGACGCCCTGGTACAGCCGGCGCCAGTCGACGGCGACACCGCGGATCCAGGCCTGCGCGAGTCCGGCGGGGCTGGCGTCCGCCACCGGTCCTGCCGCCTCCTGGCCGCGCCTGACCCGGCCGCGCCATGCGGTTCCACTGTCCGCATCGCCGCGCAGGCAGGCGCGGACGCGCGCCTCGAGTTCCGCGGGCGTGGCGGCCAGCACGGCCATGCGTTCCTCCAGCGCCTCCCGGCCCACCTGCAGGGTGTAGGCGAGCGCCGCCAGATCGGGCGCGGTCCGGCGGACGACGTCGAGCAGTTCGTGCGCCTTTTCGGCGAGCTGCCCGGCCGTGCGGGCGGAGAGCGGTACGACGACCTGCGCCGGCGCGGACGGTTGCCGCGCCTGTGCCACGTATTCCTGCACGACGAGGTGCGCGTTCGCGCCGCCCGCGCCAAAGGACGAGATGCCCGCCGTGCGCGGGATCTCCCTGGGCACGCCGCCCACGGCGCGGCGCGGACGCGGCCAATCCTGCAGGCTGCGCTGGAGCCGGAACGGCGTGCCGGCGAAATCGATCTCCGGGTTGCTCACGTCCGCGTGCAGGGAGGGCACGAGCTGCCCGTGCTTGAACTGCAGCAGCACCTTGGTCAGCGCGGCGATGCCGGCGGCCGACTCGCAATGGCCGATATTCGACTTGAGCGAGCCGATCGCGCAGAACTGCCGCTCCTGCGTGTGCTGTCCGAACGCGCGCGCGAGGCCGGCGATTTCGATCGGATCACCCAGCGCCGTGCCGGTGCCGTGCGCCTCGATGTAGCCGACGTCCGCCGCGTCCACCCGTGCGCGTTCCAGCGCCTTGGCTACCACCGCCGCCTGGGCCACCGGATTCGGCACGGTGTAGCCGTTGGTCCTGCCGCCGGCATTCACGGCGCTCGCCTTGATGACGCCGTAGATATGGTCGCCGTCCCGTTCCGCCGCGGCGAGCGGCTTGAGGACGATGGCGCCCACGCCTTCGGCATCGACGAAGCCGTCGGCACCGTCGCCGAACGATTTGCACTCGCGCCCTTCCGACAACATCGTGAGCGACGACAGTTCCAGGTAGTGGACCGGATCGATGATCAGGTTCACGCCGCCGGCGATCGCGCATTCGGACAGGCCGCTGTACAGGCTCTCCAGCGCCAGGTGGATCGCCGTCAGCGACGACGAGCATGCGGTATCGACCGCCATCGACGGGCCCTGGAAGTTCAGCACGAACGACACCCGGTTCGCGATCGAGTAGTACAACGGCTGCGGGTTGTAGCGCGCGTTCATCACGCCGGCGAACACGCCGACCCTGTCCGCGGCGCCCAGCGTGTCCGGCGTGTAGCCCGCATCTTCGATCGCGTGGTAGCAGGTCTCCAGGAACAGCCGCTCCTGCGGGTCCATCAGCTTGGCTTCCTTCGGCGAGATGCGGAAGAACAGCGGGTCGAAGCAATCGATGTCGCGCAGGAAGCCGCCCCAGCGGGTGTACGTCTTGCCGGGCTTGCCCTTCTCCGGATCGAACCATGCTTTCCAGTCCCAGCGGTCGGCCGGGATCTCGGTCACGCAATTGCGGCCGTCCGCGAGGTTGCGCCAGAACTCGTCGAGGTTCGCGGCCTGCGGATAACGTCCGCTCACGCCGATGATCGCCACGTCGACGATGCCGCCCGCGGGCGCACCCTGCGGGGCCTGGGGCCGCGCGGTGCGGATCGGGCGGACCGGCACGGGCGCCGCTTCCATCATGGGCGCGGCCCCGAACAGCGCGTCCACGTGCTCGCGCTTGTGCTCCAGCAGGTAATCGGCCAGCGCCGCGACGTTTTGCGCTTCGAAGAACAGCGTGCTCGTGATGCCGGGGAACGCCTTGCGCAGCTGGTTGGTCAGTCCGACGACCAGGATCGAATCGAGACCGAAATCGGTCAGGGGACGGCCGGGTGCGACTTGCGCGATCTCCATCTTCAAGGCGGTGGCCACCACGCCCTGCAGGTAGCCGATGCATTGCTCGCGCAGCGATGCGGCGGCGCGCACCGGAGTATGCACGGCGGGCGCCGGCGCAGGCACGGCAACCGCGGCCGGCGCGGCCACGCCGTGCTGCCGTACCTGCCCGTCGCTGCTGGCCGCGATGACTTGCTGGCCCAGTTCGTGCACGTCGTCCGCCAGGAAGGTGACGGCCTCGAACCCTTCCTGCTCCAGCGCCGCCCGCCAGTTCTCCGGCGCGAGGCCGGGACTGCCGGCCAGGCGCAGCGCCTCGTCCTCGTACAGCCACCAGCCTTCCAGCAGCCCGAACGTGAGGTGGCTGAACAGCGACCAGCCGCACATCTCGTTGACGAGCAGGACCCCGTGGTGCCGCAGCAGCGCCTTGGCGTTGCGCAAGGTCGCGCGGATGTCGCGGGTCGCATGCAGCACGTTCGTGGCGAGCACGAAATCGTAGCTGTCCGGCGCCAGGCCCTGCGCCGCCGGCGGCGCCGACACGTCGAACAGCGCCGTGCGCAGGCTCGGGAGCTGCGGCCGGTAGTGCGCTTCGCCGTGCATCAGGAAGGCTTTCGACAGGTCCGTATAGCAGTATTCGTCGATCGCACCGGCGAAGCGCGCGAGCGCGGGCAGGATGCGCGCCGTCGTGCCGCCGGTGCCCGCGCCGATCTCCAGGATCCGGATGCGCGCCCCCTTGTCGGCCGCCAGCCGGCGCTCGATGCCGGCGCACAGTGCTGCGCCCAGCACGTCGTTGGCATGGTCGGCCAGCGCATGGCCCTTGTAGACGCCCTCCACCAAGGCCATCGACGAGTCGGGGAACATGACGTCGGTGGCGCGGCGCTTGCCCGTCAGGATGTCCGGAAGCGCGCGCAGGCAGGCTTCCAGCAGGGCGACCTGCGCGCGCAGGTTCGGGTTGACCAGCCAGCTCCGCTTGCCGACTTCCCATGCCGACCAGGCCTCGTCGAGCGGCATGACGCGGCACGCGTGGTCGCGCACGTACTGTCCGCTCGCGGCGAGCCAGCGGCCGTCCACGCCCGTCGCCGCGTGCGCACCGACGCTGGCCAGCGTGGAGGCGAGGATGTCGCCGGCCAGCGCGCGCGTCCGCTCGCCGAGCAGGTCCTGCCGCAGCTGCACGGCCGGACGGGCGGCGCACACGGCGCGCACGGCATCGGCCAGCTGCGGCAACAGGGGCGCGCCGCGTTCGGGGTAGCAGGCCACGGTCTCCGGCAGCGCGATCGTATCGATCACGCCCGGGTCCAGCGTCTTGACGACGGCCACCTGCGGCAAGGCGGCGCCGGCGAATTGCTGCAGCACGTCCATCGCCTCCGGGGCCTCGATCGACGCGATCCCCATCTGCGCCATGCGCTTGTTGTAGAACTCGCTGGTGACGACGCCGACGTTGCCCCAGTAGCCCCAGTTCATCACCTTGACGGGATAGGGACGGCGCTGCGCCACGGCGCGCGCGAAGCTGTCCTTGAACGTGCAGCCGGCGGCGTAGTTCGATTGCCCGGCGCCGGTGGTGAACGAAATGAGCGACGAGAAGAACAGCATGCAATCGAGGTCCAGGCCGCCGAACACGCGGTCGAGGTTCACGCTGACTTCCAGCTTGGCGGACAGGCCCGCGCGCAGCGTCGCTTCGTCCATCAGCGCGACACTCTGGTCCTGCAGGTCGATGGCCGAATGCACGACGCCGTGGATCGCGGCATGGCCCCGCAGGATGCGGTCGCGGGCGGCGCGCAGCGCGTCCGGATCCGCCGCGTCGGCGGAGAGGTAGACCGGTGCCGTGCCGAGCCGGCCGAGCGCGTCGATGGCCGCCTGGATGCCGGCGTCGAGCGGACGGCGGCCGATCCAGACCAGCCGTGCGTCGTAACGCTCGATCATGAAGCGGCTCCACGCCTGGCCGATGCCGCCCGCACCGCCGATCACGACGTACACGCCGCGCTGGCGGTACGGCGCCGGCGGCTGCGGCAGCGCGGTCACGCGCGCGAGCCCCTGCCTGAACCACTCGCCGCCGCGCAGGGCCAGCACGCCCTGTCCGCCGCTGCCGGCCCAGGCCAGGCACTGGCTGGCCGGCGCGGCGAGGCCGTCGACGTCGAGCACGCCGATCTCCCAATCCGGATATTCGTTCGCGAGGCTGCCGGCCAGGCCGTGCACGCCCGCGTGGGCCGGCGCGATGCGGTCGCCGGGCGTCACCGCCTGCGTGCCCCGCACGACCAGCGTCCAGCGCAGCTTGCGGTGCGCGTAGTCCAGCGCCAGCAAGGCCTTGGCGAGCCGGAACACGGCGAACACGCCGGTCTCCTGCGCGGCGGCGATGCCGTCCACGTCCGGTTCGGCGGCGGGCGCGACCCAGACCAGATGGTCGAACGGCCGTGCGTCCAGTTGCGCGGCGATCGCCTCGACGGCGGCGGTTGCGGACAGCTCGAGCAAGCGCGCGTCCGGGTACGACGCGCGCACCCAATCCAGGGCAGTGGCGTCGGCGCCGGCCACGAGCACGTTCGCCGTGGCGGCGGATGCGGGCGGCGTCACGCGGTTCCACACGGGGGCGAGGCTGTGCAGCCG
This sequence comes from uncultured Massilia sp., assembly GCA_966211695.1. Lineage (GTDB taxonomy): Bacteria > Pseudomonadota > Gammaproteobacteria > Burkholderiales > Burkholderiaceae_D > Telluria. The sequence goes on along the minus strand of CBIHOW010000022.1, from coordinate 49,144 downwards.
CGCCGGCGCGGCGGTCTCGTGCCGCGCGCCCTCGCCGTCCAGGATGCGCGACGTGAAGCCGTGCATCTGCGCGCAGATCGTGCCGTCGCGGTCGACCAGGTCGACGTCGAACCCGACCAGGCCGGCGCCGTCGACGGTCTCCGGCGCGCGCCGCAGCCAGGCGAACATCCGGCCGCGGCACGGCGCGAACACGCGCAGCGTCTCCAGCGCGAACGGCAGGAATGGCCGGTGCGACCGGCGGATCGACGCGTCCATCAGGCTCATGGAGGCTTGCAGCGCCCCGTCCATCAGGCTCGGATGGAGGAAGTAGCGGTCCGCGTCGTGCCGGACGACGGACGGCAGACCGAGTTCGGCCAGCAGCTGGCCACGCCCGAGCCATACGCGCTCGACCGCGCGATGCGCGGCGCCGAAGTCCACGCCCATGTGGCGGAAATCGTCGTAGATGGCGGCGCCGTCTTCCAGGCCTTGGTCCAGCGCGGCCTTCAGCGCGTCCACGTCGATGCGCGCGCCGGGCGCGGCCGCCACGAACGCGGCCTGGCCCTGGCAATGCAGCACCTGCGCGTCGGCGCCAGCGCGGATGTCGAAGTCGATCTGCCCGTCCGCCTGGCCGGGGCGCAACGCGATGCCGACCTCGGTCGATCCGCGCACCGCCAGCGGCTGCGGCCACGCGGCACCGCGCAGCTCCAGCACCATGCCCGGCGCGGGCTCGCCCGCGGCCAGCGTCAGCGCGGCCCTGGCCATCTCGAGGTAGGCCACGGCGGGCAGCACCTTCTCGCCCCGCACTTGGTGGTCGCGCAGGAAAGGCTCGTCGCCGGTGAAGACGGAACGGTAGCGCTGGCAGTCGAAATCGGAGGTATTCGCATGCACCAACGGGTGCAGGACGACGGCGCCGGCGGGACGCGCCGGCGCCGTGTCGACGATGGCATCGACCCACAGCCGGGTCTTCTCGAACGGATACGTGGGCAGCGCCAGGCGCGGCGGATGGGATGCGCCGTACAGCTTATCCCACGCGATGTCCATCCCGCGTGCCCACAGCTCGGCCAGGCTCGCGAGCTTGCGGCGCGCGATCCATTTTTCCAGCGTCTCGCGGAAGTCCTCGTCGCCGCCGAACAGGTGCAGGCCGTCGGCGCCGTCCGTCACCTGGCCCTGGTACAGCTCGGCGATGTCCGTGGCGCCCGCAAGCCAGGCTTCGAGCTTTTCCGCCAGCTCGGCGAGCGAGCCGGCCAGCATGCAAAGGCGCTGCGCCATCGCTTCCCGGCCCACCTGCAGCGTATAGGCCAGCGCGGCCAGGTCGAGCGGCCGGTCCGCGGTGTGGATGTGGCGCAGCAGGTCGCGCGCGCGCTGCTCGAGCTGGGCGGGCCCGCGCGCGGAGAGCACGACGACGACTTTTTCGCCACGCGGCGCCGCGGGCGCGTCCGGGGCGACGTATTCCTGTACCAGCACGTGCGCATTCGCGCCCGCGGCGCCGAACGACGAGATGCCGGCGACGCGGCGGCCCGCCGCTGGCGCGTCCCACGCGGCCAGGCGGGTGTTGACGCGGAATGGGGTGCGGTCGAAAGCGATGTTCGGGTTGAGCACATCCGCGTGCAGGCTGGGCGCGAGCTGCCGGTGCTTCATCTGCAGCAGCACCTTGGTGAGGCCAGCGATGCCGGCGGCGGCTTCCAGGTGGCCGATGTTCGACTTGGCCGAGCCGATCCTGCAGGAGGCCGGCGCGACGCCGTCCGCTGCGAACGCCTGCTGCAGTCCGGTGATCTCGATCGGATCGCCGAGCGCCGTGCCGGTGCCGTGCGCCTCGATGTAGCCGATGTCGGTGGCTTTCACGCCGGCCTTGTCGATCGCTTCACGGATCAGGTCCGCCTGGGCGCGCGGGCTGGGCACCGTATAGCCATTGGTCCGGCCACCGTGGTTCACGTGCGTGGCCAGGATCACGCCGTGGATGTGGTCCTGGTCCGCGATCGCGCGCGACAGGGGCTTGAGCAGCACGGTGCCCACGCCTTCTCCCGGCACGAAGCCGTTGCTGCCGACGCCGAAGCTGCGGCAGGCGCCGTCGCGCGACAGCATCCGGTGCGAACACAGCCACTTGTACGTGTAGGGATGCAGGTACAGGTTCACGCCGCCGGCGAACGCGAGTTCGCATTCGCCGCGCCGGATATGCTCGCACGCCTCGTGGATCGCGACCAGCGAGGACGAGCACATCGTATCGACCGGCATGCTCGGCCCGGTGATGTCGAGGAAGTACGAGATGCGGTTGGCGGCCGAACTGAACGAGGTATAGGGCAGGAACGGCTCGTCCGTGTGCGGCGCGTGCGCCGCATACAGGTTGTAGCCCGGCTTGGTGATGCCGGCGAAGACGCCCACGCGGCGGCCGTATTTGTCCTTCAGGTCGGTGCGGGTATAGCCGGCGTCCTCCAGCGCGCGCCAGCATTCCTGCAGGAAGAGGCGCTCCTGCGGGTCCATGTTCATGGCCTCGCGCGGCGAGATATTGAAGAACAGCGGATCGAAATCGGCGAACTGCTCGATGAAGCCGCCCCATTTGCTGTAGCTCTTGCCCTGCTCGACCGCGCGCTCCACGTCCGGCTCGTAGAAGCCGTCCAGGCTCCAGCGGTCGGCGGGAATCTCGCCGATGCAGTTGCGCCCCGCCTCCAGGTTCGCCCAGAACTGTTCGAGGTCGGCGGCCTGCGGGTAGATGCCGCTGATGCCGATGATCGCGATGGGTTCCTGCGCGCCGGCGGCGGGCGCGGGCGCGCGGGCCGGTTCGCGGCCGCCCTGCGGCGCGGCGGGATCGGCCGGCGCCGCTGCGTCCTGCCCGTCCAGTCCCGTCCAGGCGGCGCATTCGGCCGGGTATGCCTTGACGAAGTACGCCGCGACTTCCGCCAGCGTCTTGAATTCGAAGAACAGCGTCTTGGAGATCTCGCCGAACACGTTCGACAGCGCGAGGTTGAGGTGGCCGATGATGATCGAATCGATGCCGTAGACCATCAGCTCCTCGTCGACGTCGATCTTCGCGACGGGGCGCCGGGTCGTGTCGGCGAACAGCTGGCGCATGCGCGCGAGCGTCCCGTCCTTGAGCCGGCCGGGGTCGACCGCGACATGCGCACGGCGCGCCGCATGCACGCGCGCGGTCAGCGGCGCATTGGCCACCATCGTCCGGATCTTGTCGCCGTCGCCTTCCAGCACCATCGCCTGGCCGCACCGGGCCGCCAGGCTGTCGTGGAAGATGCGCAGGCCGGTCGCCGTCTGCAGCGGCGCCAGGCCGGTGGTGCGGTGCAGGCTCGCCAGCACCGCGGGATCGACCGCCATGCCGCCGTCCCGCCACAGCGGCCAGTTCAGCGCGAGCGTGTGTCCCTTGCGCTCCTTGCCGTCCACCAGCCGGTTGCGGTAAGCCGCGAACTGGTCCATGAAGCCGTTCGCGGCGGCATAGTCGGCCTGCCCCGCGTTGCCGAACACGCTCGCGGCCGACGAGAACAGCACGAACCAGTCGAGGTCCGCGTCGCGCGTGGCGTGGTCCAGGTTGAGCGTGCCGCGCACCTTCGGCGCGAGCACCTGCAGGAACTCGTCCGCGTTCTTGTTCGGGACCAGGTTGTCGCGGACCATGCCGGCGCAGTGCAGCACGCCGTTGAGCTGCCCGTGCCGTTCCACGATGTCCGTCACCAGCCGCGCGACCTGTTCATGGTCGTCGAGGTCCAGCCGGCGGTACTCGACCGCGCCCTGCTCCGCCAGCCGTTCGAACAGCTGCGCCTTGTCGCCCGCCGGTTCCGCGCGGCCCGTCAGGACGATCCTGGCACGCGGCGCGCGCGCGAGGATGTCGCGCACGAACAGGACGCCGAGTCCACCGAGCCCGCCCGTGACCAGGTACACGCCGTCGTCCCTGAACGCGGCGGCCGCGTCGGGCGCGGGCGCGGGGGCCGGCCGCCAGCGCAGTACGTGGCGCGCGCCTCGCACATACAGGACCACCGCGTTGTCGAGCCGCTCCCGTTCGATGCGCAGGCGCTCGGCCAGGGTCGCCGGCGCGCGGCCGTTGGTGACGACGATCTGGCCGATGAAATGCGGGTTCTCGTCGGACGCGCTCTTGAGCAGCCCGGACAGGCCCGCCAGCAGCGACGGTTCCGGCTGGTTGGACACCACCAGCTGCAGCAGGACGCGCTCGCGCGGCTGTGCGGCGAGGATCGCCTTCACCTTGTCGAAGCACGCCAGGGCGTACGCCGCATAGCGTTCGCCGATCCCGGACGGCGGTGCCTGCACCAGATGCGCGCAGTGGGCACCGCGCAGCAGCGCCGCGAGCTGCCCGGCGTTGACGTCGGCCATTTCGCACAGCGCCACGTGATGCTCGGCGACCGGCAGGACCGGTGCCGTGCCGTCGGAGCCCGACGCCGGCGCCGGCTCCCAGGCCGGGGTGACGAACAACTGCGCCGCGGCGTCGCCGGTGGCGGGCGCCGGTACGGGCGGGGGCGCGATCGCGTCGCGGACGGCGCCGGCATCGCCGGCCGGCTCCTCGATCCAGTGGCGCTCGCGCGCGAACGGATACGTCGGCACGCTGATCCGGCGCGGTTGCGCCGTGCCCGCGGCGCGCACGCTGCGCCAGTCGATGTCGCAGCCGGACGCCCACAGCTCGCCCAGCTGCGCCCAGTCCGCGCGCGCGCAGGCGTCCAGGACCCGCTGCTGCGCCGCCTCGGCCTGCGCGGCCGTGAGCCTGGCCACGCCCGACCAGGTGCCGTCGGCAGCTTCCTGCCCGAGCCAGCGTTGCAGCCTGGCGCGCAGGTCGTCCAGCCCCGTCACCACGATCGCCAGGCGCGCCTTCATGGGCGTGCGCGCCACCTGCCAGGTGCGGATGGCGTCCGCCAGCCTGGTGCCGGACGGCGGATTGTCGAGCCACTGCGCGACCTTGGCCGCATAGGCCCGCAGGCGTTCTTCGCTCGCCGCGGACAGCACGAACAGGTGGCGCCGGGTGGCATACGACACCAGCGTGTCGGCGCCGGCCTCCGCCGGCCGGTAGTCCGGCACCGGGCCGACGACGGCGGCGCCATGCGCGACGTGCCACGCCGGATCCCGCACGACGCCGACCACCTCGTCGACGTCGGCCGCGCGGCGGCAGGTATCGAGCAAGACGGAGAGCAGCGCGTCGGCCGCGCCGTCCGGTGCCTGCGGGTCGACGTGCAGCGCCAGCACCTGCACGACCGGGCCGTCCGCCTCGTGCAGCTGGTGGACGTCGGCCGCGCCGCGCCCCGCCAGGGCGGCCGCGCCGGCGATGCGCTGGGTGTAGAGCACGCCCATCACCCGCCCGTCGCGTTCGACGACGAACTGGCCCTCGGCGTGTTTCTTCATGCGCGCGCGGATCTGCGGACGCGAAGCCCGGCCGCCCTGCGCGGCCGATGCCTCCAGCTCGACGAGCCGGGGCATATCGTCATCGGTGGCCTGTCGCGCCACGTAATCGTTCTTCATCAAGACGCTCATGCATCTGTCCTTGCGAAACTGAGGGATGCGCCGGCGGCGCGAATGGGTCCGCGCGGCCCGTGCGCGGGCCGTGCGGGATCGGTACGGAGTAAAAGGCGTGGCCCGGCGCGCGGGTCAGTTGCGGGCGAGCTTGCGGTCCTCGTGCAGTTCGGTGATGAACGCCGGCTTGCCGTTGCGGTACTTGTCCTTCTTGAGCATCTCGCGCATCTTGGCCGACTCCTCGTGCGCCACGCCCGGCATCACCAGGTTCTGCACGATGTACGGCAGCCCCAGGTCCATCTCGGAGAGCAGCTGCAGGTCGACGCCGCCGGCCGCCACCGGCGTGAGCGTGAAGTTGTCGCTCAGGTGCACCACGCGCGGCATGCCGGGTTCGACGGCGCGCTTGTTGGGCGCGGCGTAGACGTTGATGTTGACCTTCTTCGTGACCGGGTCCTGCACGTACTCGTTCACGATCATCACGTCCAGTTTGCCGAACGGTTTCAGGTCGAGCTTGTACGTGTCGTACGCGTAGAACATCGGGTCGGCGGCGACCTGCTCCAGCCGGCGGATGTCGGAAGCGCCGACGTCGTAGCCGGTGTTCAGGTCGCTCATGTAGAACACGACGTCGGACAGCTTCGCGTCCAGGTGCATCTCGACCTTGTACTTCAACAGGCTGTAGCCCGGCGTCTTCATCTTCGACACGCGGATGCCGTCCTTGTCGCTCACCGGCTCCCACTGGCTCGACCCCGAGTTGACCCACATGACGTGGGCGCCGAACAGCACGGCGACGAGTCCCAGCACCCATTTGCCGCCACGTCCGGCCAGCCGGCGCAGCCGGCTCTTGTCTTTTGCGGTTGATTCGTTCATGTCCATTCCTTACAGTTCCTGCACCGAGACGAGGCTGACCTTCTGGTATTTATCCTTCAATACGAGCTTGCGCTGGTCGCGAATGCCCTGGAACATGAACTCCGGCATCGCCAGGTTCGCCAGCGGATAGAACAGGCCCATGTCCACGTCGCCCGTGACTTCCCACTGCACCATGCCGTCCGCCAGCGGCGTCAGGCGGAACATGTTGTTCAGGTGGGTGACGCGGGTGGTGCCGGGCGTCGGCGGCATCTTGCTGGGCGCGGCCTGCACGTTGATCAGCACCTCCTTCGTCTTCGGGTCCTGCGCGTAGTTGAGCAGGCAGACCAGTTCCTTGGTGCCGAACGGCGGCGGCATCGGCTGCTCGACCTTGAAGTAGGCGCGGTAGACCGACGGCTTTTCGATGCGGTCGAAGATGCGGAAGTTCTTGCCGCCGAAATCGTCATTGGTCGACTCGTCGCCGCGGAACAGGAACACGGAACTCGCCAGGCTGGTCTTCACGCGCGTCGTGGCGCGGAACTTGAGCAGCGTGGAGCCGGGTTCCTTCATCGTGAAGACCTGGATGCCGTCCTCGTCGCGGACCTGCTGCCATTGGCCCGTGCCGGACGCCTTCCAGGCGACATGCCCGATGGCGCCGAGCGCGAGCAGCGTCAACGCGCCCGGCACGAACCACCGGCGCACCGCCCTGAACAACTTTCCCAATACCGTTTTCATCTGTTTTTGTTCTCCAAATGTATTGATGCGTGGGCCTAGGCCGTGACCACGCCGGACGGCGCCGGCGCCGGCGCCGGCGCGGATTCCGCGGGTTCCCGCAGCGACAGCGCCAGGTGGTTCGCCAGCCGTTTGGCGAGGCAGACCAGCAGGACCAGCGGCGTGATCTTCACGTCCGGGACCAGCGACTGGTCGCACACGTAAAGATTGGGGATGCGGGTCTGCAGGTCGCGGTCCAGGTGTTCGCCGATCCACAGCACGCCGCCCGGCGTGCCGGCCACGTACTTGGAACGGAAGATCCGGCCGGCGCCGGCGTTTTCCAGGATCTTGCGGGCGATGCCTTCCGTCGCCTTCAGCTTGTCCAGTTCCGCCGGCAGGATACGTTTGCTGTACCTGCCGGCGCCGTCGATCGTGCCGCCCAGCGTATCGTTCAGGGCGACGGCGACGGACACCGTGCTGGCGTGCGAGAACATCCGCAGCGGCTTCAGGTTGGACAGCATGAACAGCTTGAACAGCGACGCGGTCATCGCGCCGTCGCCGAGCGTGATGCCGTTCCCGAGATCGCATTCCGTCATGCCGAGGAACGCGTCGCGGCCGGCCAGGCCCGGCAGGCTGCCGAACACCATGAACGCCGGCTTGCAGAAGAACCCGCGGCTGCCGACGTCGTCGATGCCCGCGTCGATCAGGAGCTTGGGCGTGGCCGGCGAACCCGCGCACAGCACGATTTTCCTGCCGTACGCCTTGCGCAGGCCGCCGCCCTGCTTGTGCAGGTATTCGACGCCGACGGCGCGCCCGTCCTCGACGATGACCTTGCGCACCGTGGCCTGCGTCGCCAGCACCGTGCCGTTGGCCACCGCTTCCGCGATGAAGCCCGTGGCCTTCCACTTGGCGTCGTACGCATACCGCCCCTGCGGGCACTTCCCCGTATCGATCAGCATCGGGTGCGTCTTCATCGGATAGCCCAGCGCGAGCGCGCTGTCGCGCACGGCGATCGACTGCGGCGGCAGGAAGGCATCCGACACCTCGGCGATCGGCAGTTCGCCGCGCACCTCGTCCAGCTCGCGCGTGAGGTCGATGCCCAGGCGGTCGAAGGTCTCGGCGGTCGGCAGCTTGCAGACGCCGAAGTAGATGCTCGTGGCGCCGCCGACCGTGTACGCCGTCGTCGCTTTCATGCCGTCGGCGACGGGGAATTCCCTGGCGATCGCGGCGATGGCGGAAAGCTTTTCCGACATCGGGCGCTCGGCCCCGCGTTCGAGCAGCAGCACGGTCAGGCCGCGCCGGCTCAGGTCCCGCGCCAGCGTGGCGCCGCTGGCGCCCGAGCCCACGATGATCACGTCGAATTCGTTGTTGTCCATGGCGAGATGTCCCGGTGGTCTACAGTTCCCTGGATTTGATCCAGGCGATGGTGTCGTGCAGCGTTTCCTCGACGGGCCGCGGTTGCCAACCCAGTTCGGTCCTGATCCGGCTGTCCGAATAGCGGTACGGCTGCCCGACCAGTTCGACCGGCATGCCGGCCTTCTCGGCCAGCGCCTTCGCCTCGTCGAGCGTGAGGGCGCGCTGCGGCACCAGCATGTCCGGGTCGAGCGCGGCCACGGCATCGACCAGGTCCGGCACGTGCGTGCCCGTCACCAGGTAGCGCCCGCGCGCGGCCGGCGTTTCGTAGGCGAGGATGTGGGCGTCGGCCACGTCGCGCACGTCCACCGCGCTGAGTTGCACGGGCACGCGGAACGGCACCTGGTTGTTCACCAGCGCCCCGATGTTGACCGTGCTCGGCGTGTGCTTGTAGAAGTTCGGCCCGAGGATGATGCTGGGGCACAGCGCAACCAGGTCCAGGCCGTGTTGTTCGGCATACGTCCACGCCGCCTGCTCGCTTTCCAGCTTGGAGCGGCAGTACGGATCGGCCGGATCGGCCCAGTCCTCTTCCGTCAGCGGCTGCTCCGCGCTGCCGCCGAAGCCGACGGCGGCGATGCTGCTCGTCATGACGACACGCGGCACGCCGAGTTCGGACGCGAGCCGCAGCACGGTCTGGCTGCCCTCGGTGTTGTTGGCGACGATGCCGTGGCCATGCCCCTGCTCGTCGTAGTGGTACAGCGCGGCGACCTGGAACACGCCATCCACGCCGCTCATCGCCTGGCGCAGGGCCGCCTCGTCGCGGATGTCGGCCTGGTGGACTTCCACCGGGTAGCCGTCGAAGATGCCGAGGCTCGCGGCTTCCGCAGGATTGCGCACCGTGACCCGGACCTCGTAGCCCCGTTCGCACAGGCGCTTGGCGAGGGTATTGCCGACGTGGCCGTTGCCGCCGGTGACCAGAACCTTGTTAGGCTTCACTTACATCCTCCAATGTCGTTTCGGTGACGGCAACCGGCACGGCTTCGCGCGCCTGGCGCCATGTCTGGTAGTCGTAGATGCGCGCCAGGAACCCGCAATCGGCGCGGCTCCAGCGGCTGAAATAACCGTCCAGCAGCGACGGCCAGTCGGGCAAGGCCAGGCCGAGGAATTGCAGCGAGCGCTTGAAGTTGTCCTGGGCGAACGGGAACAGCACCGCGAAATAGCCGTCCATGATCTTGCGTTTGCGGACCGAACCCTCGGCGTCGCGCAGCACGCATTCGAGGACGAAGCCGTGCACCGGGCTGACCGAATACACGTAGCGGACGAAGTCGTAGCAGCGCGCCAGGTATTGCTCGCGCGTGACCGGGGCGAATTGCAGGCCGCTCGCCTGCGCGCGCCGGTACAGGTTGGCGAAGCTGTACGGCTTGAGGTGGGTGGCGTGCACGATACGGTTCCACAGCGGCGGCGCCTTGCCGGTGCCGACGATGAGGCGGGCCGCGACATCGACCGGCACCATGTCCAGCACCTCGCTCGAGATCTTTTCGCGGCAGCCGATGGCGAGCCGCATCTGCAGCAGGCGGTGCAGCATGTCGTCGGTCTGCCCGATGCCGGTCCTGCTCGACCCGGACAGCTCGCCGAAGCGGTAGATCACGTACGGCAGGCCGTCGCCGGCGGCGCGCTCGAGGAAGGTCTCCTGCACCCATTTCGACTGGCCGTAGCCGCCGTACACCGCCGCGCCGTCCGCGATGAAATCCTCGCGCTCGAACACGGCGAATTCGTCGCCGGCCTTGTGGAAGCACGCGGCGGTACTCGACACGAACTGCACGAGCTTGAGGCGGCCCGTGAAGGCCAGCCGGACGATTTCCTTCATCCCGTGCGTCGATTCGCGGAAGGTGGCGTAGCCCTCGATATGGTTGACGTGCGCGGACGCATGCACGATCTGGTCGACGTCGTGCGCGCAGCGTTCCCAGTCGGCCGGGGACAAGCCCAGCGCGGGACGGTTGATGTCGCCGCACACGACAAGGATCCGGCTCTCGTCGAGCGCCAGTTCGTAGCGTCCGGCCTGTGCGCGGATGCGCTCCAGGCCATGCCCGCCGTCCTGCGCGCGCACCAGGCAGACCACGCGCAGGTCCGGGCTGCCGGCCAGGTATTCCGCCAGCACGTGGATGCCGAGGAAACCGGTGGCGCCGGTCAGCAGCACGGCGCGGGGCATGCCCTCGTACACCGGCTCGATGTCCGCGCCCGGCCGCGGCAGGACCGATGCGGCGTCGTCGAGGTGGGAAGCCGCGGCCGGCGCGTCGTTGCGCCGCGCCTGCGGTGCCGGACCATCGGCGACGGCCAGCCGCGTCACGGTCAGCGCCTCGAAGACGGCGCCATACCGGCGGCACAACAGCGCGGCCAGCGTGGCGAGCGTCGTGCACTCGAAAAAGGCGGTGGGCGAGAACGCCGGGTCGAAGCGCTGCTTGAACGCCTGCGTCATCTGCGCCATGTCCAGCGACGTGACGCCGGTTTCCATCAGGTGCGCGTCGGCGTCCACCTGCCCGACCGGCACCCCGAGCTGGGCGGCGAACATCTGCCGCACGTACAAAAGCGCTTTGCGGTCCGCGTCCAGCTCCACGCGTTTGCCATGCGGCGCCGGCGCGTCGCCGGCGGCCGCGAAATGGTATTCCTCCGCGTGGTATTCCCCCGCGTGCTGCACGACGATAGCCTGCGCCGGCTCGGCGGGCGCGGGCAGCGCGGCCGGCTGCTGCGCGCCGATCCAGTAGCGCTCGCGCGCGAACGGGTAGGTCGGCAGCGACACGCGCCTGCCCTTCACGCCGAGGTTCACGCCCTGCCAGTCGGCGATCACGCCATCGCTCCACAAGCGCGCCAGGCGCCGCGGGTCGCGGCTCTGGACCAGCAGGTTGACGAACTCCTGCTTCTCGCGCGCATTGAGCAGGCCCGTCACGGCGCCCGCGTTCTTCACGTGGCCCGGCATGACGTCGTCGTCGGCTTCGTCCGCGAGGAAGGCGGCGAGCTTGTCGGCCAGCTCCTCCGTCGAGCGGGCGACGACCGCCAGCCGGTGGTCGAAGCCCTTGCGGCCGAACAGCAAGGTGTACGAGATGTCGTCCGCTTGCGGCGCGTCGGCGCGCGCCAGCACTTCGCGCAGGCGCATCGCCGCGAGCCGGAGCTGCCCGGCGGTCCGTGCCGACAGCGGATAGATCCGCTCTTCCTGCGCGTTTTGCCGCGGCGCGCGCGGCGCGGCGTCGAACGCTTCCAGGATGACGTGCGCATTGGTCCCGCCGATGCCGATCGTGCTGATGCCCGCGCGCAGCGGATGACGGACGCCGTCCACGTCCTTCGGCTGCCAGTCGGCCACCTGTTGCTGGACGCGGAAAGGCGAGGCGGCGAAGTCGATGTTCTCGTTCGGCACGGCCGCATGCAGCGACGGCACCAGCTTGCGGTGCTTCATCTGCAGCAGGATCTTGTGCAGGCCCGCGATGCCGGAAGCGGCTTCCAGGTGGCCGATATTGGTCTTGACCGACCCGAGCGCGCACGCCTGGGTGCCGACCCCGTGCCGCCCGAACGCGTCGGCCAGGGCGGCCATCTCGATCGAATCGCCGAGGTCCGTCCCGGTGGCATGGCCTTCGACGTAGCCGATACTGCGCGCGTCGATGCCGCCCTGCTCCAGCGCCCTGGCGATCATGGCCGCCTGCGGGCGCGGGTTGGGCACCGTGTAGGCGCTGGTCCGGCCGCTGTGCGTCACCACCGCGCTCTTGATCACGCCGTGGATCTGGTCGCCGTCGGCGATGGCCCGGTCCAAGGGCTTGAGCAGGACGGCGCCCACGCCTTCGCCCGACACATAGCCGTTGGCGCCCTGGCCGAACGAACGGCACACGCCGTCCGGCGACAGCGAGCCGCCGCTGGCATTGATGTCGAACTTGCTCTGGTGGAGGTCGAGATTGACGCCGCCGGCGATCGCGGCGGAGCACTCCCCGCTGCGGATGGCGTCGCACGCCAGCTTGATGGCCGTGAGGCTGGCCGCGCACGCGGTGTCGAGCGTCAGGCTCGGGCCGGACAGGTTCATCCAGTACGACACGCGGTTCGCGATACTCCACAGGAAGGCGCTCGGATTGACGTTCCTGCCGGCGGCCTTCTCTTCCTGGCCGATCATCTGGTAGGACGACCATACGGCGCCGACGAACACGCCGATGTCGCGCGCGCCGTCCGGGCCGCCCAGCGTCTCGGGGTAGTAGCCGGCATCCTCCACGGCCTCGTACGCGACTTCCAGGAACTGGCGCTCGTGCGGATCCATGATTGCGGCATCCCGTGCCGAAATGCCGAAGAAGGCGGCGTCGAAGCAGTCGACGCCGTCGATGAAGCCGCCGCGGTAGCGCTTCGCGTTGCGGGCACGCTGCGCCAGGCGGTGTTCGGGGATGGCTTCGACGCAGTCGGCGCCGCCGAGCAGGTTGTCCCACAGCTGCGCGAGGTTGTCCGCTTTCGGATAACGGCCGGCCATGCCCACGATGGCGATGTCGTGCGAGGTGGGAGGCGTGACCCGGGGCGGCTGGAGCGCCTGCGCCACGGGTGCGGCGGCGGGAGAAGCCGGTTGTGTCACGAGCGCCCCGGTCGCGGCCACGTAGCCGTTCAACTTGAACGCGGCGTGGATGTCGCCGGCGCTGCCGCCCGCGTCGACGTCGGGGATATTCCGTTTCGCGGCGAACGCGGCGACGAGGCGCTGCGCGATCTCGTCGGCCTGCTCGCGCTTGAGGCCCACGGGGATCGCGAGCCGGACCATGCCGTTCAGGGCGCCGTCCCGCTGCATGCCGGCATTATGTCCGGCGGCGCGGATGCCGGTGGCCACGTACAGCCAGGCGAGGAACGACGCGACCGGGTGCGCCAGGGCCTGGAATTCGGGGATGCGCTTCACGTCGACCAGCACGCAGTGGGCGCCGGCCGGCTGCGCGACCGGGATGCCGTTCGCGTGCAGCGTCGTCCACAGATGCCGCGCGACGTCCTGCCGGCGCCGTGACTGCGCCTCGATGAAATCGCGATCGGACAGCGCCAGCGCCAGGCGCTTGCGGTCGAGCGTCGGCAGGCTGCAGCCCTCTTCCTGCGCGACTTCCTGCAGCCGGGCGAACAGCGCCGGGTCGTTGGTCGCGACCAGGCCGCCGCGCGCGATGCAGAAATCCTTGGGCAGGCTGGCGACCACGCCGTCCGCCTGCGCCAGCAGTTCGCGCACGACCTGCCACAGCGGCCGGCCCGCTTGGTCCCCTTCCTGTTCGATCACGCAGCGGGCGTTTTCCAGCACGCGGGTCGCGTCGAGGATCAGCGGAATCGCATGCCTGCCGAGCAGCGCCCGTACCTGCTTCAGGTGGCCGAGCGCGACCGGGCTGCCGCCGGCGGCGTTGTCGGTCAATTCGATGCACACCATGGCGACCTGCGCGGCGTCGCGCTCGAGCCGCCGTTCCAGCGCGTCGAGATCGAGGCCGCCCTTGAACGGTTCGGCCGCGTCGGGCTGGAACACGGCCGGATGCGGCAATTCCAGCGGCGTGAAGCCCTGGTCGATCTGGTGGAACAGCGTGGTCGGGAACAGCAGGTTCTGCGGCACGAGGCCCTTCTTCGGCCAGGCCCGGTAGAACACGCGCTCGGCGCTGCGGCCGGACGTGGTCAGGACCACGTGCGCGAACGGGAAGATCTCGCGCAGCACCGGGTCGAGGGCCGGGGCCTGGTGCAGCTGCGCGTTCAGGTGGTGGAGCTGGTTGTCGATGGCGGGCATCTGCAGCTGCGCCCACGAATCCGTCTTGAGGTCGAACTCGACTTCCTTGTGCGGCAGGTTGAGCGGGTTGAACCCGTGGCGCGCCAGCACGAAGGAGCGCTCTTCGTTGGCGATGCCTGCGATCTCGCCTGCCGCAGGTGCGGATGCCGGTACAGGCGCAGGTGCCGCGCCGCCGCGCTGGTGCTCCTCGTCCGAGGTCTGCATCTTCATCGGGTCGGCGATCATCATGATGATGTCGATGACGTTGTGGGGGTCGCACTTCCCGACCGGCCGGCACAGGTAGATCGTCCGGGTCTCGGGGCGGAACTTGTTCTTGAATTGCAGATTGCCTTCGTCATTGAAGATGTTCTGCATCCGCAGCTCGTCCAGGATCTTGTCCACCTCCGGATCGGCGTTCGACGATTCCTCCAGCTTGCAGCCGTAGGTGCCGCCCAGGCTCAGGACGTGGCTGCCCTCCGCGACGAGCGCGCGCACGATGTTCACGATCGCGAATTCCAGGCCGCCGAGCGGCATCTCCTTGTGATAGAACTCGAGGTCCATCAGGTAGCCGTTCAGTTCCGCGCACAGCGGCGAGATCAGGATGACGTTTTGCAGCACGTCGTCCAGGTAGGTGAGGAAGATGCGGTGCGCGGGATCCAGCGTGCCGGCGAGGATCTCGTCCTTGACGATGTGGATCAGCGGGTTGACCATCGTGCGCCCGGCGCACCAGCGTTCGATCATGTCGGCGACCTGGCGGCTCGTCTCGTCGCTGGAACCGCAGCGGAATTCCTCGGTGCGGCCTGCGCCGGCCTTCTGGAATTTCGATACCTGGTAGCGCAGGCGGCGCATCGCATTGCCGTCGAGCGTGAACGCCGGCAGGTCGACGACGCGCTGCAGCACGCCGAACGGCGTGGACGAAAAGGCCACTCCGCCGATCGATGCCAGCTCGTCGGCCGCGAGCATGTTCAGTTCCAGGCCGTGCCGGGCGCAATGCTCGTACAGCTCCGAGGCCGCGGCTTCGAAATAATCGGCGGGGCCGGTGTAGCCGTAGGCGAGGATGATGTTGCGGCTGCGGCTGTAATGGAAATAGCCCTTGCGCGCGCTGCCGATGAACAGGTTGGGCGCGATGTTGCGCGTGCCGCGCGACACCGAGCCGTCGTTCTTGTAGCGGTCGAACAGCGCCCTGACCAGCGGCCCCAGCTCCGGGTCGGCGTGGGCGTCCTTCTCGAGCAGGAGGATCGGCCGCGCCGGCGCCGGCGCCGCGATGGCGGCCGCGGGCTGCGCGGCCGCCTTGGGTGCGACCGGCCGCGCAACGGCCGCCTGGCCGCCCGCGCCCGCCATCTTCTGCGACAGCGTCGCCGCATGCCGTTCGACGAAATAGCGGGCCAGGTCGTTGATGTTGAAGTTCTCGAACAGCAGGGTCTTGGGAAGCGTGCCGAAATCCGCTTCCAGCGCCTTGACGATCTTCAGCACGCGGAACGAATCGATACCGAGCTCGCCGAACGGCGCGAAGGCGTCGAACTCGGCGCCGACCGTGCCCGTCGCGTCGGCGATCAGGGACTTGAGATAGGTTTCCGCGAATGCTGACAGTCGGTCGTGATCGATCATGATGTGGTCTCGCTGGAAAAGATGACCGGCCGCGGCCGTTTCCATTCCTGGGTTTTCGTGAGAGATGTGCAGGCCTGCCGCCGTGATGCGGGCAGGCTCCGCCGTGTGACGTCACCAGGCGGTGCGTCAAACTGGAACCGAAGCTCGGTGCCGCCGGTTCGATCGGGCGGTGTCATTACTCTAACGCGGCGCTCCGGCCCGGAGAACTACACGAACGTGTAGTTCCCGGCAATTGCTTGCCGCAGGCGCGCCGCAATGACGGATAATCGTGCCGTTCCAACCAATATGCCGGCGAAGCGGCAGTGCGCACACCATGTCAACTCTTCCGGAACTGCGGATCGGCGCAGCCGACATCCACCTCTGGCTGGCGTTCTACGACGACATCGTGGACGCGCGCAGGCTGGCGGACATGGGCGCGCTGCTGGATGCCGCGGAGCGCGAGCAGCAGGCACGTTTTCATTTCGCGGACGACCGCAAGCGCTACCTGGTGACGCGGGCGCTGGTGCGCAGCGTCCTGTCGCACTACGCGGCCGTCGATCCGCGCGACTGGGTGTTTTCCGCGAATGCCTGGGGCCGCCCCGCGATCGCCAACCGCGATCCGGATGCGCAGGACCTGCGTTTCAACCTCTCGCACACCCGGGGCCTCATCGCGCTGGCCGTGGGCAGGCAGCGCGAACTGGGCGTCGACGTGGAACACCTGGCGACGCGGCGCGTATCGCCGGACATCGCCGACAGTTTCTTCGCGCCGCAGGAAGCCGCCGAGCTGGCGGGCATGCCGGCCGCGCGCGTGCACGACCGGCTGTTCGAATACTGGACGTTCAAGGAGTCGTACATCAAGGCGCGCGGCATGGGCCTGTCGCTCCCGCTCGACAAGTTCGCGTTCCGCTTTCCGCATGCGCGCGCGGTGCGGGTCGACATCGACCCCGCGCTGGACGACCATGCGGACCGCTGGACCTTCCGGCAATACCGCCCGGGCGCGGATTACCTGCTCGCGCTGTGCGCGCAAAAGCTGGACGGGACGCCGGCGGTGGTGACGATGCGCAAGGTCGTCCCGACCGCCGGCTTCGAACCGTTCGCCTGCGCCGTGGAAAGGACGTCGGACGCCTGAACGGGTCAGGCCGGCGCCAGCAAGGCGTCCAGCTGTCGCATGTCGTGGCCGTACGGCGTGAGGATGGCGTGCGCCGTCGACGCCGAGCCGGCCGGCAACGCATACTTCGCGAAGGTCGCCAGGGTTCCGGAGGGGCCGACGTCGATGTACCGGTGCGGCCCGCTGCGCTCCAGCATGGCCAGCGTGTCCATGAAGCGGATCGGATTGCGCGCGACGCTCCAGAAATAATCGTCCCCGAGGCCGCCCAGCAACGATGCCCGTTCGCAGCAGGCCAGCGGCAGGTAGCCGCGCGTCGTGGGGAGCGTGCGCATGAGCGCGGCGAACGGCGCGTACGCGTTCTCGATCCAGCGCGAGTGGAACGGGAAACCCAGCGGCAGCCGCTGGAACACGATGCCCCGTTCCCGCAGCGCGGCCTCGATCGGTTCGAGGTCGTGCCGCCTGGCCGACACCGCGAAATGCCCGCCGAAATTGACGGCCGCCAGGTCGCTGCGCGCGGCCAGGAAGGGCTCGCCGTACAGCGCCGGATCGCCCATGATCGCGATCATGCCGCCCGCCTCGCACGCGCGTTCGAACACGTCCGCCTGTTTCAGCACCGCGTCGAGGGCGTGCTCCACGCGCACGCAGCCGGCGATGGCCGCGGCCGCGAACGAGCCGAGGCTCGCGCCGAGCACGATGTCCGGCTCGATCCCTTCCAGGATCAGGCACTGCGCGAGCGCATACTCGACGATGAAGATCGCCGGATGCGTGAACGCCAGGCGGTCGAACGGCTCGGACTTCGGCCGCGCATAGATTTCGGCGACCACGCGCCTGCCCGAGATGTCGCGGGCCAGGTTGTCGAGCCGGGTCATCCAGCCGCGAAACGCGGCGTTCTCGGCGTACAACTGCTGCGCCATCTGGTAGTACTGCGATCCCTGGCCGGAAAACATGAAGACGGTCTTGGCGGACATCGGTGTGCGCTCCTGTCGTGCGGGATCAGGCCGGGACCAGTTCGTCCAGGTCGAAATAGCCGTTATAGCCCTTCATGTACACGGCCGCGCGGTGGCCGAACAGGACCATCGCTTCCGTGCGCGTTTCCAGCGCGTCGTAACCGCCCGCGGTGGACGTCACGCGGGCGCCGATCCGGTGCGACTTGTTCCATGCGGCGACCTTGTCCTGCACCGACATGGCCGCGGGTGCGGTCACGTGCGCGGGTTCGTTGTCCGCATCGAGGATGGCGCGCAGGACCGGTGCCGGCGTTTGCGCCTTGATCGTGAAGACCATCCGGGTCAGCACGTCGCCATTGCCCAGTTCCTCGAACTCCGCTTCCTCGCCCCTGGCGAGGCCCTGCGCCAGCAGGTACTGGATGCTCTCCGACCAGCGGACGGTGCTCGCGATCTGGCTCGCCAGCGTCTCGACCATGGTCTCGACGGCATACGGCCGCGCGGTGACGTTGGCGATCACGGGGATGGCCGGCGCGGAGAACGCGCAGTCCTGGATGACGTCCTTGAACTGTGCCATCGCGTCGGCCATGAACGCCGAATGGAAGGCGCCGCTGGTGGCCAGCGGGTAGTAGCGCATCTTCCCTTCCTGGAACAGCGCCTCCGCCTGCGCGATTTCGTCGTACAACCCGGAGACGACGATCTGCGACGGCGTGTTGTAATTGGCGAGATACACGTTGCGCAGGCCGGCGTCGCGCAGGCGCTGTTCGATCTCGTCCTTCGATGCGTTCATCACCGCCGCCATGGCGCCGCCCGAGACCTGCCCCATCAACTCGCCGCGCTTGCGGACCAGCTTCAGGCCCGTCTCGAAATCGAAGCAGCCGGCGGCGAGCAGCGCGTTGAATTCGCCGAGGCTGTGCCCCGCCACGACGTCCGGCGCCCGGCCGGCATCTTCCAGCCGCGCGTAGTACGACATCGCATTGACGACGTACAGCGCGGGCTGGGTGTACTGCGTCTTGCCCAACTCGTCGCGCGGGTCGTCGAGGCAAAGCTCCCGGATCGAATAGCCGAGGATGGCGTCGGCCTGCTCCGTGAGGTGTTTGAAACGGTCGAACAGGCCGGCGCCCATCCCCACGGACTGCGAACCCTGGCCGGGAAACATGTAAATCTTCATGAGTGCTCCTCGCGATGTTTGATTCAGCAATGGCGTTGCAGGCAAATGGCCGTGTTGACCCCGCCGAAGCCCATGCTGAGATTGATGGCGTTGTCGATCCGGTGCGCGACCGCTTCCGGCCCGACCCATTGGCATCCGGGGTCGATCGGCGTCTCGAGATTGCGCGTCGGGTGCAGCCTGCCCGCTTTCATCTGCAGCATCACGGCGATCAGTTCCACGGCGCCCGCGGCGGACAAGCCGTGGCCGATGACGGATTTGGTGGTGTTGATCCACGCGTGCCGCAATCCGCACCGGCGCAGCGTGTCGAGCTCCGTCGTATCGCCGAGCGGCGAGCCGGTGCCGTGCGGGTTGACGTAGTCGATGTCGCGCGGCGCCAGGCCGGCCTCGGCCAGGGCGCCCTGGATCGCGGCGATTTCCCCGTCGGCGGACGGATTCGGATTGCGGTTGGCGTCCATGCGCATCGCCCAGCCGGCCAGGCGCGCATACGGCGCGCGCTCCAGCCGCCGGGCCGCGTCGCGCTTCTCGACCACGATGGCGCCGCACGCCTCGCCGAAAATGAAACCGTCGCGATCCCGGTCGAACGGGCGGCAGGCGGCGGCGGGGTCCGCCGCGTGGCGGTCCGACCCCATGGCGCCGAGCGCGCGCAAGCCCTGGCACTCCCAGTAAGACAGGTCCATCAGCGCGCCGACCGCGATGCACGCGTCGACCCTGCCGGATGCCACGGCATGGATCGCTTCGATCACGGCCACCTGCCCGCTGGCGGACGCGCCGCCGACGGTGAAGGCGAGCCCGCGTATGCCGAACTGCTGCGTGCACAGGCCGCACAAGTCGCTGTCCATGAACGACAGGCCATAGGTGGGCCGGAGGAACGCCGCGCGCCCGCGGTACGTGTCGTGCACGGCCACCAGTTCCCTTTGCTGGACGTTGGAACCGCCGACGATCAAACCGATCCGTTCGGGCGCGACGTCGTCCAGCGCGGCGTCGTGCCAGGCTTCGTGCAGGGTCGCGAGCGCGACCTGCGCCGACCAGGACGCGGTGCGCAGCAGGCCGGGCTCGATCGATCCGGGCACCGCCAGGCCGTCGATCTCGGCGCCGATGAATTGCGGTCCCTCGTCCGCGCCGGGCACTTGCCGGCCCGGGCGGCGCAGCTGGTCGAAGCGATGGCGCCCGTCGAGCAGGGCACGCGTGAATGCCGCCTGCCCCTGCCCGATGGCGCTCGTCACGCCGATGCCGCTGACGACGAGGTCCGGCGCCTCAGCATTTCGCATGGATGATGTCCGCCAGTTCGCCGATGTTCGCGGCCTTCGCCATCTCGATCAGCGGGATGCGCATCGACAGCGATTCCAGCGTCATCATGATGATTTCCGAACGGTCGACCGAGTTGGCGCCCAGTTCCTTCAGCGAGTCGGTGGGCTGGAACGCATGGCTTTGCAGGCGCGGCAGCACTTCGCCCGTATGGCGGGCGATCAGTCCTAAGATGTCTTGCTGGGTCATTTCTCTCTCCTTGTCGTGGTATAAAAGCTGGAACTGAGCTAGAACTGGTACTGGATCTTGAAACCGACCTGCTTCTGGTCGCGGACGTGCCACAGCGCGCTCCGGCGGTCGTCCGTGTCCGGCACGCTGGCGTTGAACCCCAGGGTGACGTGGTCGTTCCACTTGTACGTGGACTCGAGCACCGTGACGCGGGCACGGTACGGCCGGCTCTGCAAGTGCAGCAGGTTGACGGTGAGGTCGTCGTTCAGCATGGTCTTGCTCACGTTGAGCAGCAGCGACCGGTTGTCGCGCGCATAGCCCTGGATCGCATCGGTCCAGCCGGCGATGTGCTGGTTGACCAGTTCCACGCCCACGGTGAGCGAAGAGCTGTAGCGGTAGTCCAGGCCGAGATAGCTGTCGAACGCGCGCTTCTTCACGATCTGCAGCGTGGCGTCGTTAAACGGTTTCGACGACTTCAGCGCGGCCTCGCCGCGCAGCACGAAACTCTTGATCGCGTAGGTGAACGAGAGGCCGGCGAGCGAATAGCGCTCCTTCACGCGGGTCGCGGTGCCGTCGGCGTTCATCGACACGCCGTAGTCGTTGTCCACCAGGCTGGCGGCCATCAGCGTGACGTCCGCACTTTCGAAATTCTTCTTCCAGCTCGCGCCGTATTCGCCGCCCTGCGCGCCCTCGATCCGGTCGCGGTAGCGGAACGGGTCGAACGAGTACGCCGTTCCCTTCGCGGGATTCTTGTTGAATTCCGGCCTGGGAACCCAGAACACGCTCCAGCGCCCGAGCGGCGAATACTGGTCGACGGCCACCATCGGCTGGCCGACCCTCAGCTCCTCGAGGTTGAAGTTGAACAGCTCCCGGTTGTCGCGCGGGCTGACCACGTCGGTGATCGGGGCGAGCAGCGATTCGCCCCATGCGAGCGTCTGGATGCCGACCCGCACGCTGGTCTGGCCGGTACTCGTCTGCAGGTAGGCCTGCGACACCGTCGTGTCCGTGCGCTGGGCGTCGTGGCGGTGGTCCTTGTTCAGGAACGCGGTCGCCTTCCCGCTGAATTGCACGACGAAGTGATCCAGGAAGAATTGCGAATATTCGAGCCGCAGCGAGGTGCGGTTCTTGATCAGGCGGTCCGGCCGTTCCGCCTTGTAGGCCGCTTCCTGGGCGACGGTGACGCGCAGCGGGGACTCGGGCGCGGCCGCCGTCTCCGTGCCGTCCGCCGCGCCGGCCGGCTCGAGCTGGAGGCCCGTCACGTCCTGCGCCAGCGCTTGCGCGACGCAGCCGTCCAGCACGAATCCGAACGATGCCGCGAGGAGAAGACGAAGGGAGGCCGGCAGCGCTGGCGGGGATTTCATGGTCGGGACAATGCGTTAAGTTGTTCTGCTCTAAATCGGGCGGACAGGCTCCGCCGCGTCGACGGAAGGACGGTGCGGGGTGCCCGGGCATGCAGCGTGGCAACTGTATCCTGCACCCGGGGCGGGGAGAACTACACGAACATGTAGTCGCCGCGGGCGGGACGGCCGCCCGCATGCGTGTTCAGAGCGCTTCGATCGCGTCGCGGTCCAGTTCCACCCGCACGCTGCTGCCGACGACGTCGACGTTCACGACGAGCACCTGCTGGTTCTTGATCCGCACGAGTTCGCCCTGCACGCCGGTCAGGGCGCCGGACACGATCCTGACCTTGGTGCCGGCGACGAGCTCGGGATCGACCGTGAAGTCGGCGCCGCTGTCGACCAGCATCTTGACCGCATCGAGGTCCCGTTCGGGCAGCGCGGCCGGCCGGCCGCTGGCGAGCACCAGGCCGCACGAGCCGCGGATATAGCGCATGCCTTCGTACTGGCTCGCATCCGGGCGCACGAACACGTAGCCGGGGAACAGGGGCACTTCCACCCTGCGCTTGCGGCCCTGGGCGCTGCTGATCACGGCGCGCCTGGGCAGGTAGGTCGGCACCTGCTTTTGCAGCAGGACGCTTTCCACGACGTTTTCATGACGGTTCTTGGTACGCAGCACCAGCCAGGGATTTCGACATTCACTCTCGAACATTTTGACGCTCCTCAGGACAGCCCAGACACACCGCATCGGTCGGCGGCGACAACGATTGCAGGGACAAATTTACGCGGTCCGGGACCGGCGAAGAACTACGCAAACATGTAGTACTCGAAGATGTAGTCCGCCCCCGCTTTCGGCCTGCGGGCGGTCCGGGGCGGTTACAGCAGGCCGAACGCGACCGCCTTCGCGACCGCCTGGTGACGGCTCCCCACGTCGAACTTCACGAGGACGTTGCGGACGTGATGACTCACGCCATGCTCGGAGATATTGAGCAGCCTTGAGATTTCCCACGTGCTCTTACCGCCGGCGACCAGGTGCAGGACTTCGCTTTCGCGCGACGTCAGCCTGGGAGCGGGCGTCATGCGCTGGGTCTTGACGATGCGCCGCATCGCTTCATGGGTGAACGTGGCCAGCAGCGAACCCCAGTTCAGCATGTCGCGCACGTGGCGCCTGGCGTCTTCGTCGGAGCGGGACACGGCCAGGCTCAGGAAGGCGACGTCGCCGTTCCTGCTGTGGACGGGCACCGTGATCCCTTCCGCCAGGCCATGCATGCGTGCCTCGCTCCTGAACCGGCGCTGGCATTCGGTCGTGTACAGGTCGTCGCTCCAGACCAGCGGACAGAGCGAGTGTTGGGCGTGATGGACGATCGGGTCGATTTGCGCGTAGTTCAGCTTGTCGTAACGTTCATGCCACGCCGCGCTGTAGTTGGTCTCGACCTGTTCGATGTAGCGGGTACTGCCCGTATAGAACCTGCCGTAGTAATAGAACCCGTCAAAATCGAGCATGCGGCTGATTGCCACGAGCTCGTCATTGACGTCGCTGAAACTGGCGCGCTCGCTGATCCGCATGATCCTGCGGGTGAGCTGCTGATGAACGTCATCATTATCCATAACAACCTCCCCTGTGCCGCGTTATGCGCTCTGTCAAACCAGAACGTCAATTAATGTACATGTTTGATATTTAACGTGAGTTACAACGACGAAATTTGTTTTTGATCAAATTGTCTATCTGGCATGTTTCGTGTTTCACTGGTTCATTCTGGTGTATAGAAGCGCATAGCCCGCGCTTCCCTTCGCGCAGCGGCGTTGTGATTTCACATTTGATGCCGGAATCTTGCCACGTATGAAAAGAAAAAAAGCCCCCCATGGAGTGAGGGACTTTGTTCATTTCACATTTGGGTGGCTGTGCGTACGTTGGCGACATGCCGGGGGATGCGCGGCGTGGCGATCGAAAATTTTCCGCCACGTTGTTGGCAGGCGACGCATTCATGCGGCCGGCATGGACCGCGCGCCGCACACCGTGGTCATGACCGTCGGCTGTGTTCGAGTTATCGACGTGGCGCGGGTGAAGGCGTGCCGTCAGCGGCGCGCCTTTTTCAAGACCCGGGCGACCCGTTTTTCGACGTAGTCCTGTACCTCGCCGACGGGCGTCCGGGACACGAGCAGATTGCCGACACCGGCACCGATCTCGAGCTCGATCGCGCGCTGGGTCGGGACATTGCCGGGCATGGCAATGCCGGTGGTGGTGATTTCCGCCAATCCTTTGCGGAACGGCAGATCCCGGAAGGCGTCGCTGGCCGCCACCGATCGCCGGGCCGGCAGGTTGCCCGAGCGCGCCCATTGATCGCTGTGCTCCCAGATAAACTTGAGCAGCTTGACGCCCGCCTGATGGGCCTTGTCGTCGGGCGCGCCCCCCTTGAGCATGACCCAGGAGTGGCCGTCCGCGAACACGGCCTTGTGCCCGTAGAGCTGCGGAAACGGCAATACCGTGTAGCCACCGGACAAAGGCGAACCGGGCGCCTCCGATTCGTGCATGAACTGGTCGATCGTCCACGTCCCGACCAGGACCACGCCGGCATCGCCGCGCAGGAATGCCTGGTTGGCGCCGCCATAGTCGAGATTCGGTTTGACATGGCCCTCCGCGTACAGCCGCTGCATCAGGCTCAACGCATTGGCAACGGCAGGCTGGCGCATGTGGATCGACTTGCCGTTTTCCCCGAACAGGCGGGCATCCTGTTGCGCCACGAGGGTCAGGAACGTGCGGGTGTTCGCGGCGGCCTCGTTGGCCGACGCCCACGCGAAATAGGGCTTGCCGGTCGCACGGCGGAATTGCCGCGCGTAGGCCAGCAGCTCTTCCGGCGAATGCGGGATCAGGGGCTGTCCCGCAGCGTCCACCAGTCCAGCCTTTTTCATCATGGACAGATTGATATGCCAGAGCCAGGACCAGGAATCGAACGGCAGCGCATAGCTGCGGCCCGCGAACGTGACGCCGCGCCGTGCGTGCTCCGTGAAGTCGCTCGTGGCGATGCCGGCGGCTTCGAAGTCCTTGTCCAGCGGCAGCACGAGATTGCGGCGCACATAATCGCCCAGCGCGGACTCATGCATCACCGCGACGGTCGGCACGTCCTTTGCGACGATCCGCGCGGTCAGCTGATCGTAATAAGGCCCCCACTCCACCACTTCCGTGTGCACGACGATGCCGTCCGTGTTGGTGGCGTTGAACTGGTTGACGAGCGCAGTGATGATGCCGCACTCCCCGACGCCTTTCGCAACGTCCTGCACGTGCGCGTACTGGGCATCGCAACTGCCGAAGAACCGCATCAGGGTGATGTCGGTCTTGCCTGGGGTGGAATGGGCCTTCCCGCCGCAGCCCGGCAGCGCGACCAGGACGGCGAGCGCGAGCAGGCAGGCCAGCCGCGTACGCCGCGTTACGCAAGGCGACGCCATCAGCGCCCCTTCGCCGCCACCGCGGCGACCAGATGCTTCTGGAAAAACACATAGAGGACGAGCGCAGGCAGTGCGGCGAAGACTGCCTGCGCCATCAGGAACCCCAGGCCTTCCGATTGCGCGAAATTGGTCTGCGTGCTCGCCAGGCCCCGCGTGAGCGTGTACATGTCGGGCCTGGTGGTAATGACGAGTGGCCACAGATAATCGTTCCAGGAACTGAGGAAGGTGAAGATGCCGAGCGTGGCCTGCGCCGGCAGCGTCAACGGCAAGACGACCTTCAGGAAGGTCTGGAGGCGCGACGCATTGTCCAGCAGCGCCGCCTCCTCGATATCGACGGGAATCGCGCGGAAGTATTGGGTCATCAGATAGACACTGAACGGCGCCGCCAGCCCCGGCAGCACCAGGCCGGCATAGGTATTCTGCAGATTCCAGTCCGAGAACAGGCGATGCAGCGGAATGAACGTCGACTGGCTCGGCACGGCCAGGCCGAACATGACGATGACGAACAACACCTTGCGGCCGGGGAATCTGGTGCGTGCGAAACCGTAGCCGGCCAGCGACGACAGCACCAGGACGCCCAGCATCTGGCACAGCGCGACGACCAGGCTGTTGGACAGCCAGTGGAACACCTGCGAATTGCCGACGATGTCCAGATAGTTCGCCATCGTGTAAGGCGGGGCGAACACGATGTCGGTGTGGGTCTGCAGGAAGGCATTGGGCTTGAACGACAGGCCCAGCACCCACAGCAGAGGCAGCATCCAGGCGAGCGCCAGCACGGCCAGCGCCACCATCAGCGCCCGGGTCCCCCACCCGCGGGTCGGCATGGCGCTCATGGCGTCGTCCTCCGCTCGCGCTCCAGCCACAGCTGCAACGCCACCCCGACCAGCATCACGGCGAACAGCACCTGGGAGGCGGCGGACGCATAGCCCAGCGACAAATCCATGAAGGCCTGCTCGTACACGAATTGAACGATGGACCGGGTCGAATTATTGGGACCGCCGCTCGTCATGAGGAACATCTGCGGAAACACCTGGAACTGCCGGATGATCTCGACCACCGTCACCAGCATGATCGTCCGGCTCAGCATGGGCATGGTGATCCGCGTGAGCGTGCGCCACCGGCCCGCATTGTCCAATGCGGCCGCTTCGTAGATGTCCGGCGGGATCTGCTGCAACGCGGCCAGGAACACGATCATCGGCAGGCCGACGATCCACCACACGGTCACGACGGCAAGCGTCGGCAGGGCCAGCCACTCGCTGTTTAGCAGGCTCACGTCATGCAGGCCCAGATGCGCCAGCACTTGCGCCACCAGGCCGCGTTCCGGCATCAGGGCAAGCCGCCACACCAGCGTCACGATCGTCACCGAAAACACGGAGGCGCAAAAAAACGTGCCGCGCAGTACCGCACCGAGCTTGCCGGGCCGATTGAGCGCCACCGCCAATGCCAGGGACACCACGACGAAGACCGGCGTGCTGATGGCCACGAACTTCACCGTATTCAACGTGGCCTTCAGGAACACCTCGTCGCCGGCCAGCTCCGCGAAGTTCTGCAACCCGACGTAGAAGCTGTCGTCCGACAGCAGGTCGTGGTCGTGCAGGCTGATCATCATGCCCTTGATGAGCGGCCACAGCACCAGCAGCACGTACACCACCATGAAGGGCAGTACGAACAATCCGTTCGCCGGCAGCGACCGGCGCAAGGCGACGCCGCTCATGGCAGGTCGGCCCTGGCGTGGTGGGCACGGCCGCCGGCGTCGAACAGATGGGCTTCGCGCACATCGATCCCCACGGCGACGGTGTCGCCCGGCGCCGGCACGTGGCCGTTCAACGTGATCGTCAGGGTGTCGCCGTTGGACAATCTCAGGATCGCGACCGACCGTTCGCCGAGGAATTCCACCAGTTCGACCTGGCCGAGCAAGGGGCCGGACGGCGCCAGGCACAGGTTTTCGGGCCGCACGCCGAGGGTCAGCCCGCCATCGTCCGCCGTATGTGCAGGCAGGCCGTGATCGGGCACCCGCGTGGCCAGGCGGGTGCCGTCCGGCAAACGAACGACGGCAAGGCCGGCCTCGACACCACAACGCTGCACGGGGATGAAATTCATGGCCGGCGTGCCCACGAAACCGGCGACGAACCGGGTCGCCGGCCGGCGATACACTTCGACGGGCGTATCCGCCTGTTCGACGACACCGCCGTTCATGACGACGATGCGCGTGGCCAGCGTCATCGCTTCGAGCTGGTCGTGCGTGACGAACATCATCGTCGCGCCGAGCCGCCGGTGCAGGCGGGCCAGCTCGACGCGGGTCCTGCCGCGCAACGCCGCGTCGAGGTTGGACAGCGGCTCGTCGAATAAAAATATGCCGGGCGACTTGATCACGGCGCGCGCAATCGCCACGCGCTGGCGCTGCCCGCCGGACAGTGCGCCGGGTTTGCGGTCGAGCAGCGCCGTCAGTTCCAGCATGCGGGCCGATTCGGCGATGCGGCGGTCGATGTCGGCCTGCCCGACGCGCACGTTGCGCAAGCCGAACGCCAGGTTGTCGCGGACCGTCATGTGGGGGTAGAGCGCGTAATGCTGGAAGACCATGGCCAGGTTGCGCTTGCCGGGCGGCGCATGGGTCGCATCCCGGCCGTCGATCAGCACCCGTCCTGCCGAGACGTCCTCGAGGCCTGCCACCATGCGCAGCAGACTGGTCTTGCCGCACCCCGACGGTCCGAGGATGACGATGAATTCGCCGGGCTGGACATCGAGCGACAGCTTGTCGATCACCGATGTCGCGCCATAGCGCTTGCTGACTTGCTCCAGTTTCAATGCCGACATAAAAATTCGTGGGTCAGTGGCTGATTTCCCGCTTTCCAACCCAGACGCTGGACAAGCCCAACAACAGGATGCCGATACCGGCCGCGAGGAAAAGTGCCAGCCGGCGCGCATCGTCCGTGCCGTTCGACGACACCAGGCCATAGCACCAGGGGAAATAGACCCAGTACTTGGAACTGCCCAGCTGGAGGATGCCCATGGCGCCGAAAATGCCGACGCCGAGCGGCACGGCGACATTCGCGTAGCGCCAGCTGATCGCATGCTGGAGGACCAGGATCGGCAGCACCGCGATGCACACCCGGGCCAGCGGGGCCGCGAGCGGAAGGCCGCCAAGGGGTGTCGGGACATGGGCCAGCGTCCCCATCAGGACAACGGCTGCACAACAATAGATTGCAAAGAACACGTTCGAGGCGAGCACCAGGCCCCAGACGAGTATGCCTTTCGCCAGGAAGACCTCGCGCGGATTCACCGGCAGCGTGAACAGCAGGCGCCAGGCCTGGTTCTTGTGCTCCGCGCTGTTGACCAGCGCGGCCGCCAGCGCCAGGTACAGCGGCAGCATGAAATACGTCCATAGCGCCATTGCGCCCAGCACGAAGGATGGCCAGTCGGGTGTCACGCCCGCGGCGAACCGGGTGGATTTGAAATACATGCCTGAAGTCAGGAGGACGACGAGCAGGGGGCACACGGCGGTCAGCAACACGACCAGCGAGCGCTTCGATTTCAGCAATTCGAGTCTGACAAGTTGGATCAACATGCATTCTCCTGCGGGCGCATGGTGGTCGAGCGCAGGAACCACTCTTCCAGGCTGGGTTTCTTGTGGATCGACTCATACAGCCGGACGGCATTGGCGCACAGCAGGGCATGCACGCGGTCGGCCTGCCGCCGTTCGACGCCATGCACCTCGACGGTATGTTCGCTCGTGACACGCGCGTCGTACTGGTGCCGGCCCAGCAACGCGGTGGCGACGGCCGCGTCGTCGACGTCGAGCGCGAGCACGGCGCCCTCCCCCATCAGCGTCCGGATCGGGCCTTGCGAGATGACCCTCCCGCCCTGCAGGAGTGCGACATCGGTGGCGACCTTTTCCACCTCGTCGAGCTGGTGGCTGGACACGAACACCGTGCAGTCCCCCAACTCGGGCAGGCGCTGCAGCAGCTGCCGGATCTCGATGATGCCGTGGGGATCGAGGCCATTCGTCGGTTCGTCGAGAACGAGCAGCTTGGGCCTGCCGATCAACGCGTGCGCCAGCGCGATCCGCTGCCGCATGCCGAGCGAAAAATGGGCCAGCCGGGTCCGCGCCGCCGACTGCAGATCCACGAGTTCCAGCACGCGCGGGATTTCCGTCATCGGCAGGTTTTTCAGCGTACAGGCGATCGAGAGAAATTCGCTGGCGTTCAGGTTCGGATACAGGCTGGGCGAGTCGACCAGGCACCCGATATCGCGCAGCAGCGCCTTCCGGTCACGCGGCATGTTCCGCCCCAGCACGGTGATGGTGCCGGCATCGGGCTTGAGCAACCCGGTCAGCACCCGGATGGTCGTGGACTTGCCGGCGCCATTATTGCCCAGGAACGCGAATACGCTCTTGGCGGGCACCGTGAAACTCACGCCGTTCAACACAGGCTTGGGTCCGAACCGTTTTACGATCCCGGACGCTTCGACGACTGCAGACGTCATTATTCGTTCTCTCCTGTTACTGGATGTGCCGCGCGCCGCGACCGGTCCGGCCCGTAAGCATCGACGGGACCCGTTCGGGAAAGGCGATGCGCAGGCACTGGTAGCCGATACCGGTCACGCCGTTCATCATGCCGAGCGCGTGGTAATTCTTCTCGCCCAGGTTCCAGCCGCGCCGGTCGATATCGGCGAACAGCCGGGCGAGCGCGTCCGCCGACGCCTGCTTGAGCGCAGCCGTATTATGCCGGTCGCTCGACAACAAGAGGTCCGCATTGCCGAAGCTGCCGTTGATGAGTTCGTGGGTCCGCTCGAACCCCTGCGCGAGCGTCGTCTTCACCGCGACATCCAGGTCCTGCCTGATCCTGCCGTCGTCCCAGCCCGTGCCGAGCAGGTCCGCACGGACCATGCCGATGCCGGGCGCGCCGTGCGCCCAGGCCATGGCACATACATCGTTGCCATCGGCGTGCTTGATGGCCAGGTCACGGCAATCTTTCCAATTCTGTTGTTGCGCAATGAACAGGGACCTCTCGTACTCGAGCGCCTTGTCGCAGGCGGCGCGATACGTCTCGTTCCCGGTCGCTTCGTACAGCCGTGCGAATGCGAGGCCGATACCCGACGCGCCGTGGGCCATGCCCGACAACGGCACCGCGCTGTTGATGCGCCAGCTGAAACCGGGCAGATCCGGCTGCACCCTGCTCAACAGATGCTGCGCCGCCTGTTCCGCCAGCCGCAGTGCGCGCGGCGACCCGGTCGCCAGATGGTATTCGGCACAGGCGAGCATCAGGCCGGCCGCTCCCTTGATCAACGAATAGCTCTTGTCGGCGGCGATATACGCCGGCAGGTCGACGGCCTCCAGGTACGCCTCGACCTTGTCGAAGTGCCGGGCATCCCCGCTGAGCACGCCCAGACTGGTCAGGGTGTAGATGACGCTGCCCCATCCGACGATCAATCCCAGCGCCCGCACCTCGTCCTTCCTTGTATCGAGCTTGAGCAGCATGGTGGAGAGCGATTTCTCCGCCAGCACCGCATATTTCGATTGGCCGCTCAGTTTCGCGAGATAGGTCAGGAACAGGATTTCCCCGCACATGCCGAAGTACAGGTCGTAAAAAGCCGGAACGACTTCCACCGTTTTACTGTCGAGCGATGCCGTCTTCAGCACGACCCAGGTCGCGTAGTCGCCGTCCACGTAGATCTGCTGCTCGATGTAGTCGCCGACGCGCAAGGCCTCGTCGAGCGCGCGCTGGCGCATCCGCTCCGGCGTGCCATAGTCGCCGGATGCGCGCGCGGCCGGATCGGGGGCGCGTGCATGGATGAGCACGTCGCGCAATTCGAGACTTTTACCGATGATCCATGTCTGGTCGCGCAGGTCCTGGGCCGACAGGCGGTTCAGTTTCTCCATGACGCTGTCGAAACCCGACCGTTCGAAGAATCCCGGAATCACGCCGTCGTCGGCATAGGACAGATCCTTGCCGTCGACCCTGGCCGAGAACAGCGGCACGTCGCGCCGCCACAGATCGTCGATCTCGAACCGCACGAACTTGCCCGCGGCCTCGTATTCGGGCACGGCGACCCACAGCAGTTCGAAATGCTTGACGAGCTGTCCGGGATCGGCCATCAGCGTGGGATGCGTCGATTCTTCCAGCAAGTGGCCGTACGTGACGGTGTCGCGGAACAGCACGCGTATTTCATCGTTCCGGAATACCTGGAGACGTTCGCGCAGCGCGTCCCGGTCGGCCAGCAGCGTCTGGTACATGCTGGCGAAGCCGGCTTGCAGGCTCGCGACCACCTGGCTGCTCATCTCGACCTTGTTACCGCCCAGCCGGGGCACGTTTTTCCCGCCGCGCAGTTTCCCTTTTGACCGTTGAAAATTGACGTTACCGTGTTCGTCCCGCACCAGCGCCAGCGAGTCGAGCAGGCCGGCCGCCCCCTCGACGTCGGCGATGCCGCTGATGTCGGGCATGATGCCGCCCAGCAGGACCTGATGGGGAAGCAGGCCGACCTTCAATACCGAGGTATCCTGATTGTCGACGTTCTCGTTGCCCATCAACGGAATGGCGGGGTGGAAGAAGGATTCAAGGTCGACCGGGATCGGATGCGCGCCCGCGGCAATGATGTTCTCGTAATGGAAGTCCGTGCCCTCCAACGCATACAGCAGCGCCAGCCAGCAGCCCAGGCGCCGATAATAGTCGGCCACCTCCTCCGCCGTGTCGCAGTCGGCCTGGGCGATGTACCTGGCCCACCCGTGCGTGCCGCGATCGAGCGCGACCGGCGTACGCAGGTCGGTGCCGGCCCGCTCATTGAGCCAGTCGACCAGGTCGGAAAAATGGTTATCGATGGCGAGGCTGCGTGGTTTGTAGAAGAGTTTCGCGCCCGTCGTCAGTTCGATCTCCGCAACGGTCCTGCCGCCCCGATGCGTATCGCCCGCCCCGAGCTTGACGGTCCGGACCTCGGCCGTGAGCGCGTCCGCGACGATGACCGCCGCGATCTGCGCGCGATCTGCCTCGAAGCGCGCGAGAATCAGGCCGGCCTGCTCCGTCCAGTTGCGCGCGATCACGTCCATCCATTGTTTCATGGCGGGGTAACGGGCATAGAAGAACGACCGGACGTCGTCCTCTGCAAGCGCGTCGCAATAATCATCGAAGCTGTTTTCGCTGGCGATCAGTTTGTAATGCGCCAGCAGGACCTTGTATGTGATCCTGAATAACTGTTCCTGCAATCCGAGGCGCAGCGACGCCACGCACGAATCGCCGCATGAGATATTCCCGGCCTCCAGAAAGCGCCGAAGGTCCGCGACACCGGCATTGACATGTGCCTCGTAAAATCGCGTCAACTTGTACAAATCCATGAATACTTTCGTGCCTGCGCTCGGAATGTCGATGCAATGCCATTCAGCCGCAACGATTACCGGATTGAATATACGGAATTATCGGCGATCGCACGGAATGCACGATTGCCTTGCAATGAAAACCGGACAGAAATGCTTCCGTCCGGTTTCGAGGGCTTATTTCGCTACTTAGCTCAGGCTGCAGCTGAAGCCCCAGCACTCGGCGCTGACGGTGCAGATATAGCCCGACGATGCGCCGCCCACCTGGTGCAGCAGTTCGTCGTTAATTACGACCATACCGACCAGCTCTTCCATTGCGTTCTGGTCATCTTGCGTCTGCATCAGCGACTTCAAAACTTCTTTCTTAGCCATGATTACCCTTAATAAGGATTTCGAGAATACCTCGCACGGTTGTGCGGGGCGCTTTTCACATTGATATCGGATCAATGTTTCTCGATCATAAATACAAGGAAAATAACTGTCAACAGCATTTTTCGACAGGTTAACACATTAATTTCGAGATATCATTTTCGATATCCCATGGCGATATCGTTTTCGATATCACCGGCACATCCCGCTTTCGACATCAAGAATTGGCGAATGAAACAGTATCCAGTATCTCGAGCGAAAATACCCATTCCACATAATACCCGCGGCATTTCGTGATAATGCGTGACAATTATCCGGTCGAATAAACAGCGGAAAACATCGAATATCCTCCGGCCGATAGCGGGTCAAATATTTCTTTGCACCCAGTTGCAAGTTGGCTATACTTGGCGCGACCGCTTCGGGCCGCACCATCCATGCCGCGGCCTGTCGCTCGACTGAATCCCGCGGCGCCTGGCCTTTTTAATGGCGCTGTTCGTCCTGCCTGGAATCCAATGAGCACAATGCAAAATATCAGCACGGGGTATATCGACGATTCTGCGTTTGCCGGTCTTTTTTGTTCATTCGAGGCTGTTCCGCTTTCGAGTTTCAATACGATCTGGTTTTGTCCCGAAGAATTCCCGGGCATCGAAGAAGCCGATCAATTAACCAGGGTCGCAAAACGCTTTGCCTGTGTGATACCCGGCAGCGAATGCTTCGATGACCTGGCCATGGAAACGGCCGCTCCCGTGCACATGCAGGCCGAGCGCTATGGTGGCGCGGGCATCGGCGACAATGCCGGCGGCGTGCGTTGCGGGAATATCGGCGCATACCAGGTCAAGGGCATCGGCCGGAACCTGCTCGTCGGGAACGGCAGCGACCACTTGCACGCCTACGGCGGATTCAGCGCGATCGATGCGACGTGCGAAACGATCGTCGCCAATACCCTGGGACGGTTGCTGCCGCATGGCGTGGCCAATGTCGTCGGCCTGATTTTCACTGCCCGTAACGCCGCGTACACGCTGGGCTTCGACCGGAAACGCGGCTGGGGTGCGCTGATGGTGCGTTCGGTCGCGCTGCGGCCGGCTCACTTCCTGCGCGCCGGCGGCGTGTCGCTCAAGAAGGCAGGGATGCTGAGCGATACCTGGCGCGTGCGCTCGGCGAACAAAGCCCTCTTCCGCACATGCGACGGCGCCCAGGGATTTACCCGCTTTCTCGGCTCCTATCTGCTTGCCGCCGCGGACCAATTCGCATTCGCGCGCATGGCGCGCATCATGCACGGTTCGGTTTCGCATTCGAATATCTGCTTCGATGGCCGCTGGATCGACCTGACGAACATGGGCATGGTTCCACCGGGGATCAATCCGGGAGGTTTTTTCGCGAGCGCATTCTCTTTCTTCGAAGAGCACATGGCGCCGGTCAATCTTATTCAAGAGAATATCGATACCTTCAACAAGTACAACGGCACGCGCATTTCGGCGGCGCCGTTTTACAAGTTTTATCATGCGCAATACCAGTCCAGGCTGCGCAAACATGCGCTGTTCGTCGCCGGCCTCGACGGGTACGGCGGCGAAAGCGATGCGGAAGCCCATCCGGCGCTTGCCGATTATTTATTCAAAGTCATACTGACGGGAAAAGTCGTGCGCAAAGCCTGGCCCAAGGCACGCGCCGAGGACAATCCGCTGTTCGACGCGTTATCCCGCATCTTTCACCAATTGCCGCGTCCGGGTCAGACAGCGCATACGGCAGATCTCCCGGACGAAGTGCGCGATCTCGACTATTTCGTGAACGAGGCGCAGCGCCGTCATTCGACAATTGTCGATGCCGATTATTTTCGCGCGGCGTGCTTCATGATTGCCATTAAAAGATGTCTGTTGTCGGAGTATTTTTTCAGGGGACGTTTCCAGGATCATGTCAGCCTTCTTTTCGATACCGACGATATTGACGGTGTACAGCGGCTGGTACACGACAGTATCCGTGTCGCGGAATGGACATTCTCGGGCCTGGAAGAGTTCTCGCTCACGCTTTTCGATTACGAAGACCGGAAAATTGCGTTCGATGCAGCCCGGGGAGAAATCACCGCGACCGGGCTGGGGTCGTTCGGACTGCACCAGCTCGGCGTGCTGTCCGAACAACTGAAAGCCTGGCCGGACGCCGCGCTCACGATCGGCGGATATTGCTTCCGCTTTTATCTGGAACATCTGGTGCAGGAACTCTCCGTTTTCGCAAGGTGCAGCAATGGATGATCTTCAACTGAATTTATTACAAATGATCAGCCTGCGCGCTGCGGGCGGTTTCGATCTCAGCGCGGCACTCGTGCAACGGCTCCGACTGGCCGCGATGGCCGGAACGAGCAGGATCATTTACGATGATCTGGGCCGGCCGGAAGGTTATGTCACCTGGGCGCGACTCAACAAGGAAGGATTCAAGGCGTTTGTCCGCACGGGTGCCTGCCCCAGGTATTACTACGAATTCAACGAGGGTCATTTTTTTGTTCTCCTCGACGTTTATTCAAGCAAACGCTCCAGGGAAACGCGGCGGGTGATCCAGGACCTCACCGGCCGCGCGCGGCTCTGGAGCAGGCTGGGCGCCGGCGTCGGTCAGGTTTATCTGCGGTCTGGTTCGGGATTTCGGAAAGCCCGCCTCCATCCCGAGGGCGGCGCGTAATCCGGCCAGTGCCGTTACCGTGTGGCGCGCCGTCCCTATCGCCGACTATGAATCCTCATCAATTATTTCGTTCCGCAGTATTCAAGAACCAGCACGCCAAATGGCTGGGCGACGTCGTTCTGGTCCGTCCCGTGTCGTTTGCGATGTTGACGGCCGGCGCCGCGATCTGTGCCCTGGTCCTCGTGCTGTTCTTTGTGTTCGGCAGCTACACCAAGCGCATTACCGTGGTCGGGCAGATCGTCCCTGAAGGCGGACTGATCAAGATACATTCCCTGCAGCGGGGAATCGTGATGAAAAAGTATGTGACCGAGGGACAGACTGTCACCGAAGGTCAGGTCCTGTTCGTGTTATCGAGCGAACGCCGGAGCAGCGGCGCCGGCCAGACGCAATCGCTGATCAGTGAAAAGATCATCGAGAACCAGGAATCGCTCAAGGACGAATTGAGCAAAACCGAAATACTGCAGCGCGAACTCCGCTCGTCGACCCGCAGGCAAATGGAGGCGTTGGAAAACGAACTCCAGAAGATCGGGGCCCAGATTTCGGGACAGGCACGGCGGCTGACGCTGGCCGAAGAAGACCTCGAGCGCACCCGGCAACTGCTGTCGATGAACTACATCTCGAAGGATCAGGTGGCAAAAAAGCAGGCGGAAGTGCTCGAGCAGACCAGCCGCCTGCAGGCACTCGAGCGCGACCGCATGGCCATCTCGCGCGAACTGAGCACGCGGCGTGACGAGCTCATTAGTTCACCGCTGAAGGACGCCAACCAGGCCAAGCAACTGATGCGGGCGATCGCCAACACCGACCTGGAACTGGCGGAAAACGAAGCGAAACGCAGCACGGTGATCACGGCCCCGGAAAACGGCAAGGTCACCGCGGTCGCCGTCGAGAAGGGCTACATCGTCGAACCGGACCGGTCGATGCTGAGCCTGGTGCCTGAACATGCGCAGCTGATGGCGGAGCTGTTCATCCCCAGCAGGGCGATCGGTTTCGTGAAAGTCGGCGCACCCGTCCTGTTGCGATATCAGGCTTTCCCCTATCAGAAATTCGGCCATGGAAAAGGCATCGTCCAGAGCATCTCCGGCTCCGCCCTGCCGATGGGGGAACTGAGCCTGCTGGGCATGGCCAGCGACGTGACCGAACCCATGTACAAGGTGACCGTGAAACTCGCATCGAGTACGGTGCAGGCCTACGGCCAGCCCCAGCCGCTGCGCCCGGGGATGCAGCTCGAAGCCGACATCATGCAGGATTCCCGGCGCATTTTCGAATGGGTACTCGAGCCGCTGTACAGCATCTCCGCCAAACTTTAATTCCGGAAGAATTCGATGTCTTTTCTCGACGGCCTGTCGTTCGATTCCGCCAGGCGATTGCCGATGTTGTTGCAGACGGAGGCCACCGAATGCGGTCTCGCCTGCATCGCGATGATCGCCGGGTATCACGGGTTCAATACCGACGTGGCCACGCTCCGGCAGCGTTTTTCCATCTCGCTCAAAGGCGCCACGCTCGTCGATCTCACGAAGATCGCCGCGCGCATGCACCTCGGGACTCGCCCGTTGAGGCTGGATCTCCAGCACCTCGCACAGCTCGAGCTGCCCTGCGTCCTGCATTGGAACCTCAACCATTTTGTCGTACTCAAGGAAGTCAACAAGCATGCCGTCGTCATTCACGACCCGTCCCGGGGCGTACGGACGGTCTCGATGGAAGAAGTGTCGAAGTCGTTCACCGGGGTCGCGCTGGAAATGTGGCCGGATCCGGGCTTCGTGCCGAAGGAAGAGCGCCAGACCCTCAAGCTCCACAGCCTGATCGGGCATATATCGGGGCTGTCCCGTTCGGTGACGCAAATCCTGGTGCTGGCATTGAGCCTGGAAGTGTTTTCCCTGGTCAATCCATTCTTCTTACAATGGATCGTGGACAATGTCCTCGTCTCGGCCGATCGCGGCCTGCTGGCGACGCTGGCCATCGGATTCGGCCTGCTCTTGTGCATGCAGCATGCGGTAACGTGGACGCGGTCGTGGATTCTCATCTACATGAGTACCACGTTGAGCGTGCAATGGCGGGCCAACATCCTGTCGCATCTACTGCGTTTACCGGTCCAATATTTCGAGAAGCGCCACGTGGCCGACGTCGTGTCGCGTGCGGGAGCGGTGGAAGAGATCCAGCGGATCCTGACGACCTCGTTTCTCGAAGCGGTCCTGGACGGCCTCATGACCATCGTCATCGTCGGCATGATGCTGGTCTACAGTCCGATGCTGACATCGGTGTCCATGACCGTCGTCCTGCTGTATGCATTGGCGCGCTGGGTGTTCTACGGGCGCCTGCGGGACGCCACCGAAAAGCGGATCATCCATGCGGCCAGGCAGCAAAGCCATTTCCTCGAGACCGTGCGCGGCATTAAAGTCCTGAAGCTGTTCCAACGCCAGGAGCAGCGGCGTTCCGGCTGGCTGGCGCTGCTGATCGACGAGGTCAACGCCGATATCCGTGCCCGCCGTCTCGAACTGTCGTTCAAGACGATGAACGGCCTGTTGTTCGGCCTGGAAAACGTCATCATTCTCTGGCTGGGCTCCAAAAGCGTCCTGGACGGGAATTTCTCGGTCGGCGTCCTGCTCGCCTTCGTCGCTTACAAGACCCAGTTCGGTACCCGCGTCGTCGCGTTGATCGACAAAGGGTTCGAACTCAAGATGCTGCGCCTGCACGCGGAGCGGCTGGCCGATATCGTGCTGACCGCCCCGGAAGCATCCGGCGACGACCGCCTGTCCGCTGCCGCCGGCGACGCGCCGATCGGCATCGAAGTCCGGGGCCTGTCCTATCGCTACAGCGACAATGAGCCCTATGTCCTGGAAGGCGTCGATCTGACCATCGATGCGGGCCAGTCGGTGGCGATCGTCGGCCCCTCGGGTTGCGGCAAGTCGACGTTGTTGAACCTGCTGCTGGGCATCCTGGCGCCGACCGAAGGCGACGTAGTCGTCGGGGGAGAAAACCTGCAAACCGTCGGCGTCGACTACCTGCGCGGCATGAGCGGGACGGTATTGCAGGACGATGTGCTGTTCGCCGGTTCGATCGCGGAGAACATCAGTTTCTTCGATGTGTCTCCGGACCGGGACTGGATCGCCGAATGCGCGCGGCTGGCCTGCATTGCCGAAGACATCGCCACGATGCCGATGGGTTACCACACCCTCGTCGGGGACATGGGAACGATCCTCTCGGGCGGGCAAAAGCAACGGATCCTGCTTGCGCGTGCGCTCTACAAGCGGCCCAGGATTCTTTTCCTGGACGAGGCGACCAGTCACCTCGACGTGGCACTCGAACGCCAGGTGAACCAGGCAATCCGGTCGCTGAACATTACGCGGGTGATCATCGCCCACCGTCCCGAAACGATCGCCAGCGCCGACCGGATCATCGAACTGCCCGGCAGGGCCGCGCTCCTGCGGCCGGCCCGGCCGCCGTCGCGCGAACTCGAAGCGGCCGCGGCCGGTGACGGCTGAATTGGGTCTCCTTGTGGTTTCAGCGCACCACGGTCTGGATCGCGTGCGCCGGAATATCGACCGCCGTTTCCATGCGGTCGACGACGAGGCGGTAGCGCTGCGGCTGGCCGGTCCTGTTCATGACGACGACCGCGAGCCGGCCGTCGCCGTTGCGGAACGCGACCGTCTGCAGGGTGCTGCGGCTCGCGGCCGCGCCGACGCGGCGCGCGCCCGGACGGATCCAGCGCGAGAAGTGGCCCATGTACGCATACGCCGGCGTGAACACGAGCTGGCCGTCGTCGCTCGCGTGCAGCAGCGCGAAGCAGTAGTTGCCGACGTGGTTCGGACCGCCGCGGCTGTCGAGCAGCATGTTCCAGTCGATCCATCCGCTCGCGCCGGCGGCCAGGTCGGCGATGATCTCGCTGCCATAGCGTTCGCCGTTCGCCCAGCTCTGCACCTGGCCCGGATCGAACTTCTCGATCGACGACTCGGTGAGCAGGAAGGGCACGTCGGGCCAGGCTTCGTGGACGGCGGCCAGGTTGCGGTGCATCGGCTCGCCCTTGGCCCACGTCTCGTACCAGTGGTAGCCGACGCCCCACACGTACGGGCGCGCCTTCGGGTCGTTCAGGATGTGGGCGGCGCGCTGCGGCAGCAGGTCGCGGTTGTGGTCCCACACGATGATCTTCTTGTCGCCCAGGCCCGCCGCATGGAGTGTCGGGCCCAGGTGGTCGGCGAGGAAGCGCGTCTCGTCCTCGGCCGAGAAGATCATCGATTCCCAGGTCTGTTTCGCCATCGGCTCGTTCTGCACCGACAGGCCCCACAGCGGGATGCCCTCCTTCTCGTACGCCTGGACGAACTTGACGATGTACTGCGCCCACGTGTCCGCGTACGCCGGCAGCAGGCTGCCACCGCCCAGCATGGAACCGTTCGTCTTCATCCACGCGGGTGCGCTCCACGGGCTCGCGAATACGCGCATCCGCGCGCCGTAGGACTTGCCCGCGTCCAGCGCCTGGCGCAGCAGCGGCAGGCGGTAGCGGCGGTCGTGGGCGATGTCGAACGAGGCCAGCGAACGGTCGCCGTCCTTCACGTACGTGTAGCTGCCGCTGGAAAAATCGGAGCTGTGGATCGTCGTGCGCAGGATCGTGTAGCCGAGGCCCTCGCGCGGGTCGAGGTAGGCTTTCAGGAAGGCCCGCTGCGCTTCCGGCTTGAGCTTCGCATACGTCTCGGCGGTGGCGTCGGTGATGGCGCCGCCGAAGCCGAACACCTCCTGGTAGCGGCGCGTCGTATCGACGAAGACGGCCGTCTCCGTCTCCAGCGGCTGGCTCGCGGCACGCGGCGCGTCCAGCCGGCGCGCCGCGAAGGGCTCGCCGCCCTGCGCGGTCGTGTACACCTGCCAGGGCTGGTCCGCCAGTGCGATGCAGGGCAACAGGGTGGCGACGCACACCAGCCGGATCATGGTTCGTTTCGTGGTCACGATGGTCTCCTCGTCGTCGTTACAGGCCCGCGAACGGATCGGGCGCATTGGAACTGGTCATCCAGTCGCGCAACTGCTGGTGCGGTTCGTAGCGCACGCTGCCGTACAGCTTGAACAGGTTCTCGATCTCGCCCAGCGAGGCCGAGTTGAAATCCAGCGCGGGAATCGTGGCGCCCGCCGCGTTGGTGACCATGCCCCAGGTGCCGGTGCCGTGGCCGCCGGCGTTGCTGACGTACTTGTACGCCCAGACGGTCGTGGCCCAGCCGAGCTTCGCGTACGTGTCGAAGCTGGCGCGCGTCACCTGCGCCCCCGTTTCCAGGCCCATGCTCGCCCACGGCTGCGTCTCGCCGACGAGGAACGGCGTCTTCAGGCCCTGGATGCGCTTGTCCCATTCGCACACGCCGGTCGTCTTCGCGGCGTTGCAGAGCAGCCAGTCGCGGTGCACGGCCGGACCGATCGAACCCCAGCCGAACAGGCCCGGATAGAAATGCATCTCGAACGCCACGTTCGTCATGCCCTTTGCGGCCGGGTCGCCGTACGCGCCGATGCCGCTGCTGTGGCCCGGCAGGATGACGACGTGGTTCGGGTCCACGGCACGCACCGCCCCATACAGCTTCCCGATGAAGGCGGCCAGCGTCGCCGGGTCCGTCCCCCACGGTTCGTTCAGCAGGCTGTAGCCCGCCACCGCCGGGCGGTCCTTGTAGCGCGCCGCCACCTGCTGCCACAGCCACACGGTGCGGTCCTGGTAGGCCGGCGTGGTCCACAGCGCCGCCGGCCCGATGCAGCCGTCATGCTGTTCCTTCTCCCCGGCCTGGCCGCCGGCGGCGCCGTGCAGGTCGAGGATCACGTAGATGCCGCGCCGCTCCGCCTGGGCGATCGCGTCGTCCAGGTAGTGCCAGGCATCGGCGCGCAGACTTCCCGGATGCTGCTCGTCTTCCACGAGCGTGTGGATGAATGGCAGGCGCACCGCGTTCACGCCGAAGCGCGCGAGCTGGTCCCAGTCGGCCGGCTGCATCCAGTTGTCGCGGAACAGCTTGAACAAACGGTCGCGTTCCGCGTAGCCGAAGCGCTTGTCGAGGACGGCCTCCAGCTTGCATTGCGTGTCGACGCCGTTCGAACCCTGCCCCATCATCCAGAATTCGTTGATCAGCCAGTTGCCGAGATTCGCACCCTTCAGGTGGATCTCGCTGCCGTCCGCCGTCACCCATGCCGCGCCCCGGGCGTGGATCATCTGCGCCGCCTGCGTGATCGGCACCGCGGGTCCCGGCTCGACCGGGTGCGCCGTCGACGGCGGCGTGACGGTGACCGGGGTCGGGGCCTGTGTCGGCGGCACCGATGTGCCGCCGCCGGTACCGCCGCAAGCGGAGACCAGGGCGAGTGCGGCCAGTGTCGTGGCCAATGCGGCCATCGTGATTCGCATCGTCGTCTCCTTACAGGCGGTAGTTCAGGCCCAGCAGCACCTGGCGGCCATACGTCGTGTAGCGCTCGGGGGCATAGGCGCCGCTCGCGAACGGGCTGCCCTGCTTCGTCTGGTACGGCGAGTTGTTCAGGTTGTTCACCTGGAGCAGGATCGACAGGCCCTTCAGGCTGCCCTGCTCGAACGCGTAGCCGGTCTGGAAGTCGATCTGCTTCTCGGCCAGGATCTCGCTGAACGAGCGCAGCGCGAACAGGCCGGTGACTTCGCCGCGGAACGCGGAGCGGTAGCGCTGGCTGACGCGTG
Source organism: uncultured Massilia sp. (assembly GCA_966211695.1). Taxonomy (GTDB): domain Bacteria; phylum Pseudomonadota; class Gammaproteobacteria; order Burkholderiales; family Burkholderiaceae_D; genus Telluria. The sequence goes on along the minus strand of CBIHOW010000022.1, from coordinate 7,024 downwards.
CCGAGAAGCCGTTCTTTTCATAAAACAGCGTCACGTTCGACACGCTGCCCGACAGGCCCGGCAGCTTCTCGCTCGTGCCCGGCCCGTTCGGGTGGATCGACGACGCCGTGAGCGAATAGCTGCCCACGATACCGAAGCCGTCCAGCGCATGCCACAGCAGCCCGCCTTCAAGGGAGCCCGACAGCTCCAGGCCCTTGACCATGCCGCCCTGGCCGTTGGCCGGACGGTTCATCGTGCCGATATTGCTGATCGGGACCGTCTTCGACTGCGTCGGGAAGCCGGTGAAGTCGTACGCCGTCTGCTGGTTGTAGATGTAGTTGGTCAGGTTTTTATAGAACGCGGCGACGGCGACATAGCTGCTCCTGGCGAAGTAATTCTCGAGCGACAGGTCGAACGCGCGGGCACGCCACGGTTCGAGCGTCGGGTTGCCGCCGCTGCCGCTCCATTCGCGCGTCGTGTCGCTGATGCCGCCGGATGCGCCGGCGCGCATGTCCTGCATCTGCGGACGGGCCACCGTCTTCGCGGCGCCGAAACGCAGCGCGGTGCGGTCGACGAAGTGGCCCAGGTCGAAGTTCAGGTTCAGGCTGGGCAGCACGTCGTGGTAGTCGCTGCCGCCGTGCAGCGGCGTGATCTTGTCGCCCGCCACCGCGAGGCCGTCCGAGCCCTGCTTCACGCCGATCACCTGCACGCCCAGGTTGCCGCGCACGGGGACGGGCCCCAGGTCGGTGTCGATGCCCAGCTTGGCGTAGCCGGTGGTGACCTTCTCTTCCACGCTCCAGTTCTGGATCGCCAGGTCGGCGCTGCGGGCCGGCTGCTGGTCGTAGTACTTGGCCAGCACGCCCAGCGTGTCGTACGTGAGCACGGCCGGGATGCCGGCGAACGACAGCGACGTGGACGGCCGGATCAGGTCCGACGACACCGACACCGGCGCGTGGTTGTTCTTCAGGAAGTAGTAGTTGTTGATGTCGGAGTGCTTCTTGTCGCGCTTCGAGTAATTCAGGCCACCCTCGACGTAGCTGAACATGCCGGCCAGGCTGCGCTTCGCCGACACCTTCAGGGAGCCCAGCGTGTCGTCGACCTTGGGACGGTGCATGTCCGCATCCTTGCCCCAGCCGCCGACGTCGGTCAGCTTGATGATGCCCGGGTTCGTGAAGTCCACGCTCGGGGTGAATTTGGGGATGCCGTCTTCGACCGGGATGTTGAATTGGAAGTTGTTGTCCGTGATGCCCGAATTGGCCGGGCCCAGGCCGGCGTAGGTTTCCAGCACCTGTTCGTGGCGCCTGGCCTGCGAGTACGACAGGTCGCCGACGAATTCCCATTCGCCCGTCCGGTACTTGTTGTTCCAGCCGAGCGCGGACAGGGTGTCCTTGCGCGTGTTGTAGTCGTTGCGCGCGATCGGTTCCAGGTTGACCAGCGTGCCGCCCGTCAGCAACTTCACGTTGCCGATCGTCTCGATCTGCGGGTCCCGGTACGTCACGGCGCTCCATTGGTGCGAGTTCCACATCATGCCGCGCATGATTTCCGTCTGGTCGAACTGCGAGTAATACAGGTCGACCGTGCTGCGGAATTCGCGCGACGGCTTGTAGTCCAGCACCGCCATCAGGCCGTCGCGCACCTGTTTGCGCGAGGTCGCCGTCACTTCCGCGCCCTTCAATGCCACGACGTCGGCATTCCCCGGCGGCAGGTTGTTCTGGTCGCCCCACCACCACGCCTTGTATTCCTTCTGCTGGCCGGGCGAGTCCAGGTGCGCGAACCCGACGGCCACGCCCAGCGTGTTGTTCATGAACTGGTCGATGTAGGCGAAGCTGACGCGCTGGCCCCATGGCGACGATTCGTCGTTCAGCTTGCCGTTGCCGTTCCGTTCGCCCCGCACGTTGAACGCGAGCGCGCGCTCGCGGCGGTCGAGCGGACGCACGGTCTGCAGGTCGACCGTGCCGGACAGGCCCTGCCCCACGAGCGACGCATCCGGCGTCTTGTACACGGTGACGCCGTTGATCAGCTCGGACGGATACTGGTCGTATTCGGCGCCGCGGTTATTGCTGGTGCTGACCAGTTCGCGCCCGTTCATCAGCGTGCCCGCGAAATCCGGCGACAGGCCGCGCAGCGAGATCACCTGCGCGCGGCCGGCGACGCGCTGCGCCGTCAGGCCCGGCAGCCGCGCGATCGACTCCGCGATCGACACATCCGGCAGCTTGCCGATGTCCTCGGCCGTCACCGCCTCGACGATCGAATCGGAGTCGCGCTTGATGGCCATCGAGCTCTCGATACTGCCGCGGATGCCGGTGACGACCACCGTGCTCGGGGTGGCATCGCCGGTGTCCTGCGCGCCGGCGGCGCTTCCCCACAACAGGGCGGCGCACGCGGCGGCGATCGGGGTGATGGACAGGATGCGTTGCTGGGGACGGACTTTGCCGGGTTGGTGCATGGTGTCTCCTCGTTGTTTGAACTAATGTGATCCTGGAAGCGCATCCATCCGCATTGCAAATGGAAACGTTGCCACTTTTGGGCAAACGCAGGGCGTCTTTCCTGTTGCGACGCGTCCGGTCAACCCAGTGCGACAATTAGATTGGAAACGTTGCCAGACCCGCTAAAAAAATTTGGAAACGTTGCCAAATCTTGAGCCATTGTCCGCTGAGGCTGAATCCAATGTCAATATCTGTGTGTGATCGGATAACAACAGCGTGCGAAAAAAAACCCCTGAAATCAGGGGTTATAACAGGGCTGGTTTCACCGCCTCGACCTGGCTCGCGCCGCATGCAGCTTCCGGTAGCTGTCCATCAGGCGATGATGCCGGTCGAGCCCTTCCAGCTTCATGCTCGTCGGCGTAAGGCCGTGGAAACGCACGCTGCCGTCGACGGAACCGAGCACCGCATCCATGCGCGGATGGCCATACATCCGCCGGAAATTGGTCACGTAGTCGTCCAGTTCCAGTTCGTCGTCCAGCACGACTTCCAGCACTACGTTCATCGCCTGGTAGAACAGGCGGCGCTCGACGGTATTGTCGTTGTATTGCAGGAAAGCGCCCACCAGTTCATGCGCTTCCTCGAACTGCTGCAACGCGAGATGGATCAGCAGTTTCAACTCCAGGACCGTCAGCTGGCCCCACTCCGTGTTCTCGTCGAACTCGATGCCGATCAGGGTGGCGATATCGGAATACTCGTCCAGCTCATTGTTTTCCAGACGATCCAGCAGCGCGGCCAGGGCCGTGTCGTCCAGGCGGTGCAGATTCAGGATATCTTCGCGGAACAGCAAGGCCTTGTTGGTGTTGTCCCAGACGAGATCCTCGACCGGATAGATTTCCGAGTAACCGGGTACGAGGATCCGGCACGCCGTGGCGCCCAGCTCGTCGTACACGGCCATGTACACTTCCTTGCCCATGTCTGCCAGGATCCCGAGCAGGGTCGCGGCTTCTTCCGCATTCGCATTCTCGCCCTGCGCGGTGAAATCCCATTCGACGAAATCGTGGTCCGCCCTGGCGCTGAAAAAGCGCCACGACACGACGCCGCTGGAATCGATGAAGTGCTCGACAAAATTGTACGGCTCGGTCACGGCTTCGCTGGCGAATGTCGGTTGGGGCAGATCGTTCAGGCCCTCGAAACTGCGGCCCTGCAGCAGTTCCGTCAGACTCCGTTCCAGCGCCACCTCGAAACTCGGATGCGCGCCGAACGATGCGAAGACGCCGCCGGTGCGCGGGTTCATCAGGGTCACGCACATGACCGGATAGGCGCCGCCCAGCGACGCATCCTTGACCAGCACCGGAAAACCCTGCGCTTCCAGTTCCTGGATGCCCGCTACGATGCCCGGGTATTTCGCCAATACGTCCTGCGGCACATCCGGCAGGGCAATCTCGCCTTCCAGGATCTCGCGTTTGACGGCACGCTCGAAAATCTCGGACAAGCATTGCACCTGGGCTTCGGCCAGCGTATTACCGGCGCTCATGCCATTGCTGGCGTAAAGATTCTCGATCAGGTTGGACGGGAAATAAACGGTCTCGCCATCCGACTGGCGCACGTAAGGCAGCGACACGATCCCGCGCTCCACATTCCCCGAGTTCGTGTCGACCAGGTGCGAGCCGCGCAATTCGCCTTCCGGATCGTAGATCGCCAGGCAGTACTCGTCGAGGATCTCCTCCGGCAAGGCATCGTCGGGGCCGGGCTGGAACCAGCGCTCGTCCGGATAATGGACGAAGGCCGCATTGGCGATCTCCTCGCCCCAGTAGCTGCCGGCATAGAAATGGTTATTGCTGATGCGTTCGATATACTCGCCCAGCGCGGACGCGAGCGCACTTTCCTTGGTCGCGCCCTTGCCGTTCGTGAAGCACATCGGCGAGTGCGCATCGCGGATATGCAGCGACCACACGTTCGGTACGATGTTGCGCCACGAAGCGATTTCGATCTTGATGCCGAGGCCCGCCAGCAGCCCCGACATATTGGCGATGGTTTGTTCCAGCGGCAGGTCCTTGCCGGGGATATAGGTGGCCGCGTCGGCGGCAGGTTGCAAGGTCAGCAACGCCTGCGCATCCGCATCCAGGTTCTCGACCTCTTCGATCACGAACTCGGGCCCGGTCTGCACTACCTTCTTCACGGTACAGCGGTCGATCGAGCGCAGGATCCCCTGGCGGTCCTTCTCCGAAATGTCCGGCGGCAGCTCGACCTGGATCTTGAAGATCTGCCGGTAACGGTTTTCCGGGTCGACGATATTATTCTGCGACAGGCGAATATTTTCGGTGGGGATATCGCGGGTGTTGCAGTACAACTTCACGAAGTACGCCGCACACAAGGCCGACGAGGCCAGAAAATAATCGAACGGGCCGGGCGCCGAGCCATCGCCCTTGTAGCGGATCGGTTGATCGGCGATGACCGTGAAGTCGTCGAACTTGGCTTCCAGACGCAGCTTGTCGAGAAAGTTGACCTTGATTTCCATCGGGGATTCCTGGTATTTCAACACAAAGCCCTGTAAAGACAGGGCTTTGCAGGGTACGGCGAGCATCTTACTCGATCCAATGCCGGCGAGCGAATGCCGTGGCTCGCAATACATTGACACACAGCCGGAAATCGTACAGACTCGACAAGATGTTAGCGCTATTTGTTTGATGGTATCGGATGTTATAGACCCACATTGACCGCGGTAACACACCAAGACAAACCAAGGAGACTTGTATGAACACCAGTGCCGTCGAGAGCACGAGTACCATCCAGGAGGCGGAGAACACCCGCCTCATCATTCTGATCAGCTGCGTTGCCACCATCGGCGGCTTCCTGTTCGGCTTTGACAGCGGCGTCATCAACGGCACCGTCGACGGCCTGAAGCAGGCCTTCCATTCGACCGACGCCGAGCTCGGCTTTGAAGTCGCGTCGATGCTGCTGGGCTGCGCGCTCGGCGCCTTTACCGCCGGCCGGCTGGGCGACCTGTGGGGACGCCGTACCGTGCTGCTCATCTCGTCCGTGATGTTCCTGCTGTCGGCACTGGGCGCGGGCTTCGCGACAAGTTCGGCCGTCTTCATCGCCGCCCGCGTGCTGGGCGGCTTTGCGGTCGGCGCGGCCAGCGTGATGTCGCCGGCCTACATCGCCGAAGTGGCCTCGGCCCGCTACCGGGGCCGGCTGGCGACCGTCCAGCAGATCGCCATCATCAGCGGCCTGTTCTGCGCCTTCCTGAGCAACTATGTCCTGGCGCGGGCGGCCGGCGCCTCGACCGGCGAACTGTGGCTGGGCCAGGAAGCATGGCGCTGGATGTTCTGGATGATGGCGATTCCCTCCGTGCTGTTCCTGCTGCTGCTGCTGACGATCCCGGAAAGCCCGCGCTTCCTCGTCGCCAAGAAGCGCAAGGATGAAGCGCTGGCCGTGCTGGAACGCCTGTATGGCGCGGCCGTGGCCCGCACCAAGTTCAACGCGATCGACGTGTCGCTGGCGGAAGACCACCACCGTCCGCAGCTGTCGGACCTGGTCAACAAGGCGACCGGCAAGCTGCGCCCGATCGTGTGGGTCGGCATCGGCCTGGCGACGTTCCAGCAGCTGGTCGGCATCAACGTGGTGTTCTATTACGGCGCGGTGCTGTGGCAGGCCGTCGGCTTTTCCGAGAGCGATGCCTTGCTGATCAACGTCCTGTCGGGTGGCCTGAGCATCGGCGCCTGCATCGTGACGGTGTTCCTGATCGACCGCATCGGCCGCAAGCCCCTGCTGTGGATCGGCTCGGCCGGCATGGCGGTGACGCTCGGCCTGGTGACGTTCGCCTTCGCCAGCGCCTCGCTCGACGCCAACGGCAAACTGGCCCTGACCGGTTCGATGGGCGTGGTGGCCCTGGCCGCGGCGAATATCTACGTGATCTTCTTCAACATCTCCTGGGGTCCGGTGATGTGGGTCATGCTGGGCGAGATGTTCCCCAACCAGATCCGCGGTTCCGGCCTGGCGGTCGCCGGCGCGGCCCAATGGACGTCCAACTTCCTGATCACGGTGACCTTCCCGATGCTGCTCGCCAGCATCGGCCTGGCGGGCGCTTACGGCCTGTACACCGTGGCCGCGGTGATCTCCGTCTACTTCGTGCTGCGCTATGTGCATGAAACGCGCGGCAAGGAACTGGAGCAGATGGAAGGCTGAGGCGCGCGTTAGCCGCCAACAAAAAAGGTCGTTGATGAGCGGATCCGCATCATCAACGACCTTTCGTTGTTTACCGAGACTGTGTTCGACTACTTGAACCGGTCAAAGAAGGCCTTGGACTCCTGCGCCGAGAAATTGGGGTACCAGTGGCCGCCGGTCTCGGTGCCGCACCATAGCACGGGCTTGCCGCTGTCGCAGCCCTGGTACTCTACGCAGCCGTTACTGCCCACGGGCACGGTGGTGGCACTACAGCTATTGCGCTTGAGGAAGACATCCCGCGCCTCCATCCCCGCCGAATAAGGCACCGTGTTATCGTCCTTGGCGTGGATGAACATGGCCGCCACCTTGTACGAAGAACCGGCACAGCCGCTCCAGAGCGAACCGGCCATGGGCACGATCGCCCGCACCACGTCGCCCATCTGGCATCCGAT
>CBIHOW010000021.1:0-82402 GCA_966211695.1 uncultured Massilia sp. | reverse complement strand
ACGGTAACGCCGTCGCGCTTCAAAAGAATGGGGGTTGACACAGGATGTCTCATGCCGCGTCCCCTTCGTCGATGCGGCGTTGCAGGCCTTCCAGCGCGTCCAGGAAGCGTTCGGCGGCCAGGCCCGGCGGCCACGGTTCCCACGGCGCGCAGCCGTACACGTCGACCAGCGGATCGTGCGCCAGCACGGCGGAGCGGATCTTCAACGTCGTGCGCACTTCCTGCTCCGACCAGCCCGCCACGTGCACGGCTTCGCTGGCGGCGGCCAGGCGGTCGGCGCGCTTGTGCAGTTGGTGTTCGGCCGGCGTCCACGCGGGCAGGCGGTAGCGCAGGAACACGGCCTGTTCCAGGCGCCGCGTCAGGGCGCGGAACCCGTCGCCGAGAAAGGGCTTGATCGGCGAAACGGCATCGAAGCCGAGCAGGCCTTCCTCCGCGTCGTGCAACAGCTCGCGCAATTCGACGACGGGCGCGAGCGGCGCGGGCGACGCCATGCGCCGCAGCAGCATCACGGCGATCGAGTGCTGGGCCACGGACAGCGGCAGCGGCCAGGCGGAGTGCCCGCCCCAGCGGTAGGTGCGCGCGAGGCCGAGGGCAAGGTCGCTGTCGTCCCAGTCGAACGGCGTCGGATTCAGCAGGTCGAGCCGCTTGCCGGACGGCATGCGTACCCAGGCGCGCATATCGGGCGCCATGTCAGCGGTGGCGTAAAGCGATGGACATGGCCCGATTCTACACGGCCGCGCCGGCCGACCCCGGCCGGATTGACGTGGCCGAACACAGGGCACCGTTCGCGGTGTAGAGTAGGCTGCGGCCGGGCGGGGGCCCGGCAATCCGGAGTGGAGCTTCATGGGTGAACACGGCAAACGAATCGAGTGCGACGTCCTCGTCGTGGGCGGCGGCATCAACGGCGCCGGCATCGCGCGCGACGCGGCCGGGCGCGGCCTACGCGTCGTGCTGTGCGAAAAGGACGACCTCGCCCAGCACACGTCGTCCGCGTCCAGCAAGCTGATCCACGGCGGCCTGCGTTATCTGGAGCAATACCATTTCGGGCTCGTGCGCAAGGCGCTGGCGGAGCGCGAAGTGCTGCTCAAGAGCGCGCCGCACATCATCCACCCGCTGCGCTTCCTGATGCCCCACGGGGCGGACACGCGCGGCCAGCGTCCCGCCTGGATGATCCGCGCCGGCCTGTTCCTGTACGACCATCTGGCCCCGCGCGACTTCTTGCCGGCCTCGGGCATGGTGTCGTTGCGCGATACGCCGGCCGGCCCCGCGCTGCAGCGCCACTTCACGCGGGCGTTCGCGTATTCGGATGCTTGGGTCGACGATGCGCGCCTCGTCGTGCTGGCGGCGCTCGATGCGCGCGAACGGGGCGCGACGATCCTCACGCGCACGCGCTGCGCGCGGGTGCGGCGCGACGCGAAGCGCTGGGAGGCCGACCTGGAGGGACCGGACGGCACCGTCCACGTGCACGCGCGCTGCCTCGTGAACGCGGCCGGACCGTGGGCGGGCAGCTTCCTGCACGCGACCGGGGCCGGCCCGGCGCGCCCGTTGCGGCTCGTGAAGGGGAGCCACATCGTCGTGCCGCGCCTGTTCGACGGCGACCAGGCGTTCCTGCTGCAGCAACCGGACGGCCGCATCGTGTTCGCGCTGCCGTACGAGGGCGCGTTCACGCTGGTCGGCACGACGGACGTCGACTACGATGCGCAGGATGTCGACCGCGTCGCCATCAGCCCCGCGGAGACGGCCTACCTGTGCGACGCCGTGAACCGCTGCTTCGAACACCGGATCGTGCCGGAAGAGGTGGTGTGGAGTTATGCGGGCGTGCGGCCGCTGATCGCGGATGACGGCGGTAGCGCATCGTCCGCCAGCCGCGACTACCGCTTCGAGCACGACACGGCCGGCGGCGCGCCGCTGCTGTCCGTGTTCGGAGGCAAGGTGACCACGTTCCGCAAGCTCGCGGAACAGGCCGTCGACTGGATCGGCCCCGTGCTGGGCCGCCAGGTGCCGGCGTGGACGGCGCACGCCTGCCTGCCGGGCGGCGACTTGTACGGCAAGGTGCCGGTCGCGCGCGCCGTGCTGGAATACGACGCGTGGGTGCGCACGCGGCGCCAGCAATTCGCCTGGCTGCCCGACGGCCTGCTCCTGCGCTATGCCCGCGGTTACGGCACGCGCCTTGCGACGCTGCTGGCCCATTGCCGCGCGCGTGCCGATCTCGGCGAGGAAATCGTGGCCGGCCTGTACGAGGTCGAGGCGGATTACCTCGTGCGCCACGAATGGGCGTGCAGCGCCGACGACATCCTGTGGCGCCGCACGAAGCTCGGCCTGCACGTGGCGCCCGGCGCGGCGCAGCGCCTCGATGCGTGGCTGACCGCGCGGCGCCGCAGCACAGTCACTGCGCCGTGACGGGCGTCGTCGTCCACGCGCCGGCCGCGGCGGAGACGAATTGTTCGAATCCGCGCGCCGCCCGGCCGGTGACGCGTTCCACCGTGTCGGTGACCTCTGCCGCCTGGCCGTCGCGGATGGCATCCTGGTCGCGCAGGACCATGTCGACGTAGTCCGCAGGCATGCCCGCCTGTTGCAGAAGCTGTGCCATCGCGCCGCGTGGGAGCGCATGGTGCGCCACGGCCCGGCCGGATGCCTTCGAGATCGCCTCCGCCGCGGCGGCGAAGGTGAGCGCGCGCGGGCCCGTGATCACGTGCGTCATCGACGCGTGCCCCGGGTCGACAAGCGCTGATGCCGCCACGGCCGCGATGTCGTCGGCGTCGACGAAGGCGACCGCACCGTCGCCGGTAGCGGACACGATGGCGCCGCCCTGCAGGATTGCCGGCAGCAGGAAGCCTTCCGAGAAGTTCTGCGCGAAACCTGTCGGACGCAGCAGCGTCCAGCGCAAGCCGGACTCGATCACTGCCTGCTCCACCTTGCGGCGGCCGGATTCGCGTGGCTCGAGCGGAAAGCCCACGCCCATGGACGACAGGGCGACGACGCATTCGGCGCCGCTTCTCCGCGCCTGCTCCAGGAACGCCGCGACCGTATCGGACGGATCCTCGACGAACTCGGGCGCCACGAGGTAGACGGCGCGCACGCCGTCGAGGGCTGCGGTAAACGTGGCCGGATCGTGCCAGTCGAATACGACGTTGCCGCGGCCATGGCGGCTTGCGGCGCGCGTAGCCTGGCCACGCCGCGCAAGCTGGTCAAGCAGGCGGCGCCCCGTCTTTCCAGTCGCGCCGGTCACCAGGATGGGAGAAGCTTGCATGTTGAAATCCTTGATCTGTTGTGGTCGAGACGTCACTATAGGAATGAATTTCGATCCACTGAATGGATAAAACCCTCGATTTCATGTTCAAACGTATCGATTCATGTCCGGATGCGCTGACGCAGGTGCTGGAAGCCGCCCAACTCGGAGGGCGCCTGTCGGCGTCGATGTCGGCCAGGGCGCCGTGGGGCTTGCGCTTCGGGTATGTGGAACGGCTGGCCGGCTTCCATGTCCTGTTGCAGGGAACCTGCTGGTTGGTGTTCGAAGGCGAACGCCCGCCGGTCCGGCTCGAGTCCGGCGACGTGGTCCTGCTACCGCATGGCACGGCGCACGTCCTGTGCGACGACCCCGGGACGCAGGCGATCGATCTGCACAGCCACGTTGCCCGGATCGCCCCGGGCCAGGCAATCGATTTGCCGGGCGGAAGCGGTGCCGAATGCGCACTGCTGTGCGGTTCGTATTCCCTGTCCCTGGACAGCGGCAATCCGTTGCTGTACGGCCTGCCGGAGATGATCCATTTGCGGGGTGCGGACATCGGCGACGGGATGCTCTCCGCCGCCATCCGGATGCTGGAAGCCGAGGCTGCGCGGGCAGCGCCCGGTTCGTCGCTCGTGATCGACCGCCTGGTCGACCTGATGTTCGTGCACGCCTTGCGCGCCTGGCTCGCCATCCAGGCCGACGATGCCGGCGAAAGCTGGCTGGGTGCGCTTGCGGATCCGGTCGTCGGCCCTGCATTGCACGCGGTCCACGCCGATCCGACGTTCCAATGGACGGTCGACGCCATGGCGCGTGCGGTCGGCCTGTCGCGCGCCGCATTCGCCCGCCGCTTTCGCAGCGCCGTCGGCGAACCGCCGCTGGCCTATGTCACGCGCTGGCGGATGGCGGTCGCGGCCGGGTTCCTGGAGCGGGGCGAGCGCGCGGCACGCGTCGCCGGCAGGGTGGGCTATGACGACGAGTACGCGTTCGCCAAAGCCTTCAAGCGCGTGCGGGGTATCTCGCCGGGCGAACACCGGCGCCGTCATCCGAGGTAAACCGCGGCCCGCACACTAGCGCGCGTTCGCCTGCAGCCAGGCGTCGATCTCCGGCAACCGCGCCGCATTCACCTGGATGCGGTCCCGGATGGCCGCGATGGCCGCCTCGACGTCGCCGCGCGAGCCCGGCGCCAGGTTCGCCTGCGCGTAGGTCGAGAGCTTGTCGACCATCGCCGGATCCGCCGACCCTGTCGCGAGGCGCGCCAGGTAGCGGCTGCGCGAGCTCGCATCCACGCGCTCGTTGATCTTCGCGAGGTTGGCGACGGCGAAGTCGAACGCCATGTCCGGATAGCGCTGCGCCACTTCCGAAATCATCTCGGCGCTGATCGTCAGGCCCGGTTCGTCCGTCAGCGCGAGCTGCAGCGCGCGCATGGCGAGGGCGCGGTCTTCCGTCGCGGCCAGCAGGGTGTAGCGCTGGTCGCGCACGAGCGGCGTCGTCTCGTTGCGGGCGGCCGTGTGCAACTGGTCCCACATGGCGGCATCCGCGTGCTGGGCGACGACGCCCATCACGGTCTTGCGCAGCGGTCCCGGCACGGCATTGGCGTCCGTCGCCAATGCGGCATAGCGGCGGCGCGCCTCGGCGATGACGTTGGCGTCGCCCAGGTCGCTCAGCACGACGATCAGCTGTTCGCGCAGGTTGGCGACGGACGAGGCCTCGCCCGGCCGCGCGTTCCAGCCGACCTGCGTCATCAGCGGCGCCAGGCGCGCGATGGCGAACGTGTCGAAGCGCTTCTGGCGCGTCGCGTCGCCGCCGCGGGCCTGCTCCAGGTAGCGCTTGTGAACGCCGTCGAGCAGGCCCGCGATGCGTGTCCACACGGCCGGATCGGCGCCGGCCGGTGTGGCCTTCACGAGGTCCAGTACGTCCGACGCCGGCTGCAGGCCGGCCTGGCCGAGGGCGCTGCTGTCGGCCAGCAGGCCGATCTGGTCGATCGGGGCCAGGCTGGCGAAGCGCGTGGCCAGCTGGGCGAAATCGGTGGACGAATACAGCGTGCGGTAGTAGCCGCTCTGGCCCGCGTTGACGATGACGGCGCCGCAGCCCGGCACCGTGATCGTGCCGTTGCCGCCCGTGACGAGCGTGCTGGCCTGCTTCGTCGTGCCGGCGATCTGCGCGATGACGGGCACGCGCCAGGCGAGGGGCGCCTTGCCGGCGCGGTCGCGCGTGAATTCGACCTGCGTCAGCGGCACGGTCGTCGCATTGTTCCGGCACTCCGGCTCGCCCACCTTGATGAGCGGGACACCCGGCTGCAAGGTGAAATCGTGGGCGATCGCGGTGACGGGCTTGCCGGCCGCTTTCTCGATCTGCTTCCACAGGTCGTCCGACACCGTATTGCCGTACGCGTGCGCCTTCATGTACGCGCGCACACCGTTCTTCCACGCGTTCTCGCCCACATACGCTTCCAGCATGCGGATGACGGATTCGCCTTTGGAGTACGTGATCTCGTCGAAGGCCTGGCTGGCCTGTTCGACCGTCTCCACGTGCTGCACGACGGGGTGCGTGCCGGCGACGGAATCGCGCCGCATCGCGCTCTCGCGCACGCCGACGGCCCCCAGCTGCGTGTTCCATTCCGGATGCAGGCGCGCGGTCGTGCGGTTCTCCATCCACGACGCGAAGCCTTCGTTCAGCCACAGGTCGTCCCACCAGCGCATCGTCACGAGGTCGCCGAACCACTGGTGCGCCATCTCGTGCGCGGCGGTGGCGAAGATCTCTTCGCGGTCGTGCTGCGTCGCGATCGCCGGGTCGAGCAGCAGGGCGTATTCGAACGTGAAGATCGCGCCCCAGTTTTCCATCGCGCTGAAGAACTGGCTGCGGCCCGCGCCGGCCACGTTGTCCAGCTTCGGCAGCGGATAGCGCACGCCGAAATAATCGTTGTACTCGCGCAGGATGGCCTGCGAGGCGTCCAGCGCGAACGTCGCCTGCGGCAGCGCGCCGCGGTGGGTGACGACGCCGATCTCCGTGCCGTCCACTTTCGCGGCCGCCCGTTCGAAGTCGCCGAGCGCGAAGAACAGCAGGTAGGTCGACATCTTCGGCGTGGCCGCGAAGGTCACGCGCTTGCGGCCGTCCGCCAGGGTCTCCGTTTTCGTCGCCGGCATGTTACTGACGGCCATCTGGGCCGCCGGCACGACGACGTCCAGCGCGAAGCTGGCTTTATAGGCCGGCTCGTCCCAGGAAGGGATCATGCGGCGCGCGTCCGAGTTCTCGAACTGCGTGTACAGCGCGCGTTGCCGCTTGCCGTCCGCGCCGGGATAGTCCAGCGCGAACAGGCCGACGGCCTGCGTGCCGATCACGCCCGTGTAGTCCATCGCCAGGTGGTACATGCCCGGCGCAATCGGCGCGGCGAACGTGAACGTGGCGGTCTGCGCCTCGTTGTCGGTGGCCGCCGTCCCTTCGCGTTCGGCGCCGCCCGCGGCCGGGACCAGCGTCACTTTCGAGAACTTGAGGTCGGCCGCGTTCAGGGTGATCGTGTCGGTCGCCCTGGTCACGTTGATCGTGACGACGGCGCGGGCGCGGAACGAGGCGTTGGCCGCGTCCGGCGTCAGTGCGATCTGGTAATGCGTCGGGACGACGCCGCGCGGCAGTTGCGTGGTGGCGTCGGCAGTCGCCGTCGCGCCGGCGCGGGTAGGCGCGGCGCCGACGTGAAAGGGCGCAGTCGCCAGAGCAAGGGTAAAAGCTGGGGCGACGGCGGCGGAAAGCAGCTTGCGGTGCATGGAAATCCTGTGGTGTATGTATGTCGGACCCGCGCGTGATGTCGGATGGACGCGCGCGGCCAATCCCGGAATCTACGGTTAAACAACGCACGTTGTCAAATGAGCGAATGGACAGGATGCGCTATGATCGGCGGCGACAAACGAACGAGGAGACGCTGGATGAAACTGTACACGAGCAGCCGCGCGCCGAACCCGCGCCGCGTCCTGATGTTCATGGCCGAGAAGGGCATCGCCGACATCGCCACCGTGCAGATCGACCTGGGCAAGGCCGAGCACCGCAGCGAGGCGTTCGCGGCGCTGAATCCGATGGCCCAGGTGCCCGTGCTGGAACTGGCCGACGGCCGCACGCTGGCCGAGACGCGCGCCATCTGTACTTACCTGGAGGGGAAGTATCCGAACCCGAACCTGATGGGCGAGGACTTCGAGGAACGCGCGTTCATCGAGATGATGGACCGTCGCTGCGAGCTGCAGCTGTTCCTGCGCATCGCCAACTGCGTGCGCCACACGCATCCGGGCCTCGCGCCGCTGGAGCAGCCGCAGTTCCCCGACTTCGGCATGGCGCAGGGCGCCAGGGTGCGCGAGACGGCGCGCTGGCTCGACGGCGTGCTGGCGGACCGCGACTTCGTGGCGGGCGAGCGCTTCACGATCGCCGACATCACGGCGTTCTGTGCGCTGGAGTTCGCGCGTGGGTTGATGAAATTCAGGCCGTCGGACGAGGGGCTGACGAATCTGCAGGCGTGGCGCGACCGGATCGCGCAGCGTCCGAGTGCCCGGATCGTATGATCCGTCGTTCCCGGCATTGCCGGAAACGACTCCCCGCGAAGGCGGGGATCCAAGTTCTGCATGCGTACCGACAGCGCGTGCAACTTGGGCCCCCGCCTGCGCGGGGGCGACGTTCAGGCGCTAACCAACCCTCTTGTACCACGGCCGATCCCCCTCGATCGCCTGGTAGGTGCCCGCATACGTGTCGGACACCGCCAGCGGCCGATCGAGACACAGCACGCCGAAGCGCGCGAGGCTGTCGTGGAACAGCCGCAGCACGCGCTGGCGCAGCACGGGCCCGAAGTCGGACAGCGCGCCGCAGCACAGGATCGCCTGGAATTCGTTGAACGACGCATCCGTCACGAGGCTGTACTGCGACCACGTGATGCGCCGGCGCAGCTGCGGCTGCAGGCGCGCCTGGCCGTCGCGCACTTCGAAGTACGTCGACAGCGCGGCATGGCCGCCGCTGGCCGCGTAACGGGTCTGCGCCGCGTCCAGCTCGGCCACGGGCAGCCACGCGTCCTGCATCTCGGCCACCAGTTCCTCGTTGGCGAGCGTCGCGTGGATGTCCAGCTTGCCCAGCACGCCTTCTTCCGCGAGCACGATGGCGAGACCCCACGCTTCGCCGACCCCGGCGCATTCCGCCAGCCACACGCGCGGCACGGGCCACGCGCGCAGCGCCGGCGCCAGCACGGTGCGCAGGCGCTGCGTGTGGCCCGTGTTCTCGAACAGGTCGACAGGGTGCGGCGCCAGGGAGCGCAGCAGCGCGGACGCCGCGCCCGGTTCGTGCAATACCTTTTCCTGCAGCCCGGACAGCGTGGCGGCGCCGTGCGCGCGCATGGCGTCGGCCAGGCGGCGGCGCAGGTAGGCGCGGTCATAGCCGCGGAACTCGTGGCCGAAGCGCTGGAACAGCGCCTCCAGCAGCAGCTCCGTCTCCAGTTCCTCGACCGCCAGCCCGGCCGCGAGGCCGGTCCACGCATTCGACACAGGCGCCATCAGTGCAACCACACCCGCATCATCGACAGCAGCTGGGCCACGTCGACCGGCTTGGTGATGTAGTCGGACGCGCCCGCGGCGATGCACTTGTCGCGGTCACCCTTCATCGCCTTCGCGGTCAGGGTGATGATCGGCAGCGACTTGAACTTCGGGATGCGGCGGATCGCGCGCATCGTGTCGTAGCCGTCCATCTCCGGCATCATGATGTCCATCAGGACGATCTCGATGGTCGGATCCTTTTCCAGCACCTCGATGCCGTCGCGGCCGTTCTCGGCGAACAGCACCTGCATCTGCTGGCGCTCCAGCAGCGAGGACAGGGCGAAGATGTTGCGCAGGTCGTCGTCGACGATCAGCACCTTGCGTCCGGCGAGGCCGCCGTCCGCCGCGTGGATCTCTTCCAGCATGCGGCGCTGCGTCTCGGGCAGGCTGGCCTGCGAGCGGTGCAGGAACAGCGCCGTCTCGTCGAGCAGGCGTTCGGGCGAGCGCGCATCCTTGACGACGATGGTCTTGGCGTAGCGCTTCAGCTTCGTGACCTCCTTGCGCGAGAATTCCTGCGCCGTGTAGATCACGATCGGCAGGTCGCGCAGCTGCGGCTGCTTGCCGATCTGGTCGAGCAGGTCGAAGCCGGAGATATCGGGCAGGGTCAGGTCCAGCACCATGCAGTCGAAGTGCTGCTGCGCCAGCGCCTCCAGCGCCGCCTTGCCGTCTTCCGCCGTCACGATGCGCACGTCGGAATCGCCGATCAGGCCCACGATCGATTCGCGCTGGGCCATGTCGTCTTCCACGACGAGCAGGCTGCGTTTGCCGCCCATCAGGAATTTCTGGATGCGCTTGAATTCCTCCTGCAGCATCTCGCGGCTCACGGGCTTGTTGATGTACGAGATCGCGCCCTGGCGCAGCGCGCGCTCGCGCTCGCGCAGCGACGACATCACGTGCACCGGGATGTGGCGCGTGCTCGGGTCGCGTTTCAGGCGGTCGAGCACCGTGAAGCCGTCGATGTCCGGCAGGTCGATGTCGAGCAGGATCGCGGACGGCAGGTAGTCGCGCGCGAGGGACAGCGCGGAATCGCCGCGGTGCGTGACGATGCCCTTGAAGTTCTTTTCGCGGGCAAATTCGAGCAGGGTCTTGGCGAACCGCTCGTCGTCCTCGACGATCAGCACGGACGGGTCGCCCGGCACGATCAGCCCGCGGTCGTCCAGCATGGCCGCGTACTCGACGAGGCTGCCGGACGGGTCGGGCAGGGCGACGCTGGTGACCGCTTCCGGTTCCGCTTCCAGCAGCAGCGTCGGTGCGGGTGCGGCGGACGGTTGCGGCTGCGGCGGGGCCAGGCGCGCCGGTTGCGGCTGGCGCGTCTGCTCGTAGTTGATGAAGCCGGCGCGGTTGTACGGCAGGTACAGCGTGAACGTGGAGCCGACGTTGACGGTGGATTCCACGCGGATTTCGCCGCCCAGCAGGCGCGCCAGTTCGCGCGAGATCGACAGGCCCAGGCCCGTGCCGCCGTATTTGCGGGCGGTGGAGCCGTCGGCCTGCTGGAATGCCTCGAAGATCAGCTGCAGCTTGTCGGCCGGGATACCGACACCCGTGTCGCGCACGGAGAACGCCAGCACGGCGTCCGCATGCAGCAGGTGCGGGTGGTCGGCCGTCCAGCCGCTCGTCACGAGGCTGATCGTCAGCGACACGTTGCCGTGGCTGGTGAACTTGAACGCGTTCGACAACAGGTTCTTCAGGACCTGCTGCAGGCGCGTCGTGTCGGTCATGACGGCGGTCGGCAGGTTGTCCGCCAGCTCCACCGTGAAGCCCAGGTGCTTCGCCTCGGCCATGTGGCGGAACGTGCGGTCCACGTAGTTGCGCAGGTTCGAGAAGCGGTATTCCGACACGTCCAGCGTGACGGTGCCGGACTCGATCTTCGACAGGTCGAGAATGTCGTTAATGAGCGTCAGCAGGTCGGAGCCGGAGCCGTGGATCGTCTTCGCGAATTCCACCTGCTTGGACGACAGGTTGCCTTCCGGGTTGTCGGACAGCTGCTGCGCCAGGATCAGCAGGGAGTTCAGCGGCGTACGCAGTTCGTGCGACATATTGGCCAGGAACTCGGACTTGTACTTCGAGGACAGGGCCAGCTGGGTCGCCTTTTCTTCCAGCGCCAGCTTGGCCTGTTCCACCTCGCGGTTCTTGCGTTCCACCTCGATGTTCTGCTCGGACAGCAGGCGCGCCTTTTCCGCCAGCTCCTGGTTGGTCTGCTGCAGTTCCTGCGCCAGCGACTGCGACTGGGTCAGCAGCGATTCGGTCCGGCTGTTCGCCTCGATCGTGTTCAGCACGACGCCGATCGATTCCATCAGCTGGTCGAGGAAGGACAGGTGGGTTTCCGTGAAGCGGTCCAGCGACGCGATCTCGATGACGGCCTTGACCTGCTGTTCGAACAGGATCGGCAGCACGACGATGTTGGTCGGCGGCGCGGAGCCGAGGCCGGACGACACGACGATGTAGTCGCGCGGGACGTCCGTCAGCCAGATGCGGGTCTTCTCCAGCGCGCACTGGCCCACGAGGCCTTCGCCCGGCAGGAAGGAGGTCGGCAGTTTCCTGCTCGAACGGTAGCCGTACGACGCGATCATGCGCAGGCGCGCGTCGGCTTCCTGCGAATCCATCATGTAGAACACGCCGTGGTGCGCGGAGACGAGCGGTGCCAGTTCGGACAGGATCAGCTTCGTCACGGCCTGCAGGTCGCGCTGGCCCTGCAGCAGTCGCGTGAAGCGCGCCAGGTTGGTCTTCAGCCAGTCCTGCTGCGCGTTCTTCTGCGTCGTTTCCTTCAGGTTGCGGATCATCTCGTTGATGTTGTCCTTCAGGTAGGACACCTCGCCGCGCGCTTCCACCTGGATGCAACGCGAGAGGTCGCCGCGCGTCACCGCCGTCGCCACTTCACCGATCGCGCGCATCTGGTTCGTGAGGTTTGCCGCCAGCTGGTTGACGTTCTCCGTCAAGTCCTTCCACGTACCCGCGACACCGGACACGTTCGCCTGGCCACCGAGTTTACCTTCCGTACCCACCTCGCGCGCCACGCGGGTCACCTCCGATGCGAACGAGGACAGCTGGTCCACCATCACGTTGATGGTGTTCTTCAGTTCGAGAATCTCGCCCTTCACGTCCACCGTGATCTTCTTGGAGAGGTCGCCGCGCGCCACGGCGGTGGTCACCGCCGCGATGTTACGCACCTGGCCCGTCAGGTTCGACGCCATGAAGTTCACGTTGTCGGTCAGGTCTTTCCAGGTGCCGCCGACACCCGGCACGTACGCCTGGCCGCCCAGCTTGCCCTCGGTACCCACCTCGCGCGCCACGCGGGTCACCTCCGATGCGAACGAGGACAGCTGGTCCACCATCACGTTGATGGTGTTCTTCAGTTCGAGAATCTCGCCCTTCACGTCCACCGTGATCTTCTTCGACAGGTCGCCGTTCGCGACGGCGGTGGTCACGTCGGCGATGTTACGCACCTGCGCCGTCAGGTTGCCCGCCATCGAGTTCACGCCGTCCGTCAGGTCTTTCCACGTACCGGCGACGCCAGGCACGTTCGCCTGGCCGCCCAGCTTGCCCTCGGTACCCACTTCACGGGCCACGCGCGTCACCTCGGACGCGAAGGAGTTCAGCTGGTCCACCATCACGTTGATGGTGTTCTTCAGTTCGAGAATCTCGCCCTTCACGTCCACCGTGATCTTCTTCGACAGGTCGCCGTTCGCCACGGCGGTCGTCACGTCCGCGATGTTACGCACCTGGCCCGTGAGGTTACCCGCCATCGAGTTCACGGAGTCGGTCAAGTCCTTCCACGTACCGGCCACGCCTTTCACCATTGCCTGGCCACCCAGCTTGCCTTCCGTGCCGACCTCCCTCGCGACGCGGGTCACCTCCGACGCGAACGAGGACAGCTGGTCCACCATCACGTTGATGGTGTTCTTCAGTTCGAGGATCTCGCCCTTCACGTCCACGGTGATCTTCTTGCCGAGGTCGCCGTTCGCCACGGCGGTCGTCACCGCCGCGATGTTACGCACCTGGCCCGTGAGATTCGACGCCATGAAGTTCACGTTGTCGGTCAAGTCCTTCCACGTACCGGCCACGCCCGGCACGTAGGCCTGGCCGCCCAGCTTGCCTTCCGTACCCACCTCGCGCGCGACGCGGGTCACCTCGGATGCGAACGAGCGGAGCTGGTCCACCATGACGTTGATGGTGTCCTTCAGCTGCAGGATCTCGCCGCGCACGTCCACGGTGATCTTCTTCGACAAGTCGCCGTTCGCCACGGCGGTGGTCACTTCCGCGATGTTACGCACCTGCGACGTCAGGTTACCCGCCATCGAGTTCACGGAGTCCGTCAAGTCCTTCCACGTGCCCGCGACGCCGGGGACGTAGGCCTGGCCGCCCAGCTTGCCTTCCGTACCGACTTCGCGCGCCACGCGCGTCACTTCGGACGAAAACGACGACAACTGTTCCACCATCGTGTTCGCGGTGGTCGCCGCGCGCAGGTACTGGCCTTTCAGCGGATGGCCGTCCACTTCCAGCGCCATCGTCTGCGACAGGTCGCCCTTCGCCACGGCGCCGATGACGCGCGCCATTTCCGTCGTCGGGCGCACGAGGTCGTCGATCAGCGTATTGACCGAGCTGATGATGGTGGACCAGCCGCCCACGACGCCCGGCACGGACGCGCGCTGCGTCAGGTGGCCTTCGCGGCCGACGACGCGCGACACTTCCGTGACCGCCTCGACCATCTTTTCCTTGGTCTCGATGATGTCGTTCAGGGTATCGGCGATCTTGCCGGACACGCCGGTCCAGTCGGACGGCATGCGTACCGAGAAGTCGCCTTTTTTCAGCGCCATCAGCGTGGACAGCAACAGCTTGACATCGAGCTGTTCAGCCATGTCGGTCATGTTATTCATTGACTAGAAATCCTCGAGTGAGAAAAGCGGAAGGGCTGGCGCGCATGATTTTTGGACAACGCGCATTGTTAAATACTAAGGAAACGCAACGATACACCCGTGTCGGGTCAAGTCAAGCATATGTATGGCCTTAAGGACAGGATTGTTACGGATACTACATAAACTTGCATTTTTGAAATTTTAAATGGACAATTCGCGCGAGGATAATTGAAAATCGTAAAGACTGGCGCACGATTCGACGGCGGGGCTTGTTCAAGATGTATCGGAACGACAACTGACCCGTACTTGCAGCTCTGCCATAATGAATAAAACACTAATTTTTCGTGCTTTTTGGTTACAACTCAACTAGCATAGCGGGGTGTCATGACACCCCATTCAACAGCGCGAGGCATCCATGAAAACCGTCGATTTAGACGAGTTGTTACATACCGACACCGCGTCCAGTTGGGGCGAAGCGCTGTTCGCTCTCGGCCGCCACTATGGGTTCGAGAAGGTGTTGTTCGGCATGTCGGGCTCGCGCCATGCGCGGCTCGAAAACGCATTTATACAGAGTAATTACCCGACAAAATGGCGCGAACGCTATGACGCCGAGCGGTTCGCCTATGTCGATCCCGTCGTCAGCCATTGCCTCGCCACCACCTTGCCGCTGGTCTGGCAGCCGGAGATCTTCCGCAGCCCGGCCCAGCGCGCCCTGTACGAAGAAGCATGCACGTACGGCATCCGCGCCGGCGTGACGTTTCCGATCCATGGTCCGAACGGGGAGTTTGGCCTGCTGAGTTTTGCCGTCGATACGGCGGCGGATGGCGCGTTCCTGCGCGATGTGTCGAGCATGCTGCCCGACCTGGCGCTGGTGCGGGATTATGCGTACGCGTCGGGTGTGCGGTTCTGCCCGCCGCCCGCGCAGGAGGCGGCGCCGCGCCTGACCCCGCGCGAGCTGGAAGTGCTCAACTGGGTCATGGTGGGCAAATCGTCGTGGGAAATTTCAAAAATCACCGGCTGTTCCGAGGCGACGGTGAACTTCCATATGGGCAATATTCGCCAGAAGTTCAACGTCAACACCCGGCAACAGGCGGTCGTGAGGGCCATCTCGCTGGGATTGATTACCCCAGAAGATCACCATCGTTGAGCTTGCCGTTGACATAGAGCTTCAACAGCAGGGCGACCGGGGCCGGAATGGCCAGACCTGTTTCGAAGCGGCTGCCGCTGGATTGTGTAACACCAAAACGGCCCCAGAATTTTTCCTGGCTCTCGCGTTTGCTGATCCGGTATTTCTTCAGATCGCTGATGGAGGGCGCCAGGGATGCGGGCGTTTTCATCAGGGTGCCTGCCGACGGTTCCCGCAGGCTTGCTTCGGTAACGAAATCATTAGCCATCGCCGCTCCTCCATGGAAAGATGTGTGAGAAACAAGTATTCCATGCAACATTCATTTAGCGTCCTAGCAACCCTGCTAGTTTCATATCGAATGTCGTGGTTGCGTTAGCTGGATAACTGATGGTTACCGGCAAAAAGAGTCGCGTCCAGCGTTTTCTGGGCGCAATTACTTGAGTTGCCTCAGAAGGAATGCATACGTCAGCGCCCACATGGTGGCGGTCTGCTCGTTGTTCGCCGCGCCGGCATGGCCGCCCTCCGTGTTTTCCCAGTACAGCACGTCGTGCCCCTGGTCGCGCATCCGCGCCGCCATCTTGCGCGCGTGGCCGGGGTGGACGCGGTCGTCGCGGGTCGATGTCGTGAACAGCACGCGCGGATAGCGCTTGGCGGGGGACACGTTCTGGTAAGGCGAGTAGCGGGCGATGTATTCCCATTCGTCGGGATCGTCCGGATCGCCATACTCGCCGATCCAGGACGCGCCGGCCAGCAGCTCGTGGTAGCGGCGCATGTCCAGCAGCGGTACCTGGCAGGCGACGGCGCCGAACAGGTCCGGACGCTGCGTCAAGGCGGCGCCCACGAGCAGTCCGCCATTGCTGCCGCCCATGATGCCCAGGTGGGGCGGGCGCGCGATGCCGCGGCGGATGACGTCCTCCGCGACGGCGATGAAGTCGTCGAACGCCTTTTGCCGGTTTTCCTTCAGCGCGGCCTGGTGCCAGCGCGGCCCGAACTCGCCGCCGCCGCGGATGTTCGCCAGCACATATACGCCGCCTTGCGCCAGCCACGCCTCGCCCGTCGTGCCGCTGTAGAACGGGGTCAGCGACACTTCGAAGCCGCCGTAGCCGTACAGCAGGGTCGGATGCGTGCCGTCCAGCGGCGCGTCCTTGCGCATCACGACGAAATACGGGACGTGCGTGCCGTCTGGCGACTGCGCCGTGAACTGGCTGACGGCATAGGGCGACGCGTCGAAGAACGCCGGCATCGACTTCAGGAGTTCGCGGCCGGCGCGGCCGGCCTCCATCAGGTACAGGCTGCTCGGCGTGAGGAAGTCGGTGACCGTGAGAAAAGCCTGGTCCGATTCATACTCGTCGACGGCGGATACGTGCAGCGCGCCCATGCCCGGCGCGTCCACGTCGCGGCGCTGCCAGCGGCCCTCCACGCGCTGCCACTCGATGACGCGGTTCTTGACGTTGTCGAGGATGGTGAGGAAGAGCGCGCCCCGCGTGGCCGCGATGCCGTCCAGCGACGTCGTCGGCGTGGGTTCGAACAGCACGTCGAAATCGCGGCCGCCTGCCAGGAAGCGGTCGAACCCGATGGCGAGCAGCGCACCTTGCGGCCACGTCCGGTCCGCCGGTGTCCAGTCCGAGCGCAGTTCGACGATGAGCTGGTCGCGCAGCGCGAACGCGTTCGCATCCAGCGGCTTGGCGATGGGCGTGAGCTGCCCGCTCGCCGGATCGCGCAGGAACAACTCGCTGCTGTAGAAATCGATCTGGCGCAGGACGAACTGGCGCTCGTAGCCCGGTGTCGGGTCCTGCCAGGCGGAGACGGACAAATCGTCTTCGTGCGCTTCGTAGACTTGGGTGGCGTCCGCGAGGTCGGTGCCGCGCCGCCACGCCTTGACGATGCGCGGATAGCCGGATGCCGTCATCGAGCCGGGGCCGAAGTCGGTCGCGACGAAGAGCAGGTCCGCGTCGATCCAGCCGGCGCTCGTCTTCGCTTCCGGCAAGGTGAAGCCGCCGTCCACGAAGGACAGCGTCGCCACGTCGAATTCGCGCACGACGTGGGCATCGCCGCCGCCCCGCGACAGGGACACGAGGCAGCGCGTGCCGTGCGGTTCCAGGAACGTCACGCCGGTCCACACCCAGTTTTCGGATTCCGTGCGGGCGAGCGCGTCCAGGTCCAGCACCGTTTCCCAGGCGGGTGCAGGCTTGCGGTATTCGTCCAGGGTCGTGCGGCGCCAGATGCCCCGTTCGTGGTCGGCGTCGCGCCAGAAGTTGTAGAACCGGCCGGCGTGGTGGCCGGCGTACGGGATGCGGTCGCGTGAATCGAGGATCGTCTTCAGCCGCGTGCGCAGGGCCGCGTAGCCGGGCAGGGCGGTGAGTTCGCGCTCCGTTTCCGTATTGCGCTCGGCCACCCAGCCGAGCGCACGGTCGGAATCGACGTCTTCCAGCCACAGCCAAGGGTCAAGATTCTCGTTCTCCGCTTCACGCATATGCATTCCTTATTGTTGAGCTCGCCATTTCGGCCCGATTCGGACATACTAGCAAACATCTAAAAATTTCCGCACGGCAATTCGCCCATGGCAGATATCACGACGCGCAACACGGGAACGACGGCAGCGCTATGGGCCGGCGGGGTCGCACTGGCCCTGATCGCGGGCGCCGGGCTGTACCGGGGAGCGGCCCACACGGTCGACGCCGAGGCGCGGGTACGCTTCGACCACATGGCGCGCACCGGCTGCCAGCAGCTGGCCGGCGCCGTGCAGTCGTATGCGGACGTGGTGCGGGGCCTGGCCGGGCTGTTCCAGGCAAGCGGCGCCGTCACGCGGCTGGAATTCCACCGCTACGTCCAGACGCTGGGCGTGGCCGAGCACTATCCGGCGCTGGAATCGGTCAATTTCGCGGCGTACGTGGAGGAGGGCGCGCGCGACACGTTCGTCGCCGGCGTGCGCGCGGACCGCAGTCTCGATCCGGCCGGCTATCCCGACTTCGCGATCCGGCCCGCCGTGCGCCGACCGTCGCACACCGTGCTGACTTACCTGGAGCCGTGGCTGCCCGAAAAAGCCGGCGCCGACCTGACGGGCGGCTTACCCGCGATCGCGCAGGCGCTCGCGCGGGCGCGCGACAACGGCCGCATGACGGCATCCGGCAAGCCCGTCGTCGTGGAATACCCCGTGCGCCATCTCGGCCTCGGACTGCGCATGCCCGTCTACCGCACGGACGGCGCCGTTCCGCTCGACGTCGAAGGCCGCCGCGCCGCGTATGCGGGTTCCGTCGGCATCGGCTTTTCCGTGCCGGCCCTCGTGCGTGGCGCGCTGCCGGGCGGAGACCGGCCCGTCGCCCTGCAATTGCATGCGGCGGCCGACAGCCGGGCGACCGGTCCGCTGCGCGTGAACGAGGCGGACAGCCTGCTGTACGACGGCGCCGGCCCGGCGCAGGCGGGCGCGGACGATCTGCTGGAAACCGTGCTGCCCGTGCGCTTCGACGACAACCTGTGGAAGGCCCGCTTCATTGCCCGCCGCGCCGATCTCGCCGGCGGGTTCGGCCGCGTGTTCCCGTGGCTGGCCGGCGCGGGCGGCTTCGGCGCGACACTCCTCGTCTATGCGCTGTTCCTCAACCTGGCCCGCTCGCGGCGCAGGGCCGTGGACCAGCGCCGCCTGCTCGATCTGGTGCTCGACAACGTCGACGCCTACGTCTACCTGAAGGACCGCGACCGCCGCTACCGCTACGTCAACGCGAAGATGGCGGCCGCCTGCGGCCTCCCTGCGATCGACATCGTGGGCCGGCGCGACCGCGACGTGATGCCGCCGGCCCAGGCCGATGCGCTGTGGGCGCTGGACCGTCCCGTGCTGGAACTGGGCGAAAAGCGCGCCGTGCAGAACGCCTTTGCCGGCAGCGACGGCGTCCCGCGCGAGTTGTGGAGCGTGAAGGTGCCCGTGCGCTTCGATGGCGACGGTGACGTGGATGCGGTGCTGTGCGTGTCGACGGACGTGACGGAACTGCACGCGCTCAAGGCGCAGGCCGACGCGGCCAGCCGCGCCAAGAGCGACTTCCTGTCGAACATGAGCCACGAGATCCGCACGCCGATGAACAGCATCATCGGCATGGCCTACCTGGCGTGCAAGCGCGCGGAGGATCCGAAGCAGCGCGACTACCTGGGCAAGATCCAGCATTCGGCGCAGCACCTGCTGGGCATCATCAACCACATCCTCGACTTTTCCAAGATCGAGGCCGGCAAGGTCGAACTGGAACTGCGCGACTTCACGTTCGACGCGCTGAAGCGCAACGTCGGGAGCCAGCTGGGCGCGCAGGCGACGGCGCGCGGCCTCGAGCTCGTATTCGACGTGGCGCCCGAGCTGAAGTGGCCCGTCCGCGGCGATCCGCTGCGGCTGGAACAGGTGCTGCTGAATTTCGTCGGCAATGCGATCAAGTTTTCCGAGCGTGGCGCCATCCACGTGCGCGCCCGCGTCGAGCGCACGGTGGGCGCGGACCTGCTCGTGCGCTTCGACGTCGAGGACCACGGCATCGGCATCGCGGCGGACGACCTGGCGCAGCTGTTCACGCCGTTCCACCAGGCCGACCCGTCGACGACGCGCATCCACGGCGGCACGGGCCTGGGCCTCGTCATCAGCAAGCAGCTGGCGGAGCTGATGGGCGGGTCGGTCGGCGTGACGAGCACGCCCGGACAGGGCAGCACGTTCTGGTTCACGGCGCGCCTGCAACCGGTGGCGGCCGCGCATCCCGCGGCCGGGCCGGCGCCGGCGGGCGAGGGCGCGCTCGCGGGCCTGACGATCCTGCTCGTCGAGGACAATGCGTTCAACCAGCTGGTGGCGCGCGAACTGCTGGAAGATGCCGGCGCGGCCGTCGTCGTCGCGGACGATGGCGCCCAGGCCCTGGATCGGCTGTCGGACAGACTCGTCGACTGCGTATTGATGGACGTGCAGATGCCCGTGATGGACGGCATCGAAGCCACGCGGCGCATCCGCGCCACGCCGCACCTGGCCGGCCTGAAGGTGATCGCGATGACGGCGAACGCGGGGATCGAGGACCAGGCACGGTGCCTCGCGGCCGGCATGGATGAATTCCTGACGAAGCCCGCCGCGCCCGACACGCTGGTCGCGACGATCGCGCGTGCGCTCGGCCGGGGCGTACGGCGCCCAGACGTGCCTGACATGCCCAGGTCGGACACGCTGCTCGACCTGGGCGTGCTGTCCGACGCATTCGGCGGCCAGCCCGAGCGCATGCGCAAGTACGCGTTCCTGTTCCTGGACACGGCCCGCGACGGCATGCACGAGATCGACCGTGCACTGGCGGCGCAGGAACCGGCCCGGGCGGCGGCCGTGGCGCACCGGCTGAAATCGGCGGCGCGCACGGTCGGCGCGCTGGGCTTTGGCGACCTGTGCGCCGATCTGGAACGCCAGGTCGAGCCGGGATCGCTGGGCCAGGCCCGCACCCTGGCGGCCCGGCTGCGCGGGCTGTTGCCGCGGCTGGAACGCCACATCCTCGCCGAACTGGGCGCGCGCCAGCACGATCACCGGGTTTGAAGCCCATCAGCTCTACCGCCGCACGGCTGGAAGTAGTATGCTGCGCGAGTCTCTTCGCCACGTCCCGCCATGCCATCCCCGATCCGCCCCGGCCTCCTCATCCTGCACGGCAACCAGATGGAGCTGTTGCGTGCCGCCGTCTTCGACTGGCTGCGCGACAATCCGCTCGGTCCGCTGGAGGAAGAGATCATGCTCGTCCAGTCGAACGGCGTCGCCGAGTGGCTCAAGATCGCGCTGGCGGAGGAGCTGGGCGTGTGCGCGGCCACGCGCGTGGCGCTGCCCGCGCGCTTCCAGTGGGAAGCCTACCGCGGCATGCTGGGTCCGGAACGGGTGCCGCGCCGCTCGCCGTTCGACAAGGACGCGCTGACGTGGCGCCTCATGCGCCTGCTGCCCGAGGTGCTGGACAAGGATAAATTTGCGCCGCTGCGCCACTTCCTGAACGACGGCGACGCCGAGCGCCGCCTGCAACTGGCCGAGCGCCTCGCGGACCTGTACGACCAGTACCAGGTCTATCGCGCCGACTGGCTCACCGACTGGGCGGAAGGCCGCGACCAGTTGCGCCGTCCGGGCGGCGATCCAATCCCGCTCGCGCCGGACCAGTGCTGGCAGGCGCAGCTCTGGCGCGAGATCCACGCGAGCCTCCCGCCGGAGCGCCGCTGGTCCGGCCGCGCGACGATCCACCAGCAATTCATGGCCGCGGTGATGGAAGACCGCGAACCCGTGCTGCGCCTGCCGCGCCGCGTGATCCTGTTCGGCATGTCGACACTGCCGTACCAGACGATCCAGGCGATGGCGGGCCTGTCGCGCCACGCGCAGGTGCTGGTCGCCGTGCCGAACCCGTGCCGGTTCTACTGGGGCGACATCATCGAAGGCCGCGAATTGCTGCGCGCCGCGTACAAACGGCAGCAGCACCGCAACGGCAGCGATTTGTCCGGGATCCCCGTCGAGCAGCTGCACGCGCACAGCCACCCGCTGCTCGCGAGCTGGGGACGGCAGGGCCGCGACTTCGTGCGCATGCTCGACGAATTCGACAACGGAGAAGGCGCGCAATTCGGCAACCTGCGCATCGACCTGTTCTCGGACGACGAAGGCGAGACTTTGCTGGGCCAGGTGCAGGCCGCCGTGCGCGACCTGCTGCCGCTGTCCGAACATCCGCACACGCCGCCGCCGCCCGAGGATCGCTCGATCGAATTCCACATCGCCCACAGCGCCCAGCGGGAAGTCGAAGTGCTGCACGACCAGCTGCTGTCGTGGTTCGCGGAGGAGCGTGACGATCCGCTGCGCCCGCGCGACGTCGTCGTGATGGTGCCGGACATCGAGACCTTCTCCGCGGCCGTCCACGCCGTGTTCGACCAGCACAAGCGCAGCGACCCGCGCTACATCCCGTTCGAGATCGGCGACGTGAAGGACCGCAGCGTGAACCCGCTGCTCGTGGCGCTGGAATGGCTGCTGCGCCTGCCGCAGCAGCGCTGCCGCCAGAGCGAGGTGCGCGACCTGCTCGACGTGCCCGCGCTGGCCGCCCGCTTCGGCCTGGAAGACGCCGACCTGCCCATCCTCGGCCACTGGATCGAGGGCGCCAGCGTGCGCTGGGGGCTGGACCAGCGCCACCGCGCGGGACTCGGCCTCGGCTCGGCCGGCGAGCAGAATTCCTGGTTGTTCGGCGTGCGGCGCATGCTGCTCGGCTATGCGACGGGCCACGGCGCCAGCTTCCGCGACATCGAACCGTATCCGGAAGTGGGCGGCCTCGATGCCGCGCTCGCGGGCTCGCTGGCGGAACTGGTCGAGGCGCTGCTCGCGTGGCGCGAAGACCTGGACCGTACACTCCCACCGATGCAGTGGGGCGATTGCGCCCGCGCGCTGCTGGCACGCTTCTTCCGCGCGACGAACGAGGAAGACCGCCTGATGCTGCACCAGCTGGAAGAAGCGCTGCAATGCTGGCTGGAGATCTGCGAGAACGCGCTGTTCGACGAACCCGTGTCGCTCGCCGTGATGCGAGAGGCGTGGCTCGGCCAGCTGGACCAGCCGGCGCTGTCGCACCAGTTCGTGTCCGGCGGCGTCACGTTCTGCACCCTGATGCCGATGCGCGCCGTGCCGTTCCGCGTCGTCTGCCTGCTCGGCATGAACGACGGCGACTTCCCGCGCCGCGGCCACCAGTCCGACTTCGACCTGCTCGCGCTGCCGGGCCTCTCCCGTCCGGGCGACCGCTCGCGCCGCGACGACGACCGCTACCTGATGCTGGAAGCGGTCCTCGCCGCGCGCGAAAAGCTGTACGTCAGCTGGGTGGGCCGCAACGTGCGCGACAACACGGAGCAGCCGGCGTCCGTGCTCGTGTCGCAGCTGCGCGATTACCTGGCCGCCGGCTGGGACCTCGACCTGGCCGAGCGCACGACGGTGCACGCACTGCAGCCGTTCTCGCGCCGCTACTTCGAGCGCGGCGGCCTGCTCACGTTTGCGGGCGAATGGCGGTCCGCGCACGGCACCGAAGCCGCGGGTGTCGGCGACGATGCGCTCCCGCCCTTCGAGCTGGATGCGGACTACCGCCTCACGCTGGGCGAACTGGCGAGCTTCCTGCGCCAGCCCGCGCGCTTCTTCTTCCGCCGCCGCCTGGGCGTGACGTTCACGGACCTGGAAGTCGTGGGCGAAGACGAGGAACCGTTCTCGCTCGACGCGCTCGACCGCTACTTCCTGGAAGACACGTTATTGGATGACAGCGGCACGCCGGAAGCGCCGCACGAGGTGCGCCAGGTGCTGGGGAATCGCGCCGCGCGGCTCGCGCGCGAAGGCGTGCTGCCGATCGGCCTCGTGGGCCGGCAATGGCAGCAGCAGCTCGTCGACGACCTCGTCCCCGTGCGCCGCGCGTGGCTCGCGGCCGGCGCGCGTTATCCGGATCCGGCGCCGAAGCTCGTCGTCAGCGTCGACGTGGGCGGCGTGCGCATCGAGGACTGGATCGACCGCCTGCGCAGCAACGCCGAGGACACCGTATGGCTGCTGCAGATGTCGTCCAAGGTGCTGGACCGCAAGGGCGAGCCGCGCGGCGACACATTGATCGGCCCGTGGTTGCGCCAGCTGGCCGCCGCCGCCATGGGCGAGCGCGTGGGCGGGGTGCTCGTCGCGCGCGACGCCAGCCTCGCGATGGCGCCGCTGGAGCGGGGCGAAGCGCTCGCCCGGCTGGAGACGCTGGTCGCGCTGTGGCGCTCGAATCTCGACCGGCCGCTGCCCGTCGCGTGCAAGACGGCGCTGGCGCACTTCTCCGGCGGCGACGCGCGCGAGACGTATGACGGCGGCTTCGAGATCGACGGCGAAGTGACGGACCCGTGTCTCGCGCGCCTGTGGCCGGAGTTTGCCCTGCTGCGCGCGGCCGGCGGCTGGCCGCTCGTCGCGGAAGCGCTGTACGGGCCATTGGTCGCGTGGCTGAAGGACAGCGTCACGGTGACCCGCTTCGAGGGAGGCGAGGCATGAGCCAGCTGCTCGACGCGTTGTCCTTCCCGCTGCACGGCTCGCGCCTCATCGAGGCCAGCGCCGGCACCGGCAAGACGTGGACCATCGCCGCGCTGTACCTGCGCCTCGTGCTGGGCCACGGCGGCGACAACGGCTACATGCGCCCGCTGATGCCGCCCGAGATCCTCGTGATGACTTTTACGCGCGCGGCCACGCGCGAGCTGTCGAACCGCGTGCGCGAGCGCCTCGTGCAGGCGGCCGCGTGCTTCCGCGGCGAGGCGGAGGCCGACGATCCCTATCTGGCGGCGCTGGCGGATGCGTACGACGACGAGGCGTCCCGGCTCGTCGCCGCGCACCGCCTGGTGCTGGCGGCCGAGACGATGGACGAGGCGGCGATCTTCACCATCGACGCGTGGTGCCAGCGCATGCTGCGCGAGCACGCGTTCGACAGCGGCAGCCTGTTCGACGAGGAACTCGTCAGCGACGAGCGCGCGCTGTTCGAGGATGCGGCGCACGACTACTGGCGCCAGCACGTGTACCCGCTGTCCGGCGCGGCGCTGACGAGCCTCCTGTCGTGCTGGAGCGACGTCGAGGCGCTGAAACGGACCGTGCGCGAGCTGGTGCAGCGGGCCGGGCGCATCGACGACGGCACCGAGCGGCCGCTGGGCGCCGTGATCGCCGAAGCGGACTGCACGCAGCGCGATGCGCTCGAGCGGTTGAAGGACGGCTGGCATGCGCGCGCGGATGCGATGGAATCGTGGATCGCGGTGCAGCGTAGCGTGAATCCGAAGGCGTTCAACGGCAACAAGATGCGCCCGGACTCGCTGGCGAAGGCGTTCGATGCGCTGCGCCGTTGGGCCGACGATCCGCAAGCCCATTATCCGCAACTAACCGACGCCTTATGGCAGCGGCTGACCCCCGCGGGCATCGTGGATGCCTTCAGCAAGGATTACAGCGCGCCGATCCCCGAGTGCTTCGAGCACACGGCCGCTTTGAAGGAAGGGCTGGACGCCATCGCGCCCGTGTCGCATGCGCTGCTGCGCCACGCCGCCTGCGCCATCGCGCACCGCATGGCGGAGCTGAAGCGCCGCAACCGCCAGTTCGGCTTCGCCGACATGCTGGCGCGCCTGAAGGATGCGCTGGAAGGGCCGAACGGCGAGGCGCTGCGCCGGCGCATCCTCGACCAGTATCCGGTGGCGATGGTCGACGAATTCCAGGACACGTCGCCCGACCAGTACCGCATCTTCGACCTGCTGTACCGCGTCGCCGACAACGACCCGGCGCGCGGCCTGTTCCTCATCGGCGACCCGAAGCAGTCGATCTACGGCTTCCGCGGCGCGGACATCCACAGCTACCTGTCGGCGCGCCGGGCCACGCAAGGCCGCCACTACCAGCTGGGCACGAACTACCGCTCGACGCGCCAGCTCGTCGCCGCCGTGAACCAGTTGTTCCGCCACGCGGAAGGGAATTACGCGGCCGGCGCCTTCCGCTTCCGCAAGGGCGAAGAGAATCCGCTGCCGTTCGACGCCGTCGACGCGGCGGGGCGCAAGCAGCAACTGGTGGGCGTCGACGGGCCGTTCCAGGCGCTGGCCGTCGGCGTGGCGGAGGTCGAGGACTTGCGCGCGGACGACTACCGCGAGTTCTTTGCCCAGCACTGCGCGGAGCACATCGTCCGCTTGCTGAACGATGCGCGCGTCGGCTTCGAAGACGATGCCGGCAGGTTTACCCGCCTGATGCCGGCCGATATCGCGATCCTCGTGCGCGACCGGCGCGAGGCGGCGGCCGTGCGGCGCGCGCTCGTGCAGCGGAAGGTCGCGAGCGTGTACCTGTCGGACCAGGATTCCGTCGTCGAAAGCATTGAAGCGCGCGACGTCCTGCGTTGGCTGCAGGCGGTGGCGAACCCGCTCGACGTCACGCTCGCCCGCGCCGCGTTCGCGACCGCGACATGCGCGCTGCCGCTGGCGGAACTGGCGCAGCTGGCCGGCGACGAACTGGCGTGGGAAGTGCGCGTCGAACAGCTGAAATCCCTGCACCAGGCATGGCAGCGGCAGGGCGTGCTGGCGATGCTGCGCCGCTTCATCCACGAACTCGGCCTGCCCGCCAAGCTGCTGGCGGCGCCGGGCGGCGAGCGGCGCCTGACGAATCTGCTGCACCTCGCGGAACTGCTGCAGGAAGCGAGCCGCGAACTGGATGGCGAGCAGGCGCTGATCCGCTGGTTCGCCGAACAGGTCGAAGGCGTGGGCGAAGGTGGCGACGAGCGCGTGCTGCGGCTGGAGTCGGACGCGGAACTGGTGAAGGTCGTCACCGTGCACAAGTCGAAGGGCCTGGAGTATCCGCTCGTGTACCTGCCGTTCGCCGTCACCGCGCGCAAGACGGACCGCCGCAACCGCGCGTTCTTCGAATACGTGGAAGAGGATGGCGAGCGCCGCATCGACCTCGCGCTGTCCGACGCCGCGATGGAAGCCGTCGACCGCGCGCGCCTGGAAGAAGACCTGCGCCTGCTGTACGTGGCGCTGACGCGGGCGCGCCATTTCCTGTGGCTGGGCGTCGCGGCCGTCGCCGCGCGCAAGAAGGGCGAGAACCAGTTGCACGAATCGGCGCTGGGCTATCTGCTGACGGGCGGTACACCGGTGCCGGCAAACGCCGTGCGCGAGCGCTGGGAGCATTTGCGCGGGGATGTCGACGGCATCGAACTGCATGCGCTGGCCAGCCCGGACGGCTGCACGCAGCTGGCCCGGCAGGACGTGCGCCCGGAACTCGTCGAGCCGCCCCGTTTCGAGGCGCGCTTCGAGCGCAACTGGGCCGTGGGCTCCTTCACGTCGCTCACGAAAAACACGGTGGCCGTCGCGCCGCCCACGCGGCCGCAGGAAGAAAACTTGCTGGAGGAGGAAGACCCGGGCGTCGTGCCGGTGACGCACAGCGAGGACGCGCCGTGGCACCGCTTCCCGCGCGGCGCCGGCCCCGGCAACTTCCTGCACGAGCAGCTGGAATGGATGGCACAGGAAGGCTTCGGCCAGGTCGACGACGAACAGTTCCGCGCCCGCCTGGCGCAGCGCATCCAGCGCGCCGGCTGGGGCAACCGCCTCGACGATGCGCTGGCCTGGCTGCGCATGGTCGCCGTCACGCCGCTGCCGCCCGTCGGCTGCGCGCTGGCGGACATCGACGCGCCGCTGGCCGAGATGGAATTCTGGTTCCCCAGCCGCCAGCTGGACGTGGCCGCGCTCGACCGCCTGTGCCGCCAGCGCATGCTGGGGAACACACCGCGCCCGATCCTGCCCGAGCGGCAGCTGCACGGCATGCTGAAGGGTTTTACGGACCTCGTCTTCGAATGCCACGGCCGCTACTGGGTGCTGGACTACAAATCGAATGCGCTGGGACCGGGCGACATGGCGTACACGCAGGCCGCGATGGCGGCCGGCATGGCCGAGCACCGCTACGACATCCAGGGCGCCATCTACATGCTGGCCGTGCACCGCTTGCTGCGCGCGCGCCTGGGCGAGGCGTACTCGCCGCAGGAGCACCTGGGCGGCGCCGTGTTCCTGTTCCTGCGCGGGATCGGCAACCCGGCCACGCACGGCTGCTACCTGATCGAGCCGGACCCGGAACTGCTCGACGGCCTCGATCGGCTGCTGGGAAGGGAGACGCATGAAGCCTGATGCGACCGTGGATACGACGGCTCAGTTGGCTACCTTCTGGGCCGAGGTGGAACGCCTGACGGAAGCGGGCGAGCTGCGCCGCCTGTCCGGCGTGTTCGCGCGCTTCGTGGCGAGCCTCGGCGATGGCGCATGCGCCAGGTCGACGCCGTTGCTGCTCGCGTCCCTCGTGCTGTCGGAACTGGAAGGGCGGGGCCACAGCTGCCTGCTGCTGGACGACCTGGTGGGCGATCCGGCCGCGCTGCTCGGCTGGGCCGACGAGGCGTGGAAGGCGCTGGCGAAAGCGGCGAAACCGTTGCCGCGCGGCGTGAAGGGGTGGATATCGCAACTGGCCGCGTGCGAACAGGTGTGGCGCGTGGGCGACCTCGATTACGACCAGCCGCTCGTGCTGGACGACACGCGCTTGTACCTGCGCCGCTATTGGCGCGACGAGACGCTGGTGGCCACGTGCGTGCGCACGCGCGCGCAGGAGCGCCGCGACGTCGACATCGACCAGGCGCACACATGGCTGGAAGCCCTGTTCGGCGCCCAGCGCGCGGGCGAGACGCCCGACTGGCAGCGCATCGCCTGCGCCGTCGCGCTGCGCGGCGCATTCGCCATCATCACGGGCGGCCCGGGCACCGGTAAGACGTACACGGTGGCGCGCCTGCTGGCGCTGTTGTTCGCGACGGCGCCGGACGCCGCGCGCCAGCGCATCGCGCTCGCCGCCCCGACGGGCAAGGCCGCGGCGCGGCTGAAGCAGTCGATCGACAAGGCGCTGGGCGACCTGGCCGACCGCGTGGGCGGCGCCTTGCCGCTGCGCGAGCTGACGACGCGCATGGGCGCCGCGCGCACCCTGCACAGCCTCCTGGGCGCGCGCCCGGACACGCGCAGCTTCGCGCACCACCGCGGCAATCCGCTCGACGTCGACGTGCTGATCGTCGACGAAGCGTCGATGGTGCACCTGGAGATGATGGCGTCGCTGCTGGACGCGCTGCCCGCGGGCGCGACGCTCATCCTGCTGGGCGACAAGGACCAGCTGGCGTCCGTGGAAGCGGGCGCCGTGCTGGGCGACTTGTGCCACGACGCGCAGGCCGGCCGCTACGACGCGGACACGCTCGACTACGTGCGCGCCGCGAGCGGCGAGACGATCCCCGCCGAATACGCGGGCAACGGGGGCCCGCTCGCCCAGCAGACCGTCATGCTGCGCCACAGCCGCCGCTTCGGCGGCCCGATCGGCAAGCTGGCGCTGGCCGTCAACGCGGGCGACGTCGACGGCGCGGCCGCCGCGCTGCGCGCGCCCGACGCGGCCGGCGTGCTGCGCTGGATCGACCACGCGCACCAGCACCACGTGATCCAGCTGGCGAACGAAGGTTACCGGCCGTATCTCGAGCTGCTGCGCGCGGGGAGCAGCGGTCATGCGAGCCACGAGGACTGGGTGCGCGCCGTCCTGCAGCGCTTCGAGGCGTTCCGCGTGTTGTGCGCCGTGCGCGAAGGCGAGTGGGGCGTCGAAGGGTTGAACGAGGCCATCGAACTGCGCCTCGCGCACGCGGGCCTGATCGTGCGCGGCGACTGGTACGTGGGCCGCCCCGTCATGGTCACGCGCAACGACTACCCGACGGGCACGTTCAACGGCGACATCGGCCTGGCGCTGCCGGACCCGGCGCGGCCCGGTTCCCTGCGGGTGTGGTTCCTCGAAGGCGACAACGTGCGCAGCGTGCTGGCCACGCGCCTGCGCCACGTGGAGACGGCGTACGCGATGACGGTCCACAAATCGCAGGGTTCGGAATTCGCGCACACGGTGCTGGCCCTGCCGAAAGAGGGGGGCGCCGTGCTGGCGCGCGAGCTAGTCTATACGGGCATCACGCGCGCGAGCCGCCAGTTCACGTTGACGACGCCGGCGCCGGCCGTGCTGGGCGACGCCATCCTGCGGCGCACGCACCGGGCCAGCGGGCTGCGGGGGATGGTCGAGAGATAACACCGGGAGGCTGTATGAGCAACGACTGCACGCACTTTCATCACATCGTGACCCGCGAGGGCAATTCGGATGGTTGCGAGGAATGCCTGAACATGGGCGACACGTGGGTGCACCTGCGCGTCTGCCTGGCGTGCGGCCACGTGGGCTGCTGCGACCAGTCGAAGAACAAGCACGCGACGAAGCATTTTCATGCGACCGGGCACCCGGTGATCCGCTCGAAAGAACCGGGGGAGACGTGGGGCTGGTGTTACGTCGACCGGGTCGTCAAGGACCCGGTGTAGCGGCATGTTTGCCGACGAGCCTGACGATCGTGTTCCATACCCGGGTCGTCGCCGGCACGCCCAGGGTCCGTTCGACAAACGCGTTGGGACTGCCCGCGCTGCTACCGCGCTGATAGGTCAGCGACAGCAGCATCCCGTCATGCCAGCTCACCACGCGCACATCGCCTTTCGGGTTGGTCGACGGCAGCGACAGGCCATCCGCCGGCGTCCCGATCAGGAACGTGGCGCACGGCGCGTGGACATCGTCCAGCGCCACACCCGCCAGCGGATCGCTGGCGACCAGCGCCGCCAGCCCGTCGACGTCGCGCAGGGCCGCCGGTTCGTCGAAGCCGGCGCGCCGCAACGTGGCCTGCACGGTTTTCAGGATGCGCGCGGCCCTGGCCGGCGACCCCGCTTCGAACACCACCGTGCCGTTCGTCAGGAACGAGCAAGGATTGACGGCACCGGCTTCCGTGAAGGCCCCCTCGAGCACGGTACGGGTCGGCGCGGGCGGACGGCCCAGGTTGAGATTGCGGAAAAACGCGGCGAATTTCACAGGTCCAGTTCCCATGTCTCGTTGATCATGTCCTTGCCGAACGCATGTACGGGTTCCCCGGCGACCAGCCGGTAGCCTTTGCGTTGATAGATGTGGCGCGCTTCGTTCTGCTGGTCCGTCGTCCAGAGACGCATCTTCCGGTAGCCGGCGGTCCGCGCGAACTGGTGGCAGACGTCGACCAGGTGCGTGCCCAATCCATATCCCCGGGCCTGCTCTTCGACGAGGAGAAGCCGCAGTTTCGCGACGCCTTCTTCGTCGCCGCTTGCCAGCGCGATCGAACCGATCCGCTCGCCCGCCCGCTCCGCGATCCAGCAGTGCTCCCGTGCCGGGTCGAAGTTGCGCTCGAAGTCCGCGCAGATCTGCCCGACCAGCGTCTCGAAGCTGCTGTCCCAACCCTGCTGCCTGGCATACAGTTCACCGTGGCGGCGGGTGATCCACGCCATGTCGCCGGGGCGATGGGACCGCACGACGAACGGTTGCGCGAATTTCATGGCGCCTTGCAGGTCGAGCAGACCGCGGATCGTGTTCATGGCGTCAAGGAGGCGCAACTGGTCCGTTTCGTCGAAGCGCGACAGCATGTCGCCCACCTCTTCACGCGAGCGGCGGTCCAGCGGCTCGTAGGTCGCGCGCCCGTGCGCCGTCAAACGGAGCAGCTTGGCCCGGCCATCGGTCGCGGAATCGACTTTGCTGACCAGGCCCGCAGCCTCGAATTTACCGACGATGCGGCTCAGGTAGCCCCGGTCCAGGCCGAGTTCCCGGCACAGTGCGGCCGGCTGCTGGTCGCCGTGGTGCGCCAGTTCGTACAGAATCCGCAACTCCGTCAGCGTGAATTCGCTTTGCAGCAGACCTTCCCGCAACACGCCGATATGGCGCGTGAAAAAACGGTTGAATCCGCGGACCGCCGCGATCCGGTCGTCGTACACAGACGTCGTCATAGACACTCCAGCAATTTTCTTTCAATCATTGTCTGAGAGATTGCTGACTCAGTCAACATTATCAATCGTCAAGTCTCAACCTTTGCTTTCCTAGTGGCAACAATGTTAAAGTTGTGGTCTGGGAAAGCTTATTGGTTAAACAGGAGCGGTATCATGCTGATCGTCGTGGGTTTCATTGTCGTGCTGCTGGCGGTATTCGGCGGCTTCGTGCTGCAGGACGGGCACCTGGCCGCGCTGTTCCAGCCGTATGAACTCCTGATGATCTTCGGCGGCGCGCTGGGCGCCTTCGTCATCGCCAACGACCGCAAGGCGATCGGCCTCACGTGGCACAGCCTGCCGATGCTGTTCCACGGGTCGCGCTATACCCGCGAACTGTACATGGCGCTGATGGCGCTGATGTTCGACCTGTTGACGAAGGTCCGCCGGGAAGGGCTGATGGCGCTCGAGAACGAGATCGACGCGCCGTACGAAAGCGCGGTCTTCACGAAGTACCGCATCATCCTGCTCGACGATCACCTGATGGATTTCATCACGGACTACCTGCGCCTGATGGTGTCCGGCACGATGAACAGCTACCAGCTGGAAAACCTGATGGACAACGAGATCGCGACGTACCAGGAAGACGCCGACATCCCCGTGCAGGCGATCCACAAACTGGCCGACGGCATGCCCGCGTTCGGCATCGTCGCGGCCGTGATGGGTGTCGTGCACACGATGGGATCGATCGGCCGGCCGCCGGCGGAGCTGGGCGGCCTGATCGCGGCCGCACTCGTGGGGACGTTCCTCGGCATCCTGCTGTCGTACGGCCTCGTCGCGCCGCTCGCGAGCCTGCTGCACCGGCGCCACCAGGAAGTCGTGAAGGCGCTGCAATGCGTGAAGGTGACGCTGCTGGCGTCCATGAACGGCTACGCGCCGACGATCGCCGTGGAATTCGGCCGCAAAGTGATCTCGGCCACGGAGCGCCCGACCTTCGCCGAACTCGAAGGCCACGTGCGCCAGCTGAAGTCGCGCTGACTATCTCAGTCGCGCGGCAGTTCGATACCCGCCAGCTTCCAGCTCCACAGGCCGTCGCGGCGGAACACGAAGCTGCCGCCATCTTCCGCCGTGACGGCGAAGCGATCCCAGCCGCGGTAGTGCAGCGCATAACGGGGCTTGTCCTGTTGCGGTGCCGGATCGGCAGTTTCCGGTTCCGGATGCGCCTTTGCGATCGACACTTTGCCATGCTGGATCATGGCCGCGACGGCGTCCGGCGATACGACGGCGTCGACGAGCGGATTGACGAGCGCCATCGCGAGCCCCGTCCCGACCGCGGCGAAAGGATTGCCGCCAGCGGCATTGCCCATGTCCCGTTTCAGGGACGCCTGCATCTGCTCTTTCACGCTGGCCCGCAGTGCGGGGAAGTCGACCTTTTCCGCGACGGCGGCGCCATCGTGGCGCGCGGCGGCGTCGCGCAGGGAGTGGAGCGTCCACCACGGGCTGGCGAAGCTCGTGGCGGCAAGGACGAGGAGGGCGCCGGCAGCGCCGGCGGTGAGAGCACGCTTCATGACTGATTACTTGATGGAAAAAGCGTCATGATACCGGAGCCGGAAACGACAAGGCCGGAACGGTCGCCCGTCCCGGCCTCGCATGTCAGGTTCACGCGCCCCGCTCAGCGGTGGCGGCGGTGACGCGTGACGGTCACGTGCTTGTGGCCGCGGCGCGTGGTGCTGCCGGCGGTTGCACGGATGCGCGGACCGCCCGCGGTGGCACGGATGCGGGGGCCGCCGGCGGAGGCGC
This sequence comes from uncultured Massilia sp., assembly GCA_966211695.1. Taxonomy (GTDB): domain Bacteria; phylum Pseudomonadota; class Gammaproteobacteria; order Burkholderiales; family Burkholderiaceae_D; genus Telluria. Next base: position 49,541 of record CBIHOW010000021.1, on the reverse strand, counting down.
GCACGCGCGGCGCTTCTCCGCGCGTTGCCACGGGGCCGGCGTCGCCCAGCACGTGGCGGCGGATGTTCAGGGCGTCCAGGATGCGGACGGACGAGGCGCCCGCGTTCAGCAGCACCATCGTCGCGTTCTTGCCGGCCGCCTTCACGCGCATGATCAGGCAGCGGCCCGCTTCCTGCGTGTAGCCCGTCTTCGACAGGCCGATGTCCCAGCCCTTGGCGCCGACGAGGCGGTTCGTATTGTGGTATTCGACTTCGCGGCCCTTGATGTTGATCAGGTCCTTCGACGACGTCGTGATGCGGGTGATCTCCGCGTAGTTCGATGCCGCGGTCGCCATCTTGACGAGGTCGGCGGCCGTCGAGCGGTTGTTCGGGGAGAGGCCCGTCGGTTCCTCGATGACGGTCTGGGTCATGCCCAGCGCGGTGATCTTGCGCTTGACGGCGGCGCGGAAGCCTTCGATGCCACCGGGATACGTACGGGCCAGCGCGGCGGCAGCACGATTGTCCGAGGACATCAGGGCCAGCTGCAGCACGTCACGGCGCGGAATGGTGGCGCCGACGGGCACGCGCGACGTGCTGTGCTTGAGCACGTCGACGTCCTGCTTCTCGATCTCGATCGGCTCGTTCATGTCCTGGTGGGCATCGAGCACGACCATGGCGGTCATGAGTTTGGTCAGCGAAGCGATCGGCGCGACGGTGCTGGCGTTCTTTTCGAACAGCACCTTGCCGGTGTCGTCTTCGACCACCAGCACCGATTGCGATCCGAACGGCACGGCGAAGGCCGCTGCACTGGAGATCGTCATCACTACGGCAGCGAGGAATTTTTTGATCATGGATGGTTGTCTGGGTACGGTTAATGGTCGGGCGCCGGACGGCGGCGGAGCATCAAAACGTCGGGTTGGCAGATAGCGACATGCTATACAGCAACATTAAAGGTTGAACGATAGCATCAAAGATTGACATATGTCTATGTCTCCCTATGAAATATCGAGTCCAACGGCAAGATTCTACAAGAAAAAAAAGCCCCGCGTTGCCGCAGGGCCTTCTTTTTGAACGGAATTTCCCGGTTTGTCTTATTTCGACGTGTAAATCTTATCGAATTCTCCACCATCGTCGAAGTGACGTTTCTGCGCAGCACGCCATCCGCCGAATACATCATCCACGGTGAACAACTGGATCGGCTTGTAGTTGGCGGCGAATTGCTTCATGACTTTCTCGTTGCGCACGCGCATGTAGTGCTTGGCGCCGATCGTCTGGCCCGTTTCCGAGTACAGGAAGTTGAGATAGCCCGTCGCCTGCTTGCGGATGCCCTTGCGGTCGACGACCTTGTCCACGACGGCGACCGGCGATTCGGCCAGCACGGAGATGGACGGGTACACGACTTCGAAATCGTTGCCGAACTCGGCGCGCACGAGGTTCACTTCGTTCTCGAAGGTGACGAGGGCGTCGCCGATCTGGCGCTGCGTAAACGTGGTGGTGGCGGCGCGGCCGCCGGCGTCCAGCACGGGCACGTTCTTGAAGATCTTGCCGACGAGGTCGCGCGCCTGCGCTTCGTTGCCGCCTTTCTTGATCACGGCGCCCCAGGCCGCCAGGTAGGTGTAGCGGCCGTTGCCGGCGGTCTTCGGATTCGGGATGACGACTTTCACGCCCGGCTTGGCCAGGTCGGCCCAATCCTTGATGCCTTTCGGATTGCCCTTGCGGACCAGGAACACCATCGTCGAGTAATAAGGTGCCGCATTGGACGGGAATTTCTTGGCCCAGTCCTTTGCGACAAGGCCGCGGTCGGCCAGCATGTCGATGTCGTTGGCCTGGTTCATCGTGACGACGGACGCTTCCAGGCCATCCGCGACGGCGCGGGCCTGCTTGCTGGAGCCGCCGTGCGACTGCTTGATCGTGACGGTTTCGCCCGTCGACTTTTTCCACTCGGCGACGAAGGCCGGGTTGATGTCCTTGTACAGCTCGCGTGCCACGTCGTACGACACGTTCAGCAGTTCCACGTCGGCGGCCTGTGCGGCGAACGGGATGACGGCACTGCCGAGCGCCAGCGCCAGCAGCGCGCGGCGCAGCGAGGAAACGGATGGGATCGCCATATTGTTTTTCCTTGTAAAGACTCTTAGGGGTGATCGATGATCCGTTAAAAAATAGCAAAACAAAAGTACATTTTTCTAATATGCTTAGACGCCATATGTGACATGCATACGCTTCGGGCCGCCAAAAAGCAGGCACGTCGCGTTTGGGGTATAGTCCGGCCTTCGCTGAAACATCGTTCTAGGTTGATGCTGAAAACAATGGGTATCGAAATTCGCCAGGCAACACCGAATGACGCACCGGCCGCATGCCGGCTGCTGCGCCGTTCGATCGAAGAGGGCTGCGTGCCCGACCATGGCGGTCGTCCCGACATCCTGCAGGCCTGGCTCGGCAACAAGACGACCCAGAACGTGCTGGGCTGGCTGTCGTCGCCCAGCAACCATGCGGTCGTGGCGGAGCGTGACGAGAATGGTACGCCCGAAGTGGTCGGCTTCGCGCTGCTGAACCAGGCGGGGAAGGTACCTCTGTGCTATGTCCGGCCGGATCTGTTGCGCCAGGGCGTCGGACGCGCGTTGTTGCGGGCGCTGGAAACCCAGGCACGCGCGTGGAATATCACCAAGGTGCACATGCAGAGTCCGGCGTCCGCCAGCGGTTTTTTCGAGCGCCAGGGCTATGTCAATGCGGGCAAGGACAAGGCCTGTTTCGGCCTCGAATGTGACTTCCTGTGGAAGCAGCTCGACGCCGAAACGGCGCCGGCACGCAAGAGATTTTGCAATTGCAGCCAGTGAGCGGCGGCTTGCTTTGATCGTTGTGTAACATTACGCAACGTGAACTCATCTTTTTTCCTGTGGGCGCTTGCGCTATAGTAGTCGGGTTGCAATGATGAGTTCGTTATGGCTTCCCGCAGAGACTTTCTTCACCACGGCTTGCGCCTGACCGCGCTGGGACTCGTCGCCGTCCCGCTCGTCGATGCGCATGCCGGCCGCTCCCAGATCGACACCCCAAGCACGGACCTGGAGCCGCCTCCCGATCTGTTCGATGCCCAGGTGGTCGACATCGACTTCTGGGTCAAGCCGCGCACCTTGTCCGTGATCCGTCCGCAAAGCGGCGAACGCGCCAATGTCATGTACTGGAAGGATGGCGAGGTGATCGACTCGGCCTACCAGGAACTGTGCCACCTGCTGCGCGACGTGAACGGCAAGGCGTCGATCGCCATCGACCCGAAGCTGATCGAAACGCTGTGGGCGTCGCAGGCGTTCGTCGCGCGCTACGGCCTCGACCGTCCGCTCGAGATCCTGTCCGGCTACCGCACCCCCGCATCCAACAACCGCCTGATCGAGCAGGGCGTGCCGGCCGCGCGCCAGTCGCTGCACATGTCGGGCAAGGCGGCGGACGTGCGCATCGCCGGCCTCACCGAGGAAGTGCTGGGCGGGCTCGTGAAGAGCTTCCGCAAGGGCGGCGTCGGCTTCTATTACCGCTCCGGCCCGAAAGGCGGCTGGATCCACACCGACACGGGCCTCAACCGTACCTGGAAGGGTTGATTCCCGACCGGATAGGCGGCGCACGCGTTCCCCCGTTTTTGCTATCGTGGTCCCATCAACCTTTTCGCAAGGAGGACATGATGGCTACCATGAACGCCCCCACGATGGAACGCCGGCACCTGCCCGAACGACGCGCGTCCGTGCGCGAAGGGACGACCGCGATGTCCGGGATCGACTATGCCGCAATGGCGCTCCTGATCATCGGCGGCCTGAACTGGGCGATGGTGGGCCTGTTCGACGTCGACGTCGTCGCCACGCTGTTCGGTCCGGGCAGCCCGGCCAGCCGCGTCGTGTATGTCGTCGTCGGCCTCGCGGCCCTGTACTCGATCTATACGGCGATCAAGATGAGCCGTCCTCGCCACTGAACCGATGCGGGTCGGCCTGATTTCCGACACGCATGGCTTGCTGCGGCCCGAGGCGCTCGATTTTCTCGCCGGGTCCGACCATATCGTCCACGGCGGCGACATCGGCGGCCCGGAGATCCTCGAGCGCCTCGCGGCCATTGCCCCGTTGACTGTGGTCCGCGGCAACAACGACACGGCGCCGTGGGCACGCACGATCCCGGAGACCGCCCGCGTGGACTTCGGGAAGGTGGCGCTGTACGCGATCCACGACTTGAAGCAGCTCGATATCGACCCGCGCGCGGCCGGCGTGCGGGTCGTCGTGTCCGGCCACTCGCACAAGCCCGCGTGCAGCGAGCGCGATGGCGTGCTGTACGTGAACCCGGGCAGCGCCGGGCGGCGCCGGTTCAGCCTGCCGATCGCAGCCGCCGAGCTGATCATCGATGGCGATGCCGTCGCGGTAAAGCTGGTGACGCTGCGCGAAATGCCGTAGCATACGCGCCGTCCTCAAGCCTGATCGATCATCAACATGACGCCTGACATCAACGACACCGAACGCCCCCGTTTCCGCCCCGTCCCGTGGACGTCGCTGGAAACCCCGCAGGACGTCGAACTGTGGATCGAGGAGCACAACCGCACGATGCAGGAGCTCGTCAAGCCGCAGGAGACGGGCGTCGGCGTGCGCTTCCGCCTCGCGGCCGGCGGCGACGTCTACATGCAGACGGCGGCGGATGCCGTCATCCTCGACGTCGAGCCGGACGCCAGCTGGGTCGCCCCCCTCATCATGGCCGCCACGGGCGCCGAACAGCCGGCCGGGTCGATCTGGGTGCTGCCGGACGATAAGCTCGTGCAATTGCTGCTCGGCTTGTCGACCTTGGTCGAGAGCTCGCTGATCGTCACGGGGCACAACTTCGGCAGGCACGGCCGGCGACAGTTTTAGCATATATTTACGACAATATTTCCTCTGCGCATAGTCAGGATTCGGTGTTAAATCAGCTCTGTCTCGTACGATGAGCTGAGCCGGTGCCTACACGATTCCCGACCGCCACGCGGCGCGCGCTGCTGTTGTCCACGATTCTCGCGGCCGTGGCGCTGCCGGCCCGCGCGGCCGACCTGCTCGACACCGTCAAGATGCGCGGGACGTTGCGCATCGCGCTGGAGGGCACCTATCCTGCTATCGATTACGTGTGCAAATGTGCACAACATTCTCTTCCTGCCCCGAACCGTCCTGCTGACCGTGCTCGTGTCTGACAGGCGTCACTTCCCCGCCTCCCGCCGGCGCCAGGCCAGCGGCAGTGCCACGCGTTACCGCCTGGCTCGCCTCGGGTAGCGCCGTGCGCGCCGCGAGGGCGCCGGTGGCGAGCCGTTGCAGGTTGATGGCCGCGTTCACGTCGCGGTCGTGCCGCGCGCCGCAGCCGGCGCAAGTCCACACCCGGTCGCCCAGCGCCAGCATCCCATTGCGGGTGCCGCATCCCGAACACAGTTTGCTGGACGGGTACCAGCGGTCGGCCAGCACGATTTGCGTACCGTAGCGCCTCGACTTATACGTCAGCTGGCGCCGGAATTCGTAAAGGCCGACATCGGCGATCGCGCGCGCCAGGCGCGCGTTGGCCAGCATGCCGCGTACGTTCAGGTCTTCGATTGCCAGCGCCTGATTCTCGCGGCACAGCCGGGTCGTGAGCCGATGGGTAAAATCCCGGCGCACGTGCGCGATGCGTGCCTGCAGCCGCGCCAGCGCCAACGCGCCCTTGGTCCGGTTCTTCGACGCCGGCAGGCGCATGTCCTTGCGGATACGGCCGACGATCCCGGCCGCTGCCTTCACCGCCTCGAGCTTGCGCGACTGCCGGCGCGAGCGGATGCGCAGGCGCCGCAGCGCCGCCTTCAACGGCCGTGGCGCCGCGATCTTTTCGCCGCTGGACAGCGTGGCGGCGCTGGTCACGCCCAGGTCGACGCCGGTGACGGCGTCACCTGTGCGACGCCGCCGGGCCAGGTGGTCCGGCACGTCGATCTGAACCGCCAGATACCAGTGACCGGCTTCGCGCGAGACACTCGCGCCCATGATCTTGCCGCTCCAGTGCAGCGCTTCGCGCAGCGCGACACGCCCCACCTTCGGCAGCACGGCGCTGCGTCCCTCGAGCCGGAACTTGTCGTTGGCAACATAGAAGCTATCAGCCGAGCGGCCCTTCTTCTTGAAGCGCGGCGCGTGCGCCGGCTGGCCGGCGCGGCGCTGCTCGAAGTAACGGCTCCACGCCTTCGCGAGGTTGGCGAACGGCTGGGCGTGCGCGTCGCGGTGGATGGCGCGCAGCCACGGCTTGCCGTCGGCGTCGAGCCAATCGGGATCCGAATACTTGATGTGATTGAACGCCTTCTTGAGCGCCATCGCGTTTGGCCGCAGGCCGCAGGCTGCCTGGCGGTTCCACTCGGCGAGCGCCCAGTTCCAGACCCGGCGGGCAGTGCCGGCCGCGCGCGCGAAATAATCGCGCTGGGCCGCTGTCGCGTCAATCCTGATCCGGTGCGCCAGCAGCATGGTTGCTCTCCAGCGCCGCGCGCAACTGGCGGCGGTCGTTACGCAGGTACAGCCTGCACGAGAAGCAATGCACGTAGCGGCGCCGGTTGTTGATGGCGCGGACGGCAGGGACAAGCCAGCCCTCGCGCTCCCACCGCTGCAGCGTCTTGACCGTGATGCCCAGCAGCCTGGTGGCCTCGCCTGTGCCCATCGTCTTTTCCATGATCACGATTGGACACGTTCAATCACGTCTAGTTCGACTAGAGTCGTACTCCGTCATCACCGTGACGGAGCTGATGCTCGTGACGAAGGAACTGATCTCGGTGACGTTCCGGCCGTTGCCGCTGTACGTGGCGGCGGCCGTCGTGTACTGGCTGCTGAGCCTGTTCTTCGAAGCCGTGCAGCGCCGCGCGGAGCGCCATTTCAACCGCGCGCACAAATGAAAAACGGCGGATCGCTCCGCCGTCTTGACCATTACATGTTCGGGTAGTTCGGCCCGCCGCCGCCTTCCGGCGTGACCCACACGATGTTCTGCGTCGGGTCCTTGATGTCGCAGGTCTTGCAGTGCACGCAGTTCTGCGCGTTGATCTGCAGGCGATCCTTGCCTTCGTCCGTCTTCACGAATTCGTACACGCCGGCCGGGCAGTAGCGCTGTTCCGGACCCGCGAACCTGGCCAGGTTCACCTCGACCGGGATGTTCGGGTTCTTCAAGGTAAGGTGCACCGGCTGGTCTTCCGCGTGGTTCGTGTTCGAGATGAACACGGACGACAGGCGGTCGAACGTCAGCTTGCCGTCCGGCTTCGGATAGACGATCGGCTTGAAGTCGGACGCCGGGCGCAGGCATTCGTGGTCCGCATGGTTGTGGTGCAGGGTCCACGGCGCCTTGCCCTTGAACAGGATCTGGTCGATGCCGGTCATGAGCGTGCCGAGGACGAGGCCCTTGCTCATCCACGGCTTGAAGTTGCGCGCGACGTGCAGTTCCTCGTGCAGCCACGACTGTTCGAACGCGACCGGATAGCTCAGCAGCTCGTCGTGCTGGCGGCCCGCGCCCAGTGCGGCGTAGGCGGCGTCGGCCGCGAGCATGCCCGTCTTGATGGCGGCGTGGCTGCCCTTGATGCGGCTCGTGTTGAGGAAGCCGGCATCGCAGCCGATCAGCGCGCCGCCCGGGAACACGGTCTTCGGCAGCGATTGCAGGCCACCGGCCGTGATCGCGCGCGCGCCGTACGAGATGCGCTTGCCGCCTTCGAAGAAGTGGCGGATGGCCGGGTGCGTTTTATAGCGCTGGAATTCCTCGTACGGCGACAGGTACGGGTTCTGGTACGACAAGCCGACGATGAAGCCGACGGCGACCTGGTTGTTTTCCAGGTGGTACAGGAAAGAGCCGCCATACGTGGCGTTGTCGAGCGGCCAGCCGGCCGTGTGAATCACGAGGCCCGGCTGGTGCTTGGCGGGATCGATTTCCCACAGCTCCTTGATGCCGATGCCATAGGTCTGCGGATCCTTGCCCTTGTTCAGGTCGTATTTCGCCATCAGCTGCTTGCCGAGATGGCCGCGCGAGCCCTCCGCGAACAACGTGTATTTCGCATGCAGTTCCATGCCCAGCTGGAACGCGTCCGTCGGCTGGCCGTGGCGGTTGACACCCATGTTGCCCGTCGCGACGCCCTTCACCGAACCGTCGTCGTTATACAGGATTTCGGCGGCCGGGAAGCCCGGGAAGATTTCGACGCCCAGCGCTTCCGCCTGCTGGCCCAGCCAGCGCACGACGTTCGCGAGCGAGATGACGTAATTGCCGTGGTTGGTCAGCATCTTCGGCATCATGAACGACGGCGTCTGGTAAGCCTTCGTTTCGCTGAGGAACAGCATGCGGTCTTCCGTCACGGGCGTGTTCAGCGGTGCGCCCAGTTCCTTCCAGTTCGGGAACAGTTCGTTCAGCGCGCGCGGATCCATCACGGCGCCCGACAGGATGTGTGCGCCCAGCTCGCCGCCTTTTTCCAGCACGCAGACCGACACGTCCTGGCCCTTTTCCGCCGCCAGCTGCTTCAGGCGGATCGCGGCCGACAGGCCTGCGGGGCCGCCGCCGACGATGACCACGTCGTATTCCATTGCTTCGCGGGGGCCGTATTCTTCGAGGAGGGAGTTGGTCTGAGTCATGTCTTATGGGAGTTATAAAAATTTAAGCACGAGTGTGCACTTTTTTGCGCTCGTTGGCAACGCCGAGCGCCATTGTAGGGCAACTATTAGACGCGGCAATCTAATCGGTGCGAAATAGGTGAAGTGTGTAATCATTATGACTTCGCAACAGAATTTAGTTCGGGCATAGGGGGCGTAACGTGGGGATTGAAGTCAATTTCGAAGGAAAGATCGCGATGGTCACGGGCGCATCCAGCGGATTGGGCGCGCGGTTCGCCAAGGCGCTGGCCGGTGCCGGAGCCCAGGTCGTGCTCGCATCGCGGCGTATCGAGCGCCTGAAGGAATTGCGTGCCGAGATCGAGGCGGACGGCGGCGCGGCCCACGTCGTGGCGCTGGACGTGACGGACCTCGCGAGCATCAAGGCCGCGATCGCCCACGCCGAGACGGAAGCGGGGCCGATCGACATCCTCGTCAACAACTCCGGCGTCTCGACGACGCAGCGCCTGCTCGACGTGAGCGAGGAAGACTACGGCTACGTGATGGACACGAATCTGCGCGGCGCCTTCTTCATGGCCCAGCAGACCGCGAAGCGGATGATCCAGCGCGCCAAGGGCGACCCGAAGAAGCAGCACCGCATCGTCAACATCGCGTCGGTCGCGGGCCTGCGCGTGCTGCCGCAGATCGGCGTGTACTGCATGAGCAAGGCCGGCGTCGTGCAGATGACGAAGGCGATGGCCGTCGAGTGGGGCCGCTACGGCATCAACGTGAACGCCATCTGCCCGGGCTATATCGCCACCGAGATGAACGAGGATTATTTCGACACGGAGCAGGGCAAGAAGTTGATCGAGATGCTGCCGCGCCGCCGCACGGGCAAGCCGGAAGACCTCGACGGCCTGCTGTTGCTGCTCGCGGCCGAGGAGGCCCATTTCATCAATGGCGCCATCATCACGGCCGACGACGGCATGACGGCGCAATGAGGGAGTCCCGGCCGCGGCTTCTCTTGATCCACGGCCTGCTCGGCTCGCTGCACTACTTCGAGCCGCAGCGCTACCTGCCCGGCGTCGACCTCTTCACGCCCGACCTGATCGGCTACGGCCGGCGCCGCAGCGAAGACGCCCACATCACCTTGGCCGACCAGGCCGCCATGCTGGCCCGCTTCCTGCACGACGAGGTCGGCGGTCCCGCCTGGGTGCTGGGCCACAGCGTGGGCGGCATCGTTGCGATGCTGCTGGCGGACCTCGTGCCGGAGCTCGTGCGCGGTGTCATCAACGTGGAGGGCAACTTCACGCTGAAGGACGCGTTCTGGACGGGGCGCATCGCCGCCTTGCCGGATGCCGAGTGGGCCGCGGAATACGGCGCGATGGAAGCGAACCCGGGCGCCTGGCTGGAACGGAGCGGCATCGAGGCGAGCGACGAGCGCATCGCATGGGCGCAGGAGATCCTCGCGAACCAGCCGTACACGACGGTGCAAACGATGGCGCAATCCGTGCTCGACACGACCGGCGCGCCCGAGTACCTGGGTTGCGTCGGCCGCGTGCTGGCGCGCGCGACGCCCCTGTACCTGGTCGGCGGCGAGCAGTCCAGCGCCGGATGGGACGTGCCCGACTGGGTGCTCGCGCAGGCGCGCCGCGTGTGCGTGCAGCCGAAGACGGGGCACATGATGATGCTGGAAGATCCGGGGAATTTTTGCCGGATCGTGGAGTCCATCCTCTACGAAGAGCACTGCCGATTCGGCACCTGACGCCGTATCATGCCGGCTTTTGGCAACGACGTAGAGCAACGATGAACGACAAGAAACAAGTCCATACCATGCGCCAGGCCATCCGCTGGGGCGACATGGACGCATTCGGCCACGTGAACAACACGGTGTATTTCCGGTACATGGAGAGCGGGCGCATCGCCTTCCTCGAACAGGCGGCGGGCGACCTCGACATCCAGGGCGAAGGCCCCGTGATCGTCACGGCCTACTGCAGCTTCATCAGCCAGCTGAAGTATCCGGGCGAGATCGAGATCCGCACGTTCGCCGGTCCGGCGGGCCGGTCCAGTTTCGAAGTGACGCACGAGATCCGCATGGTCGACGAGCACGGCAATGCCGACGTCGTGGCCGCGGAGGGCGGCGGCAAGGTCGTGTGGATCGATTTCGCGGCCGAGAAGTCCGTGCCGTTGCCGGCGCGGGTGCGGGAGATGCTGCCCGCCGCCTGATCAGCGCGACATGCCGACCAGCTTGTGCACGAGTTCCGACGACGTCGACGCCGAGAACTTGCGCATGAGCTTGGCGCGGTGCATCTCCACCGTGCGCGGCGACAGATCCGTCTCGCGCGCGATCACCTTGCTCGTCTTGCCTTCGACGAGCAGCGCCGCGATCTCGCGTTCGCGCGGGGTCAGCTCGGCCGTCACGGGGCGCTTCTCGCTGACGTCCTCGAACGTCCAGACGCCGGCGCCCAGCGGCTCGGCCGGGTCGAGCGCACGGCCCGTCACGTGGCACCAGAACAATTCCCCATTTCCCCTGCGCATGATGCGCTCGTCCGAGTAGCGGCCCTTCGCGTTCATGATCGGAATGATGCGGTCGCCCGTGCGCAGGAACTCGTCGATGCTGGGGTAGAGTACCGAGAACGACTGGCCGTCCAGCTGCGCCCTCTGGTAGCCGAACATCGCGGCCAGGGCGTGGTTGCAGGACTGGATCACGCGGTTCACCGAAATGCACATGCCGACGGGCGCGTGCTGGAAAATCATCTCGTAATCGATGGCGTATGATGCGTTCATTTGATGGTAGTCGACTGTCCCCGCAGGAGGCGCGTGCCGGTATTTCTACGGTATTGTGCTTAGCAGGGCGCTATTTTATTCTGCAATTCTACTCTGCTGTATAGAACCTCATTATTAAAGGGACGGGTATGAACAAAGTGTATCCTGATGCGCGCTCCGCGCTGGAAGGGGTCGTTGCGGACGGCCAGACGATCGCCGTGGGCGGTTTCGGCCTGTGCGGCATTCCGGAGGCGCTGATCCTGGCGCTGCGCGATTCCGGCGTCAAGAACCTGACGGCCATCTCGAACAACGCCGGCGTCGACGACTTCGGCCTGGGCCAGCTGCTCACCACGCGCCAGATCAGGAAGATGATCGCCTCGTACGTGGGCGAGAACAAGGAATTCGCGCGCCAGTACCTGGCCGGCGAACTGGAACTGGAATTCACGCCGCAGGGCACGCTGGCCGAGAAGCTGCGCGCCGGCGGCGCCGGCATCCCCGCCTTCTTCACCAAGACCGGCTACGGCACGATCGTCGCGGAAGGCAAGGAGACCCGCGAATTCGACGGCGAGATGTATGTGATGGAACGCTCGCTCGTCCCGGACGTCTCGCTCGTCAAGGCCTGGAAGGCCGACCGCGCCGGCAACCTCGTGTTCCGCAAGACGGCACGCAACTTCAACCCGAACGTGGCCACCGCAGGCAAGGTCTGCATCGTGGAAGTCGAGCAACTGGTCGAGGTCGGCGAGATCGACCCGGACCAGGTGCATACCCCGAGCATCTTCGTGCACCGCATCGTTCACAACCCGACGCCGGAAAAGCGCATCGAACAGCGCACCGTGCGTCAAGCATAAGACCAGGGGAGACAGACATGGCATGGACTCGTGATGAAATGGCCGCGCGCGCGGCCAAGGAACTGCAGGACGGTTTCTACGTGAACCTGGGCATCGGCCTGCCCACGCTGGTGGCCAACTACGTCCCGGACGATATCGAAGTGTTCCTGCAGTCGGAAAACGGCTTGCTGGGCATCGGCCCGTTCCCGACCGACGACGAGGTCGACGCCGACCTGATCAACGCGGGCAAGCAGACCGTCACCGCGCTGCCGGGCGCCGCCTACTTCAGCTCGGCCGATTCGTTCGGCATGATCCGCGGCGGCAAGATCAACCTGGCGATCCTCGGCGCGATGCAGGTGTCGGAAAAGGGCGACCTGGCCAACTGGATGATCCCGGGCAAGATGGTCAAGGGCATGGGCGGCGCGATGGACCTCGTGGCCGGCGTCAAGCGCGTCGTCGTCGTGATGGAACACGTGGCGACGGCCAAGGATGGCTCGACGAGCCACAAGATCCTGAAAAAATGCGACCTGCCGCTGACGGGCGTCGGCGTCGTCGACCGCATCATCACCGACCTGGGCGTCATCGACGTGACCGACACCGGTCTCAAGCTCGTCGAGCTGGCGCCGGGTGTCACCAAGGATGAGGTCGTGGCCGCCACGTCGGCCGAGCTGGACGTTTCCGCCGTTTAATGTGTGACGGGCGGCGCTGCGGCGCTGCCCGTCATTTCTGTTGGCCTAGCGCAGCGTCCACACGTACTGGACCTTGGTCCATTGCTGCACGGGCTTGCCGTTGTCGAGCGCGGGCTCAAAGCTGCATTTCGCCAGCGCGACGCGCGCGGCCTCGTCCAGGGTCGCGAAACCGCTCGAATCCGTCACCATCGAATCCTTCACCTGGCCATCCTCGCCGACGAGAAAGCCGAGCTTGACCGTGCCTTGATGACCGGCCTGCACGTCCGCATGCGGATACTCCGGCTTGGCGCAACTTTTGAAGTCGAGCCTGGCTTTGCTGGTGTCTTGCGGTGCCGCATGGGCGGACGCCGCGCAGGCGAGGGTGATGGACAGGCATTGCAGGGTCGTGCGGATGATTCGGGACATGGTAGTCTCCTTGTGGTGGGAACTGATGATCTTCAGTACGTACGCGCGAGAGGGCGCCCCGCGCTTTCCTGCGCGAACGTCGTGTCGATGAATGAGGCGTGACCGCCGCGGCTGCTCAGTGCGCCGGTGTCATGTCACGCCAGGGTCCAGACATACGTGACCGGCTGCCACGCCGACACGGGCTGGCCGTTGCGCAGTGCCGGCGCGAACCGGCAGCGATGCAGGGCGCCGCGGGCCGCCTCGTCCATGCTGGCGTAGCCGCTGGAATGCAGGATGGTCGAGTCCGTGACGACGCCGGAGGCGTCCACGCGGAAGTTCACCGTGACCGTACCCTCGTGGCCCGCCGCGATGTCGGCCTGCGGGTATTGTGGTTTTTTGCAAGACGAGAAGTCCGCAATCGCGGGCCGCGTGAGGCCGGCTGTCGCGGTGGCAGGCGGGCTATCGCGGGTCGACAACGCATGCGCGCTCGCCGCGCACGCCAGGGCGAGGCCCAGCACGGGGATCGCGGCGCGCCAGTCCAGCGCCTGCGGATCGGGACGGACCAGCCGCCGGATGCGCGCCATCAGGTCGCCGCCCGCCGCGGCCTGGGCCAGGTGGTGGCGCGAAAACTGCAGGCGTTCCAGTTCCGACAGTGCCCGCGCCAGGCGGCGCGGTTCGCCCAGCCGGTGGGTGGCGAAATCGTCGGCGATGTGCTCGCGTTCGTGGCGGATGCGGCGCGAGATCCACCACACGGCCGGGTGATAGAACAGCAGGGCTTCGATCACGTTCTGCACGAGGTTGACGAGGTAGTCGTGGCGCCGGACGTGGCCCAGCTCGTGCGCCAGCAGTGCTTCCAGCAGTTGCGGCGGCATGCCCGTCACGAGGGCAGCCGGCACGAGTACGACGGGGCGCCAGAAGCCGGCCGTGACCGGGCTGGCCAGGCCGTCGACGATGCGCAGGCGCACGCGGCGGTCGATGCCGCAACGGGCGGCCAGCTGGGCCAGCTTCGTTTGCCAGGCACGTTCCTCATCGCTGCCTGCCCGAACGGACGAGGTCCGCCCAAGGGACGCCCGTCCGACCCATACCAACCCCAGCGCCATGCGCAGCCCGAGCATCGCCGCGCAGGCCGCCCATGTGCCGACGATCCAGTCGAGATGCCGCTGCAGCCAGGCGAGCACGCCGCTGGCGTCGCGCAACACCGTCGCCGGCACCGACGCCAGCGGCAGTGCGCGCGCGGCTGCCACGTTGCGGTCGTCCAGCAGCATCGTCACGAAGTCCACGACCGGCCAGGCCACGCACAGCAGCAGGGCGAAGCAGGCCACGGCATAGCGCCGTTCGGGCCGGGCATTACGCAGCGCCACCAGCAGCACGGCCGTCGCACAACCGATCAGCGCGCCTTGCCACACGAAGTGCAGCAACGCCCATCCGAGGCTGGGGACAAGTCCGGCGACGAGCCCGGCGCTCATTGTTCGTCTCCATCTTTCAGCAGTTGTTCGATCTCCTCGCGTTCCTTTTTCGAGATACCGCTCTTGAGCGCGGCCAGCACCAGGGCCTTGGCCGACCCGGCGAAGGCGCGCTGCATCAGGTCCTTCAGCAGATTCGTCTGCAGCGATTCCTGCGCCTGGGCCGGTGCGTACACGTGAGACCGTTCGCTTTCGTCGCGGATCAGCAAACCTTTGCCATGCATGATCTGCATCAGGCGCAGCACGGTCGCATACGTCACCTCCGGGCGCTCCTTGACGATTTCCTCGTGGACGCGGCGCGCGGTGGCCGAACCGAGCGGCCACAGGACCTGCAACAGGTCGAGTTCGGCGGGTGTGGGCTTGGGGAGGGCGGGGGACTTGGCCATGGCAGTCTCACGGAACGTGGTCGATAAATCTAGACTAACTCGTCTAGATCGAGTTGTCTACAAGTTTATTTTCCGCGCGACGGCTTGCGTCGGCATGCTGCCTAGTCATAACATAGACATCATTGTCTACATAAAAAGGGAGTGTCCATGCTGAAAGCCCGTCTGCGGTCCGCCGTCCTCGTCCTCCTGCTGGCTTCAAGCGGCGCCGGCGCGTCATCCGTCCCCGATTACCCGTTCGTGCACGTGACAGGGCGTTCTTTCCAGGCCGTCGTGCCCGACCTCGCCAGCCTCGATTTCGAGATCGTCGTGCCGGACGCCGACCCGGCCGCCGCGCGCGCCGTCCTCGAGGCGCGCGTGGGCGAGGTGCGCGACCTGACGCGGCAGCTCGACATCGCCGCCGACGACGTCGCCGTGCGCGAGGTGCGCCAGGGTATCCGCAAGGAGGAACGGGCGGCGAACGGCGCGCCGGTGTACGAGCTGCGCTGCGACGTCCACATCAACGTGCGCAACGTCGCCAACTGGGCCGCGCTGGCCGGCGGCCTGCTCGGCAAGCCGAACCTCGACGGCTTCGCGTCCGCCTTCGACCGCACCGACATGGACACTATCCACGACGAACTCGTGACCCAGGCCATCCAGGACGCCCGCCGCCAGGCCGACGTGATGGCGGCCGCGGGCGGACGGCGCGTCGGCGGCCTGATGGGCGCGACGCCGGACACGCTGAAGAATCTCAGCACGGCGATGGGCCTGGAGCGCGCCGAATTCCGGCGCGACGGCGGCGCGGACCGGGCGCGCGCGCAGGATGTGGATCGCGAGCAGTTGCTGGCAGTGCCGGCGTTGAAGCTGCGCCAGCCCGTCGACGTCATCTTCCGCCTGGAAAACCTGCCGCGGCGCACGCGCTGATCGCATGCATGCTTGAGGCAGCACAGGCGCCGCACGGGAGCCGCGCGCCGCCGCGGCGGTCAAAGGAGGCATGACCGCCGACACCGACGCTTCCGCCAACCGTGCCGCCCGCCGCCGCTTCACGGCCGAGCTTTGGGGCATCATGCGCGCCAACCGCCGGCGCGTGGCGGCGTCCATTGTCCTGTTGCTGGCCGCGAAGGTGGCGACGGTGGCCGTGCCGCTGCTGCTCAAGCGCATCATCGACGCGTTTTCGCAGGCATCGCTGCCGGCGCTGCTGCCCTGGTACCTGCTGGCGGGCTACGCGCTGCTGCGCTTCGCGAGCACGCTGTTTAATGAATGGCGCGACCTGCTGTTCGCGCGCGTGACGCTGAGCACGGTGTCGGCCTATGCGGGCAGGACGTTCGCGCACCTGCATGCGCTGGGGCCGCGCTTCCACGCCCGGCGCCAGGTCGGCAGCCTGCTGCCGGACATCGACCGCGGCACCAGCGGCATCGCCTACCTGCTGGGCGTCGGGCTGTTCACGATCGTGCCGACGCTCGTCGAGATCGGCCTCGTGCTCGCCGTCATGCTGGGCCGCTATCCTGCAAGCTACGCCGCCATCATCGTCGCGACCTTCCTCATGTACTCGGGGTTCACGCTCGTGTTCACGGCGCGGCGCGTCCTCTACCAGCGGCGCGTGAACAAGCTCGATTCGCGCGCCAAGGGCCAGCTGGCGGACAGTTTGCTGAACTACGACACGGTCAAGTACTTCACGAACGAGGCCCACGAGGCGGCGAAATTTGCGGCCACGATGGACCGGTGGCGGGATGCCGGCGTGGGCAACCAGCGCGCGCTGTTCCTGCTGCACGTGGGGCAGAGCGGCGTGATCGCGCTGGGCGTGGCCGCCATCATGCTGCTGGCCGGGCAGGACGTGCTGGCGGGCCGCATGCGCGTGGGCGACCTCGTGCTGATCAACGCGTACGCGCTGCAGGTCTGCCTGCCGCTGAACGCCCTCGGCTTCGTCTACCGCGAATCGCGCGACGCCTGGGTCAACGCGGAACGCCTGTTCGCCCTGCTGGGCGAGCGGCCCGAGATGCCCGAGCTGCCGGGCCAGCCGGCGCTCGTGCCCGGCGCGGGCGAGGTCGTGTTCGAGCACGTGGGCTTCGACTACGAGCCGGGCCGGACCGCGCTGGACGACGTCAGCCTGCGCATCCCGCCCGGCACCACGCTGGCCGTCGTCGGGCGCAGCGGCTCGGGCAAGTCGACGCTGGCACGGCTGCTGTTGCGTTTCTACGACCCCGACCGGGGACGCATCCTCATCGACGGCCAGGACATCCGCCAGTGCAGCCCGGCCAGCGTGCGCCGCGCGATCGGCGTCGTGCCGCAGGATGCGGCGCTGTTCAACGACACGGTGGCCAGCAACATCGGCTACGCGCGTGAAGGCGCGGGCCGCGACGAGATCGTGGCGGCGGCCCGGGCCGCGCAATTGCACGAGACGATAACCGCGCTGCCGGACGGCTACGACAGTCCGGTCGGCGAGCGGGGCGTGAATTTTTCCGGCGGGGAGCGCCAGCGCATCGGCATCGCGCGCGCGATCCTCAAGCAGCCCGTGATCCTCGTGTTCGACGAAGCCACGTCGGCGCTGGATGCGGTGTCCGAAGACGCCATCGTCAAGGAGCTGGAGCGCCTGTCGGCACGGCGCACGACGCTCGTCATCGCGCACCGGCTGTCGACCATCGTGCATGCGCACGCGATCGTCGTCATGGACCGGGGCCGCATCGTGGAGCAGGGCACGCACGAGGAACTGCTGCGGAGAAATGGCACGTATGCGCGGCTGTGGCTGTTGCAAAAAAAAACGCCGGGCGAACCCGGCGTCTGAACGAGGAATCGTTCCGTGTGGTGGCTGTGGCTTACGCGGCTTCGCGGACCGGATGCAGGTCGCCGGCAGCGTCGTCCGGGCTCGGATTCTTCAGTTCGGCGGTCAGGCGCTCCTTGTCCAGCTCACCTTCCCACTTCGACACGACGACGGTTGCGACGCCGTTGCCGATGATGTTGGTCAGGGCGCGGCATTCGCTCATGAACTTGTCGATGCCGAGGATCAGGGTCATGCCGGCCACCGGGATCGTCGGGACGACGGCCAGCGTTGCGGCCAGGGTGATGAAGCCGGCGCCGGTGATGCCCGAGGCACCTTTCGAGGTCAGCATCGCCACCAGCAGGATCGTCAGTTCCTGGGTCAGCGTCAGGTCGGTGTTCGTGGCCTGGGCGACGAACAGGGCGGCCATCGTCATGTAGATGTTGGTGCCGTCCAGGTTGAACGAGTAGCCGGTCGGCACGACGAGGCCCACGACCGATTTCGGGCAACCCATTTTTTCCAGCTTGCGCATGATGGCCGGCAGGGCGCTTTCCGACGAGCTCGTGCCCAGGACGATCAGCAGCTCTTCCTTGATGTAGGCGAGGAAGCGGAAGATCGAGAAGCCGGTCAGGCGGGCAATGGTGCCGAGGACGATGATGACGAACAGGAAGCAAGTCAGGTAGAACGAACCGACGAGCGAGGCCAGCGGGATCAGCGACTTGACGCCGTATTTGCCGATGGTGAAGGCCATGGCGCCGAACGCACCGATCGGCGCGGCTTTCATGATGATGTTCACGACGCCGAAGATGGCGTGCGACATGTCGTCGATGAAGCGGGTCAGCGGACGGCCGCGCTCACCCAGCATCGACAGCGAGAAGCCGAACAGGATGGCGATGAAGAGCACCTGCAGGATTTCCCCTTTGGCGAACGCATCCACGAAGGTGTTCGGGATGATGTTCATGAGGAAGTCGGTCGTGGTCAGCGACTTGGTCTTCTCGGTGTACTGGGCGATCGAGTGCGTGTCCAGCGTGGCCGGGTTGACGTTGAAGCCGGCGCCCGGCTTGACCAGGTTGGCGACGAGCAGGCCGATGGCCAGCGCGAAGGTCGAGACGACCTCGAAGTAGAGCAGGGCCTTGCCGCCGACGCGGCCGACCTTTTTCATGTCCTGCATGCCGGCGATACCGGCGACGACGGTACAGAAAATCACCGGGGCGATGATCATCTTGATCAGTTTGACGAAGCCGTCTCCCAAAGGCTTCATCGCGGTTGCGATGCCCGGATCGTAGATGCCCAGCAGGACGCCCACGATAATCGCAAACAATACCTGGACATAAAGGACTTTATAGAATGGTTTTTTCATGGCTAGGCTTCATGCGCTATTAGTAACACCGTCATCATCACGCAAAATATCTGCATCGGCTATTGTGGAAAACCGCAACGCCGTGGCCGATATCAGGACCTGGGAACCATGAATATCCGTGAGCGAGCACTCACTGGTTTCGGTAGACTGTTCCTCCCTTCATGACGAACCCCACCTTGCGCAACGCGGCAATATCCGCCGTCGGATCGCCGTCGACGGCCACCACGTCCGCCAGCATGCCGTTGCGGATCGCGCCCAGGTCCTTGCGGTCGAGGATGTTGGCGGCGACGACCGTCGCGGCGCGCAGTGCTTCCGTCGGGCTCATGCCCAGGCGCACCATCCACTCCAGTTCGCGCTCGTTCGTGCCATGCGCAAACACGCCGACGTCGCTGCCGTTGCCAATGGTCACGCCCAGCTTGCGGGCGAGGCGGAACGCGCGTTCCGCCTGCTGCATCGCCGGCGTGGGTGCGCCGCCGCGGACGTGGCGCTGGAAGTATTCGCCGATGGCTTCCGGCGCCGTCAACGTCGGCACGTAGGCAGTCTTGTGTTCCAGCATCAGTTTGAACGTCGCTTCGCTGGCGCCATAGCCGTGTTCGATCGTGTCGACGCCGGCCAGTACGGCGAGACGGATCGCGTCGTCGCTGCTCGCGTGCGCGGCGACCTTGCGGCCGCCGGCATGGGCCGCCGCAACGATCGCTTTCATTTCCTCGAGCGTGAATGTGGGGCGCGTGCCGCCGTCCGGTCCCGTGCGATAGTCGGCGTAGAACTTGATCCAGTCGGCGCCGTGGGCGGCCTGCTCGCGCACGGCCTTCGTCGCCTCGTCGACGCCCGTCGCCTGCTGGGCGCCGTACGGGATGTCCATGTCCGGACGATAGTTGCGCTCGGCCGGGCCGTAGCTCGCGGTCGCGACGATGGCGCGCGTGGCGACGAGCAGGCGCGGACCCGGTATCTGGCCCTCGTCGATGGCCCGCTTGATGCCGACGTCCGCATAGTCCGCGCCTTCCGTGCCGAGGTCGCGCAACGTGGTGAAGCCGGCTTGCAGGGTGTCGGCCGCGTGGCGCACGGCCAGCGCGACGCGGTAGGCCGGCGCTTCCTTCAGCACCTGGTCGTCCCACGTCGTTTCGTTATAGGGGTGCAGCAGGACGTGCGAATGCAGGTCGATGAGGCCGGGGATCAGGGTCTTGCCGGGGAGGACGATACGGTCGACGTCGGCCGGCACGGGCAAGGTCGAGGCCGGGCCGACGCCCTGGATGCGGCCCTGCGCCACGAGTACGCTCCAGCCGGCGTGCGGGGCGCCGTCGCCGGTCCAGACCTTGTCGGGTGTGAGGAGCACGGGGCGCTGGTCGGCGGCGCTGGCTGTGCCGGTGAGAAGGGTGAAAAGGGCAACAGCGAGCGCGCGGATCCGCATTCTTATTCCTTATTCCAGATCTTGCATCGATTGCGCGATGCCCGTCTCGACATCATGCAGGAACCCCGCCCCCTTCGGTGACAGCGCGATACCGGGCACGGCCAGTTCCACGAGGCAGGCGAGCGCTTGCCGGAACCATTCCATGTCGGTGCCCATCAGCGGCAGCGCGTGGGCATCGACGAGGTAGTGCACGGCGCGCGCGAGCAGCGCCGTGTCGCGGCCCGCGTTGCCGACGAGCAGCGCGAAGTCGGCCGCCTCGCGCTCGAAGCGGTCGGCCAGCGTTTCGAGGATGTCGCGCGACACCTGCGGCTGGCCTGACGCGAGCACGACGTGCGCGAGTTCCAGGCAGGCGTCGTGCAGGCCTGGAATCTCCAGGGGTTCGTCCATGGACATTTATTGCGCGACCCAGCCGCCGTCCATGTTCCACGCGACGCCGCGCACCTGGTTCGCGGCCGGGCTGCAGAAGAACACGGCCAGCGCGCCCAGCTCTTCCGGCGTGACGAATTCGCCCGACGGCTGCTTTTCCAGCAGCAAGTTTTTCTTGGCCTGCTCGTTGGTGATGCCGTCGCGCGCAGCGCGGTCGTCGACCTGCTTCTGCACGAGCGGGGTCAGCACCCAGCCCGGGCAGATCGCGTTGGCGGTGACGCCGGTCGGCGCCGTCTCCAGCGCCGTCGATTTCGTCAGGCCGACGAGGCCGTGCTTGGCGGCGACGTACGCGGATTTCTGTGCCGAGGCGACGAGGCCGTGCGCGGACGCGAGGTTGATGATGCGGCCCCAGTTCTTCTGCTTCATGTAGGGCAGGGCGAGGCGGGTCGTGTGGAAGGCCGAGCTGAGGTTGATGGCGATGATCGCATCCCATTTCTCGACGGGGAAATCCTCGACGTTCGCGACGTACTGGATGCCGGCATTGTTGACGAGGATGTCGACGCCGCCGAACTTGTCCGCGGCGAACGCCATCATCGCGGCGATCTGTTCCGGCCTGGACATGTCGGCGTTGTGGTAAGCGGTCTGTACGCCGAATTCCTGGCCGATGTCGGTGTACAGCTTTTCGATCTGCTGCGCGTCGCCGAAGCCGTTGAAGACGATGTTGGCGCCTTGCTCGGCCAGCGCGCGGGCGATGCCGAGGCCGATGCCCGAGGTCGAGCCGGTGACGAGTGCAGTCTTGCCGCTTAACATGGTGGATTTCATTCGTTCCTCTTTCTCGTGGACAGTTTCTATAAGTACCGGGTGATCCCGGGCCAGACTTGGTAGAATTCTAATCGCTCCACCGGGTAAAATGTTGGCGGCCGCCCGGTCGCTTGATGTTTCGGGCGGATGCATGGTGATCGTCGGAACTTAAAACATGAGCGAACCGAGGCTGAAATCCGTGCTGTGCAGTTCGCCCGCCGGCCTGCACCGCATGGCGTACAAGGAGTGGGGCGACCCCGCCAACACGAACGTGCTCGTCTGCGTGCACGGCGTGACGCGCGTGGCCGATGATTTCGACGCGCTGGCGCGCGCCATGAGCGACCGCTACCGCGTCGTGTGCCCGGACGTCGTCGGACGCGGCCGTTCCGGCCGGCTGCGCGACCCGGCCCTGTACGTCATCCCGCAATACGTGGCCGACATGGTGACGCTGATCGCGCGCGCCACCGCCGGGGATGAAGGCGTCCACTGGTTCGGCACGTCCATGGGCGGCCTGATCGGCATAGGCCTCGCATCGCTGCCGGACAGCCCGATCCGCCGCATGGTGCTGAACGACATCGGGCCCGTCCTGGACCCGGCGGCGATGGCACGCATCGGCGACTACATCGGCCAGGACTTCCGTTTCGCGACCTTCGCGGAAGGCGCCGCGTTCGTGCGGACGGTGTCGACGCCGTTCGGTCCGCACAGCGACGTCCAATGGGACAAGCTGGCGCGCGACGTGCTCGTGCGGCGGCCGGATGGGCAATGGATGCTGCACTACGACCTCGGGCTCGCGCAGCCGTTCAAGGCCACGACGCCGCAGAAGGCGGCGCAGGACGAGGCGCAACTGTGGGCGGCGTACGACGCGATCCGCTGCCCGACCCTGCTGGTGCGGGGGGAACAGTCCGACCTGTTGTCGCGCGCGACGGCGGAAGAGATGACGCGGCGCGGACCGAAGCCGCGCCTGGTGGAGATCGCGGGGGTGGGCCATGCGCCCACGTTCCTGCAGCCGGAGCAGATCGCGATCGCACGGGAATTTTTGACCGGCTGAGCAAGCCGGAGGTGTTCGGCTCCACGGCCGGGCGAAGCGGCCGCAAGGCCTGGTTTTATCACTAGAGAAAAGCATGGAAATCAAACGACTGCACGTAGGCAAACGACTGTCCGAAGTCGCCATCCACAACGGTACGGTGTACCTGGCCGGTCAGGTCGCCAGCGACACGACGCAGGACATCCTCGGCCAGACGCGCGAAGTGCTGGGTCACATCGACCGCCTGCTGGCGGAAGCCGGCAGCGACAAGAGCCGCATCATCTCGACCCAGATCTACATCACCGACATGGCCAACTTCCCGGCCATGAACACGGTGTGGGAAGCGTGGGTCGTGCCGGGCCAGACGCCGCCGCGCGCCACCGTCGAAGCCAAGCTGGCCGATCCGGCCGGCCTGGTCGAAATCGTCGTCGTGGCCGCCCAGGCGTAAGCACACGCGATGGTATCGATTGTCGCGCTCGGCGACGCCACCACCCAGCTGGTCCACGGCCTCGGCCCCGACGACTGCGCGCGCGTCAAGTGCGCGCTCGATTTCGCGGCCGAGCGCTATGTCGAACGCACGGCCGGCAGCGGCCAGAGCGCGTTCGAGTTCTCGCTGGGCGTGGCCGGCACGCTCGCGCTGTTGCGCAGCGATGCCGAGACCCGCATCGCCGGCCTGCTGTTCGAGCTGGCCATTGCGGAGCCGGGCGTGGCCGAGGCGCTCGAGGAGCGCTTCGGCAAGGAAGTGGCGGACATGGTGCGCGGCGTGCACCAGCTGATCCGCCTGCGCGACCTGACGGCGGCGCAGGCCCCCGTCGGGCGCGGCAAGAATGCGGCCCAGGAGGCCATGGCGCAGGTCGAGACCCTGCGCAAGATGCTGCTGGCGATGGCCAGCGACATGCGCGTCGTGCTGATCCGCCTCGCGTCCTGCGTGACCACGCTGCGCTACTTCGCGGAGCAGAAGCGCTTCGACGACGTCACGCGCAACTACGGCCGCGAGGTGCTGGACCTGTACGCGCCGCTCGCCAACCGGCTCGGCATCTTCCAGTTGAAATGGGAGCTGGAAGACCTGTCGTTCCGGATGATGGAGCCGGACACCTATAAGCGCATCGCCAAGATGCTGGAAGAGAAGCGCATGCTGCGCGAGAGCTTCGTGGCGTCGTCGATCGAGCGGCTGCAGAAGGAACTCGCGGCCGCCGGCATCAAGGCCGAGGTCTTCGGCCGGCCGAAGCACATCTACAGCATCTGGAAGAAGATGCGCGGCAAGGAGCTCGATTTCTCCGAGCTGTACGACGTGCGCGCGTTCCGCGTGATCGTCGACGACATCAAGACCTGCTACACGGTGCTGGGCGTCGTCCACAACATCTGGACGCCGATCCCGAAGGAATTCGACGACTACATCTCGCGCCCGAAGCCGAACGGCTACCAGTCGCTGCACACGGTCGTCACGGCCGAGGACGGGCGCCCGCTGGAAGTGCAGATCCGCACGCAGGAGATGCACAACTTCGCCGAGTACGGCGTGGCCGCGCACTGGCGCTACAAGGAAGAAGGCGGCTCGAATTTCAAGAGCCAGGAATACGACGAGAAGATCGCGTGGCTGCGCCAGCTGCTGGCGTGGAAGACGGAGGTCGCGAGCGCCGTCACGGGCCAGGAAGAGTTGCAGCGCGAGTGGGTCGAGAAGCTGAAATCGACGACGCTGGACGACCGCATCTTCGTGCTGACGCCGCAGGCGCGCGTGCTCGAGCTGCCGGTCGGCGCCACGCCGATCGACTTCGCCTACCACCTGCACAGCGAGGTCGGCAACCGCTGCCGCGGCGCCAAGGTCGACAACGTGATGGTGCCGCTGAACACGCCGCTGAAGAACGGCCAGACGTGCGAGATCATCACCGCGAAGGGCCCGGCCGGCAGCCAGGGGCCGTCGCGCGACTGGCTCAGCCCCGGCTACACGGTCAGCAGCCGCACGCGCTCGAAGATCCGCGCCTGGTTCCACGCGTTGGAACTGGCCGAGACGCTGGCCCACGGCCGCGCACTGGTCGAAAAATCGCTGCAGCGCGAAGGCAAGACCGCGGTCAACCTGGACACGCTCGCGCACAAGCTCGGGTTCGCGAAGGTCGACGATTTGTTCATCGCCGTCGGCAAGGAAAAATTCAGCCTGCGCCACGTGGAGGCGGCGCTGCATGACGCGGCGCCGGCGGCGCCGGTGCCCGACGAAGCCGTCGTCAACAAGAGCCGCGCGTCGAGCGTGGAGCAGGGCGCCAAGTCGGGCGTGCTCGTCGTCGGTACGGAAGGCCTGATGACGCAGCTGGCGCGCTGCTGCAAGCCGGCGCCGCCGGACCCGATCGTGGGCTTCGTCACGCGCGGCAAGGGCGTGTCGATCCATCGCGCGAGCTGCAAGAACTTCGCCGAGATGGCCGCCCGCAACCCGGAACGCGTGCTGGAAACGGAATGGGGCACGACGGGCCTGGAGACCGTGTTCCCGGTCGATATCTTCATCCTCGCGGCGGACCGGCAAGGCCTGCTGCGCGACATCTCGGAAGTGCTGGCGATCTCGAAGATCAACGTGATCGGCGTGAACACGCAGAGCAGCAAGGGCACGGCCAAGATGGTGTTCACGGCGGAGATCAGCTCCACCGGGCAGTTGCAGAAGGCGCTCGCGGCGATCGCCGAAGTGAAAGGCGTACAGGAAGCACGCAGGACGTAACCATGCCGATTACGTCCCTCCTGTACGTCAAACCGCGCCTGTGGGGCCACTTGGCCGCGCGCTACATCGCCAGCTGGTGGGCCATGCTGCACCTGGGCGCCGTGGCGCTCGTGATGGCGCTGACGCCGTCCACGTACCACCGCGCCAACCGTCTCGCCACGTCGCGCTACATTCATGCGAGCACGTGGCAGGTGCTGCCCTGGTTCACGGTGCTGACGGCCCTCGTCAGCCTCGTCATCATCCGCATCGTGCTCGTCACCGCGCAGAGCTACGGCCTGTCGCGCTATGCGCTCGAGATGGTCGTGCGCGTGCTCGTGCTGGAACTGCTGCCGCTGTCGGCCGCGATGTTCGCCGCGCTGCGCGCCGGCATGGCGTTCGATGCGAGCGCCATGGGCCTCGCGCGCAGCGGCATGCCGGCCGGCGAGGCGACCGCCGAGACCCTGCGCCGGCTGCGCCGCGACCTCGTGCCGCAGGTGATCGCCAACGCGTTTTCCGTGCTGAGCCTCGCGATGGTCAGCAGCGTCATCGTGCTCGTGCTCGCATACCTGAACGTGTACGGCCTGTCGCCGTGGGGCCTGCCGGACTACACGCGTACGGTGGGCCGCGTGTTCGACCCGACGGTGACCCTCGGCTTCGTGTTCAAGACCGTGCTGTTCGGGCTCGCGGTGGCCGTGATCCCGAGCGCCGCCATCCTGGAACTGCTGCGCCGTCCGCGCCGCCTGCGCACGAACGTGCAGCCGGGCGCGCTGCGGCTGCTGTTCGTGCTGCTGCTGATCGAGGCCAGCTCGCTGGCCGTCAAATACATTTAAAAGATGATCGACAAAGACACCTCACCCGACGAGCCGAAGCACGTGGAAGCGAAGGCGCTGTTCCTGCTCGTCCTGATCGGCGCGCTGATCGTCGCCTTCTTCCTGTACGTGATGTACGCCCGCGGCGTGTTCGAGAAGACGCAGGAACTGGTGCTCGTGGCGGACGATTCCTCGGGCGTGATCCCGGGCATGGACATGACCTTCGCCGGTTTCCCCATCGGGCGCGTGCGCCAGGTGGAGCTGGGCAAGGACGGCAAGGTGAACATCCTCGTCGACATCGCGCAGAACGATGCGAAATGGCTGCGCACGACCAGCGTGTTCACGCTCGAGAGCAGCGTCGTCGGCGAGACGCGGCTGCGCGCGTACAGCGGCGTGCTGACGGATCCGCCGCTGCCGGACCACGCCCAGCGGCCCGTGCTGCGGGGCGACGCGGCGGCCGAGATCCCGCGCCTGCTGGCGACGGCGCGCACCTTGCTGGAAAACCTCGAGACCATGACGCGGGCCGATTCCCACATCGGCAACACGCTGGCCAACGTCGACGCGCTGTCCGGCCGCCTGTCCGGCCGCTACGGCGTGCTGGGCACCGCGCTGGGCGGCGACGCCGAGGCGGAAAAGCTGCTGCAGACCCTGCACCGCGTGGACGCGCTGCTGGCCAAGACGGACCAACGCGTGTTCGGCAAGAAGGGCGTGATGGACGATGCGCAGAGTGCGATCCGCGAATTGAACGGCCTGCTGGCCGACGCGCGCGGGACACTCCAGAAGGCCGATGGCGTGTTGGCCGAGGCGCAGGCCGTCGCGAAGAACGCGCATGCCGCCACCGACGACCTGGGCCGGCTGCGCGGCGAAGTCGATGCGAGCCTGCGCAAGGTGAACCGCCTCGTCGACGAGATCAACCGCAAATGGCCGTTCAAGCACGACACGGAGATCAAGCTGCCATGACCCGCACGTCCTTCATCCTCATGGCCGTTGCCGTATTGTCCGGCTGCGCCAGCAAGCCGCAGCCGCCCGCGTGGGAAAGCGATGCGAAGAGTTACCTGGACGGCTACACGGACGACTTCCTGCGCGGGGAGTCCCGCGCCGCCGACGCCGAATTCGCGCGCGCCCGCCGCGCGAGCGCCAGCACGGGACGGTTCGACGTCGTCGCCCAGGCGGAACTGGTGCGCTGCGGCGTGAAGGCGGCGGCGCTCGACTAGGAGTGCCCCGGCTTCGCGGCCGTCGCGAACGATGCGACGCCGGCCCAGCGCGCGTACGCCGCCTACCTGGACGGCCGCTGGCAGGGGCTGGATACGAGCCTGCTGCCGGAGCAGCATCGGACGGTCGTGGCGAGCGGTTCGCTGGCAGGCGTCGCCGATCCGCTGGCGCGGCTCGTCGCGGCGGGGGCCCTGCTGAAGGCGGGCCGCATTACGCCGGCCGACATCGGGGCGGCCGTCGACACGGCGTCCGGCCAGGGCTGGCGCCGTCCGCTGCTGGCGTGGCTGGGCGTGCAGGAACAGCGCGCCCGCGCGGCCGGCGACACGGCCGCGGTGGACCGCATCCGCCGCCGCATCGCGCTGGCGGAGTAGGGTGGACACCCCGTGCCCACGCGAACGCGTGCATCACGTTGGCGTTACGCGTGGGCGGAGGGCCGGCCACCTTACTTGACGCGAACTACGCGTGCGGCACTGTTGTTGGCTTCCAGCTGGAGATAATAGGCGCCGAGCGCGCCCCGCTCGATGCGCACGGCAGGGTCGAGGAGATCCGGCAGGACGGCGTCCACGTCGTCCACCACGCGCCACACCTGGCCGTTGGCGAGCGTGAGTTGCGTGCCGTAGCGCCAGCCGTCGAGCCGTCCGCGCACGGTGCTGCGGATCGCGCCCGGTTCGTCGTCCACTTTCTTTTCCAGCCGCTTCATGCCGAAGCGCTGTTCGGCCGACGGCGCGGGCGCCGCTTGCGCCACGGGCATCGCCTCATAGCAGGCAAAGCGGGCGGCGGGGTCGGACAGGGCGCGGCAGCGCAGTACGACGGCATCGTCGACGGCGCACGCGGCGCCCGACGCGAACAGCAGCAGGAGGGGGAGCATTTTCATGCTCCCATTATAGCTACGCGCTGGTCCCCGGCGCCGCTTCCAGGTGGGGGCGGGCGGGCCGCAGCGCCGGCGGCAGCTGGTTGTGGATGCGTACGGCGGCGCGCGCCGCCTGGCCCGCCGCCACCGCGATCTGGTTCAGGCCCACGACGACGTCGCCGATCGCGTACAGGCCGGGCACCGTCGTCTCCTGGTGGTCGCCCACGACGATCTCGTCGCATTGCGCCGTGCGCGCCCCCAGCTTCGCGGCCAGGCCGGAGCGGGCATTCTCGCCCAGCATCGGATAGAACACGTCCGCTTCATGCTCCTGGCCGTCCTCCGTGTGCAGCACGGGTTTCATCGACGCGTCCAGGGTGACGGACCGCAGCGGCGAATCGACGTAACCTACGCCGGCCGCGTCGAGACGGCGGCGGTCCTCATCGGTCAGCATCGACGGCGAACCTCGTTCGAACAACCTGACGTCCGCGCTGAACGTGCGCATGAACAGCGCGTGGCCGACCGGGTTCACGTCGGCCGTGGCGACGGCGATGCGCTTGTCGATCACGTCGAAGCCGTCGCACACGGGGCACAGGCGCACGGACCCGAACGCGACGGCTTCGCGCCAGTTCTCGATCGGCAGGCCGGCGTCCGCGACGCCCGTCGCCAGCAGCACCGTGTGGGCGCGGATGGGCACGATGTCGTCCGCGCCTTCCGGTACGTAGTCGCCCACGAACAAGCCGTCCTCGATACGCAGGTCGACGATTTCTCCCGGCATGACGCTGCCGCCGTAGCGTTGCAGCTGCGACGCCAGGTTGCCGAGCAGGATGTGGCCGGGCACGCCCTCGGGAAAGCCGGGGTAGTTGTGCGAGACGGGGATCAGGCGCAGGCGGCTGTTGCCCTTGTCGACGAGGGCGACGTTGCGCGTGAAGCGGCGCAGGTAGATGGCGGCGGTGAGGCCGCCCGGGCCGCCGCCCACGATCAGGGTGTCGTAAACGTGCGCGGTGGCGAGTTCGGAGGAGGTAGGCATGTGCCGATTATCCGCAGGGCGGCTGCGGCTGGGATATCGGCGTGCGTCCCGAAGCGGGGTCGGAGCCGGCTTACAGGGTGTCGGAGCAGTCGCGCAGTTCGGGCTGCAGGGTGACGTGGTCGATGCCGTGCTTGTCGAGCAGCATGATCTTGACCGCCCGGAGCACGTCGGGCCAGGCGTTCAGGTCGTCGATTTCCAGGTGGCCGATCAGCGCGGGTTCGCCGGGCGACATGTCCCACACGTGCAGGTCGTGCACGGAGCGCACGCCCGGGATTGCGGCCAGGTCGGCGCCGATCTTCAGGTAGTCGATCTGGTGCGGCACGCCTTCCATCAGGAAGTGATAGGACTCGCGCAGCACGCTCACGGTCGACTTGAGGATCAGCAGCGACACGAAGATCGACAGGATCGGGTCGATGCGCACCCAGCCCGTGAAGTGGATGACGGCGCCCGCCGCGATGGCGGCGATGGAGCCGAGCAGGTCGCCCAGCACGTTGACGAGGGCGGCGCGCGTGTTGATGCTTTGCTCGTCGCGCGACAGCACCCACGCGACGGCGATGTTGATGCACGCGCCGATCGCGGCGACGATCAGCACGGTCTTGCCGCCCACGTGCTCCGGGTGCGCGAGGCGCTGGACGGCCTCGTAGGCGATCCAGCCGACGAGCAGCAGCATGGCGAGGCTGTTGACGAAGGCGGCGAGCGCCTCCGCGCGCACGAAGCCGAACGAATGGCGCGCGGACGGCGGCCGCCGTGCGATCAGCTGGGCCAGCAGCGCGAGGCCGAGGGCGGCGGCGTCGGTGACCATGTGGCCGGCGTCCGAGATCAGCGCGAGCGAATTCGACAGGAAGCCGCTGACGACCTCCACCAGCGCATACAGCAGGGTCAGCCCGAGCGCGATGGCCATCGCCCATTGGCTGCGGCCTTCGATCGTGTGGGCATGGCGGGCGTCGCCGTCGAGGTGGGCGTGGAGGTGGGCGGAGGAGCCGGCGTGGTCGGACATGTAAGATGGAGAAGAAAGAAACGAGCGAAGTATACCCGTCCTTGCGTAACCCCACCCATCCCCTTATAATGGCGGCATACGGGCGGTTAGTTCAGCTGGTTAGAATACTTGGTCGACATCCAAGGGGTCGCAGATTCGAATTCTGCACCGCCCACCAGAACACCAAAGACAAGCGCGGGGAACTACGGTTTTCCGCTCTTGTCGTCAGTAAGAGCGAGAAAGGCATAAACGGTTATGACACCGCGAACTACAACGACGTTGTGGGGGAATCGCTAGACGCGGTAGGGTGTCATATTGTCTTTCGCAGCAGCTCGACGACACTGAAAAAACGCGCCTGGTGCGCGTTTTTTTTCGTCCAAAACTTTCCAGTTTCAAACTCATTAACCTGAACGGGCGCATGGCGCCGATGGAGCTCACAATGTTGAATGTTCGCCTCCCGGACGGCTCGAGCCGTCAATTCGAAGGTCCGGTGACGGTCGCCCAGGTGGCGTCCAGCATCGCCCCGAGCCTGGCCAAGGCCGCGCTGGCCGGCAAGGTCAACGGCAAGGTCGTCGACACGTCGTTCCTGATCGAGCAGGACGCCGACCTGGCCATCGTCACGGACAAGGATCCGGAAGGCCTGGACGTCATCCGCCACTCGACCGCCCACCTGCTGGCCTATGCCGTCAAGGAATTGTTCCCGGAAGCGCAAGTCACCATCGGCCCCGTGATCGAGAACGGTTTCTACTACGACTTCTCGTACAAGCGCCCGTTCACCCCGGACGACCTGCAAGCCATCGAAAAGAAGATGGCCGAGCTCGCCAAGAAGGACGAGCCGGTCACCCGCAAGGTGCTGCCGCGCGACGAGGCCGTCGCGTACTTCAAGTCGATCGGCGAAGACTACAAGGCCGAGATCATCGCGTCGATCCCGGCGAACGAGGACGTGTCGCTGTACACCGAAGGCAAGTTCACCGACCTGTGCCGCGGCCCGCACGTGCCGTCGACCGGCAAGCTGAAAGTCTTCAAGCTGATGAAGCTGGCGGGCGCGTACTGGCGCGGGGACTCGAAGAACGAGATGCTGCAGCGTGTCTACGGCACCGCCTGGGCGAAGAAGGAAGACCAGGAGCAATACCTGCACATGCTGGAAGAGGCCGAGAAGCGCGATCACCGCAAGCTGGGCAAGCAGCTGGACCTGTTCCACTTCCAGGATGAAGCGCCGGGCCTGATCTTCTGGCACCCGAAGGGCTGGACCATCTGGCAGCAGGTCGAGCAATACATGCGCAAGACCTACCAGACCACCGGCTACAACGAAGTGAAGGCGCCGCAGATCATCGACGTCAGCCTGTGGCAGAAGACCGGTCACTGGGACAATTATCGTGAAAACATGTTCACGACCGAGTCGGAAAACCGCACTTATGCGCTGAAGCCGATGAACTGCCCGGGCCACGTGCAGATCTATAACGCGGGCCTGCGCTCGTACCGCGACCTGCCGCTGCGCTACGGCGAGTTCGGCCAGTGCCACCGCAACGAATCGTCGGGCGCGCTGCACGGCCTGATGCGCGTGCGCGGCTTCACCCAGGACGACGGCCACGTCTTTTGTACTGAAGATCAAATTGCGCCGGAAGTCGTGGCTTTCCACGCCCAGGCGATGAAGGTGTACGAGGACTTCGGCTTCGAGAACATCGACGTCAAGATCGCGCTGCGTCCGGAGAACCGCATCGGTTCCGACGAAGTGTGGGACCAGGCGGAAGAGGCGCTGCGTTCCGCGCTGCGCGGCTGCGGCGTGACCTGGACGGAACTGCCGGGCGAGGGCGCGTTCTACGGTCCGAAGATCGAGTACCACCTGAAGGACAGCCTCGGCCGTCCGTGGCAGGTCGGCACGATGCAGGTCGACTTCTCGATGCCGGGCCGTCTCGGCGCGGAATATGTCGCGGAAGACAACAGCCGCAAGGTGCCCGTGATGCTGCACCGTGCGATCGTCGGCTCGATGGAGCGCTTCATCGGCATCCTGATCGAGAACTACGCGGGTGCGTTGCCGCTGTGGCTGGCGCCGGTCCAGGTTGCCATCCTGAACATCTCGGATGCGCAGGCGGACTACGTCAAGCAGGTCGAGGCGAAGCTGAAAGCGGCTGGCCTGCGTGTACACGCTGATTTGCGGAACGAGAAGATTACCTATAAAATCCGGGAGCATTCCGTCCAAAAACTGCCGTACATCCTAGTTGTCGGTGATAAAGAGCGGGATGCCAACACCGTGGCCGTTCGCGCCCGCGGCAATGTCGACCTCGGCGTCATGTCGGTCGATGCGCTGCTGGAACGCCTCCAAGGCGAGGTAGCATCCAAGGCAAAGTAATCCGCACTCCGCCTTGAGACGGCCAAACCCACATTACTTTCAAAGGAAACAACATAGCTACTGACAAGTCGCATCGCATCAATGGCGAGATCACCTACCCGGAAATGCGTCTGAACGGGGTGAACAACGAGCCGCTGGGCATTGTGAGCCTGGCCGAAGCATTTCGTCTGGCTGAAGAAGCGAACGTCGACCTGGTGGAAATCGCGCCGAACGCGAACCCGCCGGTCTGCCGTCTGATGGACTACGGCAAGTTCAAGTATTCGGAGCAGAAGAAGGCGCACGAAGCGAAGCTGAAGCAGAAGGTCATCCAGGTCAAGGAAATCAAATTCCGTCCTGGTACGGACGAGGGTGACTACAGCATCAAGCTGCGTAACCTGATCAAGTTCCTGGAAGAGGGCGACAAGACCAAGATCACCCTCCGTTTCCGCGGCCGCGAAATGGCCCACCAGGACATCGGTATGCGCATGCTGGAGCGTCTGCGTGGCGACCTCGAGCCGTATGGCCAGGTCGAGCAGTTTCCGAAGCTGGAAGGCCGCCAGATGATCATGGTGGTTGCGCCGAAAAAGAAGAAGTAATTCTTCGACAGCTTCGCCGCGGGTTCGTATCTCGCAGTGACAGTCAAGCCGGGCCAGGCCCGGGCCCCGGGTTCGTCCCGCGGTCCGGGCTTGGCCTATTCCATTTTTCGCATCGCCGCCGCATGGCGTGGGATGTGCACGGGCGTAAAACTGTGCTAGAATCTGCGGTTCCCATGTTCGCAAGGACGGGAATGCAAGACTGTAGTGGACCCGCTTCCGCTGCAGAGACAAGTGAAAGCAGGCATCCAAGAGCAGCGTTGCTGCCACCTGCAATCCTGTTACATATGAGGCTGCCTGTAAGAAGGCAGAAGACTATGCCGAAAATGAAAACCAAAAGCTCCGCGAAAAAGCGTTTTCGCGTGCGCCCGGGTGGTACCGTCAAATCGGGTATGGCGTTCAAGCGTCACATCCTGACCAAGAAAACCACCAAGAACAAGCGCCAGCTGCGTGGCACCCGTAACATCAATGCGTCCGACGTCCAAAGCGTCTACCGCATGATGCCGTCGGCCGTTTAATCTCACATCAAACTAAGGAGCTACTATGCCTCGAGTAAAACGTGGGGTTACTGCACGTGCCCGTCACAAGAAGGTTCTTGAACTTGCCAAAGGCTACCGTGGCCGCCGCAGCAAGGTATTCCGTATTGCCAAGCAAGCAGTCATGCGCGCTGGCCAGTACGCATACCGCGACCGCCGCAACAAGAAGCGCGTTTTCCGCGCCCTGTGGATCACCCGTATCAACGCAGCTTCGCGTTCGCACGGCATGACCTACAGCGCATTCATGAACGGCCTGAAGAAAGCCGCGATTGAACTGGACCGTAAAGTCCTGGCCGACATGGCTGTCAACGACAAGCCGGCTTTTGCCGCTATCGTGAACACCGTCAAGGCAAAGCTGGCTGCTTAATTCAGACAGCGAACGCAAGATCAGCATCGCGCCGCCGCAGGGTGGCCGATGCGCAAAGGACGGGGCAAAGGTTGAAGGACCGATGCCCTGTTTTTGTTTCTGGCGTCTCCCGCCCTCAACACGGAAAAGAACAAGCATGAACTCGCTGGAAGAACTCGTCGTCTCGGCTCAAACCGATTTTGGTGCCGCACAAGACGCTGCCGCGCTGGAAAACGCAAAAGCGAAATACCTGGGCAAGACCGGCCAGGTGACCGAACTGATGAAGGGCCTCGGCAAGCTCGATCCCGAACAGCGCAAGGCGCAGGGCGCCCTGATCAACGCCGCCAAAGAAAAAATCGAACAGGCGCTGACGGCCCGCCGCGAGGATCTCGCCAACGCGCAACTGATGGCGCGCCTGAACGCGGAAGCGATCGACGTCACCCTGCCGGGCCGCGGCCGTGCCAAGGGCGGCATCCACCCTGTCATGCGGACCTGGGAACGGGTCGAACAGATTTTCCGCTCGATCGGTTTCGACGTGGCCGACGGCCCCGAGATCGAGACCGACTGGACCAATTTCACCGCGCTGAACAGCCCGGAAAACCACCCGGCACGCTCGATGCAGGACACGTTCTACATCGAAGGCAACGACAGCACGGGCAAGCCGCTGCTGCTGCGCACCCACACGAGCCCGATGCAGGTGCGCTATGCCCGCACCCACACGCCGCCAATCAAGGTGATCGCGCCGGGCCGCACGTATCGCGTCGACAGCGACGCCACGCACTCGCCGATGTTCCACCAGGTCGAAGGCCTGTGGATCGGCGAAGACATCAGCTTCGCCGACCTGAAGGGCGTGTACCTGAACTTCGTGAAGGCGTTCTTCGAGACGGACGACCTGCAGGTCCGCTTCCGTCCGTCGTACTTCCCGTTCACGGAACCGTCGGCCGAGATCGACATCGCGTTCGGCTCCGGTCCGCTGAAGGGCCGCTGGCTGGAAGTGTCGGGCGCCGGCCAGGTGCACCCGACGGTCGTCCGCAATTTCGGACTGGATCCGGAAAAATTCATCGGTTTCGCGTTCGGTTCGGGCCTGGAGCGCCTGACCATGCTCCGCTACGGGATCAACGATTTGCGCCTGTTCTACGAAGGCGATTTGCGTTTCCTGAAGCAGTTCAACTAAGAACACGTCCGATAAATACCAAGGCAAACGAATATGCAATTCTCTGAAAACTGGCTCCGTTCCATGGTCGATCCGAAGATGAATTCGGACGAACTCGCGCACCTGCTCACGATGTCCGGCCTCGAAGTGGAAGAGGTCGAACCGGTCGCGCCGCCGTTCTCGAACGTCGTCGTGGCGGAAGTCAAGGAAGTGGCCAAGCACCCGAACGCGGACCGCCTGAACGTGTGCCAGGTCGACGTCGGCACCGGCACCCTGCTGAACATCGTCTGCGGCGCGCCGAACGTGCGCGCGGGCATGAGGGCCATCTGCGCCAAGGCCGGCGCCGTGCTGCCGCCGGGTCCGGACGGCAAGCCGTTCGAAATCAAGGTCGGCAAGCTGCGCGGCGTGGAATCGCAGGGCATGATGTGCTCGGCGAAAGAACTCAAGATCTCGGAAGAGAGCAGCGGCCTGATGGAGCTGCCGGAAGACGCGCCCGTCGGCCAGAACATCCGCGATTATCTCGGCCTGAACGACCTGAAATTCACGATCAAGCTCACGCCGAACAAGGCGGACTGCCTGTCCGTGCTGGGCGTGGCGCGCGAGGTGTCGGCGCTGACCGGCGTGCCGATGTCGCTGCCGGCCTTCCGCCCGGCCACGGTGAACACGGACGAAGTACTGCCTGTAAAAATTTCGGCGCCGGACCTGTGCGGCCGTTTCGCCGGCCGCGTCATCCGTGGCCTGAATGCGAAAGCGGCGACGCCGGAATGGATGAAGCGCCGCCTCGAGCGCAGCGGCCAGCGTTCCGTGTCGGCCCTCGTCGACATCTCGAACTACGTCATGCTGGAAGTGGGCCGTCCGTCGCACGTGTTTGACCTGGACAAGATCCACGGCGGCATGGACGTGCGCTGGGGCCGCAAGGGCGAGACGCTGAAGCTCCTCAACGGCAACACGGTCGACATCGACGAGTGGGTGGGCGTGATCGCCGACGAGAAAGAGCTCGAGTCGCTGGCCGGCATCATGGGCGGCGACGCCACGGCCGTGTCGCTCGACACGACCAACATCTACCTGGAAGCCGCATTCTGGTGGCCGAACGCCATCCAGGGCCGCGCCCGTCGCTATAACTTTTCGACGGATGCGGCGCACCGCTTCGAGCGTGGCGTCGACTATGCGACGATCCCCGAGCACCTCGAACGCATCACGTCGCTGATCGTCGAGATCTGCGGCACGGTGGACACGAAGGTCGGTCCGATCGACGACCAGGCCCCGAACCTGCCGCAGCGCAAGCCGGTCACCCTGCGTACCGCGCGCGCCGCGAAAGTCATCGGCGTACCGGTCACGGACGACATGGTCGCCGACATCTTCACGCGCCTGCACCTGCCGTTCGAACGTGAGGCAGGCCTGTTCCACGTGACGGCCCCGTCGTACCGCTTCGACATCGAGATCGAGGAAGACCTGATCGAGGAAGTGGCGCGCGTGTATGGCTTCGAGAACATCCCCGCGCTGCCGCCGGTGGCGCCGTCGGCGATGCTGATCGAGCCGGAAAACACCCGCTCGCTGTTCGCGATCCGCCACGAACTGGCCGACCTGGGCTACCAGGAAGTCGTGAACATGAGCTTCGTCGAGCAGCAATGGGAAGCGGATTTCGCCAACAACACGAACCCGATCCGCCTGCAGAATCCGATCGCCAGCCAGATGAGCGTGATGCGCTCGTCGCTGATCGGCAGCCTCGTCGCCAACGTGCGCTACAACCTGAACCGCAAGGCTGGCCGCGTGCGCGTGTTCGAAGTGGGCGGCGTGTTCCTGCGCAATGCAGAGGCGCAGGATGGTCCGCTGGCCGTCGCCGGTTTCGACCAGCCCAAGCGCGTCGCCGCCATCGCCTACGGCCCGGCCGCGGACGAGCAGTGGGGCCAGCCGACCCGCGCCGTCGATTACTTCGACGTCAAGGGCGACCTGGAAGCGCTGTTCGCGCCTCGCGCCGTGCGTTTCAGCAAGACCGAACACCCGGCGCTGCACCCGGGCCGCTCGGCGACGGTGGAAGTGGACGGCAAGGTCGTCGGCGTGATCGGCGAACTGCACCCGCGCTGGCTGCAGAAGTACGACCTGCCGCAGGCCCCCGTGCTGTTCGAGGTGGATGCGGATGCGCTGCGTGCGCGCGATGTGCCGCGCTACGCCGAGATCTCCAAGTTCCCGGGCGCCACGCGCGACCTCGCGCTGGTGGTGAAACAGGACGTGCCGGCCCAGGCATTGCTCGACGCTTTCCAGGCGGAACTGGCGTCGAACCCGCTCGGCAAACTCGTGCAAGCCGTTGTTTTATTTGATGAATACCGCGGCAAAGGTTTGGAACAAGATGAAAAAAGTCTTGCTTTCCGCTTTGGCTTGCAAGATACTCAATCGACGCTGCAGGACGATGCGGTCGAGGCCATCATGGCCGCGCTGGCATCCGCGGCGCAACAAAAACACGGCGCAAAACTGCGCGCGTAATAAGGGCTTGCATGCCTAACAGGGGCTTCGGGAGACTTCCCGGGCCCCCATCATCCAGAACAAAAGGTAGGGCTGAAAATTAACAACAACGACGTTGATTCCGCCGTGCTCCAGGAAGCGCTGGCCGCCGATCTGCATCGTGCGATGCAGGTGGCCCGGGTACGGAAGGAAGCGGAAAAGGAGTTGCCGACCCTGACCAAGGCGGAGCTGGCCGAACTGCTGTTCGAGCAGGTCGGTCTGAACAAACGCGAGGCCAAGGACATGGTCGAGACGTTCTTCGACGAGATCCGCAATGCGCTCGAGCGCGGCGAAGCCGTCAAGCTGTCCGGCTTCGGCAACTTCCAGTTGCGCGACAAGCCGCAGCGGCCCGGCCGCAATCCGAAAACCGGGGAAGAAATCCCCATCACGGCGCGCCGCGTCGTGACGTTTCACGCCAGCCAGAAGCTGAAGGGTATGGTCGAGGAGGCCAATCCGGGTAGCCCGCGCAATCCGGACAGTCCCGATGGCCCCGATCATCCTTCCCTGGCGCGTGCAGCCTGATAAAAGCCGAACCGGCTTGTGAACGATGAACGACCGACCGAACAAGATGGAACCGACCGTGCTGCCGCCGATCCCGGCCAAGCGTTATTTCACGATTGGCGAAGTCAGCGATTTGTGCGGGGTCAAGCCGCATGTGCTCCGCTACTGGGAGCAGGAATTCACCCAGCTTAAACCGGTCAAACGCCGTGGAAACCGCCGCTATTACCAGCACCACGAAGTGCTGCTGATCCGGCGTATCCGCGAGCTGCTGTACGAGCAGGGCTTCACCATCAGCGGCGCGCGCAACCGCCTGGATGGACGGGGCCAGTCCGAGGTCGAGGCGTTGCCGGAACCGCCACCCACACCGGCCATGCCGACCATCGAGCCGGAAGCATTGCGTGCCGAGCTGCACGCCATCCTCGCTCTGCTCAAGCACGGTTCGCCGGCAGCCTGAGCCCCGCGACCAGCGCCGCAGGCGACGCAGCCAGCTCAGGCGTGCGCGCCTGTTGTTCTGCACCCCGGAGGTGCTAAAATGTCACTTGCAGTTTGCTGACTCAAACGCATGACCTGACCGGAGGCGTGAGGGGCCAGCCTCGGCTCTTTCCTGTATCGGGAAAACTTAAGGGAAGACAATGATACGCGTTGCCATTTGTGACGATCACCAGATAGTTCGAGCAGGTTTCAAACAGATTTTTTCGTCGTCGGGCGAGTTCGAAGTCGTGGCCGAAGGCGCGACAGGACGCGAAGCCCTCGACATCGCACGCCGCGAGATCTGCGACGTGCTTCTGCTGGACATCGCCATGCCGGACCAGAGCGGCATCGATATCCTGCGCACCATTCGCCAGGGCCAGCCCAACCTGCCGGTCCTGATCCTGTCCGGCTATCCTGCCCAGCAGTATGCGCTGAACCTGTTCAAGATGGGCGCCAACGGCTACCTGAACAAGGAATGCGACGCGGACGAACTCAAGACGGCTGTTCGTACCGTGTACCAGGGGCGCCGCTACGTCAGCTCGCAGGTCGGCGAATTGCTGGCCCAGAGTTTCGATCGCGATCCGAATACCGCGCTGCATACGGAATTGTCGGACCGCGAATTCCAGGTGTTCCTCCGCCTGGCCAAGGGCGCGACCGTGTCCGACATCGGCAATGCGCTGTCGTTGTCGATCAAGACAGTGTCGACTTACCGTACTCGCATCATGGAAAAGATGGGTCTGCAGTCGAACAGCGACCTGACGTATTACGCCATGAAAAACAACCTGCTCGACTGAGCGGGGCAGGCCGGAAGACAGCCGTGCGGCTGTCTTTCGCGCAAGCAACTGTATTGGCAAATCAGGAATTTGCTATGCAGAATTGTTAATTGCGCGTCGTCATCGCGCTACATTTCCTCGTCCGCACACCCTAATCGAGCTCCACGGCAACTTTTCCCGGTCTATAATGACTGGGACAGGCCAAGCTGCGCGAAAGGAACGACAGAGGATGTTTTTTACCACCGACCCCAAGTTCAGGCCGGTTCGCAGCCTTCCGTTGTACCAGACCCTGCTGTGTGTCGTGTGCGTCCTGATCCTGGTCCTCAACGGCGTAAGCCTGGTCCGCAACCTGGACGGGCTGAAGACTGCCAATGCGCGTCAGGCGCAGGCCGACCGTGTGACGGCCAAGCTGCAATACCTGAACCTCCTCGTGACCGATGCGGAAAGCGGCCTGCGCGGCTATTACCTGTCCGGATCCGATACCTATCTCGGCCCGCTCCGTACGGCCGAACGTGAACTGGATGGCCAGTTCAACAGCCTCAAGACGCTGCTGGCCGACAATCCGTCCCAGCTGAAGAACCTCGCCCAGCTGCAAAACCTCGTCGTTCGCCGCATCAACCTGATGAACCAGGGCCTGGAAGTCTATCGCCACGGCGGCCTGTCCGACATCGTCGCCATCGCGCAGACGCAGGAAGACAAGACCCACATGGACGAGATCCGCCTGCAGGTGGTGATCATGACGGGCGAACAGAACGAGACGCTCGCGGCCCGCAGCGCCGTGTTCTACGACCGCTACCGGTTGGCCGCGCTGCGCGGTCTCGGCA
The DNA here is from genome assembly GCA_966211695.1 of uncultured Massilia sp. Lineage (GTDB taxonomy): Bacteria > Pseudomonadota > Gammaproteobacteria > Burkholderiales > Burkholderiaceae_D > Telluria. The sequence goes on along the minus strand of CBIHOW010000021.1, from coordinate 9,242 downwards.
TCAACGTGGCGGCACTCGTTACGCTCGTCCTGTTCTATAACCTGATCCGCCGCAGCTTCCGCGCGCGCCTGAATGCCGAGCGGGCGCTTCAACAAACCAATGACCACCTGGAATCGCTCGTGGCGGAGCGCACGGAGCAGCTGTCCGTGCTGTCGCGCCACCTGATCCGCGTGTCGGAAGAAGAAAAGGCGAAACTGGCGCGCGAACTGCACGACGAGATGGGCGCCAACCTGACGGCCATCGGCATGCACCTGGCGTCGGTGGGCGACCAGCTCAAGACCACGCACCCGGACCATGCCGAGACGCTGGGCCGCGCCCGCGCCGTGCTGGTCGAGACGGTGGAGTTGAAGCGCCGCATCGTGGAAGACCTGCGGCCGAGCCTGCTGGACAACCTCGGCCTGTCCGCTGCACTGCAGAGTTATTGCGAAGACTTCGGCCGCACGACGGGCGTCGATTGCGAGGCGCTCATCGAGGGCGACATCGACAGCGCCGGCTCCGCCCAGTCGATCGCGCTGTTCCGCATTGCGCAGGAATCGCTGAACAATGTCGCGAAGTATGCCCAGGCGCGCCATGTCATCGTGCACCTGGCGCGCGAAGGCGAGGCGTACACGCTCGAGATCTGCGACGATGGTGTCGGGATTCCGCCGGATGCGATGCGCCGTCCGAAGTCGCATGGCCTGCTGGGCATGCGCGAACGGGCGTTGCTGCTGGGAGGGACGTTGCGGGTGGACCGCGGCGTGAACGGGATCGGAACCACTGTCCACGCCATCGTTCCGGTGACGGTGCCGGGCGGTACCGAGTCCGGTGGGACCGCGTCAGGCGGTGCCCTGGATATCTCGGCGCTCGCCGTGGCGCCATCGGGTAATCCGGAAGTGGAAACCCGACCGGAAGCGGCCGACCTGGCCGCACATCAACTACATAATCAATTGCACGATCAACTAAGAGCGGCCCAGGCCCAGTCGTCGCTGGCGACGGCGGGGCGCGATGCGGTACCGCTCATGCGCGCGACACATCCATCAGCAGACGGTCATACTCGCTTTTAGCGACCTTGTAGCACTCGCCCGCATAGTCTTCCAGGCCCTGGCGGTTCAGCACGGTGATGTTGCCGCGGCGGTACTGGATCAGGCCCTCGTCCTGCAGCTTGCCGGCAGCGGCCGTGATGCTTTCGCGGCGCACGCCCAGCATGATCGAGATGAGTTCCTGTGTAACTTTCAGTTCATTGCTGGGCGAACGGTCCAGGCGGTCCAGCAGCCAGCGGCACAATTTCTGTTCGATCGAGCTGTGGCGGCCGCCGACAGCGTTCTGGGCCATCTGGGCGAACAACGCGTTCGTGTAGCGCATCAAGAGCTGGGGCAGGGCGCCGCCCTTGTTGAAGGCGTCGCGCAGGTATTGGGTCTTCAGGCGGTAGCCGTAGCCGGCGCTCTGGACGACGGCGCTGCAGGTGGCGCGCTCGCCCATGAACAGCGACACGCCGACGGCACCTTCGTGGCCGACGACGGCGATTTCCGTCGTGGCGCCGTCTTCCATCACGTACAGGAGGGAGACGATGGCGGTGGTGGGGAAGTACACGTATTCCAGCTTGCTGCCGTATTCGAACAGTTCCTTGCCGAAGGGCAGCGGAACCAGTTCCAGGTGCTCGAACAGGGTTTCCAGGTCTTGGCGCGGCAGGGCCGCGAGCAACTCGTTTTGTTGGGTGCCGCTGTAGCTGACAACCGGGCGCGCGGCCAGTTTGATTTCTTCGCTGGTCGAGGGGATCTGATTCACCGATTGCGCCTTTTTCTGGGCGGCGTTACCGAGTTGGGCGTTATTCATATTGTCCTCGTTATCTCTGACATACATCACTGGGGCGATTGCTTGGATGGGTTTCCTCATCGCGATGTGTGTACATTAATGCCATAGTCTCTTGCCGAACATAAGACTAGCTGTCGCCCCCATGTAGGCTCTATGCATGATGTTATGTAAGCCCAGTCCTACTAGAGAGAAACTTTCAGTAGAGGGGTTTTTTTATCACTTCAACAATGGTTTGGCGGCATTAAAACGTTTCGATGCGCGGCCGTTTTTGTCTTTCCGGCCACATCCATACGCCTGCTGGGGCCGCTAAACTTGCCCGTCATCACAACGCGCGCCCGAATGCTCCTACACGACGCGCTTCCGGTGCGCCAGGAATTGGTTCACACAAGGTACGCTGGACCCGGTAAAATCGAGAGTTTTGCAAGCGCCCCGACGGCGAGACCATGTCCAACGAAACCGACGCAATCACCACCGAGATCCACGAGGCAGCGGTAACCAGCAAGCCCGCCGCCACGATCGCGCGCGAAGTCGCGCGCCGCCGCACCTTCGGCATCATTTCCCACCCCGACGCCGGCAAGACGACGCTGACCGAAAAGCTGCTGCTGTTCTCGGGCGCGATCCAGCTCGCGGGCACCGTCAAGGGCCGCAAGAGCGGCCGCCATGCGACGTCGGACTGGATGGACATCGAGAAGCAGCGCGGCATCTCGGTCGCGTCGTCGGTGATGCAGTTCGAGTTCCGCGACCACGTCATCAACCTGCTCGACACCCCGGGCCACCAGGACTTTTCGGAAGACACGTACCGCGTGCTGACGGCCGTCGACTCCGCGCTGATGGTGATCGACGCCGCCAAGGGCGTGGAAGAGCAGACGATCAAGCTGCTGGACGTCTGCCGCATGCGCGACACGCCGATCGTCACCTTCATGAACAAGCTCGACCGCGAAACCCGCGACCCGCTCGAGCTGCTCGACGAAGTCGAATCGGTGCTGAAGATCGAATGCGCGCCGGTGACCTGGCCGATCGGCATGGGCAAGAACTTCCGCGGCGTGTACCACCTGCTGAACGACGAAGTCATGCTGTTCAAGGCGGGCGAGGAAAAGGCCGACGGCGCCTACGAGATCATCAAGGGCATCGACAACCCGCGCCTGACCGAGATGTTCCCGCTCGAGATGGAACAGCTCAAGATGGAAGTGGAACTCGTGCACGGCGCCTCGCACCCGTTCGACCTGGAGCGCTTCCTGTCCGGCGTGCAGACCCCCGTGTTCTTCGGCTCCGCCATCAACAACTTCGGCGTGCGCGAGATCCTGTCGGCCCTCGTCGAATGGGCCCCGGGCCCGCGCGAGCGCGATGCGACGGTGCGCGCCGTCCGTCCGGACGAGCAGCCGTTCTCCGGCTTCGTCTTCAAGATCCAGGCCAACATGGACCCGGCGCACCGCGACCGCATCGCGTTCCTGCGCGTGTGCTCGGGACGTTTCGAGAAGGGCATGAAGGTCAAGCACCTGCGCCTGGGCCGCGAAGTGAAGCTGTCGTCCGTCGTGACGTTCATGGCGTCGAGCCGCGAACAGGTCGAGGAGGCCTATGCGGGCGACATCATCGGCCTGCCGAACCACGGCAACATGCAGATCGGCGACAGCTTCTCGGAAGGCGAGATGCTGACGTTCACCGGCATCCCGTACTTCGCGCCCGAGCTGTTCCGCACGGTGCGCATCCGCAATCCGCTCAAGACCAAGCAGCTCCACAAAGGCCTGCAGCAGCTGGGCGAAGAGGGCGCCGTGCAGGTGTTCAAGCCGGTGATGGGCAGCGACCTGATTCTCGGCGCCGTCGGCGTGCTGCAGTTCGAGGTCGTGGCGAGCCGCCTGCTCAACGAATACGGCGTCGACGCCGTGTTCGAAGGCGCGAGCATCAGCAGCGCGCGCTGGGTGTCGAGCGACGACAAGAAGGCGTTGTCCGACTTCGAGACGCAGCTGGCGCACAACGTCGCCTACGACGCCGCCGGTAACCTGGCGTATCTCGCCACGTCGGGCGTCAACCTGCGCCTCACGCAGGAGCGCTGGCCGAAGCTGCAGTTCCACGCGACGCGCGAGCACGCCGCGAAGCTGGACTGATGCGGCACGCGTTGATCGTCACGCCTGCGGCCTGGCGATCAACGCTTCCACGATACTCCCCACGTAACACACCGCGAACACGATCCCGGCCAGCGTCACGCTGACGGGCGTGGGCGCGCTCGCCAGCTGCGCCTCGATCGCGGCCGGATCGGCCGCCATTTTCCCGCTCATCACCTGGTCGACCATGGTGTTCGCCTGGTCCAGCGCGAAATTGAAATACAGGACCGCGGCCACGGCCGCCGGCGCCAGGAACAGCAGGGCGCGCGTGCGCCGCCCGAGGTAGTACTGGCCCACGCCGGGAAATACCAGGGCCGACAGCAATGCGCCCACGCTTTTACGTCTCATCCATTTTCCTCTCACAGTGACGGGGTTGACCCACCACAATGGTCAACCCCGCGGACGGCGTACATTCATTTAATGCACGTCGGAAATACTGCCAGCCAGGAGGACACCATGACACCGCTGTTCCCCCATCTTTTCCCCCGCGACCCGCACAACCGGACGGCGTGCTGACATGCTGGCCCGTCTGCGCATCGGTCCCAAGCTGCTGCTCGCACCCGGCGTCGTGCTGGTGCTGCTCGTGCTGCTGTCCTGCGGCAGCTACTACGCGATGGTACGCCAGAACGAGTCGCTCGACAGCATCGTGCAGCGCCGGGCGGCGAACATGCGCGCCGCGGCGGAATTGTCCGCGTCGGCCCGCAGCGCGCATGCCCAGGCGTACCAGGTCCTCACCTGGATCAGCGGCAGCTTTCCGCGCTTCCGCATCGACCCGCTCGCGCTCGACCTGCAGGCCCGGCACGGCGCGGTCGAGCGCGATCTCGCCCAGCTGGCGCGCCTGACGGCCGACAGCCCGGAAGAACAGCGCTACGTCGACCAGGCGCGCGCCGCGTGGGCGCAATACGTGCCGGCCGTGCGCGACGTGATCGAGATCGCCCGCATCGACCAGTCGATCAGCGCCAACGCGATGATCAAGGCGGAGCGTGCGTTCGCCGTCGTTGCCCAGCGCCTGGCGGAACTGTCGCGGCGCGAGCAGGCGCTGGCCGAGCAGGCATCGCGCGAAGCGGCCGACGATTTTCGCCTGATCGCCGTCCTGATGCCGGTGGTGATCGCGTTGTCGATTGCCGCGTCGCTGGCGATCACGATGGCGGTGCGGCGCGCGCTGCTGGCCGATATCGGTGCGATCGGCGCGGCCGCCCACGGTCTCGCCAGCGGCGACCTGACGATCCGGGCGCGGACCTATGCCGACGACGAAATCGGCCAGACGGCGCGCCTGCTCGACGCCGGCATCCGCGGCCTGAATCGCCAGCTGCGCACCGTGCTGGAGTCGGCGCGGGCGATCGGCGAGGCGTCGCGCGAGATCACGCTGGGCCGCGCCGGCATGCCGCCGCGCGCGCAGGTGCGCGACGCGCTGGACCGCACGACGGCGTCGATGCAGGCGCTGGCGACGGCGCTCGACGCCAGCACCGCGGGCGCGCACGCCGCCGGGGAACTCGCCGCGCAGGCGGGCCAGGCTGCGGAACAGGGCGGCGCGCTGGCACACCGCCTGGTGACGACGATGGAACAGGTGCGGCGCGCGGCCGTGCGCATGGACCGCATCGGCGTGGCCATCGAGAACACGCTGGCGCGCGCCGGTGACGCCGACGGCGGCGCCCGCGAAGCCCGGATGCTGGCCCGCCGCGCCCAGCGCGCCGCGCGCGAGGCGGTGGCGGCGCTCGACGGCGGCGGGGCCTGCGCGCTCGACGCGGGAACGACGATGGCCGGGCTGGCGGGCGCCGTGGAAGACATCGCCGGCATCGTCGACGACATCGGCCACACCGGCACCGAACGTGCGCGCGAGCTGGCCGGCGCCGCGCAGGCGATCGTCCGCATGGACGAACTCACGCAGCAGGGGTCGCGCATGGTGGAAGAAGCGGCGCTGGCCGCGCGCGCCCTGCAGCAGCAGGCGCTGGGCCTCGCGCGCACGGTGGCCGTGTTCCGGCTCGACGAAGCCGTGCAGGGCTCGAATGAAACGGCCCCGCCGGGAACGCATTTGCTGCGTCCGGGCAGGGCCGGCAGGCCTTATCTTCGGCTCGCATCCAGCCGGGGCAAGAATCGCTGATTACTTCGGCGGCACGCGGCTCGGGGAGCCCATCCTACGTCTCCTGCGGCACGCGTGGGCTCGGGGAGCCCACCCTACGTAGGGCGGGCACCCCGTGCCCGCGCGTCACGTCACTCGTAGTCTTCGATCGGTGCGCAGCCGCAGAACAGGTTACGGTCGCCATACGCGTTGTCCGCGCGGCCGACCGGCGGCCAGTACTTCTTCTTGCGCAGCGACGGCACCGGGAAGGCGGCCACTTCGCGCGAATAGGTGTGCTGCCAGTCGTCCGCCGTGACGACTTCCGCGGTGTGCGGCGCGCCCTTCAGCGGGTTGTCCATGCGGTCGTACTCGCCGCGCTCCACCTTCACGATCTCCGCGTGGATGCAGATCATCGCTTCGATGAAGCGGTCCAGCTCCGCCTTCGATTCCGACTCGGTCGGCTCGATCATCAAGGTGCCCGGCACCGGGAAGCTCATTGTCGGCGCGTGGAAGCCGAAGTCCATCAGGCGCTTGGCCACGTCCTCGTTGCTGATGCCGGTGGCATCCTGCAGCGGGCGCAGGTCGATGATGCACTCGTGCGCGACGAGGCCGTCGTGGCCCGTGTACAGCACCGGGTAGTGCGGCGCCAGGCGGCGCGCGATGTAGTTCGCGTTCAGGATCGCGGTTTCCGTCGCTGCCGTCAGGCCTTCCGCGCCCATCATTGCGATGTACATCCACGAGATCGGCAGGATCGATGCGGAGCCGTAGGCAGCCGAGCTGACGGCGCCGATGCCTTGCTCGTCACGTTGATAACCCGTCGATGCCTGGTTCGGCAGGAACGGCACGAGGTGTTCGGCCACCGCGACCGGACCGACGCCGGGGCCGCCGCCGCCGTGCGGGATGCAGAAGGTTTTATGCAGGTTCAGGTGGCTCACGTCGCCGCCGAACAGGCCCGGGCCGGCCACGCCGACCAGCGCGTTCATGTTGGCGCCGTCGACATACACCTGGCCGCCGTGCGCATGCACGATCTCGCACAGTTCCTTGATGCCTTCCTCGAACACGCCGTGCGTGGACGGGTAGGTGACCATCACGCACGCCAGGTTGGCGCTGTGTTCCTCGGCCTTCTTCTTCAGGTCGGCGAGGTCCACGTTGCCGTTGGCGTCGCACGCGGTCACGACGACCTTCATGCCCACCATGTTGGCGGATGCCGGGTTCGTGCCGTGCGCCGACGACGGGATCAGGCAGATGTTGCGGTGGCCTTCGCCGCGCGCTTCATGGTACTTCTTGATGATCAGGAGGCCCGCGTACTCGCCCTGCGAACCGGCGTTCGGCTGCAGCGACACGCCCGCGTAGCCGGTGACGGCGCACAGCATCGCTTCCAGCTGGCCGATCATCTCGCGGTAGCCGACGGTCTGGTCGTCCGGTGCGAACGGATGGATGTTGGAGAATTCCGGCCACGTCACCGGGATCATCTCGGACGTCGCGTTCAGCTTCATCGTGCACGAACCCAGCGGGATCATGGTGCGGTCGAGGGCCAGGTCCTTGTCGGCCAGCGCGCGCAGGTAGCGCAGCATCTCGTGTTCGGCGTGGTAGCGGTTGAACGTCGGGTGCGTCAGGTAGGCGCTCGTGCGGGCCAGCGCGGCCGGGTACGCGTCCTGCGCGTCCTTGTCCAGCGTGTCGAAGTCGACGTCGGCGCCGCCGAAGATCTTTACCAGCAGCGCGATGTCGTCGCGGCCGATCGTCTCGTCCAGCGAGATGCCCACGTGGCGCGCATCGATGCGGCGCAGGTTGACGCCGTTGTCGTTGGCCACGCGGTGGATCTCGTCGGCGTTGTCGGCGATGACGGTCAACGTGTCGAAATACGATTCATTGGCCAGCTGGAAGCCGAGGCCCTTCAGCGCGTTCGCGAGGATGCCCGTGTAGCGGTGCACGCGGCGGGCGATCTGTTCCAGGCCTTTCGGGCCGTGGTAGACGGCGTACATCGACGCCATCACGGCCAGCAGGACCTGCGCCGTGCAGATGTTCGACGTCGCCTTTTCGCGGCGGATGTGCTGTTCGCGCGTCTGCAGCGCGAGGCGGTAGGCCGGGTTGCCCTGGGCGTCGATGGTGACGCCGGCCAGGCGGCCCGCCATGCTGCGCTTGTACTCGTCGCGCGTGGCCAGGTAGCCCGCGTGCGGGCCGCCGAAGCCGAGCGGCACGCCGAAGCGCTGGCTGTTGCCGACGACGACGTCGGCGCCCCATTCGCCCGGCGGCGTGAGGACGGTCAGCGACAGCAGGTCGGCCGCGACGACGACCATGGCGCCGGCCGCATGCAGCTTCTCGACGGCGGCGCGGTAGTCGCGCACGTCGCCGTTCACGCCCGGGTATTGCAGCAGGACGCCGAAGCACGATTCCGTCAGGTTCTCGATGTCGGCGGCGGCGACGGTGCGCACTTCCACGCCGATCGGCAGCGCGCGGGTCTGCACGACTTCCAGCGTCTGCGGCAGCACGTCGTCGGCGACGTAGAACACTTTCGATTGCGACTTGCCGACGCGCTGGATCAGCGTCATCGCTTCGGCGGCGGCCGTGCCTTCGTCCAGCATGGACGCGTTGGCGATGCCCATGCCGGTCAGGTCGGTGATGACCTGCTGGAAGTTCAGGATGGCTTCCAGGCGGCCCTGCGAGATCTCCGGCTGGTACGGCGTGTACGCGGTGTACCAGGCCGGGTTCTCGAAGATGTTGCGCAGGATGACGGGTGGCGTATGGGTGCCGTAGTAGCCCTGGCCGATCAGCGACTTCATGACCTTGTTCTGCGCCGCGATGCCTTTCAGCTTCGCGAGCGCGGCCTGCTCGGGCAGCGGCTCGAAGAACTGGCCCAGGTCCAGCTTGTCCTTGCGGCGGATGTTGGCGGGAACGACGGCGTCGATCAGCTCGGCGCGCGAGGCGTAGCCGAGGACGGACAGCATGGCCGCCTGTTCGGATGCGGACGGGCCGATGTGGCGCGGGATGAAGCCATCGCGTGCTTCGAGTTGAGTCAGGCTGGTGCGGGTCATGATGGGAGCGAAGAAAAAGTCGGCGCGAGAGGTACCACTCCGTCGCCCCCGCGAAGGCGGGGGCCCAGGTTCAGCGTGCGCGGCTGCTCGAACTTGGGTTCCCGCCTCCGCGGGAACGACGGTCAATCAAATCAGCCTTCGGTGGTCTTGCCGTAGGCGGCCGCGTCCAGCAGGCCATTGAAGGCGGCCGGATCCGACGGTTGCAGCTTGAACAGCCACGCATCGTAGGCGTTCGCGTTGATCGAGTCCGGCGCGTCGGCC
>CBIHOW010000020.1:0-85500 GCA_966211695.1 uncultured Massilia sp. | reverse complement strand
CGGACGTTTGCAGTTCGCCGGCGTCCGCGTGGGCACAGGGGTGCCCACCCTACATAGGTTCAAAGCGTGTCAGCGGAAATACGCCGCCACTTCACGCACGTCGTTGTCGCCGAGCGTCCCGGCCGCCGCGCGCAGGCGCAGCAGGCCGAGCAGGTAGGAGTAGCGCGCCTGCGCGAGATCGCGCTGGCTCGTGTACAGCTGTTGCTGGGCATTGAGCAGGTCGAGGTTGATGCGCACGCCGCCCTTGATGCTCTGCTCGGTGGCGACCATCAGCTCCTTGCCGGACGCGACGGCCTTTTCCAGCGCCGTGACCTTGGCCACGCTGTTCTGCACGAGGTCGTACGCCTTGCGCAATTCGACCAGCACCTGGTTCGTGCGGTTGTCCAGGTCGGACTGGGCGCGGTTCCAGTTGTCGGCCGCCTGGCGCGTCTGCGCACTGATGGCGCCGCCCTGGTAGATCGGAATGTTCACCTGCACGCCGATCGTGCGGTTCACGGAGTTCTGCTGGTAATTCTGCAGCGACGCCGCGTCGTCCTTGCTGTAGGCCGCGATGAAGTCCACGCGCGGCGCGTGGCCCGCCTTGTTGCGCTGGATCTCCAGGCGCGCGTTCTCGACGCCGAGGCGCGCGGACAGCAGTTGCGGATTGTGCGCGAGCGCGATGCTGCGCCACTCGTCGATCGACGCGGGCTTCAGCGGCTGGAAGTGGAAATCCCTCCCGAGCTTGTCGAGCGTGCCGGGCTCCATGCCGATCACGCCGGCCAGCGTGTCGCGCATGGCCTGGGCATTGTCCTGCGTTTCCACCAGCTGGGCTTCCGCCAGGTCGAACCGCGCCTTGGTCTCGAGCATGTCGGTCTTGGTGCCCTCGCCTTTTTCGAACAGGCGCGCGTTGACCTTCATCTGTTCCTGGTACATGTCGCGCTGCACGCGCGCGAGCTCCACCTGGTCTTCGGCGAACAGGGCATCGGCATAGGCGCCGACGACGCGCAGGATCACGTCGTTCGTATCCGCCTCGAACTGCTGGGCGCCCTGCCGGGCCTGGACCTTGCCCTGGCGGTAGCGCATGACGCCGTCCAGGTTCAGGATAGGCTGGCGCAGTTGCACGACCGACGACCGGCTGATGTAGCGCGGGTGGTCGATCACGGGGACCGTCCCCGCCTTGGTCTCGACCTTTGTATCGGTATCGGCCACGTTCCGGTTCGCCGAATAGCTGGCCGACACCTGCGGCAACAGGTTCGACCGCCCGAGGATCTCGTTTTCCTGCGCCGATTCCTTCTCGTAGTAATGCATGCGGTACTGCGGATCGTTCTTCAGTGCCGCTTCATATGCCTGCTGCAGGCTGATCGCACCCGCGTTGCCGGCGGCCAGCGCCAGCAATGCGGCCGCGGCCACGCTCGTCCTGATCGCTCGCGCCATCGTCACTCCTCGCTCATCGACGAATGGGCACGGTCGAAGATCGGCTTGAGCAGGTAGCTCATCATCGTGCGCTCGCCCGTCTTGACGAACAGTTCCGCCGGCATGCCGGGGCGGATGGCCATGTGGTGGGCGGCGATCATCTTCGCGCCCTCCGGCGTCACCTTCACGCGCACCTTGTAGTACGGCATGCCCGTGCGCTCGTCGACGGAGCGGTCGGCCGAAACCGTCTCGACCTCGCCCGGGATGCGCGGCGTGCGGTTGGCATTGAAGGCCGAGAAGATCAGCTCGGTCGGCAGGCCCTTGTGCACCTTGTCGATCAGGTTGACGGCCAGCTGGCCTTCGACGATCAGCGGATCGTCCGCCGGCACGATGTCCATCATCTTGAAGCCCGGCGGCACGACGCCGCCGTTGGTGAACACGGCCAGGTTGACGACGGTGCCGTCGACCGGCGCCTTGACGTCGACGTTCGACAGTTCGAATTGCTGGGCGCTCATGCGCGCACCCTGGGCTTCCGCCTCTTTCTGGGTCTCGCTCAGCTGGGTGCGTACTTCCTTCTGGTATTCCTGCACGCGCTGCGCCTTGCGCAGGGTCAGTTCCATTACCTGGCGCTGGGCACGGCCGATGTTGCCGATGTCTTCCGAGATCTCGCCCTGCAGCTGGGCATAGGTGCGCTCCAGGTCCAGCAGGCGGTTGCGGGCGACGTAGCCGTCCTTCGCCAGGTCGCGCATGCCCGCGAGCTGTTCCTTGAGGAAGCCCATCTGGGCCTTCTTGCTCTCGCGGCCTTCCTGCAGGCCCTGGATCTGCATCTTGAGGCCGGCGATGTTCTCGTCCACGCCGCCCAGCTCGCTCTGCAGCGATGCCTGGCGCGAACCCAGCAGCTGGGTTTGCAGGGTCATCATCTCGGCCACGCGCGGGTCGCCGGCGCGCTTGGTCAGCTCTTCCGGGAAGCGGATGGTCTTCGCACCGGCCTGTTCGGCCAGCAGGCGCGCCTCGGTGGCGCGCGCGGTGAGGTACTGGGCCTCGGTGATGTCGTAGCCGGCCTTGGCGGTAACGCCGTTCATGCGGACGAGCACCTGCCCCGCCTTCACGACGTCGCCTTCCTTGACGAGGATTTCCTGGATGGTGCCGCCGGCCTGGTGCTGGACGGCCTTGCGGTTCGATTCCTTCGCGACCGTGCCGGACATCGGCACGCCCTTGTCGAGCGGCGCGAACGCGGCCCAGACGAGGAAGCCGACGACGCCGAGCAGGACGATGAGCCAGCCCAGGCGCGCATAGGCGCGCGCGTCGGTGTTGACGGTCAACGGCTCGACGTCATGGCTGATGACTTCCGTGGCCGCGGGCTTCGTATCCTTGTGCTGAACGAGCTTCATTACTTGTTTCCTTGTTCCGTCGTTACCGGCGCCTGCGCCTGCACGGCCTGGGCACGCGCCTGCGCGGCCTGCTGGGCGGCCTGCTGCTGGGCGGCGGCCTGCTGTTGCGCCGCCTTCTGGTTCGCTTCCTGGAGGGCGGCCAGGACCTGGTCGGTCGGGCCGAACATCTGGCCGACGCCGTCGCGCATCACGAGCAGCTTGCTGGTGGCGCCGATGATGCTGGTGCGGTGCGTGATCAGCACGATCGTCTTGCCGCGCCGGCGCAGGTCGAGCACGGCCTGCACGAGCGCCTGTTCGCCGATCTCGTCGAGGTTCGAATTCGGTTCGTCGAGGACGATCAGCGCCGGATCGCCGTACATGGCGCGGGCCAGGCCGAGGCGCTGCTTCTGGCCGCCGGACAGGCCGGCGCCGCCGTCGCCCAGCGGCGTGTCGTAGCCTTTCGGCAGGTGCAGGATCATGTCGTGCACGCCGGCACGCTTGGCGGCCTCGACCACTTTTTCCGGATCGACTTCGCCGAAGCGGGCGATGTTGTCGCTGACGGTACCGCCGAACAGTTCGATGTCTTGCGGCAGATAGCCGATGTTCGGGCCCAGTTCGCCCTTGTTCCAGCTGTAGATGTCGGCGCCGTCGAGGCGCACCTTGCCGCCCGCGGCCGGCCAGACGCCGACCAGCAGCCGCGCCAGCGTCGACTTGCCGGAGCCGGACGGACCGACCACGCCCAGCGCGTCGCCCGGCGCGATGGCGAACGACAGGCCGCGCACGACGGCCTGCGTCGCACCCGGCGGACCCGCGGTGACGCCTTCGACCGTCAGCACGCCCTGCGGCTTGGGCAGCTCCATGCCGGCGCTGCGTTCGGGGTTGGCGTTCAGCAGTTCGGCCAGGCGGCCGTAGGCGCTGCGGGTGCTGGCCCACGATTTCCACACGGCGATCACCTGCTGCACCGGCGCCAGCGCGCGGCCGACGAGGATGGACGCGGCGATCATCATGCCCGGGGTGATGCGGCCCTCGATCGCCAGCAGCGCACCGAAACCGAGCACGCCGGACGTCAGGGAAGACTGGAAGAACTTGGTGATGGCACCGACGACGCCGGCCTTCTGGCTGGCGTCCGCCTGCAGGTTCAGGAAGCGGCTGTGCAGCTTGAACCAGCGGCTCATCAGGTTGGGCAGCATGCCCATCGACTCGATGACCTCGGCGTTGCGCAGGTTGTTGGTGGCCAGGGTGCCGGCCATGATCGCCATCGTGTTGGCTTCGCTGAGCGGCGCGCGCGACACTTTTTCGTTGACGAAGGCCAGCGCGATCAGCACCGCGGTGCCGCACAGCGCGAACAGGCCGAGCCAGGGCTCGAAGAAGAAGATGACGAGCAGGTAGATCGGGAACCACGGCGCGTCGAAGAACGCGAACAGCGCGTTACCGGTCAGGAACTGGCGCAGGTTGGTGAGATCGTTCAGCGCCTGTCCCGCATTGCCGCCCGCCTTCTTGAGGTTCTGCTCGAAGGCCGCCGTGTAAACGCGCTTGTTCAGCATCATGTCGAACTTGGCGCCCACGCGCACGAGCACGAAGCTGCGCATCATTTCCAGCGCCGACAGCAGCAGGAAACCGCCGAGCATGATCAAGGTGAGCATGAGCAGCGTGATCTCGTTGCGGCTCGCCAGCACGCGGTCGTAGACCTGCAGCATGTACAGCGAGGGCACGAGGGCCAGCAGGTTCGTGATGGCACTGAACGTGCCCACGGTCACGAAGGTGCTCTTGAAGCTGCGTAGCGCGAGCTCGATCTCGTTCTTGGGTTGGGATTGTTTGTTGTTCATCTTCAGGCCGTCGTTGAGGTACTTGATGGATGGAAATACCCAATATCAAGCAGACGCGACATTATCGCCTAAAAGATCGCCGAAATGTGATGAGGATCACATTTTAGTAACAACTTTCATTAAATTTCGGAGAGGTGGACAGTTCACGTTGGCGATAACAGACAACGATCCTGCCACAAAGTCAAAGGGCCATGCTTTGCAGCATGGCCCCTGAAGGACACGGTGGGATCACGGACCGGTTGCGTGTTATCCATCCGGCCGACACCCAGCAGATTGCTCCGCATTCGACAGCACTACAGAAGTCGCGACAACCTTTCCGTTGAAACCGCCCTGCCCTTGTCATTCAGCGCCATCCGCCGGAGCGGATGGCAACCGAAGCGTCGATTAGACGATGAAGAAGTGGTCGGTCGTACCGTCTTCGGCGAAGTTCTTGATGCCGGTGACGCCGGTCAGCTGGACCACGGTGTCGGCAGCAACGTCGCCTTGCACGAACACGTAGGAGTTACCCAGGTATTCGAACACGACAGCCGAGCCAGCGGTCGCAGCGGCCGTGTTGGCCAGGCCGATAGCGTCTGCCAGGGTCGACGGACCCGCGCCGGTGAAGCTCAGCACGCCCTTCGAGATCTGGCCACCGTCGGCGGCAACGGTACCAGCGAACGACAGCACGTCGGCGTCGGCGATTGCGGCAGCCTTGGCGGTCGCATCCGAACCCACGGCAGCGGCGGCGGCCTTCTCGAAGCCCGAGATCGACTCGACAGCGCCGGTCGTCGAAGCGTTGGTGATGGTGACGATGTCAGCACCCGTGCCCAGCTTGATCGTGCCGCCGTTGATGACGCTGGCCAGCGAGGCGGTCAGGCCGCCGGTTGCAGCCGATGCGTCGATCGTTGCCAGCTTGCCTGCGCCAGCGACCGAGTCGATCACCAGTTCGCTTGCGCCGGTCACGGTCAGCGAGGTCAGCTCGCCAGCGCCAGTCACCGTCAGGTGGTTTTCAGCGTTGGCACCGCCCGAGGTGACAGCGATGGTCTTGGCTGCTGCGGCGTTCAGGGTCAGTGCAGCGACGTTGTCGCCAACAGCTTTCGATGCGCCGACGAACGACGAGTCGAACACGGCCTTGATGCCGGTGGCGTTGGTGGCGGTCACGGCTGCGTCAGCGCTGGTCGCGGTCGAGGTGACAGCGTCGCCCGATTCGTCGATGTCCAGCGTGACGGTCAGGTCGCCAGCGGTCTTCTGAGCGATGCTCAGTGCGTTTGCGACGACGGTGTCGCCGGTGACGCGGTAGCTCACGCCCGAACCCACGTTCTGCAGAGCGGCGCCGGCGCCGACGTCGCCAGTGGCGACGATTTCGGTGACGGTGTTCTTCAGCGACAGGATGTCAACGTCCAGAGCCTTGGCCAGGCCCTTGGCGTCGAATGCGTCGAAGTTGCTGAATGCGCCCACGTTGGCCGAACCGACCAGGTTCAGCAGCAGGGTGTCGGTGCCAGCGCCGGCGTCGATCTTGTCGTTCGCGCCGATAGCGACGGTCGAGGTGAAGGTGTCGTTGCCTGCGCCCAGGTCGACGTTCAGCGCGCCGCTGCTGCGGCCGTTGACGGTCACGGTGTCGTTGCCGTCGCCAGCGGTGATCGTCACGATGCCGGAGCCCGTTGCGTTGACGGTGATCTTGTCGTTGCCTGCGCCGGTGTTGACGGTGGCGTTGATGGTTTCGTCAGCGGAAGTGGCGCTGTCGTCCTTCATGGTTGCAGCAACCAGGGTCACGGTGTCGTTGGCCGAACCGGTCTTGATGTTGGCAACGGTCGTTTCGCTGTCGGCGTAGGTGATGGCGCCGGTGCTTGCGCTGGCGTCGATCGTGGTGACTGCCTTGCCGTTGTTGTTGATGGACACGGTGGTAGCAACAGCGGTGTTGACCATCAGGGTCTGGACATCTTTGCCGCCGGTGATGTTCAGGTTCAGGGTGGCAACGGTGCCGTTGCCGTCCGTGTCAGCAACGGTGCCGCCCACGACGACGGTAGCCAGCGCGCCAGCACCGGTGTTCGCCTTCACGGTCAGGGCTGCGCCTTCCGCTGCGTTGTCCAGTGCGATGGTTGCGGTAGCAGCAGCGTCAGCCGCGGTGACGGTCACGCCGGTAGCGGCCAGGCTGTGGAAACCAGCGGTCGTGGTTGCAGCCAGGTTGGCGACGTCGGCAGCCTTGCCGGTCTGCCACAGGGCGGTCACGCCGGCGTATTTCGAAGCGTCGGTCAGGCCGGTTGCAGCGGTCGCGCCGGTGTTGAAGATGTTGACGGTTTCGATGTTCTTGATCGTGGCGTTGGCCGGGATCGAAGCATTGGTCGTGCCGTCGGTGTAGACGTTCAGCGTGTCCTTGCCTGCGCCGCCGTCGATCGAGTCGAATGCGCTCAGGGTCGACGCTGCGGTCTGGCCGTCAGCTGCCAGGTTCAGCGACTTGAACACGTCGTTGCCGCTCGTGCCGACCAGCGCGTCGACGCCGGTGGTCACAGCGAAGGTTTGGCCGTTGACGACGTTGCCCAGCTTTTCGATGGTGTCGTTGATGTTGGCCTGGTATGCGGTCAGGTTGGTGCTGCTGTTCACGCCCAGCAGCAGCGAACGTGCGGCTGCAGCGGCTGCGTCGCCGGCGAACGAGGTGATCTCGGCCGGGGTGTCCAGTGCGGTGGTGAACGCGGTGGCGACTGCCAGCTTGTTCGAAACGGTCAGTGCGTCCAGCTTGCCCTGGTCCGACGTGTTGGTCATTGCAGCCTGGGTGATGGCGGCGGCGGCGTTGGCCTTGGTCAGGACGCCGGTGGTGATGGCGTTGACCCAGAAGTCGAAGCCGGCCTTGTCGGCGTCACGGCCCAGGACGTTTTGGTAGATGGCGTTGACGAACTTGCCGATGCCGATCTGGGTGCTGTCGTTGCCGTACAGGGCAACCGACTCAGCCGACGAGTTGAAGCTGTTCACCAGCTTCGACAGCTCGGTGGTGCCAGCCTTGTCGGCTTGCACAGCAGCTTGCAGGTCAGCGAAGGTCTTCGGTGCACCCATCTTGTCGAGTGCTGCCGAGAAATTCTGCAGGCCATAGTAGTCGGCCGGACGGCCGAAGTACGAAACGTACAGTTGCTGAACTACGCTGATGTAGTCTTGTGCTGCCATGATGTGAAATCCTTTAAAGATTGTGGTTATAACCAAGTCTGCTACCGGTTCGCGTGCCGAGATACGGAACGCTATTTGCAGAACTGCGAAGTATATTGCCAGACCACCAAAGTAACGTTGTGACAGCCATCACAAAGCGACGAATTTTTACTTCATTAATACAATTTATTTACACGTCATTGGAAATACTCACGCATTTCCACGCAATTCATCCCAATTTTCAACGTCCCCATAGCGTGGCGCCGCTGACGGTAATGCCGGGCGTGTCGGAATTCTTGAAGATATAACCCGCCTGTTCGGCGTTCGAACCGCCCAGATAGCCGCGGATGATGGTGGGCGAGCCGATTCCTTCATACAGCATCCCCTTGTCGGTAATCACGCCGTTACCGATGACTACGGCACGATCATTTCCCGCTCTTACGTCCAATGACGTCGCAAACGTTCTTTTCGAAAAGTCCATGCTCAGTTGGCCGGACTTGATATCGGCGGGCCGGTCGCCGATGCTATTCGACATGATCGCTTCGCCACTCATCAATTTGAATGCGGCCGTACCGTCATTCGGCAGCACGAGTTCCGATTTCTTCAATCGGGTAATGGCATAGGGCGCGTAATAGGTGGCGACTTCCACATCCGGATCGCCGATACGGCCCGGTTGTGCCGGCAGGCCGGCGAGCGCCTGCCAGCGCCCCCAGAAAATCTCCGGCGGCGACGGCTGGGCTGGTTTCGACGGCGTCGGGTCGTTGATGACGACGGGCGGCGGCGTGACGACCGGCGGCGGGTTGTTCGACGACGGCGGCGGTGTCACGGGACGCGCGCTGTTCAACGACTGCTCCGAGCGCTGCGGATCCAGGTTGACCTGGGCCGCCGGCGCCGCCGACAGCACCTGCTTGGCGGCGGGTTCGTCGCTGCGCGGCTTTTCCGTCTGGTCCGGCGCCAGCGCCGGATTCTGCAGCAGCTGCGGCACGCTGGTGCCGCGCTCCACCTGCAGCAGCAGGCCCGCCTGGCCGGCAAACAGTTCGCGTGCGCTGCGGCCTTCGCAGGGGCCCGTGCCCGCCGCCGAGCAGTTGGCGCCGAAGCCGCTCATCACGACCCCGCCGGACAGCACGGTCACGCGGGTGGTCTGCTGGTCGGTGTACACGGTGAAGTCGGTCCCGCGCACGCCGATCGCGGCGACGGGCGTGTTGAAGCGGAAATTCTGCCGGGCCTGCTTGACGCCCTGGCCGGAAATCGCCCGCGCCACGCCCTGCAGGAGCTCGAGCTTGACCTGCGTCTTCGACGGGTCGGCCTTGTCGATCGAATACGTGACGACGCGCGCCGTACTGTTCGGGCGCAGGATCAGGAAACCGTTGTCCACGGTCTTCATATAGATATAGCCGTCGGCGCCGGTCGACAGTTCGTCGCCCTCCCCCACCGCGTCATCGAGGGCGGCGGCGTGGCGGCCGACCTGGGCCTGTCCAGCGGTGAATACGACACGCCCGGCCTCGGCGGCGTACGCCATGTCGACAAGCGACCACATCAGGCCAGCGGCCAGGGCGAGTTTTTTCAGCATAGAGTCCTCCATAACTAGCATTGTCCTGACGCAAATGCTAAAGTCTGTGATCGTCATCACAAGTAATAATTGTTGCACTGAGGATTGGTTCAAGCAACATATAATTACAGACTAACAAGCAGTTATACTTCGACATTCGCCAGCTTCCTGCGCCCTTCGTCTTCTTCATTAATGAGATTCCCCGGTTTCCTGCGTACCACCTTGCGCGATACAGGCGTCCTGCGCGGCCTGATCGCGCTCGTGGCCCTGGCCATCGGGGGATGGCTGCAATGGCATGACGGACCGGCTTTCACGACCGCGGCCAACGAGTGGTTGCGCGACAAAACCATCCAGTTGCAGGCAAATACGGCACCGGAACGGCGCGTGCTCGTGATCGACATCGACGAAAGCAGCGTGGCGCAGCTGCCGTGGCCGTGGCCCCGCGCGCGCATCGCCGACCTCGTCGAACTGCTACTGGCGGACGGCGCCCGCGGCGTCGCACTGGATATCCTGCTCGAAAAGCCGGCCGATACGCTCGGCGACACGCGCCTGGCCATGCTGGCGAGCCACGGCCCCGTCGTGCTGGCCCAGATGTTCGACTACCTGCACGACGCGGCGCCCCTCACGGGCGGCCGGCTGATCGGCGGCCTGCGCGCCCCGGCGGCGGCCGGCACCCCGGCTGCGTACGGCTACCTGGCCAACCATGCGACGTTCGCGGGGGCGCGTCACGCCGGCAACATCGGCGTGCTGCCCGATCCGGACGGCACCTTGCGCCGCCTGCCGATGCGGACGTCGTACCAGGGCCAAGTCTATCCTACGCTCGCGCTCGCTTTACTCGAATGTTGCGGCGCCGCGACAGCCGCCGTGCCGCCGGTGCGCCCGGTGGAACGCATCCCCTATTCCCGAGCCTGGTCGGCGTACGACGTCGTCAAGGCGCGCGACGTGCTCGCGGGCCGGATGCCGCCCGGCATGGCGCGCGACCGGCTGGTGTTGATCGGCTCGTCCTCGCTGAGCCTGGGCGACCGCATTTCCACGCCGCTGGGCGCCTCCAGCGCCGGCCTGCTGGTCCACGCGTCGATGCTGACGTCGCTGCTGGACCGCCAGCAGGGTCTCGCACCCGCGCCGCTGCCCGGCCGTGCCATCGCGTTCGCCTTCACGCTGGCGGTCGTGCTGCTCACGAGCTACACGCTGCCCCGCATGGCCGCGGCCGCCAATGCGCTGCTGCTGGGCGCGAGCGCGCTCGTGTGGCTCGGCGTCGCCTGGCTGCTGGTGCCGCGCGATCCCGTCTTCGCGCCGGCGGCGCCGCTGTTCTGCTGCCTGTACCTGCTCGCCGTCGCGGTGCCGTTTCAATGGGAACTGGCGCAGCGCCGCTCGCGCCAGCTGCTGGGGACGCTGCGGCAATACGTGGCCGGCGCCGTCGTCGACGAACTGCTGCGCAGCGACCTGCAGGACCCGCTGGCGCCGCGCCGGCTCGAGGTGACGACGCTCGTGGCGGACATGGAAGGCTATACGAGCCAGGTCGAGTCGCTGTCGCTGGAAGACGCGTCGCGCCTGACGACGGAATTCCTCGACTGCCTCACGCGCCCCGTGCTGGAGCATCGCGGCACGCTCGACAAATACACGGGCGACGGCCTCGTCGCGTTCTGGGGCGCGCCCCTGCCGGACGACGACCACGCCGATCTCGCCCTGGACGCCGCCGCCAGCATCCTGCGCGAAGTGGCGCGCTTCTCCGCGCTACGCGTCGCCAACGGCAAGCCGGCGCTGCGCGTACGCATCGGCATCGAAAGCGGCACCGCCATGGCCGGCGACTACGGCACGGCGGCGCGCAGCATCTATACGGCGGTGGGCGACAGCGTGAACACGGCCGCGCGCCTGGAACAGGCCGCGCGCGATTATCCGCACGACGTGATCATCGGCGAAGGCACGGCCTCCCGGGCGCGGCGCCACCGCCTGCTGCCGCTGGGCGAGCGCCACCTGCGCGGCAAGGAGCGGTCGATCCGCATTTATTCGCTGGAGCGCGACGCATGAGGCGCGTGTCCGTGTGCGCCGCGCTGGCCGCGGCGCTGTCGTCCTGTCTCGCCGCCGGCACGGTCCGCGCCCAGGAAGCGCCGCTCGCCATCGCCGCCGAAGCGGCACAGCCGGGCGACCTGTACGCCGCGGCGCTGCTGGCCCTGGGCGAAGGCCGCCTCGAGGAAGCCGCCGCCCTGCTGCAGCGCGTCGTCGAGCGCGAACCGCGTCATGCCGGCGCCTGGCTCGACCTCGCCATCAGCCAGTGCGAACTGGGCAACGCGGCGGAGGCGGAGCGCCTGTTTTCCAGCCTCGAACGGCGCATGGCCGTGCCGGCAGGCATCGAGGACGTGATCGCGCGCTACCGCGCCACCGGCTGCGGCAAGACGCCGGTACGCAAAAGCGGCGTCTGGCTGCTGGCCGCCACCCGCGGGCACGACGACAACGTCAACCAGGGCGCGAGCGATCCGCGTTTCACGATCGGCACGGGCAGCGCCCGCACGGAATACCAGCTCGACCCGTCCTTCCTGCCCCGGGCCGACGCGTTCAGCCAGCTGGCCGCGTCCTGGCTGCGGCCGCTCGGCGACGCGGACAGCGACCTCATCGTCCAGGCGTACACGCGCCGGCACGACAGCGTCCGCATGCAGGACACCGCCTCCGTGCTGGCCGCCGTCGAACACACGTGGAAACCGTTCGCCTGGCGGCTGCGCGGCACCGCGGCGGTCGGCTACGTGACGCTCGACCGCGCCCTGTACCAGCGCCAGCAGCAAGTCCAGGCGCGCCTGGCGCCGCCGGCGGCGCGGCTGGCACCCGGGGTCGAGTTCGCGGCCACCGCGAACTACAGCCACGTGGCGTATCCGACCCGCCCGGCCTACGACGGCAACACGGTGGAAATCGGCGGCATCTTCGGCTATCGCAGCGGATTCGGCTTGACCCAGGCCACGCTGACCCGGCTGCACGACGACAGCGCGGCGGACCGTCCCGGCGGCGACCGCAAGGGCTGGTTCGGCAACCTGCAATGGTCCGGCGAGGTGACCAGCCGCCTGAGCCTGGAAGCTGCACTGAGCCATCAGACGTGGCGCAGCGACGAGATTTACTCCCCCAACCTGATCGACACCCGCCGGCGGCAGGACACGACGACGGTGCGCGCCGCCGGCCAGTGGCTGCTGCGGCCGCATACCAGCCTGGTGCTGGAATGGCGCGGCACGTTCAATCGCGAGAACATCTCGCTGTTCCAATATAATAGTCGGGCTCTGCAGCTAAGTCTGCGATGGGATAATTTCTGACGCCGGGATTCGGTGTACAAGCAATCGACCGATATGTCCTGGGAACTGATCGTCTTCCTGGCTGCCGCAGCCGCGGTTGTCCTTGGCTGCCTGCTGCCGGCGCGCTGGCTGCCGTTATTGCCACACGACAAGCTACTGCACTTCATCGCGTTTGCCGGACTGAGCGCGCTCGCGCTGCATATCGAACCCGCATGGCCCTCGCGCGCGGTCTGGCTGCTGGGGTTGCTGATGGCGGGGCTGGCGATCGAATTGCTGCAAAAAATGGTGCCCGGACGCAGTTTCTGCTGGCGCGACATGGGCGCCAACACGGCCGGCATCCTGGCCGCCACCCTGGTTTTCGGACTGTTACAAGTAATCTGAGACGCGAATGACATCGTCGAGCAAACGTAAGAACGAGACGGACAACGACATCGTCCCGAAGGAGCTGGTGCCGGATCCGGCCGCGGCCGCCAACGAACCGGCGCCGCAGGAAGTCAACGTGCACATCCACCTGCGCAAGATCCCGCTGCTGGCCAACCTCAGCGACGCGGACATGCAGCGGGTGAAGTCCGACCTGCGCATCCGCCAGTACGCCAAGCGCGACATCGTCCTGCAGAAGGGTGCGCCCGGCGACAGCCTGCTGTTCCTGCTGACGGGCTCGCTGCAAGTCGTCGACGTCACGGAAGATGGCCGGGCGATCGGCCTGCGCCTGCTGCAACCGGGCGACTTCTTCGGCGAAATCGCCGTCATCAACGGCTCGATGCGCTCGGCGTCCGTCGTGGCGCTCACGTCCGTGCTGGTGGCGCTGCTGCCGCGCGCGACGGCCCTGTACCTGTTTTCCCACTCGCCGTCGGTCGCGAACCAGATGCTGCGCTTCCTGGCCGAGAAAGTGCAGCGCGACTCGGAATTCCGTGCCCTGCTCAGCATCCACAACACGTCGCGCCGCATCTATACGTTCCTCAACCTGCTGAAGGAGCAAAAGGAAGGCAACGTGCAGGTCGTGGAAAACCTGCCGACGCACCAGGACATCGCCAACATGATCAACACCAGCCGCGAGACGGTGACCCGGGCCCTGCTGACCCTGGCCCAGCAGGGCATCATCGAGAAAGGCGCGCACCGCATCATCATCGTCAAGCCGGACGCCCTGCAAAAGCTGATCGACGGCTGACCCGCACGCACGATGTAACAATTGGTAAGACGTAAATTAGCGACTTGCAACATGTTATAATCAACAACTTACCATCCGGTTTTCCTCCTTTCGTCTCCCTATGATTTCCCGTTCCATGCTGGGTGGCGTCTGGCGCTATCGCGGCTTCATCGCGGGTAGCGTGCGCCGCGAATTCCAGGCCAAGTACCGCAATTCCCTGCTGGGCGCCGCGTGGACCATCCTGAACCCCCTCGCGATGATCGTCGTGTACACCGTCATCTTTTCGCAGGTGATGGGCACGCGCCTGCAGGGCAGCACCGGCCACTTCGCGTACAGCATCTACCTGTGCGCGGGCGTGCTCACGTGGGGCCTGTTCGCCGAGATCACGTCGCGCGGCCAGAACGTCTTCCTCGAAAACGCCAACCTGATCAAGAAGCTGCAGTTTCCCCGCATCTGCCTGCCGATCGTCGTCGTGCTCAACGCGCTGGTCAACTTCGCGATCATCTTCGGCCTGTTCACCGTCTTCCTCGCCGTCAGCGGCACGTTCCCCGGCTGGTCGTTCCTGGCGCTGGTGCCCGTGCTGGGCGTACTGGTCCTGTTCGCGATCGGACTGGCCATGATACTGGGCGTGCTGAACGTGTTCTTCCGCGACGTCGGCCAGTTCTTCGCGATCGTGCTGCAATTCTGGTTCTGGTTCACGCCGGTCGTCTATCCCGCCACGGCCCTGCCCCAGGACATCCGTCCGCTGCTGGCCTGGAACCCGATGGCGGCCGTCGTGCAGGCCTGCCAGGGCATCCTGCTGGACGGCCGCCTGCCGCACTGGAAAGGCCTGCTGCCGGTCACGGTGCTGGCGCTGCTGTTCTGCGCGCTGGGGATGCATTTGTTCCGCAAGCGCGCGGGCGAAATGGTGGATGAACTGTGATGGGCGCGATCCGAGTCGAGAACCTGGGCAAGGCCTATAAACAGTACGGCAACCGCTGGAGCCGGCTGGCCGAATGGATCCTGCCCGGCAACCAGCCGCGCCACAAGCTGAAGTGGGTGCTGCAGGACATCAGCTTCGAACTGGCGCCGGGCGACGCCGTGGGCATCATCGGCATCAACGGCGCCGGCAAGAGCACGCTGCTCAAGCTGATCACGGGCACGACGCAGCCGACCACGGGCGGCGTCGCGATCAGCGGCCGCGTGGCGGCGCTGCTCGAACTGGGGATGGGCTTCCACCCCGATTTCACGGGCCGCCAGAACGTCTTCATGGCGGGCCAGCTGCTGGGCCTCGCCGTGCACGAGATCGAGGAACTGATGCCGCAGATCGAGGCGTTCGCCGAGATCGGCGACTACATCGACCAGCCCGTGCGCGTGTACTCGTCCGGCATGCAGATGCGCCTCGCGTTCAGCGTGGCCACCGTGCGCCGGCCGGACGTGCTGATCGTGGACGAGGCGCTGTCCGTCGGCGACGCCTACTTCCAGCACAAGAGCTTCGACCGCATCCGCGCGTTCCGCAAGCAGGGCACGACCTTGCTGATCGTCAGCCACGACCGCGCCGCGATGCAGTCGATCTGCGACCGCGCGATCCTGCTCGACGGCGGGCGCCTGGCCAAGCAGGGCACGCCCGAGGAAGTGATGGACTACTACAACGCGCTGATCGCCGAGCGCGAGGGCACGACGGTGGAACAGGTGCGCACGCCGGAAGGCCGCGTCCAGACCACGTCCGGCAACGGCCACGCGACCGTCCTCGACGTCGCGCTGGAAAACGACGAAGGCCGGGCGCTCGAAGTGCTGAACGTGGGCGTGCCGGCCACCCTGCGCATCCGCGTGCGCGTGAACAAACCGCTGCCGCGCCTCGTGCTGGGCTACATGATCAAGGACCGCCTGGGCCAGCAGATCTTCGGCACCAACACGCACTTCCTCGACCACCCGCTGACCGACCTCGCGGCCGGCGAAACCATCGACTACCGCTTCCGCTTCCCGCTCAACCTGGGTCCGGGCAGCTATTCGATCACCACCGCCCTGACGAGCAACGAAACCCATCTGGCCGACAACTACGAATGGCGCGACCTGGCGGCCATCTTCATGGTCATGAACATGAACCGGCGCGAGTTCGTGGGCAGCAGTTGGCTGGAGCCGCAAGTGGAGATCCGGCGATGAGCCAGACATCGTTCTACCGCGCCTTCGAAGACCGCTACCGCGGTTCGCGCGACACCATCAAGGACCGGCTGCGTGCCTACGCCCCGTTCACCGATCCCCTGCTGCGGCCGGACGCGCCGGCCGTCGCGCTCGACCTCGGGTGCGGCCGCGGCGAATGGCTGGAACTGCTGGGCGAAAGCGGCTTCGACGCGCGCGGCGTGGACCTCGACGAGGGCATGCTGGCCGCGTGCCGCGAACGCGGCCTCGCCGCGCAGCACGGCGACGCGCTGGCCGCGCTGCGCGCCCAGCCGGACGGCAGCCTGGCGCTCGTCTCGGCCTTCCACCTCGTCGAGCACCTGCCCTTCGACCTCGTGCGCGAACTGATCGCCGAAGCGCTGCGCGCGCTGCGTCCGGGCGGCCTGCTCGTCATGGAGACGCCGAACCCGGAAAACCTGACGGTCGGCGCCACCAGCTTCTATCTCGATCCCTCGCACCTGCACCCGCTGCCCCCGGGCCTGCTCGGCTTCGCGGCCGAACACGCGGGCTTCGCGCGCCAGCGCATCGTGCGCCTGCAGGAAGATCCGCAACTGCACAGCGGCGCGCCGCTGGGCCTCATCAACGTGCTCGAAGGCGTCAGTCCCGACTACGCCGTGGTGGCGCAGAAGGCCGCCGACCCGGACACGCTGGAGCGCTTCGACGACGCCTTCTCCGCCCGCTGGGGCATCACGCTGGGCCAGCTCGCGCTGCGCTACGAGGACCAGCTGGCCGGCCGCGACGCCGAGATCCACCACATCCTCGCCCGCGTCGAACGGCACGGCACCGACCTCGCGCAGCAGCTGGCAAGCGCGCAGGCGCAGGCGCAGGAACTGCACCACGCGCTGGCGCGGCTGGACGAGCGCATCGGCCGGGCCGAGGCGCATGCGGCCGAGATGTCGCAGCGCGTCGTCGACCTGTTGTCGAGCACCTCGTGGCGCATCACCGAACCGCTGCGGCGCGCGATGACGCTCGCCCTGCGCCTGCGCAGCGCGCAGCGCGAGGGCCGCATCGGCAGCGGCATCAAGACGCGCGCGAAAGGCCTGGTGCGCCGCGCCGGCGGCGCCGTGCTGCGCCGTCCCGGCATGAAGCGCGCCGCGCGCGCCATGCTGCGCAAGGTGCCGGCGCTGGAAGCGCGCCTGTACACGCTCATGCTGGACAACAGCGGCGCCGCGCGCGTGCGGCTGGACGACGAACCGGGCGAGCTGTCGCCGCGCGCCGCGCGCGCGTACCGCCAGCTGCGCCAACTGAAACAGGAACAAGCAAGGATGAACGATGCGGATCGTCATTGATCTCCAGGGCGCCCAGTCCGAAAGCCGCTACCGCGGCATCGGCCGCTATTCGCTCGCGCTGGCGCTGGGCGTGGCGCGCAATGCCGGCAGCCACGAGGTCTGGCTCGTGCTGAACGCCGCCCTGGGCAACGCCATCGACGACATCCGCCAGGCGTTCGCCGGCCTCGTGCCGCCGGAGCGCATCTGCGTGTTCGACATCGTCGGCCCGACGGCCGAATCGCATCCGCACAACGGCCCGCGCGCGCGCGCTTCCGAGCTGCTGCGCGAGCACGCGATCGCCCAGCTGCGCCCGGACGCCGTCCTCGTCACCAGCCTGTTCGAAGGCTATGTGGACGATGCCGTCGTCTCGATCGGCCGCCTGGCGGACGGCGCGTCCACCGCGGCCGTCCTGTACGACCTGATCCCGTTCCTCAACCCGGACAAGTACCTGGCCCAGCCGGAACAGCGCCACTACTACGAGCGCAAGATCGCCTCGCTGCGCCAGGCCGGCCTGCTGCTGGCGATTTCCGACTACTCGCGCCAGGAAGCGATCGACGCGCTGGGCCTCGATCCGGCGCGCGTCGTCTCGATCTCGACGGCCGTGGACGAGACCTTTTGCCCCGCCGCGCCGGATGCCGCGCACGCGGCCGCGCTGCGCACGCGCTTCGGCATCCGCCGCGCCTACCTGATGTGCGCACCGGGCGGCTTCGACGCGCGCAAGAACATCGACGGCCTCGTTGCCGCCTACGGCATGCTGCCGCCGGTGCAGCGCGCCGCGCACCAGCTCCTCATCGCCGGCAAGATCAACGACGGCGAGCGCCAGCGCCTGCGCGACCTCGCGCGCCGCCACGGCCTCGCGCCGGACGAGATGGTCCTGACGGGTTACGTGAGCGACGCCGACCTGATCGACCTGTACCGCGGCGCCGCCCTGTTCGTGTTCCCGTCGCTGCACGAAGGCTTCGGCCTGCCCGCGCTGGAAGCGATGGCGTGCGGCGCGCTCGTGATCGGCGCCGACAGCACCAGCATCCCGGAAGTGATCGGCAACCCGGAAGCGCTGTTCGACCCGCGCGACCCGGCCGCCATCGCCGCGCGCATCCAGCAGGTGCTCGGCGATCCGGCGCTGCAGGCCCGCCTGCGCGAGCACGGCGCCGCCCAGGCGCGCAAGTTCAGCTGGGACAACAGCGCCCGCCGCGCGATCGCCGCGCTGGAAGCCCATGCGGCCGCGCAGGCGCCCGCGCCGGATACGCAGGACAAGCCGCGCATCGCCTTCCTGTCGCCGCTGCCGCCGGAACGCACGGGCGTCGCCGACTACGCCGTGCGCGTGCTGCCCACGCTGCTGCCCCACTTCGACGTGGAACTGATCGTCCACCAGGCGGAGGTGACGCTGCCGCCGGAACTCGCGCACCTGCCGCGCCATCCGCCCGCCTGGCTCGACGCGCACCCGGACCGCTACCAGCACATCGTCTACCAGTTCGGCAACAGCCCGTTCCACAGCCACATGATGCCGCTGCTGCAGCGCCATCCGGGCGTCGTCGTGCTGCACGACTTCTTCCTGAGCAGCATGATCTCGTACGAGCAGATCACGGGCGCGATGCCGGACGTGTGGACGCGCAGCCTGCTCCACTCGCACGGCTACGCGGCCGTGCAGGCGAGCATGGCGCCGGACGGCCTCGATCGCGCCAAGCAGGACTACCCGTGCAACCTGGAGATCCTGCAGGACGCGTCGCACGTGATCGTCCACTCCGAGTACGCGCGCCGGCTCGCGCGCGACTGGTACGGCCCGGAGGCCGGCGGCGACTGGAGCCCGGCGCAGCTGCCCCGCGCGGTGCCGGCCGAGAACGACCGCACGCAAGCGCGGCGCGCGCTCGGCATCGCCGACGACGCCTTCGTCGTCTGTAACTTCGGCTTCGTCGCGCCCACCAAGCACTGCCTGGAACTGCTGCAGGCGTGGCTCGCCTCCAGCCTGCACGGCGACGCGCGCTGCCACCTCGTGTTCGTCGGCGCCAACCACGGCGGCGACTACGGCCGCCAGATGACGGACACCATCGCGGCCGCCCATGCCGGCGAACGCGTGCGCATTTCCGGCTGGACGTCGGACGACGATTACTTCCGCTGGCTGCAGGCCGCGGACATCGGCGTGCAGCTGCGTACCGGCTCGCGCGGCGAGACGTCGGGCACGGTCCTCGACTGCATGATCTACGGCCTGCCGGTGATCATCAACGCCAACGGCGCGATGGCGGAATTCCCGCACGACGCGGTGTGGATGCTGCCGGACGCGTTCGAACAACACGAGCTCGTCGCCGCACTGGAAACGCTGCGCGCCGACGACGCGCGCCGCCTGGCGCTGGGCGCCGCCGGCTTCGCGCTGATGGGCACGCGCAACAGCCCGGAACGCGTGGGCCTGATGTACAAGGCGGCCCTCGCGCGCGATGCGCAGAAACGGCGCCACGGCCGTCCCGCACTGCTGCGCGCGCTGCTGGCGACACAAGGCCTCGAGGACGACGACGCCCTGCTGCAGCGTCTCGCGCGCTGCATCGCGCGCGCGCCCGACCCGCTGCAGCCGCGCCAGCTGCTGCTGGACGTGACGACCATCGCGCGCCACGACCTCAAGACGGGCATCGAGCGCGTGGTGCGCAACCAGTTGCAGGAACTCCTCAGGATGCGCGCGATCGGCTGGCGCATCGAACCGGTGTACCTCGACGAATCGGGCGGCCAGCCGCAATACCGCTACGCGCGCAACTACGCGGCGCGCCTGCTCGGCATCGACCAGGTGCTGCAGGGCCCGGACCCCGTGGTGGACGTGCTGGCCGGCGACATCTATTACTGCGCCGACCATTCGCCGCACGCCGCGATGACGGCCGCGCGCAGCGGTTTATACGCTGCCTGGCGCGCGCGCGGCGTCTCCATCAACTTCACGGTGTACGACCTGCTGCCCGTGCTGCGGCCGGAATTCTTCCCGCCCCATGCCGACGTCACCCACGCGGCCTTCCTCGACTGCGTGGCGGGCGAGGCGGACCGCCTGATCTGCATCTCGCATGCGGTATGCGACGACCTCGCCCAATGGCTGGCGACGCGCGACGCGGCGCGCCGGCCGGGCCAGTTGCTGACGGCGCTGCACCTGGGCGCCGACCTGGAACTGGAGCAACCGCACGGCGCGGCGCAGTCGCCCGTCGCGCAGCAAGTCGCGGCACGCCCGAGCTTCCTGATGGTGGGCACGATCGAGCCGCGCAAGGGCCACCTGCAGGCCATCGAGGCCTTCGAACAGCTGTGGGCCGCGGGCGTGGACGTGAACCTCGTGATCGTGGGCCGCGAAGGCTGGAAGCCGCTGGCCGACGCCGACCGCCGCACGCTGCCCCGCATCATGGAACGCCTGCGCGGCAGTCCGGAACTGGGCCGCCGCCTGCTGTGGCTGGACGGGATCGACGACGACACGCTGCAGCAGGTCTACCTGGCCAGCACCTGCCTGCTGTTCCCGAGCGAGGGCGAAGGCTTCGGCCTGCCGCTGATCGAGGCGGCGCACCACGGCCTGCCGCTGCTGGCGCGCGACCTGCCCGTGTTCCGCGAAGTGGCGGGCGAGCATGCGTATTACTTCTCCGGCCTGGACGGCGCGGCGCTGGCCGACGCGGTGCGCGCCTGGCTCGCGCTGCATGCCGAGGGGCGCCATCCGGCATCGCAGGGCATGACGTGGATGACCTGGCGGGAACAGGCGCAAGCCTTGCTGGCGCTGCTGTCCGCACCGGCTTCCTGAAGCTGCGGCGCTCTGTGCGCACACGTACAGAGCGCCGACCACCGCCCGGCCAGAATGAAGGCATCGCAAGCCTTCAGTCCCGGGAAATCGTATGGTCGTCGGTCCGAAAAAAGAAGATACGCTCAACAGGAACGTCGACGTGCAGGGCGGCGGCCAGAGCTACGGCGTGCCCGCCGCCGGCGAGATCGAGGGGAATGCCTACGAGCCGATGGGCAACCCCGGCGTCAACCACTGGCAGGCCACGTACATCAAGCGTGATGGATTGGAGGACCGCGGCAACATCTTCTTCGCCGCCGTCGAGATGACGCGCATGCCGATGATCATCACGGACCCGCGCCAGCCGGACAACCCGATCGTGTTCTGCAACGGCGCCTTCCTCGACCTCACGCACTACAAGGAAGAGGACGTCGTCGGCCGCAACTGCCGCATCCTGCAGGGCCCGCAGACGGACCGCCGCACGGTCGACGAATTGCGCAAGGCGATCGCCGAGCAGCGCGCGGTCGCCGTCGACATCCTGAACTACAAGGCCGACGGCACGCCGTTCTGGAACGCCCTGTTCATCGGCCCGATCTTCGACCAGGACGGCCAGCTGCTGTACTTCTTCGCGTCGCAGATGGACATCACGGACCGCCGCACGAGCCAGGAATCGCACCTGCAGGCGCAGAAGATGGAAGCGATCGGCCAGCTGACGGCCGGCATGGCGCACGACTTCAACAACCTCCTGCAGGTCATCAACGGCAACCTGGAAGTCGCGCTGGTCAGCCTCGAGAAGCCGGACGCGGCGCGTACCGCGCTGGAGCGGGCGCAGCGCGCGGCCATGCGCGCCGGGAAACTCACCCAGCAGCTGCTGACGTTCGCGCGCAAGCAGCGGCTGGAACCCAAGCCCGTCAACATCAACAACCTCGTCGTGGAATTTTCCGAGATGCTCGTGCGCACGCTGGGCGACAAGATCGACCTGCGCCTCGACCTGCGTCCCGGCCTGCCGGTCTGCCACCTCGACCCGACGCACCTTGAGATGGCCCTGCTGAACGTGTTGATCAACGCGCGCGACGCGATGCCGGACGGCGGCCAGGTGACGGTGGGCACGGCCATCGTGCGCGGCGAGGAGCGCATCAAGCGGCACAACCTGGCGCCCGGCACCTATGTCGACCTGTGCGTGGTCGACAATGGCGTCGGCATGCCGCCCGAAGTCCTGCAGCGCGCGACGGAGCCCTTCTTCACGACCAAGGGTCCGGGCACGGGCCTCGGCCTGGCGATGGTGCACGGCTTCGTGCAGCAATCGCACGGCCGCCTCGAAATCGACAGCAAGCCGGGCGAAGGCACGACGGTGCGCATGATCTTCCCCGTGGCCGACAACGCCCAGGACGGCGCCGGCGGCACGGGCCCGGACCACGACGCCGCGACACCGGAAGCGGACGACATGGCGGGCAGCCGGCCCTGCGTGCTCGTCGTGGAAGACAACGACGACGTGCGCGAACTGGCCGAGAGCGTACTGGGCATGGCCGGCTACGCGGTGCTGGCGGCCGCCAGCGGCGAACAGGCGCTGGACCTGCTGCGCGGGGGTGCGCGCGTCGACCTGCTGTTCACGGACGTGATCATGCCGGGCGGGATGAACGGCCTGCAGCTCGTCGACGAAGCCCGCCGCCTGCGCCCGCGCCTGCCGGTGCTCGTCACGACGGGCTACATGGACGAGTTGCCGGGACGCGGCCAAGGCCAGCTGAATATCCTCGCCAAGCCGTACAAG
Organism: uncultured Massilia sp.; assembly: GCA_966211695.1. GTDB lineage: Bacteria > Pseudomonadota > Gammaproteobacteria > Burkholderiales > Burkholderiaceae_D > Telluria. The sequence continues at coordinate 62,913 of CBIHOW010000020.1, read as the reverse complement.
CATGGCGACCTGCTGGAGCAGGTTGAGGCGGCGTTGGGGAGGGAAGCCTGATTACCGTCGCCCCCGCGCAGGCGGGGGCCCAAGTTCGATGCGTTGCGAGGGCGCCAGCAAAATTGGGTTCCCGCCTGCGCGGGAACGACGGTTAGGGCTTACTGCTTCGGCAACCCGCCCAGCAGCGCCGCCAGCTTGGGCTTCGGCTTGCCCGATGCGGCCGGTGCCGCGGGCGCTTCCTTGCGCGGGGCCGCCGACGGTTCGTACGGCTTGAGGAACCACGGATCGATCTTGTCGCGGCGCGGCGCGCCGAAGCTGCGCGGGCCGCGGTCGGGGCGTTCCGTGCGCTCGGCGCGCGGGTTGTCCGATTCGCGGCGGCCGCCGCGGCGGTCGCCCGTGCGTTCCCCGCGGTCGAAGCCACGAGACGGCGCAAAGCCCGTCAACTCGCCGCGCGTGATGGTCTGCTTGATCAGCTTCTCGATGTCGGCCAGCAGGCGCTCGTCCTTGTCCGAATACACGGACAGCGCATCGCCCGTGGCGCCGGCGCGGCCCGTGCGGCCGATGCGGTGCACGTAGTCCTCGGCGTTGTACGGCAGGTCGTAGTTGATCACGCACGGCAGGTCGGTGATGTCGAGGCCGCGGGCCGCGACGTCGGTCGCGACGAGCACGTCGATCTCGCCGTTCTTGAACGCATCCAGCGCGGCGATGCGTTCCTGCTGCGTCTTGTCGCCGTGGATGGCGGAGGCCTTGATGCCGGCCTGCTCGAGGTAACGCGCGAGGCGCGACGCGCCGATCTTGGTGTTCGAGAACACGAGGACCTGCTTCAGGTCGCGCGCGCGGATCAGGTGCTCGACGACGTTGCGCTTCTGCTCTTCGTCGACCTTGTACAGCACCTGGGTGATGGAGGTATTCGTGGCGTTGCTGCGCGCGACTTCGATCGTCAGCGGATCGTTCAGGAAGCTGGACGCCAGCTTCTTGATCTCGGGCGAGAACGTGGCCGAGAACATCAGGTTCTGGCGCTTCTTCGGCAGCAGGTTGATGATGCGCTGCAGGTCGGGCAGGAAGCCCATGTCGAGCATGCGGTCGGCTTCGTCCATCACGAGCATCTGGACCTGGGCCAGGCTGATGTTCTTCTGCTCCACGTGGTCGAGCAGGCGGCCCGGCGTGGCGATGACGATCTCGACGCCGCGGCGCAGGATCTCGGTCTGCGGCTTCATGTCCATGCCGCCGAAGACGACGGTGGAGCGCAGCGGCGTGTGCTGGGCATAGGCCTTGACGTTCTCGGCGACCTGGATCGCCAGTTCGCGCGTCGGCGTCAGCACGAGGGCGCGCACGGCATGGCGCGCGGGCGACATGCTCGTGTTCGCATGCGGCAGCAGCAGTTGGATGATCGGCAGCGAAAAGCTCGCCGTCTTGCCGGTGCCGGTCTGGGCCGCGCCCATGACGTCGCGGCCCTGCAGGACGATGGGGATCGCCTTGGCCTGGATCGGGGTCGGATGGACATAGCCCTGGTCCGACAGCGCACGCTGGATCTCAGGCGCGAGGCCGAAATCGGCGAAGCGCACGGTCGGCGCGCCGCCAGCTTCAATAGTGGTCGGTGTTTCAGACATGTTTTCTTTCGGGCAATGAATCGTTGCGTTCTACGGCCGGGCTGCTGCCCTGGCTGGGCCAACGCGGGAAAACCGGGGTGACGGGACGCGCCTCGCGCGGGCTTGGCCGGGAGCGGCGGCTTAGGCTGACGTAGAGAATCTAAATCGCGCTCAAGGTTACCTTAAATCCTACCCCCTGTATATGAAATCCGCGTTTTTACCTACCTTTACGTCCCTTTACAGCTTTAAATTGCTTGCCGGACCGATAATTCTTTGAATAAATCGTTCATAAAATAAAGGATTCCACCATGGTAGCGAACATCAGCGGCGGCCTGTCGAAGTGGACCGATGCCGTATTCTCCCGACTCGATACGAAGAACCAGGGCTATATCGAAAAAAGCGACCTGCAGGGCGCGCTGTCGGGCGTCGATGGCAGCGCCACGCAGTCGAGCGACGTCGACGACGCGTTCAGCGCCCTCGACGGCGACGGCGACGGCAAGGTCACCAAAAGCGAGCTGACGGATGCGATGACGAAGCTGTCCGACCAGCTCAACGCCCAGTTCGACGCGTCGCGCGTAAAAGGCGGCGGTGGCGGCGGCATGCGGCCGGACGGTCCCCCGCCGGGACCGCCATCGGGCGGTGCGAAGGGTGCCGAGTCGACCGATTCCACCACGAGCACGAGCAGCACCACGACCGAGCCGGCCGATGCCAACGGCGACGGCACCGTCAGCGCCCAGGAACAGGCGGCCTACGAGACGAAGCAGGCGAGCCACGAGCGCGATCCGATGCGCGAATTCGCGCATGCGCTGCAGTTGTTGAAGGCGTATTCCGACGACAGCGACACATCGTCGACCAGCGGCGTCAGCGTCGAAGCGTAAGCATCGCGACGCACTAACCAACGTCGTCCCGCGGAGGCGGGGACCCAATTTGCACGCTCTGGCGCGATGCAAGCAAAACTTAGGTTCCCGCCAAGGCGGACGGCCAGTCCGGGAACGACGCATTCATACGGTAACAATTCAGGAGGTGATCAGGCCGTGCTCATCGAGCACGTCATGGAGCAGCTCCAGCCGGATCATCGGATTGTCCAGCATGAGCATGCTCTGCTTCTGGTGATTGGGCAGCGGCAGCAGCTCGCACCAGCGGTTGGCCACCCAGCCGCAATCGTCCAGGCGGAACGGCGGCTGCACGGGCCAGCGGCTCTGCGGCACGTCGTGCAGCGATGCCAGCACGCGGTCGAGTGCGTCGGCCGCGCCCTTCAGGTCGGACGGGATGCGCACGACATGGTCGTCCTCCAGCAATTGAGCCTCGGCCATCCACAGGCCGTTCGTCCGGCGCTCGCTTTCCAGCACGTTGAACCGCGCACCGCCGCGGCACACCACCTGCAGCAGGCCGGGCGTGGAGGCCGTCGTGTCCTGCACGGAAGCCAGCGTGCCCGCGGGCGCGAACTTTTCCTGGCCTTGCGGGGTGCGCACTTCCTGGCCGTGCGTCAGCAGCACGACGCCGAACGGCTCGTCCTCCGTCAGGCAATGGCTGATCATGTCGAGGTAGCGTACCTCAAAGATCTGTAGCGGCAGCACGCCATCCGGAAACAGGACCGTACTGAGCGGGAACAGGGGTAACGTGATCGTGGCCATGCGCGCATGATGACAGATTCGCCGCGCGGGACGGAGCACGATTGCACGTCCCGTCAGTCCCCCGGCCCGACGATCGGCAGGGTGCGCACGGCCTCGGCCAGCGCACGCAGCCGCCACCCCAGACGCGCCCAGCCGGGATCGGGATGATTCCCCACCCGCACCGTGACGGCATGGCCCGGCGCCGCGTCGCAGGCGTACACGTAGTCGCCCGCCTGCTCGAACGGCAGGCGGAACGCATGGCCCGGCAGCACGAGCACCTGGCCGAACACGTGCGGCGCGATGTCGCGGTTGTGCAGCAGCAGGACGTCGCGCACGCCCAGGGTCAGGCGCACCTCGGCCGGGACCAGGCCGGCATGCTCCCCGCGCAGGACGGCGGCGCCGCGCGGGAACACGAACGTGCGCTCGCGCGTCGGATAGCGCACGGGCGCGAGCGCGGCCCACAGCAGGGCGGCGACGAGGGCCAGCGCGGCGCCCCGGCGCACCCGTTGCAGCAGGCTCATCGTGGAGAAGTGGACAGGCATCGGCATGGCGTAAAACGTCCATTGTAGCCGGACGGTACGCCGCCCTGTTGTGCGCCGACTCCGGCCATACCCCGGTATCCTGTCATGACGGCGCGCTTGCCATGCCGGCAATGGACCATTGCCACCTTTTCCCTTGTCGAGTACAGCGTACTGCATTCATGCCGCGTCCAGACCCATCGTCCATCCCATCCAACCGATCTTCGCCGCGCAGCCCGGTCCACCTTCCCCTGCTCCTGGCCGCGCTCGCGTTCCTCGCCGCGCTGATCGTGACCTATATGGTGGCCGGCAACGCGCAGCGGACCGCCGCGGCGGAGCTGGCCGGCAGTTTCAATTTCCGCGCACGCGACATGGCCGCCAGCATCGACCGGCGCATGGACGTCTACGAGGAAGTGCTGCTGGCCACGTCAGGCTTCCTGCGCGGCTCGATCGAGATCGACCGCACCGCGTTCGCCGAGTTCTACGGACTGCTGCACCTGAACGAACGCTTCCCCGGCATCGAGGCGCTGGGCATCGCCGCGATCATCCCGCCCGGCCGCGTCGACGCGCACGTCGCGGCCATGCGCGCCGAGGGCTTTCGCGACTATGCGGTCAAGCCGCCCGGGCAGCGTCCCGTGATCACGTCGATCACCCGCATCGAACCGTTCTCGGGACGCAACCTGCGCGCCTTCGGCTACGACATGTTCAGCGAGCCGGTGCGGCGCGCGGCGATGGAACAGGCGCGCGATACCGGACACGCGGCCGCCACCGGCAAGGTCGTGCTGATACAGGAAGGCGGCAACGGCGGCCAGCCCGGCGTTCTCGTGTACGTGCCGGTGTACGAGGCGGGCCGCGTGCACGACACGGTCGCGGCCCGGCGCGCCGCCATCGTCGGCTGGGTGTATGCGCCGTTCCGCATGAACGACCTGATGCGCGGCCTGGGCGGCGAGCATGCGGGCGACCTGCTGGTCGAGATCTACGACGGCCTGGCGCCCACCCTGGACGCCCTGCTCTACCGGTCGGCCGGCGCCGGTCCCGCCGGCCGCAAGCCGCTGCTGAGCTACCAGACGACGGTCGACACCGCCGGCCGCACGTGGACCGTCGTCATCCACTCGGCACCCCGCTTCGAGGCGGCGCTCGAGCGCCGCACGACGATCGCGATCGCGCTCACCGGCGTCGGCCTGGGCATGCTGCTGGCGCTCGTCGTGTGGCTGCTGGCCTCGGAGCGCCGCCGCGCGCTGCAGCTGGCGCAGGGGATGACGGTCGAACTGCGCGCCTCGCGCGACCGTATCGACGCCGAGCGCGAACGCGTGCGCCTGATCCTGCAGACCGCGTATGACGCCTTCATCGCGATTGCCCCGGACGGCCGCGTCACCGACTGGAACCTGCAGGCCTGCAAGCTGTTCGGCTGGCGCGAGGACGAGGCGGTGGGGCGCAACGTGCTCGACCTCCTGGTCCCCGCGCCGGAGCGCGAGGAATGGCGCGACTGCCTGGCGCACTTCGCGCAAAACGGCACCTGCGCGATGCTGACGGGCCCCACGGAAACGACGGCGCTGACGCGCGACGGCCACGCGATCCCGGTGGAAGTCGCGATCACGCCGCTGGCAACCCGGCAGGGCTTCGGCGTCACGGCGTTCGTGCGCGATATCCGTCCGCGCAAGGAAGCGGCGGAACGCGAGCAGCAGCGCCAGCAACGGCTGGAGGAAGCGCGCGCCGCGCTGCTGCGCTCGCAGAAGCTGGAGGCCGTGGGCAAGCTGACGGGCGGCGTCGCGCACGACTTCAACAACATCCTGCACATCATCAGCGCCAACGTCCAGCTGATGCTGCGCAGCGACGACAACGGCCGCAAGCGCCTCCTGAACATCCTCGACGCCGTCGAGCGGGGCAAGAAGCTGGCCGCCCAGCTGCTCGCCTTCGCGCGCCGCCAGCCGCTGCACCCGAGCGTCGTCAACCTGGCGCAGCTCATCGAACGCATGGACACGCTGCTGCACCGCGCCGTCGGCGACAGCGTCGCGATCCGCATGGACATCCCGTCCGACCTGTGGAACGTCCTCGTCGATCCGAACCAGCTGGAGAACGTGCTGCTGAACCTCGTGATCAACGCCCGCGACGCGATGGAGGGCGGCGGCAACGTCACCATCACGCTGGCCAACGTGACGATCGACCCGGCCGACGAGCTGGCCTATTCCGGCATCCGTCCCGGCGAGTTCGTCACGATCGCCGTCAGCGACACGGGCAGCGGCATGCCGCCCGACGTGATGGAGCGGGCCTTCGAACCGTTCTTCACGACCAAGCCGGAGGGCAAGGGCACGGGCCTGGGCCTGTCGATGGCGCACGGCTTCGTCAAGCAGAGCGGCGGCCATATCCGCCTGGCGAGCAAGGAGGGAGAAGGCACGACCGTCACGATCTACCTGCCGCGCGCCCTGCAGGACACGCCCGATCCCGCCTTCGTGCCCGTCCCGCATTGAGCCGCATTGAGCCGCATTGAGCATTTGTATCACCACCGCAGGAGATCGTTTGAGCACTACCGACCACCACCCCGCCGATGCCCTCGACGCCGCACCGCGCGCGTCCGGCTTCGACAACTCGATCGCGTTCCTCGCCGAAGGCTACGAGTTCATGCCGCGCCGCTACGCCGCCCTGGACAGCGACGTGTTCGCGACCCGCCTGATGCTGCAGCGCGTGCTGTGCGTGCGCGGCGAGGACGCGGGCCGCATGTTTTATCAACCCGGCCGCTTCACGCGCCGCCACGCGCTGCCGGCGACGACGATGGCCCTGCTGCAGGACTTCGGCAGCGTGATGGCGCTGGACGGCGAAGCGCACAAGAAGCGCAAGGCCATGCTGATGTCGCTGTTCGGCCCCCTCGAGCGGCAGCGCCTCGTCGGCCTGGCCGCGGCCGAATGGCGCACGCGCTTCGCGCAGTGGGCGGGCAACCAGGAAGTCGTGGTGCACGACGCGGCGCAGGAAGTGCTGTGCCGGGCCGTGTGCCACTGGGCCGGGATCCCGGTCAGCGCGGAGGAAGCGCACGAGCGCACGCGCGAATTCGCGCGGATGATCGCCGGCGCCGGTTCGGCCGGCCCGCGCAACTGGCGCGGCCACCTCGCGCGCGCGCGCACGGAGCAGTGGGCCCGCGCCCTCGTCGACGCCGTGCGCGCCGGCCAGATCCAGCCCGCGTTCGACAGTCCGCTGAACGTGATCGCGCGCCATCGCGACGCCGACGGGGAACTCATGCACCGCAAGCACGCGGGCGTGGAACTCATCAACCTGCTGCGCCCGACCGTCGCGGTGGCGCGCTACATCGTCTTCGCCCTGCTGGCGCTGCACGACCACCCGCAGGCGCGCGCGCGCATCGCGTCAGGCGACGACGCGTACGCGACGTGGTTCATGCAGGAAGTGCGGCGCTATTACCCGTTCATCCCGGCGATGGGCGGCCGCGCCCTGCACGCCTTCGACTGGCACGGGATGCATGTGAAGAAAGGAACGTGGGTGCTGTTCGACCTGTACGGCACGAACCACCACCCCGCGATCTGGGGCGACCCGGAGGTATTCCGGCCGGAGCGCTTCGACCGCCGGCAGAGCAGCGGCTTCGATTTCGTGCCGCACGGCGGCGGCGACCATTATTCGGGCCACCGCTGCCCGGGCGAATTCGTCACGGGCGACCTGGTGAAGTCGGCCCTGCAGCTGTTCGCCGGCGAGATCGCCTACGACGTGCCGCCGCAGGACCTGACGGTGAGCATGCGGCGGATTCCGGCGTTGCCGGCGAGCGGGTTCGTGATCAAGAACGTGCGCACCTGACGTCGTCCCTGCGAAGGCAGGGACCCAATTTTGTTTGCGTTGCGGCTGCGCGTAAGACTTGGGGGGATAGCGCCAGTGGCGCGATCCCGCCTGCGCGGGAACGACGGTTTTAAGTACGGTCAGCGTACGAGACGCCCATCCAGCACGCGCACGTGCTCGCCATTGCGGAAGCGCGCCACGCCCTTCTCCGTGAAGGTGCGGTAACCGCCGGCCGCCATCTTCACGCGCACGTCCGTATAGGTTTCCGCCTTCATGTTGCGCTCGATGCGGTTGCCGGCATAGGCGCCGCCCACCGCGCCCGCCACCGTGGCGAGGGTGCGGCCGCGGCCGCTGCCCACCTGGTTGCCCAGCAGGCCGCCGACGACGGCACCGCCCACGCCACCGACGCCGCTGGCGCGCTCGGGTTCACGCTTGTACGTATGGTTCGAGACGACCGTGCCGCAGTTGCGGCATTGCGCTTCCGCGCGCGGATGGTGGTCGGGCGCGGCCAGTGCCGCGAAGGGTGCGGTACTGGCCGCAAGCACGGCGGCGACGAGAGCGGCGCGGATCGAAAACTGTTGCATATTGTTCCCCTTACATATCGTTGTAACAAACATGTGTACAGAGTAACGGTCATGCCGCAGACTGGAAAGATGTAAACAGTATCAGTTGCAAGTGAGTGTAACTGCCCATTTTTGGTGCAATATGGAATGATGCGTACCATAAATATATTATTCTGTCTTTTTGGTGCAACTTTTCGGTGCCACGCTGCGAAAGTTTCTCTATAGTACTGACATGTGATTATTTGAAACAATTTACAGAAGACGGGCCGTTACCGCCGGCCTTCGTCATCCCATGTCCACATCCATGTCGTCACATATCCTGCCCGTCATCGCCTGTGCCGCCGTGCTGGCCTGCCCCACCGTGGCGCTCGCCGGCGCTGGCACGGACACCGGCGACATTCGCACACTGAGCACGATTCCACTCGAGGAATTGATGCAGATGCGGGTCGTGACGGCCGCGTCGAAATTCTCCCAGCCGATCAGCGACGCACCGTCGTCCGTGGTCGTGCTCACGGCGTCCGACATCCGCGACTTCGGCTGGCGTACGCTGGCCGACGCGCTGGCCACGCTGCCCGGCCTGTACGTGACGAACGACCGCAACTACACGTACCTGGGCGCGCGCGGCTTCCTGCGTCCGGGCGACTACAACAGCCGCTTCCTGCTGCTGGTCGACGGCATGCGCATCAACGACGCCGTGTACGACCAGGCCCTCATCGGCACCGAGGGCCTGATCGACATGGACATGGTCAAGCGCATCGAGTTCGTGCCCGGCCCCGGCTCGGCCGTGTATGGCTCGAACGCATTGTTCGGCGTGATCAACGTCATCACGCGCGACGGCAGCGGCCTGTCCGGTGTCCATGGCGCGGTCACGGCGGCCGGCCAGGGCGAGCGGAAGGCACGCACCAGCTACGGCTGGCACGGCCAGAACGGCGCCGACCTGCTGCTGTCCGCCAGCGCCTTCAACCGCACGGGCCGCGACCTGTACTATCCCGAATTCGACACGCCGGAGACCAATGGCGGCATCGCCCGCCACCTCGACTGGGACCGCGCCCAGAACTTCCTCGTCAAGGGCAGTTACGGCGGCGTGACGCTGTCGGCCAGCCACGTGGCCCGCACCAAGGGGATCCCGACCGGCTCCTTCGGCGCCGTCTTCAACGCGCCGGACAGCACGCGCGACACGCAGACGAGCATCGGCCTCGCGTGGAACGGCCGGCTCGCACCGGCGCTGGCGCTCGCGGTCCAGCTGCAGTCGGGCCAGGCCGATTACCGGGGCCCGGGCTGGTATCCGGATACCGACGGCGTGCCCCGCCTGAACATCGACGGCGCCCATGCGCGCTGGTACGACGCCAGCGCACACGCGACGTTGACGAACCTGCCGGGCCAGAAGATCGTGATCGGCGCCGAGCTGGGACGCGACGCGCACCGCGACCAGTACAACTACAACGAGCAGCCGTACGAACTGCTGCTGGACGACCACCGCGACGCGATGCGCCGCGCCGTGTTCGTGGAAGACGAGATCCGCCTGCCGGCCGGCTTCCTCGTCAACGCCGGCGTGCGCTACGACGACCGCGAAGACCCGGACATGCACCGCTTCAGCCCACGCGTGGCCGTCGTGTACAAGGCGACGCCGAGTGACACCGTCAAGCTGATCGCGGGCAGCGCCTTCCGCGCGGCCAACGCCTACGAGATGTACTACGCGCTGCCGGAAGTGGCCGGCGGCCTGCTCCCCAACCCGAACCTGCGCCCGGAAAAGATCGCGACGCGCGAGCTGGTGCTGGAACACGTGCTCGCGGGCGGCGGCCACGCCACGCTGTCCCTGTTCCGCTACGCGGTGGACGACCTGATCAGCCAGCAGATCGACCCGGCCACGGGCATGCTCATCTTCCGCAACATCGACCATGCCGATGCCCGCGGCCTGGAGGCCGCGCTCGACCGCGACTTCGGCGCCGTGCGCCTGCGCGCCAGCTATTCCTGGCAACTGGCGCGCGGCACCGGCGGCGTGCCCCTGATCGATTCGCCGCGCCACCTGGCCAAGGCCAACCTCACGGCGCCGCTGGGCTGGCGCGGCGGCCGCGTCGGCGCCGAGCTGCTGTGCAGCGGCAAGCGCCTGGCCGACCAGGGCGCGGCCGGCGGCTACTGCGTCGCCAACGTCACGCTCTCCGCGCTGCGGCTGCTGCCGCGCGCCGAGCTGTCGCTCTCCGCCTACAACGCCACCGGCAAGCAGTATGCCGACGTGGCCGGCCCCGCGTTCGTGCAGACCGCGCTCGCGCGCGAAGGCCGCACGCTGGCCGCGAAACTGGACTGGCGGTTCTGACGATGGTCCGCACCCTCGCCCTTCTCGCGATCGCATCCAGCCTTGGCCTGGCGGCCGGCATGTGCGTCGCCCAGGTCGAGGGCAAGGACCTGAAGGCGGCGTACATCTTCAACTTCGCCATGTTCACCACCTGGCCGGATGCCCCCGGCAAGGGGCCGCTGTTCGTGTGCGCGAGTCCCGAGAACCCGCTCTGGCCCGGACTGAGCGCCCTGAACGGCAAACCGGTCAACGGCCGGCCCTGGACCGTGACGGAACTCGCGCATCCGAAAGCCGCGCGCTGCGACATCGCCGTGCTGGCGCGCGCGACGCAGCAGCCGGCGCCGGCGACGGGCGTGCTCGTCGTGCGCGACGGCGCCGGCAGCAAGGCCGCCATCACGCTCGTCGAGGACGATGAACACATCCGCTTCGACATCGACACCCAGGAAGCGGCGAAAAGCGGCCTGCGCTTTTCCTCCCACCTGTTGCGCCTGGCGAGGAACGTGTTATGAACCCGACGACGGCGCGCCGCCCCGGAGAACTGAGCCGCATGCTCGGCGTGGGCCAGCTGCTGGCCGCGGCTGCCGCGCTCGGCGTGGCCTGCTGCATCCTGCTGGCTTACCAGTTCGTCGCGCTGCGCCGCAATCTCACCGACGACCTCAACGTGCAGGCCGCGATCATCGCCGACAACGTGGCGGCCACGCTGATGTTCCACGACCAGGACGCGGCGCACGAGATGCTGCGCTCGTTCCGCCACTCGTCGTTCCTCGCCGCCGCCACGGTGTACGACCGCCAGGACGTCGAATTCGCCGCGTACCGCAACGGCGCCGTCGACGAGACGCCGTCGCTGCTGCGCGACTGGACGCTGTTCACGCCGCTCTCCGTGGCGCGCCCGATCCGCTACCGCGGCATGGCGCTGGGCCGGGTGGTGCTGACGGCCGACACGGTCGGCATCCGCAACGGCCTGCTGCGCTACGGCGCCCTGCTGGCCCTGGCCTCGCTGGGCGCGCTGGTGACGACGTCGGTGCTCACGCGCCGCACCAAGGCGCGCATGCGCCGCGCCGAATCGCAGCTGAAGCACCTGGCCTACACGGACACCGTGACCGACCTGCCGAACCGCCGCTGCACCTACGAGGCGCTGGAACTCGAAATCGCCATGCGCACCGAAAGCGGAGGCCGCATCGGCCTGCTGCTGATCGACCTCGACAACTTCAAGGTCGTCAACGACACGGCCGGCCACGCGGCCGGCGACCGCCTGCTGCAACAGGTGGCGAGCAGGCTGCGCGCGACGGTGCGCCCCAGCGACCGCATCGGCCGCATCGGCGGCGACGAATTCGCCGTCATCGTTGCGCCGCTCGACGATGCGGCCGAGCTGGAACGCGTGGGCCAGCGCATCGTGGCCGGCCTGCGCCAGCCGCTGCAGGTCGAGGGCCTGGAAGTGACGCCCACGGCCAGCATCGGCGCCTGCGTGTTCCCGGACGACGCGCACACGATGAGCGAACTGCTCAGCAACGCCGACGCCGCGCTGTACCGCGCCAAGGGCAAGGGCCGCGACACGGTGGCCGTGTTCGAACGCGAGATGATCCTTGCCACGCAGCGGCGCGCGCGCCTGGAACGCGACCTGCGCCGCCACCTCGAGGCCGGCCTGCTGGAACTGTGCTACCAGCCGCAATATGCCTGCGGCTCGCGCAAGATGGTCGGCGTGGAAGCGCTGCTGCGCTGGCCGCATCCGGACCAGGGTTATATCTCGCCGGCCGAGTTCATCCCCATCGCCGAGGAAAGCGGCTTGATCGTCGAAGTCGGCAAGTGGGTGCTGGAACGCGCCTGCCGCGACGCCGTCGCGCTGTACCGCCAGACCGGCACGTGGCTCAGCATGGCCGTCAACGTCTCCGCGCGCCAGCTGCGCGACAAGGATTTCATCGGCGTCGTCGAGCGCACGCTGGCGCAGACGGGCCTGCCCCCGGACCGGCTGGAGCTGGAGCTCACGGAAAGCATGCTGATGGAAGACCTGGACGGCGCCATCGACTTCATGCACAACGTGCGCGCGCTGGGCGTGCGCCTGTCGATCGACGACTTCGGCACCGGTTATTCGTCGCTCGCCTACCTGCAGACCTTCCCGATCAACCACCTCAAGATCGACCGCAGCTTCGTCCGCCTGCTGCCCACGTCCGGCACGACGATCGCCGGCGCCGTCATCGCCCTCGCCCACGGTTTCAACCTGACCGTGGTGGCCGAGGGCGTCGAGGAACCCGAGCAGTTCGAATGGCTGCGCCAGGCCGGCTGCGACTACGTGCAGGGCTACCTGCTGGCGCGCCCGCTGCCGCTGGCCGCGCTGCGTGCGCGCGTGCTCGAGGAACGCGTGCCGGCCGCCTGAGCAACAAAGCATTCCGGAAATCAAGCCTTACGGTGTCTGCGCCGGGGTGGTATCTTGTCGAGGCAAGTCCGTTCTCCTAGACCTACGCAAAGCTAACCATAGTTAACTTTTGCCGCTGGGTTCCTGCTTCAGCGGGACCGGTTTCGTCCTGTGCTTGCGCACGGGGCCAGAGCCGTTCCCTCCACAGGCAGTTGCGATGGAACTCATCGCCATATTCTTCAGGTTGACGGCCGCGTTGACGTCGCGGTCGTGCTGTACCCCGCACCCGGGACAAGTCCAATGGCGCGTCCCGAGTGCGAGTTCTTTCAGCCGATGTCCACAGCACGAACATGTCTTGCTGCTCGGGTACCACCGGTCGACCACGACGACATCCCCGCCACGCCACGCGGCCTTGTAACTCAACTGCCGGCGCAGCTCGTGAAAACCCATGTCGGCGATTGCGCGCGCCAGGCTCGGGTTCGCCAGCATGCCCCGCACGTTCAGATCTTCGATCCCGATCGTATGAAAGCGCCGGGTGACGCCGGTCGTGAGCTTGTGCAGACTGTCGCGGCGCATGTCGACGATCCTCGCGTGCAGCCGGGCCAGACTTCGCTTTGCCTTGTCCCGGTTGCGAGAGCCCTTTACCTTGCGCGACAGCGAGCGCGATAAGCGCCGTAGCCGTTCGAGGAGCGAGCGCAACGCCTTTGGGCCAAGCCACTGTTCCCCCGTCGACAGCGTAGCCAGTACCGACACCCCGAGATCGATCCCCACCACACCTTGGTTTTCGGCCGGTGGCAGGGATGCTTCGGTCGCGTCGATGGTAATGCTGACATACCATCGGTCCGCGCGGCGGGATACCGTTGCCGAGACGATCCTGCCAGTAAAGCGCAATGCTTCGCGCATGCGGACAGGGCCCAGCTTGGGAATGTAAAAGCGCTTGCCGTCCACGCGAAACTGGTCGTTCGTCAGGGTGAAACGGTCATCGACGCCCTTGCGGCGGAACCTCGGATAGCGTGCACGATACGAGAAGAAATTCTTGAACGCGTCCCCCAACTGGATGATCGCCATTTGGGGCGCGTTCTTCGTTACGTCCAGCATCCAGGGGTATCGTTCGCGCTTGATTGCGTTGAGCTGGCGCCGCAGTGCCAACTGCGACGGCGCCGGCAGCTTCGGATCGGCCTGATGTGCCGCATACTGCCGCTGCCATTCGGATAGGGCCCAGTTGTAGGCAAAGCGTGCGACGCCGGCGGCGCGGGCCAGGTATGTCGCCTGCAGGTTGTTGGGGTCGAGGGCGATGCGGTGCGCGATCAGCATTGCGCCTCCTGAACGGCCTTGCGCACGCCGTCGATCAGCTTCTGGTTTCGATGGCTGCGGCTGCCGTACAGCCGCGCCGAAAAGACCGTGATGATCTCGAGCACGTCGCTGGCGAGGTCCTCCTCGAACGTCGTGTCCGCCCCCCGGTTGATGATCACCACCTCGACGTTCCGGGCTTCGCACAGGGCAAACACCAACTCGGCGCCGAAGCGCAGCAGGCGGTCCTTGTGGGTCAGCACCAGGCGGCCGACGTCGCCGGCCACGATCTCGTCCAGCAGACGTCGCAAGCCCTTCTTGTGGTAGTTCATGCCGGAGCCGAGATCGGCGATGATGTCGAAGGGCCAGCCCTGGGCCGCGCAGTACAATTCGAGCACCTGTTTCTGGCGCTCGAGGTCAGCGCGCTGATCGTGGCTGGACACCCGCGCGTAGGCCACTGTCCGCAGCGGCACTGTGGTACCGTGGAAGCCTCCGGGGCGCAGTGCGGCGAGGTCGTAGCGCCGTTGCCCGCCCTCGGTCCGGACCGGGACGAGCCGGCCGGCGGCCTCCCAACGACGCAGCGTGCTTGTGGAGACCCCAAGTGTCCTGGCGGCGGCGCCAATGGAAAGAAGCTTGCTCATACTGCATGAGACTGCGCAGATTTAGCTAAGTTCCGGGCGAACTGAATAAACCCTTGCCTATGGAAACGGCCGCAGCGCGATGCCGTGTTCGTACAACCTGGGCAGCCACGCCTGCTCGAAGATGCGCCGGAAGCCCAGGTTCGTCGGGTGCATCTCGTTCGACCAGTAGTCGCGGTAGGTGTGGTCGCGCGGCAGGATGGCGCGGCTGTCGATGTACACGACGCCCGCCGTCACGGCCGCCAGCGGCATGAGCAGGCCGTCGTTCAGCCGGTCGATGAGGAGGCGCGCGATCTCGCTGCGCAGCGTCATGTCCGCCGGCACGCCTTTCCGGTCCATGGCCGGCGCGAGCCAGGGTCCGGCGTGGATCAGGCCGAACTCGAAGCCCCGGCCGTCCGGCACGGGATAATCGTAGCCGTGGACGAAGATGGGCGCCAGCGTGGCGCTGCCGTGCTTCGCGACGCGGATGGACGCGATCAGCCGCGTGAGGGACTGGCGCAGCCGGAACAGCATGCCGTCCATGCCGAGGGCGTCGATCCAGCCATGCGCGTCGGTGCCGGGCGGGCAATGGTCGAGCAGCGCCAGGTCCACGTCGACGGCATCGTTGCCGGCGCCGCTGATGTAGAACTCCGAAAACACTTCCACGAAGCCGGGCCGGAGAAAATGCTCGACCGTGTCCGCGTACTTGCCGTCGCCGACGTAGTCGCGCAGGCGCGCACCGTTGTAGCCGACGAGCTGTACGTTGCGGTGGTCGCCGGACAGGGCGGGGTGGTGGATCATCGTGCCCAGGATATTGTTGTTGACGTACCAGAACCACGAATCGCCGATGGCGAGCGCGGACGGGTAGCCGATGTCGGCGTTGTCCCAGCCTTCTTCGGGTTTGTAGATATGCGCCATGCTGACCTCCGTTCTGTGTATTTTGCACTGAGCGGAATCAATTTGGCGCATTGATCTGAAACAAAAATGCGTGACGCGTTACGGCAAGGGCTTGCGCGGGAGGCGCGCGATGACCTTGATCTCGAAGTCGAATCCGTAGAGCCAGGTGACGCCGACGGCGGTGACGGTGGGATAGGGCGCTTCGCCCCAGTAATCCTGGGCGATCCTCCAGATGCGTTCGAACTTCGACTGCGGATCGACGATGAAGACGGTGACGTCGACCACGTCCTCGAACCGGCAGCCGGCTGCGGCCAGGATGGCGTTCAGGTTCGTGAAGGCGCGCCGGACCTGGTCGTCGAGGACCGGTTCCGGCGAACCGTCCTCGCGGCTGCCGACCTGGCCCGAGACGAACAGGAACCCGTCGGCACGCACGGCCGGCGAATAGCGATTCTTCTCGTAGAGGGCCTGGCGGCCGGGCGGGAATACGACGTCGCGGATGGTCATGGCGAATCTCCTTGTGTGATTGATGGATCTCACTGTAGAGCCGGAAGCGTTCTGGATAAATGGGCAAATCGCGCCATCACTGTTTGTATAATCCAAACAATTGGTGAAGGAGATGTCGTGGATCGATTCGATGGCATGCGGGCGTTCGTACGCGTCGTGGAAGCAGGCAGCTTCACGAAGGCGGCGCGGACGCTGGACATGAGCCGGGCGACCGTCACCCAGCTCATCCAGCAACTGGAAACGCGGCTGCGCGTCAAACTGCTGCACCGGACCACGCGCAAGGTGAACGTCACGGAGGACGGCGCCGTCTACTACGAACGTGTGGTGCACATGCTGGCCGAGCTGGAAGACCTCGAAGCCGGGTTGCCGAACAAGGCGGCGGCGCCGGTAGGGCGCTTGCGCGTCGATGTGCCGAGCCCGTTCGCGACGATGCTGCTCGTGCCGGCGCTGCCCGCGTTCCATGCGCGCTACCCGGACATCCAGTTGGACCTGGGCGTCAGCGACCGGATGGTGGATCTGATCGGGGATAATGTCGATTGCGTCGTGCGCGGCGGCGTCCTGGCCGACCAGTCGCTGGTCGCCCGTCATGTGGCCGACCTGGCATTGCGCGTCTATGCCGCGCCCGGGTATCTGGATCGCGCCGGGGTCCCGATGCACCCGGCGCAACTGCGCGACCCGTCGCACCGCATCGTGCAATTCCGCGGCGCGCGCTCCGGGCAGGGGTTCGATTACGCCTTGCGCCGCGCGGATGAAACCGTGCTGCTCGATGCGCGCTACGTGCTCGCCATCGACGACGGCAACGCGTATCTCGCCGCCGGGCTGGCGGGCCTGGGGGTGCTGTGGCTGCCCGACTACATGGCGCGCGAGGCGGTGGCGCAGGGCGGACTCGTCCAACTGTTCGACGGTTGGGACATCGCCCCGATGCCGCTGTATGTCGCGTATCCTGCCAATCGCAAGGTCGGCAGGAAACTACGGGTGTTCATCGACTGGATAGTCGAATTGATGGAGGAAGAGCAATGACGATCAAACGCATGGATAACGTCCTCATCGTCGTGGACGATCTCGAGGCCGTGAAGTCGTTTTTCATCGCGCTGGGGCTCGCGCTCGAAGGCGAAACGACGGTCGAGGGGCCGGAAGTCGGCCGCCTGATCGGTCTCGAGAACGTCAGGGCGACGCTCGCGATGCTGCGTACGCCGGATGGCCAGGGTATCGAGCTCGACAAGTTCCACACCCCGGATGCCGTCCGGTTCGGGCCCGTGAACGCGCCGGTGAATGCGCTGGGCATGCGGCGGGTGATGTTTGCCGTCGACGACATCGATGCGCTGGTCGCGCGCATGCGGGAACACGGTGCGGAAATCATCGGCGAGATGCGGTACGGGGAGTCGTATCGGCTGGCGTATATCCGCGGGCCGGAGGGCCTCATGGTCGGACTGGCGGAGTCGCTTGGCATGTGATCGACCGATTGTCGTGACGCGTAACGATCAAATGGTCGCGCTGATCAATTTCGAAATGTGAACTGTGCAAATTCGTAACGTGCCCGAGGACGCGGGTCGGTAGCATTCCTGATCGACCGTTTGATGGGACCACGAATATGACGAACACAGCACGAAGCGCCAGGAACGCCTTGCGTTATCTTGTCGGCGGACTATCAGCTTTGGTCATCGCCTTCGGCACGGCCGGCGCCGCCTCCGCTGCGCCGAAGCCGGCCGGCGGCAGCACTGCGGGCGCAACCTGCAACAATCCGAAACCGATGACGTTGCCGACCGTGTTGAACGGCCCCGCGAACGTCTGCCTGTTCACTTCCGGCACCATCGACAGCGTGTCTTCGAGGCTGGCGGACACGTTCACGATCAACGGTGTGTCGTACGCCAACGTGGCATCGAACCAGATGCCCGCGCGCATCAACGGCAACTATTACATCCGCTACGTGGCCAAGCAGAGTGGCGCACAGTTGCAGGTCAACGGCACCAACACGAGCGGCCCCGTCAACTATACGCTCGCGGTCAATATCGGCGGCAGCGGTACGACGAGCCCCGCGCCGGGCAATTACAGCTACAAGGCGGGCAGTACGATCACCCTCACGGCGACGCCATCGCAGGGGGCGCTGTTCGACGGCTGGAGCGGGTCCGTCGCCAGCAGCACGAATCCGCTGACGATCACCATGGATGGCAACAAGTCGCTGACCGCGAATTTTTCCGCGATTACGGGCGGGTTGAAATCCGTGGCGACTTTCCCGATCGGCGTGGCCGTCAATGCCGGCTTCGAAAACAACAGCATCATCAACAGCAGCACAAGTTCGCAGCAGCAGGCCGTCGTGTTCCCGAATTTTAATCAGATGACGGCTGGCAACATCATGAAGATGGGCTATCTGCATCCGCAGGAAAACACCTTCACGTTCGCCCAGGCCGATGATTTCGTGTCATTCGCGCATGCGAATGGCATCGATGTGCATGGACACACGCTGATCTGGCACGCCGACTACCAGGTGCCTGCCTTCATGACGAACTACACGGGTGATTTTGCGGCGATGTTGAAGAACCATGTTCAAACGATCGTTGCGCATTACCAGGGCAGGGTGGTCAGCTGGGACGTGGTCAACGAGGCCCTGGCGGACGATGGGCAGCCGACGGTGGACAACATCCTGCGCAGCTCGGTGTTCAGCCAGAAGATGGGCCAGGCCTTCATCGACCAGGCCTTCGTCAACGCGCGCACCGTCGATCCGCAAGTCGATCTGTTCTATAACGATTACAACATCGAAGCCGGCGGACTGAAAACGGCGAACCTGTTGTCCATGATCGATGGCATGAAATCGCGCGGCGTGCCCATCACGGGCGTCGGATTCCAGATGCACGTGACCATCGACTGGCCCAGCATCACGGCCATCGAATCGTCGCTGAAGGCCGTCGCGGACCGTGGCCTGAAGGTCAAGATTTCCGAAATGGACGTGAGCATGAAGAGCGCCTACACCAGCTTCACGCCGGACGCGGCCATCCGGCAGCAGCAGCGCTATCACGACATCATCGCCGCCTATCTGCGGGCCGTGCCGGCCGCCCAGCGGGCCGGTATCACGGTCTGGGGCGTGTGGGATGCCGACAGCTGGATCAATCAGCCCGGATCGCCGGACTGGCCTTTGCTGTTCGATGCCAACTTCCAGCCGAAGCCTGCGCTGCAGGGCTTCAAGGATGCGTTGCTGGGGAATTGAGCGTCCATGCACGGTGGCCACGGGAACGTGCTTTCGGCCAGATCAGTCCGGCTCAGCGCCGACTGACCTTCCTGATCCAGGTTCCTTCCGTCAGCCAGACTTCAGCCGATGGTGCTGGATTGCATTGTGATGCGACGGAACAATGGCGTCCATGCGCGCCGACCCTCGCCGGCGTCCTGATCGCACCACAGGAGCGAGCTCGTATCAGCCGGACACTGGAAGTAGTAAGCGCTGAGGAAGGTCCGCTCCGGATCCATGACTTGCGCATCGGGGCGCAATTCCGCTTCGATGCGGGAGATCGTGTCCACGGTGTCTGCCGATAGCATGTCCACGGTGAGCGACGCGTTATCCGACCGCAGCACCCGATTCGGCGCGCCCGTGTGCAATTCCCGGAACCGGGTCTGCGCTGCGCATGACATGGCATAAGCGGCGAACACATTCACTCGGGGTTGCAGTTGCGACAGGCGCTTGACATGATGTGTTTCGAAATGCTGCCCGCTTGCCCTCGTGTGGTAGAAAAAGACCAACGTCTTGTCGATGACTCGATCGGGGCTCAGTCGCTCCAGGCTGCACACCTGGTCGATGCTCAGGTGCCATTCCCGGATGAACTCGTACATATAGTGATAAACCGAGTTCTTTTCATCGCCGGTCGTCACGAGGATCACGTCACCGATGTCGCCGCCGACAAGTGCCAGTTCGGTCATCAATTCGGTTCGGAAGTCTCGAATCAGCGCACGAACCTTCCCGATGTCCAGATAGGACGTCGCGAGGAAGATGTCGAGGGCGGCCGCGCGCTCTTCCGTTCGGAAATTGCCGAACCAGGCGCGCACGGCTTCGTAGAACGTCGGTGTGGCCAGTCCCCACCCGGCAATACGATCGACAATGGCCTTGAGTTGGACGTCGGACCAATCGTTCCCGTCTTTCAGGATCGACGGATCAGGAGCTGCTTGCTGTACCGGGGCGGTTGCTTGCGATTGTACGGGTTTGGTCTTGGGTTTATAGGGGAACAAGGGTGTCCATGGGTAGGCCCCGCCGTCCACGATATTGTTCCCGCTCTCGTCGGAAGCCCAGATGAGCGGCAATGTGTTGTTCGGGCACTGGAAATGGTACGCCACCAGGAGCCCCGCATTGCCGTAACCGAAAGGATGTTTGGGATACACCTGGGACCCGAGTTCGCGCAAGCGATCCACCTCGCGCGCCGTGAACTCGTCGAAGATGCTGGGCGTGGCCACGTCCGGCAACACTTTCACGCCTTTGAGCTCGCGCTGGAATCGTAGCAGTGCCCGCTCGGCAATCGTAACGGCGACGACGAATATCGCCTTGAAATCCTCTTTCCTGACATGTAAAAAAACGTCACGCAGGAACTGATTGCCGGTGCCGTGAGTGTCATTGAAGAACACCAGAACGCAGCGCCGGTCCACGTTCGCAAGCTCGTCAACCCGGACGATCTGGTCCTGACTCAGCGTCCACGACTTGAGGATGTCGTATGCGTGTCGGTCGGCACTGTCGCCCGAGCCCGCGGGCAAGACCAGGCGCAGATCCTGGAGTTTGCCGCCGCTCTTGAATAGATATTGCTTGATCGGCTGCAGAGATTGACTGATGTGAAGCTCGAAATCCTTTTCGCTGTAGTACTGCAATTTCAACAGCAGCTTGAGCGCGAGCGGCTGGTCGCCTGCGTCGAAGTTGCCAAACCACGCTTCGATTCTTGGATAAAAGTCGTCGACGGCGATATTCCATAACTCGCGCCGGTTGCGCAATTCGCCGCGCATGTGCGGGGCCAATCCGCGCAGGAAAGGGGTCTTGAACTGCCATTCATCATTCATCGGTCTGCACCTGTAACGCTCCATTCCACGCCTTGAAGAATTCCCGTAGCCGCGATTCGTCTTTCCGGTCGCGCCTGGAGGGGGAGGTCACGCCCGTCATGACATCCACGCCATAAGGGCCAACGCGTTGCCGCGCTTGGGCGACATTGTCCTTATTCAGCCCACCCGCAAGCAGTACGGGGGTGCCGGCGAAGCGCGCGACAATTTCTCGCGACATGTTCCAATCGTGTACCACGCCACTGCCGCCGCGTTCGCTATCGAGTAACACGGCATCGATTGCGCCATGGTCGACATAGCTTCGAATCGTTGCTTCAAGCTCGTCAATGTGGAGGCCTTGGGACACGCGGAAGGTTTTGATGATCCTTATTTGGCTGCACTGTTTCTTCACCTCCAGCAGGTCGTAAAAAGGCAAATTCGATTGCACCTGCAGCGCACTCGGTTCGATATGCCTGGCCAGTGCGACGATGTCGTCCGGTTTCGACGCGTGGACGAGGAGTACGGTGTGCACGCGGCCCCGCAATGCGGCGACGAGGTCAGCGGCTTCGTCCGGGGTCAAGCGGTCCGATCCAGGTGCACGGCTTTGGCCCGGCTCGGTCAAGATCATGCCGATGGCATCGGCGCCGTATCGTGCGCAAAGTTGGGCGTCCTCGATGCTGGACACGCCGCAGATTTTGACGAACCCCTTGTCGGGTGGTGTGGAAGATGGGGAGAACATGTAGGAAGCCATCAAAAGGCTTGCTGGGGTTGATCGAAGACGGTGCTGGCGTTCAGGCTCGCCGCCGATATGAAAAAACACCGGTCATCACTTGTCATGCGCGCTTTTTCACAATCCTGGGTATTCTTTATCGGAACCGTCGAAATTGCCGCGGTCCGGGATTGTGCCGGAGCACTCTAAGTCATCTGGCAGCACTTTGCAATACTTGGCGTCCAAATGTTGATAAGCGTGGTTAATGGAGTGTATGAGATAATGCCGAGGTCAAAACCCGATCAACATCGTCATGAAATATCCTATCTCCCATAACAGGCATATCGAGGAACTCGAAGCAGTCGTGGCATCGTGGTCGGTCGATAAAAGCTTCGACGATGTATTGAAGTGGTTGATGCAGTTCGATAACGACGATATCGATCTTGCGGTACGTATCGTCAAGAACCTGAATGTGATCGGGTTCGACGATTTGAACACCTCGCTGTCGATCGCGTACAGCAAGCTGGAGCGTGCAGCCATCGACAGGAAGTCGCCCATCAGCAGGAAAAACACGCTGTTTGCGGGCATCGGCGATGGCGGAAAGAGCGGGGCGATGATGGGTTACAACTTCAGGGTGATCAACGAGATCCCTGAAGAGAATTTTTTGACGGACGAGTCGTTACAATACCTGGAACAGGGATGTGTCGAGAACATCGTGCTGATCGACGATGTAATCGGGACCGGAGATCAGGCGACCAAAGAGATAAAGAGGCTGACGGAGAAAATCACGCCGTTTGGCGTGAAGAATATCTTCATGTTGACTGCCGTGGGCATGGGCGCCGGCATCAAGAAAATCGTGAACGATACCAAGGCGCACGTGTTCAGCGCGTTCGAGTATAGCGACCTGGATACGGCGAAGAACCTGGATTCCCAGTTCTACGAGGGCATTTCGCATGAGGCTCGCAAAAAGATGCAGGCGCGCCTGGAATATTATGGCAACATCGCCAGCGAATGGCCGCTCGGCTATGGTGGGATCGGGGCCTTCATCAGCTTTTATTACAACACGCCGAATATTTCGCTGCCTCTCATCTGGAGCAGCAGGAATTCCTGGATTCCGTTGTTCAAGCGCGTCGTGAAGATCGACGGCATCAGCTCCTATTACACGCGGATCGACTCCTCGTTGAACAAGCGAAGGAAGGCCAACACGGCGCCACCGCAAAAAGTGAAAGAGCTGGATCTTTTCGTGGAGGGCAGGATCGACGAGGCGTTCTTCGACTACGTCGTGTCCGACATTGAGTCTCCATATTTCGAAAGGATCAGCGTCGTTTCGCTCGGCGGATTTGGCAGCAAGAGCCTGGTCGAGAACATTGCGCGGCTGTCGAATAACTACCTGTTCATTCTGGAAGACGATGATCGTGCGCCAAAAGGCTACGTCGAACGATTGAAGAAAAGCATGGAGGGTCATCCGTATATCGACGTGGTGCCGCCGGAGGATTTTCTTGATATCAACGCAATTCGCCAGGACGAGCGCTGGGGCAAATTCGTACGAATTTCCGAAGGCGAGGCGCCGAAAGACCACGTGCTGCGTGTCCGGGATTTGCTGGTGGCCGTAACCCGGCGTCTGGCGCCGGGTGCCATGCGTGATTTCTTCGCGGCCTATTCGGACCCCGACAAGGTCGATCGTTTGCGGAGCAGGCTGCGTGAGAAATTCGCGGAGATCGCGATTGCCTCGAGCCCGGTTTGACCGGCCGGCGTAGTGGCGCCGTCGAGCGAAGTGGCGTGCGTTGGCGCGCCGCGTCGAATTGTGCGAGCCGGTGCGGCTTGGATCGTGGTGGAGATCGACCGGCTCATACCGTTGACGCGTTACGGCCACAATGGAACTTCGCATTCTCGGTAGTTCGGGTGCCGTGTTGCATACAATTTCACTTGAAGACTCCTCAGGGAGCTCCTAAATTGTGTTGCGTTCCGCGCGACCACCTTCCTGTTGCGCTTGCGACCGCGCCGAACGCAACACTCATTGGGTCGTAAGCTCGCAACTTACGGCGTAGCTGTTGCGTACAAGGCGCAGTGAGGCTTGATCTCCAAATTTTCTTGTTCAGGCGACGCAGACGGCACTTACGTGCCCTCAGGGGGAGGAGGAGTCCATCCTACTGCTTCTGGTGCAACCGGCGCGTTACATGCTTCTGCCCAGTAAGGTAATGTATTCTTGGTGAACCGATCCACCAGCGAACTTAGTGTTGCATGAAATTATCGAGGTTTAATATAAGCTGAGCTTTGATGTACACTGTCAAGTGTTGCGTCTCCGCAAGGTGGGTGCCGATCTAGCTCCACGCGAGAGGGGGCGCAGGACTATTCAACGTTAAGTCAATCATCAAAGAAAATATGTCTTCAAGGTCTGTAGCTGAGCAGTGGTACCACCGCGTTGCGGGGGTCGCTCATAGTCATTATCGTGCTGCACTTCGTTATTCGCGACTCAATTCCTTGTTTGGGCTTCCGTCAGTCGTCTTGGCCACAGTCGTAGGAACCTCTGTATTCGCCACGCTTCAAGCAAAACCAGATCTCTGGTGGCAAGTGTTAGTTGGAATCATGAGTATTGCCGCGGCGGTCCTGTCTGCGCTGCAATCCTTTAACAGCTACAGCGACAAAGCCGAGAAACATCGCGCAGCGGGCGCCAAGTATAACGCTGTAGGACGTGAACTCGAGCTTTGGCTAAGCGATGTCGAGGAGAATGTGAGAACGTTAGATGCGATTCGCCAAAAAATCGATTCTTTGGCTCAGGAATCGCCCCATATTCCAGAAGCCGTGCATCGTGAAATAGCCAGATCGCAAAATGCTTAATGAGGAAGTGTGCGTCCGATAGTTCCACAAGTGGAAGCTAGGAAGCGAACATTGTTTTATCTCGACGCTGGAAAAACTTGATGAATTACTGCGAGACGGAATTGTTTGGGGCCGTCGCATTGCCGACATCGATTGAGGAACTTCTCCAGTTGATCAGAAGGCATTCCGGAGAACGTCGTAATGTTCATCTGTGGCGTGGTCAGAGCAACATTGATTGGCCGATTCATAGCTCAGCGTATCGTAGGCTGTTGCGCACAAACACTGTCGTCACAGAGAAAATAATGCGGAGCTATGAAGAACACCTATTAAAGCACGCCACCCATCAGGGATATCGCTACGACGTAGGGCGCGAACTGTCCGACTTCGAATTGCTCGCCAGACTCCAGCATCATGGCGCTGCCACTAGATTGATTGACTGTTCAAGGAATATCCTTACAGCGCTTTGGTTTGCGTCTGCTGCTGACGACTGTACTCTTGGATTGCTTTTAGGCATACATTCCGACCAGCTAGGCGGTGGCGAGAATAAACCAGAGAGCAGGCCATATCTACAAATCTTTGAAAAGATCTCGGGCTTCAAACATCCTCAGACTTGGCAGCCTCCTATCGTTTCGAAACGAATCGGCGCGCAAGGCGCACAGTTTCTGTATAGCGAAGTGAGTGATGACAAAATGGGCAGTTTGGCATTCGTAAAAGAACCGGAAGCCTATATTGCCGTGGGCGTTACCCCTGACCTGAAACGGCAGGTGCTAGAAGATTTGTCAGGCTTATTCGACATAAGGTACTTGACGTTATTCCCTGATATTGATGGCTTCGGTCACGCAAACAGTTTTCGATTTGATGAGTTTGAAAACGAGCGGTGGTGATCGGCCCGCTTTTCTAGCACCACAATTCCCAAAGCGGCCGTCGGGGCGGTTCGCGTACTTGCAGAGACCTACAGCAAGACGGTAGTTGAGTAACATGCGGTTGTGCCATTTATGCATCAGTTGTTGCGGTATATGCGGTTGCACTAGCAAAAAAAGCGCAACAGCTCGTAAAACTTTCGACGGTTCGCATTCTTGGTAGGTAGGTTGAGGCGTTGCGCTCTATCTCCCCAGGGAAGTCCGAGAAGTGTCCCTTAATTTGTGTTGCGTCATCCGGCGCCTCTCATTGTTGCGCTCGGGGTTTGTACTGTCTGCCCACGATGCTATTTTCCGATTAGTCAGCTGCGATGTCGACTTGGCAGAAGACGGTCGCGCATTCGACGCGATTCGGGCCCGCAGTGGTATTTAATTTTTCGCTCCATCAGGTCACGATCACAGGCGCGTGCAGGTGATACCTGGCGGCGATTAAGAAGCCGGCCACTGCTGCCAGTAACGCGATCACTACAATAATAAGCTTCTTCTTTTTTATCATTCTTCATCATCGCGAACGAGCCACTGTGCGCGATTAGCGCGCAATAATTCGTCCAGCTCGGGGCCTGCAAATAAGCCAGTTGCTCTAAGTTTTTCAATTAGACCTGAATATGCTGTCGCGCCAGGGAGATCAGCATTATGAGTTTCAGGAAATCTGATCAGTGTGACAAAGTCATCTTTAGACAAAAAATCGAAAATCGGAAGAATGGCACGGTTGATTACGTTATTCGCGGAACTCCAACTTCCAACTTGCGAGAGTAGTTCTAGCGCGCGAGGCTTTGAGAATTCCCCCAGCCCGAACGATACGGATGCCGCATGGAGCTGATCAACATTCATTCCAGCAAACTTGGCTCTGATGGTTTCGTTAAGCTCTGGAACATCTTTGAGTTTCGACAGAATAGGTAAAATCAAGATCGGATCGCTGTTCCGGATATACAGAATAATCTTTTCTTTACCAGGTTGCTCCAAGAATCGCCACGAGGTCGATACACTCGCAATAAGTAGGATCGCACGTCCGAGCTCCGCGTCAGAGGCGTTATGCAAAACGCGGTTGAACTGCTTAATTAGCCTGGCCTCAGCTTGGGGTCGATACATATCCAAGACCGCCTCCAACGCTGCGCCAGCCTGTTCCTTCCAGTACATTGGACTGTCTTGCTTAAAATAGTCGAAGACGACCATGTCGATGAAACCATTGACCAGTGCATCATTTGCTCTTCCTAACGCTGAAGCTCTTAACTGGGTTACAGCTTGACCAACATCCAGTGGGAAATATGCAGAGCTAACCAAGCTCTGCAGACGGGCAAGTTGAGCCTTCCCTTGTACTGGCGGCTGAGAAAGAACATGGGAGACTGCGTTTGTTAAGTGCAGACGAGCCTGTTCTGCTGAAGGTCGGTAAGGTTCTCCAATCCGTTGAAAGGATGGGTGAGCGCAGCGATGACGGTCTTCGCGCAAACGCTCCAGATCGACCATTTGCTGTTGGTCAAAGAACTGAAGCTCTTTACGGCAAGTGCCAATGAGCTCCCGCTCGAACTCTAACGCGCCCTTTATTCCCTGCTCATTTCCATCCTCAATTTGTTGAATATACTTTTCGTATTCATTCCAGAAAACTGCTGCTCGTGACTCTCCGGCCACAGACAGCTCACGAATTTTGTCGACCAGATCGAAAATAACCGCAATCCAAACACTTACAATTGTCGTCCGATATGCACCAGATCGATAACAAAGTATCGCATCTGAAATATAGGTTTTTGATTGTTCCGAACGGCAACGTAAAGTTAGGACTTCAATGTCGATCAAGGTTTCGTTCATATAAGTTTAAATGTCTCGTGATTTTCAATTTCTGCTTTTAGCTCAATTGCGGACTGCCAATGCATCCACCCTACATGACCACTGAGGATTTGTCAAATTGCAAGAGGCGGCAAGCGGCCGATCAAACGCTTCTTAATGACCGGTCACATTTTTTCTTTATATGTAATCGAACTACCAAGCCATATCCTAAAAAAAGTCGGGTGATTCGGAATGAAAGATGTCCGGCTTGAGTCGCTGGGCCTCTGACGGACATCATGTCGTCATGGATATCCCAGATTCAGCGTTCTGTGCAACAGGGGAAGGGCGCGGCTACGCTCGTCCGTTTAAGCAAAAATGTCCGACTTTCTGAAGTAAAAATGCCACTCTACGAGAGCCGAGTTCAGCAGCGGCCCCGACCTTTACTGCTGTGGTCGAACAGTCGGGGGGCGACCCGAAGGGCAGCTGCCTTGCGCGGGAGTGCGCGAATGCCTGCCCGGACACCTCGTGGACCAGTTGGACCAGTAGAGAGTTATGTCGTCACGATGTAGCGGGCTTACCTTCACATGCCATACCCGGTGCGGGCAGCGAAATACCGCAACTTGGCGCGGCAGTACAGGCTCTGCCGCAGCCGTGGCGACACCGGCAAATTAGCTGGGTTGTATTTCCAACCTTTGGAACGCGCTGACGTCCAACGCGGCCGTATCGATAGTGGTGAAGATTTCTGTCTCGGAGAAGCCGTCGTACAGCTCGAGGGTTATCGTATCGCTCATAGGATCATATAAGCTGACTGAGTTCCGGAACCGCCGCGCAGGTCGGAAGTGAATTTGTTAGGAAGATGTGAGCAGGCCTATCTAACAGATTTACTTCCGAAAATCTAACAACATTACTTCGTAGAGCTTGTGCGTACTGCTGATTTTTCGTCACGAGTCCTGGCGGCAACGCAACTGCGCATAATCTATAGAAACTCGAATCGACGGTTGCGGGAACCCGCATGGTTGCTGCATTTGCCGATTCCGGTGTCAAAAATAAATTGACACCGCTAGCCACGAGGACCGCTGCCGCCGTTGCTGCCGTCCTCGACATAAAAACTTCCCACAGGCTTTTTTGCCCGGTCTTCTCGGCGCGATCGATGCATGCGGCGCCGATGACTTGAAGCGGATTGATGTCCAGCTGGAGTGCCACCGCTAGACACGCTTCGTCGTCCATGATCCGTTTGCCCGACATGTATTGGCTGATCGTTCCGCTCGTCATGTTCAGGTGGGTGGCGAGTTGTCTATCGTTTTTCAGCCCATATTGAGCTTTTACCTGTTCAAGAAATTTCACGCTCTTCATAGTTTCTCCTTGACAATTGCACTCATGTGAGTGCAATCTCTCGCCTGAGTGCATTACTCACCTGAGAGAACATGGCGAATCCTAGTGGTAAACCGGAAGCGGGTCAACAAAATCCATCCAATTGTCACCAGTCATTTCGGTTTCGCCGGAACTGCTTCGGGCTGTACATCGCGTCCTTGACCTTGCGTGTGGTATCGGCAGGTTCGTTCTTCCGCAGTTTGGCTGCGTATCTGATCGCTACCCCAAGCAACCAGATCAGGTACATGACGATCAGCAAGTCGAGTACCCGCACTCTCGTTTCCATTAGCTCCATTAGCACTGTTGCTGCATGTGCCAGCTTGTCCTGCATTTGCGCCTCCAATTCGTAATAGTTGCCTTATGACAAATTTTACTACTCTTGCTGTGGTCGAGCCGTCGAAGATGTCGCCCGGTCAGGTTCAGGATTACATCGATCTGTTGTGCGCCAAAGTAGCTGTTCTTGGGGAGCAATACGTGGCGCGTCAGATGGCATGGGCCGTTGCCGAACTGGAGCGTGTCGGGGGTGCGGCGTGATGGGCGTGATCCAGATGCGCGGCCGTCACTGGCCTGAGTCGATGGGCTGGCAGGATACCGGATTCCAGCCGGACGACTGCACGCCGGCCGAGTGGGTCGCCAAGATGAACGACGGTGATCCACAGATCGAATACCGCCTGTCTCCAGGTGTCGTCAAGTGTGTTGCGCTTACGGCTCGTGAACAGTTTGTGGTCGAGGTTGCTTTGGCCCGTCGCATCGGTGAAGTCTTGGAGACGGTTCAGGTTTTCCGTGACGCGTCCTATTTATCCGGCATGGATGCGGCGATTTCTAGCGCGGTTGAAGAACTGGCGTTCATGCGTTCGCTCCTGAAGAAGGTGGAGGCATGACCGCCGTAGAAGGCCGCGCCGCACCGCCCGCAGCGAAGCGAGGACGGAGCGCCGAGGCCGCCGCAGGCGGCTCCCCCCGTACTGTAATACGGGGGGAAAGTGTCCGCAGTCAGCGGCTGGCGATCATCGACTGGCTTCGATTTTCCTTCCTTCTTTCTGGAACGACGACCGAAACGCTGGATGTGCTCAAGCGGTACTTTGCGCTCTGGTTCCCGCTTCCGGTGAATTTTGTACCGGCCGAGAAAGGCATGTTTGGCTACAAGACAAGCTTTGACGTGATGATCTGGAAGGATGCCGAGTTCATCCGCGTTGCGGTCGTCGCGCTGGGCGGTACGAGCACGGGTAACACGATGATGGTGGACATGTCTGGTAGGGGCTGCTCGCTCGTGTCGGACTGGCAGGCGGTGTACGCCACCCTTCAGGACCTCGATGCCCGTATAACGCGTGCCGATACAGCTCTGGACCTTCTGGAGGGCTTCACGCTCGAACAGTTCGACGACCTGTACCGAGCGGGTGAATTCAATTGCGGCGGTCGCATTCCGTCCAGACGCTACTTTGAAGGCGGGCATATGGACGACCCGCACGCAAACGGGCGCACGCTCTACCTCGGAAAGAAGGCGAACGGCAAGGAACTCTGCATCTACGAAAAAGGCAAGCAACTTGGCGACTCGTCCAGCGATTGGCTACGGATCGAGATCCGCTTTGGCAATAAGGATCGGGTGATTCCGCACGATATCGTCATTGACCCCACCACGTATTTTGCCGGGGCATTCATCGCCCTGGAGGACTTGGTCGAATGCATCAAGACCAAGATCAAGACCGACCAGAAAGACGTCGTAGACGAGGAACGTTCCATCGTGCTTAAGCGGCTCACGCACTATCTCGTTGCCGCATATGGCAAGACGATTTACCAGCTCGCGCACGAGCTGGGCATGGATTACAAGGCCCTTTACGAACTGCTGCATGTACCCGGCGTACCGCATCGTTTAGAAAAATCCGTTGTGGCCGACGGCGTGAATCGGGTGCACGAGCCTGCCCGGACTATGGAGAAGTGAAATGCAAATGAAAGCTCAAGCGACCATTCGTGGCGCAAAGATGTTCAAGGGTGATTTGGACGGCAAGGGTATCGACAGCGGCAAGTTGTTTGTTGAGGTGATTCTCAAGGAAAGCGATAACGCATTCGGAATGTGCACTGAGCCAATGAAGTGCAAGAACTCGGCCGTTGTTCAGTCCATCAAGCATCTCACTTTTCCATTCATCGCCGAGCTCGATATCGAGATGGTCAGCGGGTCGAAGGGTATGGAACAAACCGTGCTCGCCGTCGCTCCGGTCCAGTCCATCAAGGCGACGTCTTCGGCCGTGTCGAAGGCTTAACCATGGCGCAGCTGGGCACCGTTCAGACCGTCGTTGTGTGCATTCCGGCTGACGCCGGTTTGCAAGGCGCGTGCCCGGCTGGCCAAGTCGAGACGGTAACTCAGGCATATCTAATTGCACCTTCGGAAGCAGCCCGATTTGAACTTGGCATTGAACCTTTCGATCCGGCACAAGCCGGTGCCTTTTTCGGATTTGCATTCGCATCAACTGTATTTGTTTGGCTTTTCTCGCTTGGCGTCGGTCACGTCCTCAAGCTGGTGAGGTCTGCATGATTTCGTTTCCGATTCCGGGCGGTTTCCCGGTTACTTTTTTGAAAGGCAATACGTATGAAAAAGGGTATGAAAAATCCCCTGGGCGCATTCGGTGTCGCGGTCGCGGCTGCAATTTTCTCCACTTCGGCCAGTGCGACGGCTCCGACGACGGTGGCCGAGCTGGCTGGGTCCGTTTCGTTCGGGGATGTGGCACTCGCGATTCTGGCGGTGTCCGGTACGCTCATCACGCTGTTCGTTACGTGGAAAGGGTCGAAATTCGTCATTCGCGCGGTTAAGGGCGGCTGATGACTTCAACGGGGCTTCGGCCCCGTTTTTTATTGGGGGTTCGTATGCCTGTCGAATTTTGGTATTTCGGTTTTTTTCTCTGGGGGATCGTATGTGCGTCGGTCGCTATCAAAGGTTTATCGTCCTAATCATTTTACTGTCGTATTTGTCGCTCACGTCGATTCGATCTTTTGCCGCGACGGTTCCGGCTTATAACGGGAGGATGAACGCCGCTGTCGGTGGTGTTATTCAAGCCAAGGTCGGACGATGGGGATTTGCGGCTAACGATCCGCGCATTGGCGCGACTATTGGTGGTGTTGGTGCGAGCGTTACGACTCTCGCGTTAGGTGTCGCGGCTGGCGGTGTGGCGACTGTTGGATGGCCTGCGCTGCTGCTTGGCGCGCTAATTTCTGGTGTTGTGACCGGCGCTGTTGCGTTAACGCAGGACGCCGTTATGAAGTGGATTTTCAATTCAGATGGAACCATTACCACAATGGGTTATGGTGGCACACCTCCAGCGGACAATGTTGATCCGCAGGGTGGTTTTGCTGCGATGGCTGCTGGAGGTCGGTATTACTGGCTGTCTTACAGCGGCAAAAGGTGGACTGGCGGCTCGTCCTGGCCGGTTATAAATGCTTATGCATCCTCGCATTATGGTTCAGACCTGGACACTGTAACCTATATTGGAAGTAGTTCAACGAGTGTGGGTTATAAAATAACTTTGAAGAGTTATCCGGGACAAGTTTATGAGAATACGGTCGTTTTTATCGAAACAACCGGTGCGCCTGTCAGTTGCCCTATTGGGTCTTATGCCGTTAATGGGGTCTGTAACGTTTCACCTTTGTATAAGGCTCCTGCTGCCGACCTCGTTTCGTCGCCACCAGCCCCGGTTATTGCCGCTTTGCCGCAATCAGAGCTCGCCAAGCCGTTGAGTGATTCCATGTTGGCGGCGGCGGCTAATGCGGCGTGGAAGTCTATGCAAAGCACCGGTTCGGGTGCGCTGCCCTGGTCGGCCAGCGACCCGATAACACCGGCCGATGTCGCTGACTGGCGCGCGGCCAATCCAACAATGATGCCCTCGCTAGGGGATGCAATTGCGCCGATAGCGCCCGCTGGTGCGTCCTCAGCGAGTGTCGGCTCGGCTCCGGCAACTGGCACGAGTGCTGCGCCCGAGGCTACGCCTGGGACTGGAGAAAAAGTCGATCTTGGTGCGGACCCAAACATCGGTGCGCCTACGCTTGAGCAGACCCCGACCGCCGCCCAAATTCTTGCCCCGATTTTGAATCTGATGCCAGATTTAAAGTCGTTTGCTGTGCCAAGTCATTCGAGCTCATGCCCAACGGGCTCTTTTAACGCTCTTAACCGTACTTATACGTTGGACAGTCACTGCGCATTAATTGAAACGAATCGTTCGTTGATCGAAGCGGCCATGTTACTGGTTTGGTCGATTGCGGCCGTTTTGATCGTTTTGAGGGCTTAATATGTTCGGAATTCTGTTATCTGCCGCTTATGCCGTACTCGGCTTTCTTCTTCGCTCGGTACTGGTAAAGTTTTTCGTGTATTTTGCATTATTCTTTGTCACGACCGAGTTTATTCAGCTAATCGTTCCGTCGCTTCCGGGGGCGTCATCATTGACCAATGCCTTTTCCGCACAAGCTCCGGGCGTTTGGTTTTTTCTTGATTTATTCAAGATTGGCTTTGGTGTCTCTGCCGTGCTTTCGGCTTTTGTGACGCGGTTCATCATCCGTCGCCTTCCGGTGATCGGCTAAGCGCATGCGTGCCAACGTTTCGAGTTTTGCATATGCCCATTAATGCATTTGGTGGTGGCCCCGGCTCTGGCAAAACATATGGCGTAGTCGAACACGTCATCTTGCCAGCGATTGCGAAAGGCCGTTTTGTTATCACGAACATTGAAGGTCTAAATGATGACCTTATTTACGAATATGTCGCAAAGGAGTTTTACAAGGGGAAGATTATCTGTATCGGGCATATTCGACGGTGCGCCCGCGATGATCCCGACCGGGAGGATTTCTTCCCTGGTGCCGACGCTCTGGACAAGCCTATGGCCTGCCCGTTACCAGACATGGTGACTGTCAACGGCGGCGACCTGGTGGTGATCGACGAAGCCACTCGTCATTGGAGCGGCAGCGATAAGGTGAAGCGCGCGCACGCCTATTTCTTCCGTGAACACCGCCACTTCGCTAACGTCATGGGACATACGTGCGACATGGTGGTGATTGACCCCGACTTGACCATGCTCGCTCGCGCGCTCAAGGGCAAGATCGAGCTGGCTAGCGTCACGCATAAGCCGAAAGAGATCGGCCTCGACCGCTATGTTGTTCGGCTGTTCCGCGGCGTTCGCACGACTGGCAAGCCGACCTCTACTCAAGGGCCATACAGGTTCGATCCGAAAATCTACGCGCTGTACAAGAGCTACTCCCACACTGGCGCGAAGGAACAGGCCATCGACAAGCGGCAGAACATGTTCAACAACCCGCGCTTTTGGGTGTTTGCCGTTGGAATGGTGTTGCTATTGCTGGGTTGCATGTGGTTGCTGTGGTTCGTGTATCACCGCCAGGTGGCGAAAAATACTGGATCGGCTGCGACCGTTGCGGCTCCAGCTGGTGCCTCGGCTGCTCCTGGTACGTCGGGGGCGTCTAGTGCTGCGCCTTCGTCCGCTGCAGGGTCGGTCTCACCGACAAAGGCGACGTCATTGCGTGTCGCTGGAGAAGTGACATTCCACGGTGAACATTGGATTGTTGTCGTGGATGAGAGCGGCGCGACCCGCTTCGAAAATCCGGCCGCGTTCGTTGGTCGAGGATCGCTCATTGTCGGGAACATTGAGGGCCAACGGGTCGCGACCTGGACGGGCGTTCAGCCTAAGGCGCCGTCCATTGTCGGGGGTGCGAAATGATCGGACGTCTCGTTTTCGCGTTGACGCTCAGCTGGTGCGGCGCGCTTTTCGCGGCTCCCGTGGCTGTGCCACCAGAGGTGGATAGTTTCGATTTCCAGTCGGTCGAGGTCAGCACGGCGATATCTCTTTACCTTAAAGAGGTCAGCAAACGGCCCTACATGCTGTGTGGCGACGTGCTGGCTGACGCCCGCAAGGTTTCGATCAGGGCGAGCGGAAAAACGCTTACAGGCCCGCTATTCGCGGCGCTGTTGGCTGATTACGGGTTTCAAGCCGTCGAGCGTGATGGCGTTCTGGTTGTCTGCAAGAAAAAGGAGGTTGCAGCGCTCGATGAAGGCTCGACGTTTTTTTATCGGGTCAAGCATCGTGATTCGGCCTATTTGGTCGACCTGGTCTCGCCGTTGATCAAGGGTGTTTTTGCCAACAAGCGTGTTGGCGGTGGTGCGCTGGCCGTCGGCGGGAAGGAGAGTCAGGTCGCCGGCGGGGTGGGCGTCCAGCCGGTCCAGTCAGGCAGTGTCGGTTCGACGTTTCAGTCGTCGGGCGACGATTACATTTTGTTTTCTGGATCGGATAGGGAAATTGGGAAGCTTAAGAGCCTTCTCGATCAGGTGGACGTGCCGACCGGCGAAGTGGTTGTAAAGGCTTACATGTACGAGGTGGGCAGTTCCGAATCCGATGGGTCCGCGCTCTCGATGGTGATGTCGGCGTTGGGTGGCAAGCTGCAAGTGGGTGTCGCCAGTGCAGCGCTGGGCGACTTCGTTCGCTTGAAGACTGGCTCAATCGATCTGGTCGCGTCGGCTTTGCAAAGCGATGGGCGATTCAAGGTGGTGACTGCTCCCTATCAACGGGTCCGCTCGGGGAAATCGGCACGCTTCGTCTCCGGGAGTCAGGTGTCGGTGCTCGGTGCGATTGTCACCAATCAGAACGGCTCTACACAGCAGTCGTTCGACCGGATCGAGTCCGGCACGATTCTGGAAATCTCGCCGGTTGTTCGCGACGAAGGCGTCGACGTCGACGTGTTTCAGCAAGTGTCGTCCTTCGTTAAGACTGACACTAGTTCTCAGCCAACGTTGAACAAACGCGAGCTTCGGACATCCTTGACCGTCCAGGATGGTGAGGTCGTTGTCATCGCAGGACTGGATGACTCGAAGGAGGACGACACGAAGTCGCGGCTGCCGTTTTTGCCGTGGTCTCTGTCGAGCGCCAAGAGCAGTAGCAAGTCGCAACTTGTGCTGATCTTGGAACTTAAAAAGATCTGATGGTCGCTGTCGAAGAAATCCCTTCTAGGAATTGCCGTGACATGTCACAAGTATTTTTCAATTTATTGTGACATGTCACTCCTAATCGGTCTCTACAGAATGAGGTGGTTATGAAGTTCGGAAAGCAAAATTTTCGGAAGAGGGTCGGCCATGCGCAAGGATGACGTCACGGCCGAGTTGCCTGGGGTGCCAAAGCGTCGAGGTAGGCCCGCCACAGGCAAGGCAATGACCGCCGCTCAGCGTCAAGCGGCACGCCGGGCCCGTCTCGCCGCCGAAGGCAAGGAATCCTTGACGGTCGATGTGTCTGTCGACGTGGCCGATGCGTTACGCGCGCTGGTGAGGTTCAAAGCGGACGAGGGTATGAGCGATGCCGTCGACCGCATCTTGCGATCCTATTTGCTGCGTAAGCGCTAATTCGGCCTGTTGGCGATCAGCCGAATTATGTTCGACCTGGTCAGCTGGATTTTTGCAAGATCCGGGCAAAATCCGCACGACCAGGTCGAATATTGTTTGGCTTCCAAAGTTGCGCTTTGGTTTCCTTCCTAATGGTGTTGTGTCGCAATAACGCTCAGCCATGGGCAAGTGACAATTGGCCGTCGCGTCCTGGAGAACATCATGCCATTTGTGTACAGGGAGTTTCGGAAGCTGGTTGGTTTGCCGAAGGTTGACGGCGGAGAGTGCGCCCGTTTGGTCCAACATTTCATGTCGAATATCGGCACGACAAGCCATTGGAAGGCCGGTGAACGTGTGTTGGACATTATCGCGAGTGGCCGCAAGCTGGAGCCGGGCACTGCGGTCGCAACGTTCGTGAAGGGCCGCTTTCCTAATTCTGGTCATCGTCACGCGGCCATCTATGAAGGCCCGGCGTACAGCGTTGGTGGCACCTTAATCGGAATTATCCTTGTGGATCAGTGGAACCCTAAACCGACTCCACTTTATCCGCACCCGGCGCCGAGGGACGACATCAGGCGGCGTACAGCGCCCTCAAGAGGCAAGATGCGGCCGGACGGTACCTTTCCTTTTATTTCGGACAATGCCGAAGCGTTCTACGTGATAGAGAGGTGACATGTATTCGAAAGGCGTTCTATTGGCGGCTTCGGCCAGACTGGCGGCATTTGCGCTGTTTGCTTCTTCGAATTTCGCGAGAGCAGATCAACACATCGTCTGTCCTGCGGCCGTCGATGCCCATCAAGTGCGGATTGACTCGCCCGATGGTTGGGTTGGGATTTTTGGGCCAGAGGGGACGCTCCAGTTGCGGGCGGTCCAGGCGGTGTTTGTGGCCGGTTCGTTGCGTGATGGCGCGTGGGGTGAGTTGAAAGACCCGCCGACGGCCAGACAGGGCGATGCAGTGATCATGCGTTATCCACTGCCGCCGGAGGGTGACAAGTACGTGATCTGCGATTACGGACAGCGCGTGTTTCAGGCAATGAAGTTACCTGCCGCCACAACGGAATGTGCCGTCGTCCACAAGCCAGTGAAGGGGGGCAAACGCAAAGCCGTGGACTATGCAGTCTCCGATGTCATCTGCAAGTAAGGTGATCACGTAGTCGGCATCCGATAGCCTGCATATCCCCACGTCCTGTTGTTGACCGTTGTCTTGCTGAGCACGCACATAGGCAGCAGGGGGCAATCGGCACGATGGAGAGGAGCGAAGGCGACGAGCTATCGGTATGGCCGACGATTTCGCGGTGGCGAAATCGCCCCTGCGTATCGCAAGCGCCGCTCAACGGCGCGGCTACCTTGCCATGATCACTCGGGTCGTAGTTCTTTTTTTAGGAAAAAGTTTCGCATCGTAGGTTAGCGTCCTACGGTCTGCTCGATAACATTGCACGAATGCAACTAAATTTGATCCCATACGAGAGCCTTCCACAGGCTGAACGCTCAGACATTCATTCCGTAATACGCAGGCATTACTGGCACATTCGCAATCTTCGCGACGGCAAGTTTGGGCAGGCGCGGCTACGGAAGCATTACAGGATGGTTGAAGTCCAAAAAAAACGCCTGCTCATGGCAGGCGTCTCAAAGCGTGAAATACTCGACTTGCTAGCTTGTTGTCGGCTGCAATGCGCCCGCACAAAGTACCCATTCCAACCATGCAAATATTGCGGTTTTTCGTGACGCGTTACGAGCGCCTCGACGGCTCCGACGAATTTCGCATAATCTATATTATGTCAAATGCAGTTTATGTGGCTGGACGAAGGAGTGCCCCCGCCATTGCGGGCAGCACAGCCGTTGCCTGGAATCGACCTCCCCGACATCCACCCCATGGCAGTATCGGGACACTATGGCTTGCGGTATCCGCCGAACGCGAACGAAGCCGGCATTGGCTGCCGTAGTCATCCAGGACGAATGGCAGCTTCGTCCGACAGGTCTAAACAGTCGGCGTGACCAGGGAGTCTCCACGCTTCCATCCGGACTTCGGGTGCGAGCCCGCTCGGCTGATGTCGACGTGGTGCGCGTTATCCCCTGACGCTGGCCGGAGACGCCTCGTCCGCTGGCTTCAGGGATGGAAGGCGCCGCGGCGCCTCGACTCGGGGCCCGACGAAGCGCTCCCGATGCTTCGACGGAGCCCCGCCGGGATCATGGCTGCAGACAGACTCGGACGGGCCCTGGAATCGTTTGGAGGCATGCCGAAGCGGGCCCGGCCGCTTCCGGCGGTCTGGCGCCGATCCAGCGGTGAACATTTCGCGCAGGCCACACCGAAACGCGGGCACGCCGGGCGGCAGAAATATTGGACCGAAAGCACTGCCTGATGGCGCTCCGGACGTTGGGCCGCGCAACTGGTATCTGGAATGCGACATCGTCCATTCCGAAGTTTGGCGCGGTTCATTGTTTTCCCGGCATCCAGCCTCGCAGCCTATCGCCATGGGCACGGGAGTATGGGCGTTTCGTCGGAAAGCAAACTCGACATTACGGGCAATAATGTCGATTTTGGTCCCGGCGACGTACGCAATCGCCCGCACGAAGACATATCGCATGAACGCTTCACTCGAGACCTTATAGGCTCCCATCATATCGTCATTCATTGCACCCAAGGGAGCCCCCATGTCCGCTCGCCGCCGCCATCATGCAGTCCTGTCACTCGTCCTCGTGTTCGCCCTACTTGCCGCACACGCCGACGTCAGATACGCCGTCACTCCTATCGGCCCGGCGGGAAGCATGCCGGCTGGTATCAACAGCAGTGGTCAGGTAGTCGGATCCTTCACCGCCGGGGATGTCACGCATGCCTTTCTTTACTCGGACGCCCGCTTCGTCGACCTGGGCACGCTTGGCGGCGCATACAGCATCGCTCGGGGCATCAATGATGCGGGCGTCGTCGTCGGGGCGTCCGACAACGTGGCCGGCAATACCCATGCATTCGTCTACGCCAATGGCACGATGAGCGACATCGGCACGCTGGGTGGCAACAACAGCAGCGCTGCCGCCATCAACAACCGTGGCCAAGTGGCTGGCGTTGCCGACGGCCCCGACGGCAGCTACGCGTTCCTGTATTCGCCCGGCGTCGGCATGCTCAGCCTCGGCACCCTCCCCAACGGCGTTTCCAGCCGTGCCGAAGGCATCAACAATTCCGGTGTCGTGGTCGGCGGATCGCTCACCGACGCCACTCCCCTGCCCCAGTTCCACGCCTTCATGTATGCCTCCGGCGCGATGATGGACCTCGGCTCGCTCACTGGCGCTTTCAGTGTCGCGCAGGCCATCAATGACAAGGGCGTCGTCGTCGGCTGGTCGAACGCGGGATTCAATATCGATCACGCTTTCCTGTACGCTGCCGGCGTGATGACCGACCTCGGTACCCTCACCGGCCAGGGCTCGAGTGGCGCCTATGGCATCAACAACGCCGGCCAGGTCGTCGGCTGGTCGGAAGTCGCCAACAGGGAGACCCGGGCGATTCTGTACGAGGACGGCGCGATGGTCGACCTGGATATGCTGGTCGACCCGGCTTCGGGCTGGACGATCCAGACCGCCTTCGCCATCAACGACCTGCAACAGATTGCCGCCTACGGCTGCAACCGGGGTTCGTGCCAGGCGCTGCTGCTCGACCCCGTGTCGTCCGTGCCGGAGCCGCGAACCGATTCGATGCTGCTGGCCGGACTGGCCCTGCTTGGCTGGAGCGTGCGCAGCAGGGGCCGGCCCTCCTCGCGGGCATAGCAGCGGCTCAACCGGATGGGTATTGGTGCAGCGAGCTCTGGGAGTCCTGGTTCCTGAAGAGCGTGACAAAACCGGCTTTTGCCAGGCAAAGCCGGTGCTGGTCATTGGCGTACGCGATGATCGACCGGCTGCGCCTGAACCTGTCCATATTATTTTCCAGGAATTCCAGGAGAATCGCTTCGCCGAAAGGGTTGAACAGGTAGACCAGGTGATCTCCGTCGGGAAGAGAAAAACTGGCTGCGTCGGCATTGACGAAGCAAATATTATCGGCGCCAAATTTCCTGATGTTACGGTCAGCCGCTCGCACCAGCGGCGCCGAAAACTCTACGCCGATAAGCCGCCGAAACCGGTAGTTGGCGGCGGCATAAAAGCAGGCCTTTCCCTTGCCCGAGCCGAGATCGATGAAATGGTCGAATACGATGCCGGTCTTCCTTGCCTCATCGAGCAACTCCCGAATCGCCGCGCAGGTCACGGCCTGGTAGGCCCGTGAATGCGCGAGCGCCGACGAGTAGCTCGTTTCGAGCTCGTGCCTATCGATAAAGCCGCTGCAGTCGAGGCCGTGCCACTTTTCGAATAGCCGGTCCTCGATCCAGCTGATGACGCCCGCCGCCTTATTGGAAAGCGAACGCAGTTTATGCTTGAGCGGCCTTCTCAGCCAGGTGCTGATCCTGTCTTGCCATTGGACGCGGGGCGATTCAGTGTGGTGGGCCATGTAGATCCCGGCGAATGATCGGAGGATGACTTATCCATTTTCCCGATCTTCGCGAGCGCTACCTTTATCGAGGGTCAACCAGCGCTAAGGCTGACCAGTGCAGAACGAGGCCGCCGTTGTCGAAACACGGGCCATTTTGCTCGCGCAGGACGCGTTGTCGTTTTCAGCGCGGAGAGCCCTGGAGATTTTGATCAGGAGTGTGGTCTTGGGTAGGATGGACGGAGGAATCGGGAGGCAATGCCATGTCGCAGCTTTTATATGAACATGACGATATGTAGCCTGTGCGAAACTTCCGTAGAAAAATATTACACAGGGAAAATTTATTTCGCAAAACGTTGAACTTTGGCAGTTTCCCCACGTCAAAGTTACTCCTTCGTTTTTTGATGATTGGCTTTCCCTTGAAAACTTTTCCGTTCGCAACCAAAGCATTGACCGCACCGCTGCTGGCTGGTTTTGCAGCAGCAATGATGACTTGTACCTTCGCCTCGGCCGCCGACCTCTATGTGTCGACCACGGGCAGGGATACGAACGCAGGCACATCGAGCGCCGCCCCGCTGCGTACCATCCAGCGCGCCGCTAACCTGGCAAGACCCGGCTATACGGTCCACGTCGCCCCCGGCACCTATACCGAGACCGTCACCTCGACCGTGAACGGGACCTCGACCGCACGCATCCGCTTTATTTCGGACACGAAGTACGGCGCGATCCTGCGTCCGGCCGGCAGCGCATATACGATGTGGACCGCCAGGGGCGGCTATACCGATATCATCGGCTTCCAGATCAATGGCGCCGGCAGCAGCACCACGCGCGTCGGCATCTACCTGAATGGCGGCAATTCGTCGGTCAAGAACAGCTGGATCCACGACGTGGCGATGGCCTCCGGCTGCGACAACCGTGGCGGCGGCGGCATCGTCGCCGACCAGGGCCGCGGTTCGGCCTACAGCAACTATGACATCATCGGCAACAGGGTGAACAATGTCGGCGGCGGCTGCGGCTGGATCCAGGGCATCTACCACTCGTCGTCGGGCAAGATCATGAACAACGTGGTGAACGGGACCAGCCAGGGCATCAACATGGGCCACGACGACCACAACATCCTCGTCATGAACAACACCCTGTTCGCCAATAGCGGTTACGGCGTGTATTTTGGCGGCTGCAAGGAGGCCTATAACAACGGCTGCCCGACCCGC
The DNA here is from genome assembly GCA_966211695.1 of uncultured Massilia sp. Lineage (GTDB taxonomy): Bacteria > Pseudomonadota > Gammaproteobacteria > Burkholderiales > Burkholderiaceae_D > Telluria. The sequence continues at coordinate 21,326 of CBIHOW010000020.1, read as the reverse complement.
GGCATCCAGATCCACAACAACATCATCTATGCAAACGGCGGCGGCATCCAGGGTCCGATCGCGTCCGAAGATGTCGGCAACAGCGTCGCCAACAACCTGGTCTACGCGAACCGTACGAACTTCGACCTGGCCAGCCCCAGCAGCGCCACCAAAACCGGCATCATCAGCGCCGACCCGCAGTTCGTCAGCTACCTGTCCAACGGTGGCGGCAACTACCACTTGAAGACCACGTCCCCGGCCATCAACCGGGGCCAGGTGAGCTACGCGCCCCAGACCGACTTCGACGGCAAGGCCCGTGGCTATTACATCGACATGGGCGCGTACGAGACGAACTACAACTAAACCTGTCAAGAACCGATAATGCCATTGTCCCACCCTGCGAGCGCAAGCTCGTAGGGTGTTTTCATATCTGCGTTTGTGAATTGCGCAAAAACGTCAGAGCCAGTGATATTCGAAGTGCGTAACCACGGTTTTCGCCAAGCCACATCCCGCTTCTGAAGCACATGAAGTTAATCAAACATCCCCCTACCAGCCGGAATAGCGTAAGCACAGCATTTCATTAAAAACAATGTCCGATTGTCGGCAGTTTATTGCCGGTAGATTTCAATCTAGGAGCTCATGATGAGGCACGATCTGGCGGGTAGAAGACATTTTATGCAGCGGTCCGTGATGTTGTTCGGCGCATCGGTAATTCCTCCTAAACTATTTGCCCAGACAACATTAATGGTTCGTCCCGAATGGCAGGCATTCAAGACCACGCCGCACTATGATTCATTCCTGCGAGCGGTAAAGCTCATGAAAGCCAATACGCAGGCAACCGATCCAAAGAGCTGGTCCTATTGGACAAATATTCACCTGAACCGTTGTCCGCACTCCATTCCGTACTTTTTTGCCTGGCACCGCGGTTACATCTATTATTTCGAACGCCAGCTACGTGCGGTGTGCGGCGACTCGCAACTTGTCCTTCCCTATTGGGATTATTATGCGAACCCGACATTGCCGGCCGAGTTTACGAATCCGTACGGGGACAATCCACTCTACGTCTCCCGGGTCAACAATAACGTCCGCCAGGCGCTGAGCATGGCGCCGTTTTCATCGAGCCTCACTAATTTCCCGACGAATAGCCGCAACGCGTTCGAGCCCAGTTTCGAATCGGCGCCCCATAATCTGGTCCATAACATCATCGGCGGTGTGATGGCCGATATGCTGTCACCGACGGACCCGATCTTCTGGTTGCACCACGCTAATGTCGACAGACTCTGGGTGGCGTGGGTCAGTGCCGGCAACGGACGCACGATGCCGGCCCTCGGCAGCGCTTACTGGTCCGGTTCGCACATTTACACGAGTTCGTTGACGATGCCGCGGTCGTACACCTATGGCACGCGGACGACACTGGGATACCGCTACCAGAACGAGAGCTTCCCGACCAGTCTGCCACTTGTGCAGGCCACGCCGAATGAAGCCTCGGGAACCCAGCCGCCGCTCGGTTCATTCAGGATATCGCCGACGCGGCAGACGAGCGACCAGACGTTCGCGATCGGCGGCGCGCTCGATGTCGGCCTGGATGACAAGTCAATCAGTGTGCAGTTGCCGGTGGGGTCGGAAAGCATGCAGGCCCTCGCGCAGATCGGGGCCGGGGGCACTGCCACCCTGCGCGCCAGCCCGCAACGATATCGTTCCGTCCAGGTCTTTCTCGATGACGTCATGATCACCGAGGCCGGGAAGCGCGGAGGATACTATTATCAGGTCAACCTGAATCTCCCGCCTGACGCTTCCGGCCGCTCGCAAGCAATTCCCCTCGGTACCATCGGCGCCTTCGAAATCAGCGGCGCCGCACACCACGGGAACCCTGTCCACTTGCGTTACCGGATCAGGCGCGCCGTATTTGCCGGGGTGGCGTCCAGGATCGGCCAGTTGTCCGTGTCATTCGTACGCGTGGACGGTGACCAGGGTCCGACAGGGTCGGTCATCGGCCTCGGCGAAGTTCGGCTGGAACTCTCGACCGAGAACAACGACGCCTAGTCGGCATGCCGGTTGCAAGCGTTGCGGCAAGCGCCGTCCGTGTTTGATTCCAATGTTATCGCGGATAGAGGTGGCGCTTGCGCAGCGCATTGACCGTATTACGCAGGAACTGCACCAAACCGTACAGGTTGCGGTAGTCCCTGAAGGACTTGACCGGTGCATTCATGATTTCCGCAAACTGCTCTGTCGACAGGCGCAGCTTCTTCGATACGTAGGCCAGGTCTTGCTGCTGCAGCTCTTCCGGGTAAGGCGGCCGCTGCATCTCCGCAAGCGCCTGCGCCCGGCTGATTTGTCCGGAGTTGATCAGGTCCGACAGGTGGCCATACCTTTTGTCGACGCCGAATTTGCGCGGCAGGATATAGCCCTGGTAGAAGCGTGTGTAGATCGATTCGTGGTGCTTGCCCCCGTAGTCCTTCCAGCCAAGCTGGTCGCGCAGCAGTGTCATGGCCTCTTCCTTGTCGTAATCGATGTAATTGAGGATGGACACGATGCGGGTGCCGCGCAGGATATTTGCGTAAAAGAGGTAGAACAGACTGAAATGCGGGTAGGTCTTCAGCTTCACACTGCCGAAGCGGCGATGGATATCCTTGATGAAGCGCCAGTCGGAATGCCCGTACGACCATTCCGGCACGCTGATCGATTCGGTCGCGAAATTCATCCCCGATATGATGTATTTGATGCCACGCGATGCCGCCTGTTTCCACAGCAAGGCGCCGATCGCGTGGTCGGTCGGGATTTCCCCGTCCGGGGTCGAGGCCTTGAGGAAGGCGAGCTGCAGGTCGCGGAACTCTTCCCAGTCGACGACATGGGTATGCAGGTCAATGCCGAGATTGCGCAGTACACGCTCGATGTTCTTCGTGGCCAGTTCGGAGTTCCAGCCATTGTCGAAGTGTACCGCCAGTGGGCGCAGCCCGTGCTGCTTGACCAGCCAGGCCACGTAGGTACTGTCCACGCCGCCGCTGACGCCGACGATGCAGTCGTACTCGTGCCCGCGGCCAGCTGCCTTGATGCGCTCGACCAGTGCCTGCAGCGCTTCCCGCCCCTGCTCACCCTGCAGCCGGCGAGCGCTCACCAGCTGGTCGTAGCGCTGGCAGTGGCAGCACAGGCCGTTGATGTCGAAGCTGATGCTGCGGTCTGCCATCGTGTTCATGATGCACCGGGTGCAAGCCTGGTAAGCCTGGTCCGGTACGGCCGAATAGTTGTAGTTTTCCGTAATCGACGTCATTTGAATATCCTGTCCAGTTCTTCGTACTCGGGATACGTGATCAACACGGCGTCGTGCTTGCCGTGAAAAACGAACATGCTGCCGGCCGCCAGTCCGGACGCACCGGCCTCGGTGGCTTCGCGAAAATGTCGCAAGTCTCCCGCGCCACCGGCGACCACCACCGGGATCGACACCGCCTCACTCACCCGCCGTACCAGCTCGAGGTCGTAGCCTTCCCTCGTGCCGTCGCGATCGATCGCGTTGAGGAGGATTTCGCCGGCGCCGAGCCTTTCCATGTCGCGCGCATACGCGGCCGGCTCGCGCTTCAGGTCACGGGAGCCGCCTGCCACGCAGACCGTATAGCCGCCCAGCCAGCTGCGGCGTACGTCCATCGACACCACGACCCCGGAGCTGCCCGCCAGCGCGGCCGCTTCCGACACCAGTTGCGGTTGGTCGGCCGCCGCGGTGTTGAGCACGACCTTCTCGACCCCGAGCGCGTAGAGCCGTTTCACATGCCCGATGCTCGTGATGCCGCCGCCGTAGGAAAACGGCATGAACGCTTCGCTGGCGATGTCGGCCAGCAGGTCGAAGTCGGGCGCGGCGCGTGCGCCGGCGTTGCCGATATCAAGGAACACCAGCTCGTCGACTTCCTTCTCGTTGAAGATCCGCACAGCATTGATCGGGTCGCCGACATAGCGGGCGTTCTTGAACCTGACCGTCTTGACGAGGCCGCCGTTGCGCATCAGCAGGCAGGGAATTACGCGTGGGTGCAACATCAAAGCTCCGCGAAGTTGTGCAGCAGCGCCATGCCGAAGCGATGGCTCTTCTCAGGATGAAACTGCACGCCATACACATTCTCGTGCTGGAGCGCCGCCACGAACTCGCCGCCGTAGTCAGCGGTGGCCAGCACGTCGCCGGGATCGGCACAGACCAGGTGATACGAGTGGCAGAAGTAAAATCGCGAGCGGGCAGCCAGTTCGCGCAGCAGCGGGCCGTCGCGGCGCTGCGCCAACTGGTTCCAGCCCATGTGCGGGACCTTGTTCTTGCTGTCCGGCGCAAACCGGAAGCGGCGCACCTCGGCATCGATCAGGCCAAGGCCCTCCGTGCCGCCCTCTTCGCTGCGCCGGCCCAGCATCTGCATGCCGAGGCACACGCCGAGCAAGGGGACCTTGTCCTGGAGCACCCGTTTGCACAGTGCATCGGCCAGCCCGCGCTCCCTCAGTGCGCCAATGCCATGGTCGAAGGCTCCTACGCCGGGCAGGACGAGCTTCCCGGCCCGCTCGAGTTCCGCGGCGGTGGATACCAGCTGCGCCTCGGCGCCGACCTTGCGCAGCATATTGAGCATCGACCCGAGATTGCAAACGCCGTAGTCAATGACAGAGATCACGCTGCGCCTCCCCTTGGTGGCCCTGGCCGTATCTGCGCGAACGCATGCCGAGCGCATTCAGATAGACCGTCTCGAGTTTCGCCTCTTGCCCTTCCCAGCAGTATTCGTCCGCGGTCCGCACCAACGCGTCCTGCAGGGCGCGCTGGTCGCGGGTCAGCAAGCGCAGCACACCTGCGCGGATGGCCGCCGGCGACGCGTCGCTCGTGACTTCGCCGATCTCGTGCCGGCGTACGAACTCGCTCTGCTCGCGGGTCGGCGACACGAGCACCGGTTTGCGCGCCATCACGTACTCGAACAGCTTGTTCGGCATGCAGTACTCGTAGCTGAGCGAGGTCGCCTCGATGACCGACAGCCCGAAATCGGCCGCCGCCGTGTAATCGAGCAGGCGTTCCGGCGCGACCGCCGGGTGGTAATGGATGCCCGGGTGGCGCGCGGCTTCTCCGGCAATCCAGTCCGCCAGCGGGCCGTAACCCATCACGACCAGCGCCGCGCGCCCGGCCAGGCCGGCAAATGCTTCGACCAGGTTGCGTATCCCGCGGCCTTCGCCGATGAAGCCCTGGTAGAGGAAGATCGGCGTACCGGCATCGATCGGATACGTCTTGCGGAAATAATCGGCCGGGTTCACGCGGCGGCGCGGCGGGCAGTTATAGAGCACCGTGACGTTGCGCAAAGCGTACTTGCGCACATACCATTGTTCGATCGCTTGGCCCACGACGATGCAATGGTCGGCGTACCGGATCAGGGCACGCTCGGCCAGCCGGGTGAGGAATTTACGGAGTCCGCCGAGGCCATTGGTCTCTGTCTCCAGTTCATGGGCGTCGTACACCAGCCTGGCGCCGGTGGCGCGCTTCAGCAGGACGCCGAGCGGCAGCGTGGCGATACTGTGGCAGTTGATGCACCCGAGTTTGTCGTCGCGATAGCGCTGGTAGACCGCGCGGCTCCAGTCACCGGTGCGTTTCAGCTTGCCGACCAGGCCTCCGCCGGTGCGCTGTCCGATGCGGACGATGCGGATATTGCCCTGTAGATCTTCGATCGGCGGCACGCCCTCCTGTCCCACGCCTACCAGGTCGATGCGATCGAACAGCGCCAACCGGGACAGCGAGCAGGCCTCGCGCAGGATCCGGCTCTCGTTCAGGAACGGCGACGGATACACGTGAATGTTGATCAAGGTCCCTCTCCTTCTACGTTATCGGCGGCATCCCGGCAGCGCTTACTGCTTTGTTCACTGTTGCGATAGTTCGCGTAAGCACCCATGGCGGCGCCGAAGAACATGTCGTCGAACGTCTTGGCGGTCACCAGCAGGAGCAGCGAGATGCAGATCAGTGACCATGCCAGCAGGAACTGGCCTGACCTTGGCCGAATCAGCCAACCGCGGGAGCACAGTCCGACCGCGGCCCGCACCAGCATGAACAGCATGTACACAAAGCCGAAAAAACCGAGGTCGACCCAGGCCGACAGGATGTTGTGGGAATACCCGCCTGGCGGATAACTGGCGTATGCGCCCAGTACCGGGTTCTCCGCAATCGTGCGCAGCGCGTGTTCGGTGAGTTCGTGCCTGGCGCTCGCTGACGAAGACTTGGAAAGGTCGAATAATTCCCACACCCGGCTTTCAGGAAATTGATTCGCCAGCAACTTCGCGTCGATGCTGGCCAGGCCGCACACCAGCAGCACCAGGTACAGGAAAGGAAGCCAGTGCTTTGCGCGATACAGCTCGATCATCGGGAACAGGAACAGCGCCGCCACCAGCTCGCTGCGCGCACCGTTCAGGAACAGGGCCGGGACAGCGATGGCATACAGGACCAGCCGAGCCGCCATCACGCGGGTGAAACAGACGACCGTCACGAAGGTCAGGACGTAGGAGCGGGCGAGCCCCTGGTAGGTCGCGACGCTATCCGGGCTCGTCGGATCGCCGAACTGTCCGGGCTGGAAACTGCCGTCCCGCGAAAAGAAAAAGATGGTCGCCGACATCAGCAGTAGAGAGACCAGCGTCGCCGCGATCGTCTTGCGCTCAGAAAAGTCGCCGTGTTTGAAGATGAGGTAGATATTGATGAAATAGAGGATCGACAACAGGTGCGTTTTCACGATCATGGGATTCGCGCCGAAGGCCGCGTTGATCGCCACAATCACGAAAAAATAGAACAGGAAAAAGCCGAAGTGCAGGTCAGTCGACGCTACCCGGCCGACGCGCGCCTTGATGCCGAGGTAATACATGTAGGCGAGCGGTGGAAACAGCGCGATCGAGACGACTGAAAAATACCCGCCCAGGAAGGCCCCCATCACACCCATGCCGATCAGGGTCTGGTAGAAAAAGAAGCCCGGGAACAGCAGCAGGAATGCAAGCCGCGCCGGCCCAGCCTTGCCGGGCGTGCTGGTGATGCGAGCTGAGGAGGCATAGATGGCGGGCATGGTCGGCTCGCCTATTGGATGAGGTCGCAATACATCGCTCGGTCATCGTCGCCCGTGAACGATGAGTTATGCCAGAGCAGTGTGAAGTTGCCATCGAAACGTGCGCATATCTCCTTGTAGCGCCGCATCGCGGCCAGCGCTTGTTCGCCGTGACCCAATCCCATGTTGGGATCGTCGATCACCGCATTTTCCATGACGACCAGCGGCCGTTGCTTCAGAGTGAGCGGCCGGCGCGCGACCAGGTCGTACATTGTGTATTCGTGACAGGTCCCCGTGCGAAATCCGGCGATCGTCGGGTAAGTCAGCGTGCTGTCGTAAGTCAGCCCGTTCGATGCCCACAACTGCGGCGTGGTCCGCACGTCCCACCGCAGGTAGTGCTGGCGCCCGCCCAGTTCGTCCTGGCGGATGCCCTCCTGGTCGATGGCGCGCCGCAGGGACGCGGCCGAGCGCGTGAACGCGTCCGGATGCCGGTAGGTGTTATAGCCGGGGTGAATGCCGATCAGGTGGCCGCGCGCATGCACGGTGCGCAACAGCTCGCGCATGCGCCCATGGTCGATGCTTGGCGCATTGTCCATGGCGCCGTCGGTGGGCTCGGGAATGAAGTTGAACGTGACCTGGTTGCCGGCCTTCTCGTTCACATCCATTATCCACGACAACGCATGCCAGTAAGGATCGCGTGCGGTGTTTCCGCGCCTGACTGCCCAGTAGTTGCCGGCGGTTGCGAGTAGCGCACCCAGCGACCGCTCCCGTACCGCGCGGCCCAGCAGCCGCCTGCCGAGGCGCGACACCGATGCGCAAGCCGGATCGAACGGGTGGTCCACGTCGCAGCTGATCAGCTTGCGCGCGGCGCGTCGCTTCCTGGCGAGCGTAGGCCACAGCCTGTGGATGGCCGCCCACAGGATCTCGACGTACTCGTCCACGATCGGACGATCGAGAAAACCCTGGCGCGCAGCCAGCGACAGGTTGGCGGGGAAGCGCCCATGCCCGTCGCGCGCGGGACTCGCCGATTCCTCGTAGCGCGCGAGCATGAAGAATGCCGAGCCGAAGACGTCGAGCGACAATGCGGCATTGCCGTCGGCGTCGATCGTGAAACCGGGTGCGCCGAACAGCACCGGGACGCTCGCGTCACACAGGCGCGCATCGAGACCGCTGCGGGCGACGGTCCAGCGTTGCGGCATCGCGTCCGGGCTCGCGGCCCCGGCAAAGAAGGCGTCCGGCAGACGCAGTGTCCTGCCGGCCGCGCTGATGCGCACCGTGTCCGCGTGGTCGAACGCGAGCTCGTAATCGAGTCCCAGGAATTCACCGAGCAGAACCTCGCAGATCCAACTGCGCTCAGGACGCTGACTTTCCGGAGATAAGATACGCAGCATCAGTCTTTCCCGGTGAGTGACAGCAGGCCTTGGCGCAGCGTCAGCAGCCGCGACGGGGTTTTGCTGATGTGGAAATACGGTACATGATTGCCGCCGAACCCGCGCAGGAAGCCCTCGAAGGGCTCGATCATCGAACCGGAAAAGTTGTACTGGCGCGTCACGCCGCCGGCGTAGAGGAGCGACTCCCATACGCAAAGGCTGTTGGCCTCGCTCCCGCGGTAGGCAGGGTCCGTGCCCGAGATCAGCCCATAGGCGCTGTGTTCGTCCCAGATGATGTAACAGGCCGCATGCGCGGCGCCGTCGGGGTCGATCGCGCAGAACAGCCTGCTGCAGCCGCGCTCCTGGCATGCTGCGTCGAGGTTCCTGACGAAGTCGTCGGGATACGGTGGGGGCAAGCCCTGGCGCGCAAAGGTCTTGCGGTTCAGGTCGAGCAGCAGGTCGAGCGGGACGTCGCTGTGGACTTGCAGTTCGTGTTGTTTCCGGGCCTTGGTGATGGCGCGCCGCGTCTTGCCTTCCAAGCCTGCCCACAATTTGTCCACGTCGGTCAACTCGGACAAAACGAAGGTGTAATACGTGGTTTGCCGGAAGCCATTCCAGAAGAAAGGTTGCCAGTTCGTGACGCTGGGATGCCAGGTTTGCGCGAAGTGATCGAAGCGGGGCAGCTGATCGATCAGCGCCTGCATGACGTCCTTGTCGTTGCTCAGCCGCGCCGCCTGCCTACCCCCCGTCGGCCGCAGCCAGGGCCCGAGGATGGGTGTCAGCGCGGGCTGCGAGACGATCTTCATGCCGTAGCGGCTGCGGATCACATAAGGCATGGTCGCGAGCACTTCGCTGCCTTTTTTGACGAGCGCGACATCCCAGCCGTTCGGCCCCGCTGCCGCGTCCAGCCACCAGTCGCGGGAAAACAGGGGAAGCGAAGGTTCCTGGATACAGAACCGGCGGTACGTGTCCTTCGGCGAGGCGATGTCGCTCGTGGCCTGCGGCGCCTGGGGCGGGATGGTCGTCATCGGGCTGGCTTTCGGTGAAATGGGCGTTCCTGGTGTCCGCTGGCAAGAGCCGAGATCAGACCGCGACGCAGGCGCAGCAGCCGCGAGGGAGTCTTGGTGATCGCAAATATCGGTGCCTGCTCCGTCCCGAAGCTGCGTACATAGGGTTCGATCGACGGATTCATGTTTCCGAGAAAATCGTACTTCGGAGCGACCGTGGCACTGAACTTGATGGCTTCCCATTGGCAGACACTGGGTGCCTGGGTATGGTGCATGTCCGGGTCGGAGCCCTTCAACAAGGCGTACGCACAATTGTTGTCCCAGACCGTATAGGTGGCGGCGCAATGCCGGCCAGCCTCGTCGACAACGATGTGGAGTTTGCGCCGCTTGTGTTCGACGCACGCTGCGTCCAGGCGGCGCAGGCAATCATCGGTGAAGGTCTGCGCGACGCCGCGGTTTTCGATCGTCATCTTGTGCAGGGCCAGGAAAGCGTCCAGCGGAAGGTCTTCGCGCACCCGCAGATCGTGCCGCGCGACAGCGGTCCTGCAATGTTTGCGGCGGGCGGGGTCGATCCTGTTCCAGACGCGATCCAGGTCATCCAGCTCGGGAATGACGTAGGTGTATTCGGTCGACTGGCTGAATCCGTTCCAGTAGAACGGCAGCCAGTTCGTCAAATCCTTGTTCCAGGTCTGGATGAAATGGTCGAACCGGGGCAACTGCTCGATCAGCGACTGCATGATTCTTTGCTGGGTGCTCAGCCTGGTGGCGCGGCTGCCCTCGCAGACCCGTATCCACGGTCCAAGTACCGGTGTCAAAGGCGGCTGCTGGATCACCTTCATGCCATACCGCCGGGTGATGCAGAATGGCATGGCGCCGACGATGCGTCCATTTGCCTTCGCCAGCGCGACGTCCCAGCCGTCCGTTCCCGCCACTGCGTCAAGCCACCAGGCGTTTGAAAAAATCGGGATCGACGGCTCGGCTGTGCACAGGGTTCGATACTCGGCTTTGTTCAGCAGAGTATCGGCCCCCTGTTGCGCTTTCTCGCCTTCCGTCCCGTTCAGCCCGTTAATTACTGCATCCATTGCCTCGTCCCCGTCATAAAACAACGATTGAAATTGCGGAGCCGGTCAGGACGCCTGGCAGCCGGGCTTCCGCATGTCGCCATCGCAGGCGAATTTATATGAAGCAAAAAGATTCACGAGATCAAATACGCCGTAGATAATCACGAAGGCGACGATGTACATTTTCACGTCCAGGATAATGAAATAATGTGTTGCCGCCACGAACATCAGGAATAGCAACATACCCAGCTGCCACAAAAACTCGAATCGATTCTTCTGCGCGATTATCGCAACCAGGCTCAAAGGGTTACTGATGAAGCGCAGGTAAAACATCGGGCACATCAGCCGGGCATATTCGCCCGCAACGCGCCACTTTTCACCAAATACCAGCGCAAACAGAGCCGGCGCGAAAAACAGGAGGAGCAGGAAGGGAGGTGTCGCGACCGCTACCAGTTTCTTGAGGGTCGAAATAAATATCACCCTGCAACGTTCACCCGCCAGAAATGATTCGCTGATTTCCTGCCTGAAAACGTCTCCGATGGAGGCTGATACCAACGCCAGCGGCATGCCGACCGCTCTTTCGGCCAACATGAAAAATCCCGACGCCGCCAGACCGAACGCGGCATTGATGAATATCGTTGGCAGCTGGACCGACACCGCACCCAGCGTATGGGCCGGGACCAGGTATTGCGGACAGCTTCGGTATCGCTTCGCCAGAGCCAGCATCTTGCGTTTGTCGATACCGCGCCAGAAATGTGGACAGTGGTGGCGGACCAGGCTCGTCATCATTCCCGCAGCGAGGGCTTGGCCGGCAACGCTTCCTATCACCAACCCGCCGGCGCCGGCGCGGAGCAGCCCGAGACCGAGCTGCGCCGCCGCGGTCCCTCCGCTCTGGAGCACTTGCCGATGCGCCATCAAAAAATACAGTTTGTGGCGATTACTCCAGTATTTTAGATTCGAATAAATACCGTTCAGCAAAACTGCCAGGGGAACGACATACAGCCACGACGCCATCGACTCGTGTCCCAACGCTTTCGATATTGGCTTATTCAATATGAAAGCGATTGCAAACAAGGCGACGCTGACAACCAAATTGATCGTGATCGACAATGCCGCAATATTGTTGGCGTCGACATCCTTGCGCGGCAGCATGATCGCGAATTCATAACGGCCTGTGGCCAGGGCGGACAAACTCGCTACGATCGAAACAAAGAGTGCGAGCACGCCGAATTGCTCCGGAGGATAAAGGCGCGACAGGATTGGCGTTACCGCAAGCGGAATAAGCTGCGCAAGCCCGGTCCCCGTGATGAGGGTGACAACATTGCGGTTGAATTCGCCCTGGAAGAACACTCTGACGCTATTTAACATGGACGTGTTCGCTTTTGTACTGAACGGCACCGAAACAGGCGCAGTATTACAACGTGACAATCAGTGTTACATGGTCGGGACCAATGCGAAGTGAGATACTCCTATGCGGGTTGAATTGACCGTTTGATACTACGCAAGTCGCCCAGTCGCCGGAGCTTCGCCGAACGTCAGTTAATTCTTCGCCTGACAGGAAACTCCTCCTCCCAGGACGAGTTCTCTCCGCCTGACCGCTGTCAACAACGTCCAGTCCGTTTGTCACGATAGTGAACGGCGCAGGAATGGCGCCTCTTCTGCCGATTCCAGCGCTGCAAGCCATCTCAAAGGAAAGGAGTTATGCCGTGAAACATTCTGCTATCGAAATCGGGACCCAGCTGGAGGCCGCGGCGCCCCAGCTCAGGACTGTGGAGACGATGCTGCAAGATATGGAGAGCAACGTGGCGCCGAATGCGCGTGCGGTCGCGCAAGGAAAATCGAAGCCTTTCCTGCCGACGATGCCTGCTGCCGAGTATGAAGAGCTCAAGACGAAGCTGCGGGCGCAGGACCGGATGGCCGACAAGCCCGTCGAGGCCGAGCCGGAGGCCGAGGCCGAAGCCCTCCCCCGCGCACCGATCGGCCTCGTCGGCCCGAATTTCGCGGGCGCGACCGACGTCGACGGCCTGATTCCGCCCGACACGCACGGCGCCGTGGGCCTCGACCATTTTGTCGAGGTGACGAATTCCCATATCGACATCTTCCTGCGGGCCAATCCCAGCCAGCGCACCAGTATTTCGCTGGCGGCCTTCTTCGGCTATACCTACCGCGTGCTGTTCGATCCGCGCGCCGTGTATGACAGTGTGTGGAACCGCTGGGTCGTGACGGCGGCCGCGTTCCAGGAGTCGAGCACGCGCCAGCTCTTCTTCGTGGCGATTTCCACGACGTCGAACCCGCTGGGCTCGTATTTCATCTACGCGCTGGATGTCACCTTCAACGCCGGCGATTTCTGGGATTATCCGCAGCTCGGCTACGACCAGGACGCGATCATCATCACGGCCAACGTCTTCACGGCGTCGGGCGGATTCCGGGGCGCCGACATGTTCGCGGTCGCGAAAGCGCGCCTGTACAACGGGCTGGGCTTCTCCGTTCCCGTGTTCACGGGCCTGCGCGCCACGCTCGCGCCGCCGATCGTGCTCGACCAGAATGCCCGCACGTACCTGATCGCGGCATCGGGCGGGAGCGCGTTGAGCCTCTACACGCTGACCAACTCGAGCCGGCCGAACGCCATCCAGCTCACCGGGCCGGTGAGCGTGGCGGTACCCGCGTACACCGCGCCGCCCGACGCGCCGCAGCCGGGGACGACGTCCACGCTGGATACGCTCGACGGCCGTTTCGTCAACGCCAGCACGCAGACCGGGGATTTCCTGTGGCAGGTCCATACGATCAACCTGGTGGGCTATGCGGCGCCCAAGTTCTACCAGATCAATACGGCCACCGGCTCGCTCGTGCAAAGCGCGTACTTCTTCGGGACGTCGACGTCGTTCGATTTCAACGCTTCGATCGCGGCCAACAGTGCGAACGATATCTACGTGACCTGGACGATGACCGACCCGCCGCGCGGCACGAATCCCCAGGTGAGGTTCTCGGGGTTCGACCACAACAACGGCAGCATCTACCAGCTGAGCCCGGGCATCGCGGCCTTCACGAGTCCGACGTACTTCACGGGGGGGCGCTGGGGGGATTACTCGGCGGTGACGGTGGATCCGCGCAACACGAGGCGCGCGTGGCTGGTCAATGAGGATGTCCTGACCAACCACGACTGGGGCAGCCGCATCGTCGGCATCGGCTTCACGGCGTGATCAGCGGATGCCGCTGTCGTAAATGATGCGTACCGGCGTGAACTGGTCCTTCATCACGGTGACCGTTTGCGCCGGCGCCTGCGGATACATGGCGTCGGATTCCGGGTGCAGAACGTACGTGCCCGGTTCCAGAATGATGCGGAACCGGCCGTCAGGGCCGCTACGGATCCCGGCCACAACGCGCCCCGCTCGATCCGCCACGCCGATCGGCGCCTCGTACGGGCGCTGGTTGACCATGCCCGGCCATTCGACCGGGCTCACGGGGCACAGGATCACCTCGCCCTCGATGCCGCTGGCAACGTGGGTCACCGTCATGCAGCCAGTATAGTCGCAAACTGGTCACAAGACGCGCTCAGAGGATGCCGCGCCCGTTCACCGACGTGATGATTTCGTCGTAGCGTTCGTTGTCGGTCTTGTGCAGATAGGCCGCGGTCGTCGCGATGTTCGCGTGGCCTGCCGTGTCCTGCAGCGTCTTCAATTGCACGCCGTTGTTCGCGTGGTTCGTCAGCATGCTGTGGCGCAGCCAATGCGCCGACGCCTGGCGCAGCGTCGCGGCCGTGTCGAAGTCGCCGCGTCCGTCCGCCACGTCCGCCGCGTCGGCGAAGATCGCCTTGATCGCTTCGGAGGCCGCTTCGTCCGTGATGCGCGCGAGTTCGCGGCTACGGCTCGACAGGACGAGCGGCGTGCGGTCCGTACGACCCGTCTGCGGCAGCAGGCCGAACGCCTGGCGGTAGGAGCGGAAGGCGTCCAGCATGTCGGGCGGCACCGGCAGGCGGCGCGGCTTGTTGCCCTTGCCGACGACGTCCAGCCAACTGCGGCCGTTGCCTTCCGTGTAGATCGACCCCATCGATGCGCCCACGATCTCGTTCAGGCGCGCACCCGTGTGCGCGAACGCGACGAGCAGGAAGCGGTCGCGGGCGCGCCGCTTGACGGCGGCAGGCGTGTCGGCCGGACGGTGCGCGACGGTTTCCAGCGCCAGCGCGATCGCGCCTTGCGTCAGGTAGCGCGTGATGCGGCTCGCCGCCGGTGCCCGCACATTGCGCACGAGCGCGCCCGGGTTGCGGCGCAGATAGCCCGTCTGCTCCGCGAAGCCCAGCAGGCCCTTCACGGCGATCATCGCCTGGCGCCTACTCGCGTCGGACAGCGGCCCCGTGAAGGGGCGGTAACGTGGATCGGTACGCGGCCATTTCGTCGTGCACACCCACTCCGGCGGGGGATTCTTGAGAAATTCCTTGTAGGCGTTCAGGTCGGCCACGTTCAGCTGGACCAGCGTCTTCCTGGCTTCCTCGCGGCACCACGTCAGGAAGCGGAACAATTCCTTTTGCGTATTCTGGATCGACTTCGCGCTCAGTTCGCCGTGAGCGATGAATTCGCGGGCCAGTTCGATGTCGGTGGTCGCCTCCGTGATCGCGTCGTCGGACTGGCGGTACATCTTGACGTGCAGACGGCCACTCGCGCCGGTCGTAATCGCTTCCGGTATCGTTGGACCAAGGTCGATGGGCGTGAAGTTCGGCATGGCGGCGCTGAAAGAACTGTGTTTTTATACAGTATAACAGCTCGGCCGCGTGCGGCACAGCGCCGGTGTTGATCCAGTCGGCCAATCCGGCCTCGCGCTACCAGTCGGCCGCGCACGCTTGAACCGTGTTTGCAGGCCACCCGCGCCTACGGGACAATGACCGTGACGACCCGCACACCGAAAGGAGTATGCATGAGCATCACGGTAAAGAACACGACGCCCGACACGACCCGCGTCACCCTGTTCGGCGAATTGCGCGACGGCAGTTTCGACGCGAAGATCATGGCCGAGACCGACGTCCCGTACACGCGTTGCTGGGACGATGAAGTGGAGCAGCGCATCGTCTACATCCAGCCCGATCCCGATCAGCTGGACGCAATCCTGGCCGCCCTCAACGAGCGGCGCCTGACGATCGAACAACTGCAGGAATTCGGCAGGGTGGGCGGCGGGACGTCCGAGATTCCGGTCTGATCCTACATGCGCACGCAGCGCCTGCCGACAGACGGACGGCGGGCGCGCGGCGACAATCGCTCATCAATTCACAGACCAGGAGGCGACATGAACGCGAAATCGACGACGATCGGCGTCGGCAACCCGACCAGCGGCGAAGAAGGCAGCACCCTCACCCACGAAACGATGGCCGAAACGGGGGGCAGCGGCACCCAACCGCGTCCGGAAGAGGAGGCGCCGGTGTCGCGCGGCAGCAGCCAATCCGGCGACGCGGGCAACCGCCAGGGCCGGTCAAATGCGCCGGACGAGCCGGCCGAAGGCGAAGGCACGGCCGCGACAGCCATCAACCGCGGCTACCAGGACACGCGCAGCCGCCAGGCCAGCCCCGGTTCGACGGGGCTCGGCGCGCCGGAAACGGGCGGCAACCAGGGCGAAGACGACCTGGCGCCGCCCCGCCGCGACTGACCGCTCAGGCGGAGCCGGCCATGCGCCGGCACGCATCGGCGCAGGCGCGGCAGGCTTGCGCGCATGCCTGGCAATGGTCCATGGGGTGCTTGCCGCACTCGTCGCCGCACGCGGTGCACACGTCCGCGCACAGGCGGCACAGGTCGCGGGCGAAGTCGCTGCCGCGCGCCATGAAGGCGGCGGCCGTGCGGCAGATCTGGGCGCAGTCCATGTCCAGTGCGATGCAGCGCGCCATCATCTTGACGTCGTCTTCCCGCAGGCATGCCGTCGAACAATGGTCGCAGGCTGCCGCGCAGGCGTAGCAGGCGTCGATACAGGCTTTGAAATCAGCGTGAGACATCATTCCTCCCGTCGGTTGTGGATGGATGACGGCTATTTTGACCCAGTGCTCCGGATGATGGCGCCACCCTTCATGACGAAGTTCACGCGCGTCAGCTCGGCCGGATCCGCCAGTGGGTCGCCGCCGACAGCCACGACGTCCGCATACTTGCCCGGCGTGATCGAACCCACGCGATCCTTCCAGCCCAGCAGATCGGCGCCATTGATCGTCGCGGCCTGGATGGCCTGCATGGGTGTCATGCCGTACTTGACCATGTAAAAGAACTGGCGGGCATTGTCGCCATGCGGGTAGACACCGGCGTCGGTGCCGAACGCCATCTTGTCGCCGCCCTTGAATGCCTTGCGGAAGTTATCGCGTTGCAGTTGTCCGACCAGGCGCTCCTTCTCCAGCGATTCCGGCAGCATGCCCGCCTTGGCGCCTTCCTGCAGGATGAAGTCGTCGTTGTAGATGTCCATGACAAGGTAGGTGCCCTTTTCGCGCGCCAGGCGGATGCCCTCGTCGTCGATCAGGCTCGCGTGCTCGACGGAGTCGACGCCGGCGAGGATCGCGTCGCGGATGCTGCTGGCGCCATGCGCGTGCGCTGCCACGCGGCGACCCAGTTTATGGGCTTCCTCGACGATGGCCTTCATCTCTTCCAGCGTGAGTTGCTGGGCGCCCGCCTCGTCGCCCTTGGACAGTACGCCGCCGGAGGCGCAGATCTTGATGGTGTCGGCGCCGAACTTCGCCATTTCCCGCACCTTGGCACGCGCCGCCCACGGACCGTCGGCCACGCCGTTTTCCGTGAAATGGAAATCGTGCGGCAGCAGGTTGTTGTCGCAGTGGCCGCCCTGGATGCCGATGGCGTAGCCGGCCACGCGCATGCGCGGACCCGGGAGTTCGCCGTCGTTGATGGCGTCGCGCAGCGCCACGTCGCCGAAGCCGCTCGCGCCCACGTTGCGCACCGTCGTGAAGCCGGCTTCCAGCGTGCGCCGCGCGGCGTAGGCGCCGTACATGGCGGCGCGGATGTCGGACACGCCCAGCGAGCGGTAGCCATGCATGTTCGGGTCGCCGGTCAGGTGCACGTGGGCGTCGATCAGGCCCGGCAGCACGGTCGCGCGCGACAGGTCGATTACCTGGGCACCGGCCGGCACGGTCGTGCTCGCGGTCGGGCCGACGGCCGTGATGCGCTCGCCGCTGACGAGGATGGTCTGGTCCTGCAGCACCTTGCCGGCGACGACGTCGACGAGCCTGCCGGCGCGGATGGCGACGACCTGGTCGGCGGCCGTGGCCGACAAGGCGAAGGTGAGCGTGGCCAGCGCGGCCGCGAGCGGTGTCTTGTTCATGTGGTGGGACTCTCGGATAAAAGAGGTTGCGCAGCCAGTCGGTACCAGTTGCGCCAGGAAACGATGGCATTGATCCAGAAGCCGCCATACAGGACGGCCGTCAGGACGAGGTCGCGGCTCAGGTAGAGCGGCGCGGCGATGGAATTCACCAGCAGCCAGAACGCCCAGTTCTCGACCCGGCGCTGCATCATGAGCACCTGGCCGATGATGGAAAAGACGAGGACGGCGGAATCGAGGAACGGCGCGTAGGCGTTGGTCGTGAAGTGCAGCAGCGCGCCGTAGCCGGCCGTGGCGACGACGCCCAGCGGCACCGTCCAGGCGAGATTCGCGGCACTGGCATGCGTGATCGGCAGCGGGTCGCCGTGGTCGCCGCGCATCCATTTCCACCAGCCGACGGCACTGGTGGCGACGAAGAACACTTGCAGGGCGACGTCGGCATACAGGCGGTTCCGGGCGAACAATACCCCGAACAGCGTGCAGCCGACGATCCCCGTCCACCATGTATGGACGTTGTTGCGGCCGGCCAGCAGGATGGACACCGCGACAAATCCGTTCGCCGCCAGTTCGAGCGGCGCGATCATCGCGCCCGGCCCTGCCCGTCCTTGCTCATTTACGCTCCTTCGAAGAAGCGTGTACTGTACGCCAGCCTCTCCGATTCTTGCAAGAGAGGAACTTCGTACTTACAGCTTCAGCGTGCGGTGTTCCGCATCCACGTCAGGCCGGGTGCCCGTCATGGCTGCCTTCGCGTACGCGAACAGGCGCACCATCTTGCTGTCGTTCGAATCCCAGTATTCGGCGGAATGCGGCTCGACGCGGATCAGCACGGCATGCTCGTCGTCCGGACCGGCCGGAAACCACGCCTGCACACCCGTGTTCCACATGGCGCGGATGCGTTCGCGGTCGACGACGCGTTCGGCCAGTCCGCTCACCGAGACGAACAGGCTGTCTTCCGGCTTCGCGAACGACAGGTTCACTTGCGGCCGGTGCGCGATGCAATCCCACAGCGCCGTCTGCGTGGAGGTGAAGAACCAGATGCCGCCCGCGTCGTCCACTTCTTCCTGCGTCATCGGCTGGCTCAGCAGGTGGCCGTGTTCGTCCTGCCACGTGAACATGGGAAAACGGACTTCCTTGATCCTCGATTTCAGGTCGGCGATGTCTTTGCTGTCGTGTGTGCTCATGGTGATTCCTCATGCGGATGGAGACCCATCGTAGCGCGCGCCCGCCTGCTGTTCGGTGCGGCGCCGAACTTTTGAGGCCGGTCAACAGTGCCGGAAAGCAGAAAAAACGACGCGTTGCAGCGCAATATAATCAACCATCGCGCTTCAATGACGGGTGACGCCATGGGTGCCTTGTTCGAGCCGGACGAGCGGCCACGCCTCGTCGTTCACGTGGTCGACGCGCTCGACGCCGCGCTGACGGAAACCAGCCTGCTGAACCTGATCCGCCACCTGCCGCCCGAGCGCTACCGCCACGCCATCGTCTGCATGCACGATCGCGGCGGCCACCTGGGCGACATCCGCGAGCACGGCGTCGAGGTCGTCAACCTGCACAAGCGGTCCGGGTCCGATCCCTGGCACTACCTGCGCATGTTCGGCGTGCTGCGTGCTCTGCGGCCCGACCTCATCCACACGCGCGACGGCGCCGGCCTCGCGGCCCAGGTGATCGCGGCACTGGCCGGGGTCAAGCTGCGCGTGCACGCGGAGCATGGGCGCGTTGCGGCGGACACGGGCGGCGGCATCGGCACCCGCCTGCTGCGCCGGTTGCTGTGTCCGCTGATCGACCACTACATCGCCGCCAGCAGCGATCTCGAGCAATGGCTCGTCGAATCCGTGGGCGCGGAACCGGCGCGCGTGTCGCAGATCGCGAACGGCGTCGACAGCGTGCAATTCCACCCGCGGCTCGGACCATCCGCCGCCGTCGGTCCGCCCGGCTTCATGCAGGACGGTGCGTTCGTCGTGGGTAGCGTCGGCCGGATGGACGCCGCCGGCAACCACGCGACCCTCGTCGAGGCGTTCCTGCGCCTGATCGCGTCGCCGCACCCGGCGCACCAGCGGCTGCGGCTGATCCTGGTCGGCGACGGGCCCGCGCGCGCCGAGTGCCAGGCCTTGCTGCACCGGGCCGGCGCGGCCGCGCGCGCGTGGTTGCCGGGCGCCCGCGCCGACGTGCCCCAGCTGCTGCGGGCGATGGATTTGTTCGTGCTGCCGGCGCTCGTCGAAGACGGGTCGAACGCGATCCTGCAGGCGATGGCGACGGGATTGCCCGTCGTCGCGTCCGCCGTCGGCGCCAATACGGAGCTCGTCCATCCGGGCTTCACAGGCATCCTCGTGCCGCCGATGTCGACGGAATTGCTGGCGGCGGCGGTCGCCGACTACTGCAGGATCCCGGACATGGCGGCCCGCCACGGCGCGCGGGCGCGCAGCCAGGTGATCGCCCGCCACAGCATGCCGGCGATGGCCCGCGATTATCTCGCCGTGTACGACGCGCTCACGGGCAGCGAGGCGGCGGGAGGGGGCCGTGGCGGATGCTGAACAACGGCATCTTCCACATACCCGCGCCAAATCGTCTATAGTGATGCCTCTTTACAAAAGCAAAACCAAGAGAGTGCGATGAAATTTGACGTAGCCATCGTCGGCAGCGGCCTGGCCGGCCTGTCGGTTGCCCTTCATCTGGCGCAAACCCGCAAGGTCGCCATCATCTCCAAGCGCGAGCTCCTCGACGGTGCCAGCAACTGGGCCCAGGGCGGCATCGCCGCCGTGCTGGACTCGGGCGACAGCCACGACCAGCATATCGCCGACACCCTCGTCGCCGGCGCCGGCCTGTGCGACGAAGCGGCCACCCGCTACATCGTCGAGCACGGGCGCGAAGCGATCGAATGGCTGATCGAGCAAGGCGTGCCCTTTACCCGCGACGAGACCGCGGAACTCGGCTTCCACCTGACCCGCGAAGGCGGCCACAGCCAGCGCCGCATCATCCACGCGGCGGACGCCACCGGCCATGCCGTGCAGGTGACGCTGGAACAGAAAGTGCGCGCGCACCCGAACATCACGCTGTTCGAGCACCATTGCGCGATCGACGTGATCACGTCCGACAAACTGCAGCCGGACGGCGTGCACGCGGGTCCGGCCCTCGTCGGCCAGCCGCGCTGCCACGGCCTGTACGTGCAGGACGAAAAGAGCGGCAAGGTGCAGACGTTCGAGGCGGAGCACACGGTGCTCGCGACGGGCGGCGCCGGCAAGGTCTACCTGTACACGACGAATCCCGACACGGCGACGGGCGACGGCATCGCGATGGCCTGGCGCGCCGGCTGCCGCGTGTCGAACATGGAATTCATCCAGTTCCACCCGACCTGCCTGTACCACCCGTTCGCGAAATCGTTCCTGATCACGGAAGCCGTGCGCGGCGAAGGCGGCCTGTTGAAGCTGCCGCCGGAGGCAGGTTCGGCGGCCGGGACGCGCTTCATGCCCGCGCACGACGAACGGGGCGAACTGGCCCCGCGCGACGTCGTGGCACGCGCCATCGACTTCGAGATGAAGAAGCGCGGCATCGACTACGTCCACCTGGACATCACGCACAAGAGCCCGGAATTCATCAAGGAAC